>NZ_JAEPBH010000019.1 GCF_016632365.1 Tenebrionibacter intestinalis | reverse complement strand
GAGAGAAAAGGTGTCTGGATATATAGGGTCAAATCCACAATAATGGTATTTTTTTATATATCCGAAGTGAATCAATCTTATATCAAAGTTCACTACAATTTTTTCAGCAGTTACATGTTGATTTAAGGTGCATAGGTAATGCACCTTAAATTATAAATCACTTTACAAAATCTGAAATTATTAGTGAAGCATTCACCCCGCCAAACCCGAATCCATTTATAAGAACATTTTTTAAGGATGTTTTTTTCGGTGTGTTTGTTACAATGTTTAGTCCATCAGTACTATCGTCCAAATCATCAATATTTATTGAAGGGGGAGCAATTCCATCATTAATTGCTTTAATAGAAAATATTGTTGCAGCTGCTCCGGCTGCACCTAACATATGACCAGTAGAAGATTTGGTTGATGATATATAAGTTTTTGAGTTATTAAATACACTTTTTATAGCTGCAATTTCAGCTCTATCGCCGACAAAAGTTGAAGTTGAATGAGCGTTAATATAATCAATATCTTCTGCTTTTAAATGAGCATCATTAAGTGCTTTCTGCATTGATCTAGCTGCGCCGGAGCCATCTTCAGGTCCAGAAGTTATATGCCAAGCATCTGAAGTTGTTCCATAACCTATTATTTCAGCGAGAATTTTTGCTTTTCGCTTTAAAGCATTATCTAGATCTTCTAGTATCAATATGCCTGCTCCTTCACTCATAACGAAACCATCTCGTTGTGAATCGAATGGCCGAGAAGCACATTCAGGGGCATCATTATAATTTGTAGTTAAAGCCCTAGCTGCGTGGAACCCTCCTAATGAAACATTATTAATACATGATTCACTGCCACCAACTAGTGCAATATTAGCGTATCCTGATTGAATAGCTCTGAAACCATCACCAATTGCTTGTATACTTGCCGCACACGCAGAAACTGGTGCTCCAATCATTCCTTTAAAGCCATATTTTATTGAAATCTGTCCTGCTGCAAGATTTGCTATGAAAGATGGGATCGTAAATGGAGATAACTTTCTACTCCCTTTTGTAACAACAGTATTTACGGCATTAGTAATCGAATGAAAACCTCCAATACCAGTAGCAACAATAGTTGCTATATCTAGTTTTTCGTCATTGCTTAAAGGTAAGAGATTTGCATCGATTACTGCTTCCTCCGCAGCAACAAGAGCGAGCTGAATAAATCGATCTGCTTTTTTTTGGTCTTTTAAGGGAATGTAACGATTCATATCTAATCCACCTATGGGGTCGTCTTCATAGGATGGAATAATTCCTGCAATGCTGACCGGACAATCACCATAACTCTCTGGGGGTAATCTTTTTACGCCTGAAAGCCCCTTGAGTAATCTTTCCCACGAGACCGTGCTATTTGCAGCAAGTGGCGATACCAATCCAACACCAGTAACAACGACACGTTTTACATGTTTTTCGTTCATTAGAGAAGTAGCTCCTATCCATAGTTTTTGGGTTTGCGACCTTGTTGCTTTTGTGTGAAAGGGTACATCAAGTTTTCAGTGTACATGTGTAAGCTCAAAATTAAAACATAAATTGCCACTTCTCAATATTAGCTAAACCCCGCTCCAAAAACGGCTTTGATAATAGGTTGCTTCCATTGGTCTTGGAATTGATCAAGAAAGAAGTGTTATATGTCTATTGCTAAACTATTGTTTTAATTAAAAAATGTTGTTTTGCATGCCAAATGAAATTATTAGCGTTTTGTTGTTTAAGTTATTTTTTTCTTAAAGAAAAATCGACTAATTATTTGATGTAAATCAAGTTTTGCGCTTTTGAATGAAAAATGAACATATTCAGAGTAATCGACCAAAAACATTAAAAAATAAATGGTTTTTATGTTGTGTACAAAAAATGATCAGTATGATTTGTTCTATATGTTTAACTTTTTAATAGATTAATAACTACTCCAAAAATTGACGGAAAGATTTTAAGTGTATTAAATCGTGACGACTGGAGATTTTTAAAGGTATAGAAACTAATGAAATATGATCCTTCGAAAGAAAAATGCCCACTACCATACTCTATTTTTAGAGCATGTATTACGCCTAGACCAATAGCATGGATATCAACCACGGATGAAAATGGAATTGATAATCTTGCACCGTTTAGCCAATGCCAAATCGTTACAATTGATCCGCCGATGGTAATGTTTTGCGCGAATCATTATCCTGATGATACAAGAAAAGACTCGGCAAGGAATGCAGAGAGTACGGGATGGTTTGTATGGAATATGGCTACTGAAGATTTAAAAGAAGCTGTTAATAAATCAGCAATGATTGTTCCTTCACAAGTTGATGAGTTTGAACTTGCGAATGTCGCAAAAATTAAAGCTGATTTATCACAAATACCGATGGTTGCAGATAGTCCATGTCAACTTGAATGTAAGTACATCAGTACACAGACAATAAAAGGGAATTCTAACCTGGGGACAGTGGATTTAATTTTAGGTGAAGTAATCAGAATCCATGTAAAAGATGAATATATCAAAGATGGAATGATGGATGTTTCTAAAACTCAGGTTTTAGCGCGTATGGGTTATATTGACTACGCGACAATCGGAAACAGTTTTTCTATGCAGGTACCAATGGCACCTGAATTGCTTAATATCATTATGTGTGGAAGCGACTAAGAGGAAGTTATTTATGAGCGTTAAAGGAATTATTGTTGAACAAATTGATAACCTGACCGATTTCGATATTGCTCAGTTAAGCGATGCAACAAAAATTACAGATGTTGGGCTCGTTAGTTTAGATTATGTAGCAATTCAAGTCGTACTGAAAAGAGAAATGGATATTGATGTGGATTTAAATAAACTAGCTCAGGAGAATTTAGAATCTATTGGTGATTTAGTCAGATATATTGAAAATCTTTGAGCTAAACTTGGAAGAAGACAAAATGAATAAAAGAGTAGCAGTTACAGGATATGGCGCAATATGTTCCTTAGGAAAGAATACAGAGGAAATTTGGGACTCAATATTAGCTAAAAAAATCGGCTATACATACTGGGAACATCCAGATAAAAGTGTTAAGGCCAAATATTTCGGAAGAATCAATTTTCCTCTTGAACTACAAATGTTCTCAAAAAAGATACTTAAAAATATGCCTAGATTTGCAAAGCTAGGACTAATGGCTTCGAGAGAGGCCATTAATATGGCGTTTGGCTCAAGCCAGGCTACGATTGTATCCGAATATTATGAACCGAAAGACTGTGGTGTAATTCTTGGTACAGGTTGGGGTGGTATTGATGAAACAATAGAGAATAATAATATTTATGTAAATACAGGTTTTGCCTCAACTCTAAGTAATTTATTCGCGATGCCTAGTATAGGCACCGCAAGTATTGCATTGAATTGGAATCTGAGAGGATATCAGAATACACCGTCTGCTGCATGTGCGACTGGTAGTATATCTATTGGTGATGCATATGAGCGTATAAAGATGGGCAAGGCTAAAATGATGTTAGCTGGTGGAGGTGAAAGCATTTTAGGTAATTATGGCATTTGGACTGTTGACATCCTGGATGCTTTATCTAAAGAACAAGTGGAACCAAAAAACGCTTGTTGCCCGTTTAGTGCCGGAAGAACAGGTTTTATCTTATCAGAGGGGGCTGGAGTAATCTGCTTAGAAGAGTACGAAAGTGCTAAATCAAGAGGTGCAAATATTCTCGCTGAAATTACGGGGTTTGCCAGTTTTACAGATGCATACGATATGACTGCACCTGCACCAGATTTAGCAGGACGTGTTTGGGCTATTAAAGATGCGATTTCTGATGCGCAAATTATGAATGAAGACATTGATTATATTAATGCTCATGGCACATCTACACAGTTAAATGATCTTAACGAAACTTTAGCATTAAAAGAAGTTTTCGCCGAAAAAATATATAATATTCCTGTATCAAGCACAAAATCCTATACAGGACACCTTATTGCAGCAACAGGAGCTATAGAAACAATTTTTTGTATTAAATCAATTGAATCAAGTATTATTCCTGCAACAATTAATTTTCATGAAAAAGATAACAATTGTGATTTAAATTATGTTCCTAATGAACATATGCGTAAAAAAGTAAGAAGAACATTGAATGTTAATTATGGGTTTGGCGGTTCGAATAGTTGTCTCGTTATTCAGAAGGCTGATGAATGATAATAAAATATGATCAAGTGGATCTTGAACAATGGGCATTATTTTCTGGTGATTATAATAAAGTTCATTTTGATACTATTTTTGCATTAAATAAAGGGCTTAAAGATAAAATTGTTCATGGGATGCTGGTTATGCTTGATGCAAAGTATCTATTGAGCAATGTTTTATCATTAGGAAATAGATCTTTATGCTTTTACTTAAAGTCTCCTGCCTATATCAACTCAACTATGTTGTTTGATATTACGGAAAAGAAAAATAGCAGTAGGCTAACTATAAGAGATAGCAATAAGAATATTTGCTTCGTGGCAAATGCTTCAGGCGATTTCATTGATATTGAAAATAGTAGTGAAAGAAGGAATATTCCATCTAATTTAATAAATAAAAAACTTAATTTATTCAAAAAATATTATCCTGACATCAATCAGGATTGGATCTTTATTGATGCTTTGGCATTTTCTTTATATATATCAGATAACGATAAAAAACCATTGGCTAAAGAAACCGCAGCATATTTGGAGAAGCATAATATAGTTGATTCTAATGATGTGGCTGTTTATCAAGTAGATCATAAAATTAATGTGTCTGATATGTTGTGGAGAAGGAGAAATTTCGAATTTAGAAAACTGTCCTATAATACAAGAGGAGGGGATTTATTAAGAAGTGGGAACGATGTCTATGGTACTGTTGAAATTAATTTATTTGAAGAAGATAAATTGATTTATCAGCTATCAATGGGGTTAATGGTCAAAGTAAAAAATTAACTTAACATATTAATCATAAGTTTATCATACGGAGTAATTATGGAAAATACTACTGGGATTGACACAATTGTTCACTATGGATGGCTATCTGATGAACAACGATGGGATGCTAATAGATATGACTGGCCTTGGCTAGGCGAGCTTGGAGATGTCGATAAAAATATTATACTTTTGCTTGATTGTCTTTCAGATGGAGAGTTTTCGGGGCAGGCATCTATAACACAATTCTATAATTTGATTTTCAAGTTAAGAGAAAATGGCTTTGATAAGGACTTACTTTCTGATTGGGGGGAAGTACTGGCCTACGCTAACATTATTACTTACGAAGAATTTAGGCATGGCGTTTCTTTGGGAAAAATATTTAATTATGTAAAAACAGGTAAGGATGATTTTATATCAAACTTATCTATAAGAACTTATAGTGAAAAATATATTTGGTGCTTTGAAGATAGGCAATACTGGAGTCTTTACAGCTATGCATTAGCACACTTATTTGCTGAAATTGTGAATACTGAATTATATAAAGATGTTCGCTCAGTAATATCTCATCCAAAATTGAAAAGTGTTGTCTCAAATATTATGAGAGACGAGGCAAGGCATATAAAAGCTTGGAAAGATATCATAAAAAACATTATTAATGCAGATGAAAGACATAAGCAATTTTTTCTAGAGTCAATTTCTGAAGGCTTGGTTTACCATAACGCAATGGTGCACGAGACCTTCTTTGAAGGTCAAAATAAAATGTTACCCCTGTTCTTGTCGGGAGAGGATGGAAAAGCTAGCGCCATAGAGCGGATATGTAAATCAAAGTATAATGTTCTTAATGAGTTGTTTGGTGAAAACAACATTTATTCTATAGATGATATAAAAAAATTTCATTCTGATTTTTTAATTAAATCATATGGAAAAAAACGGGCAGTGTACTCAAAAGAGGTTTCAAATAAAATAAACTTTATTGGTTAATATATGGAAGAGTTAAAACAATCTAAAAAAATATTAGTTACCGGAGGGAGTCGAGGAATCGGCTCTGGTATTGTAGAGATTCTTGCGAAACAAGGATATCATGTCATCTTTACATATAATAGTAGCGAGGCATCGGCACACCAATTAAAAGAAAATTTATTAAATCAGGGATTTAATAGCGATTATTTTAGATGTGATGTTAGTAGCTATGATAGTGTTAGTTGCTTCTGTGAGTATTTTTTAAAGGAATTTGGGCCTCCATATGGTATAGTTTATAATGCAGGAATTGCATTAGACAACTTACACTTCAATACTAAAGTTGAAGAGTGGAAAACTATTATAGATACTAATCTGAATTCGATATTTTATTTTAATAAGCATTTGTTATCAACAATGCTAGTTGGAGGAGGAACTATTATAACTATTAGCTCAGTAACCGCTGAACGAGGTAACCCTGGACAAGTATGTTATGGTGCATCAAAAGCTGCGCTAAAAGGATTGACCAAATCCTTAGCCAAAGAAGTTGGGCGGTTTAATGTAAGAGTGAATTCAATTGCTCCAGGATTTATAAATACGGACATGCTTAATTTTATTTCCAATAAAGAATTGAAATATATTCGAAGGGAAATACCGTTAGGACGTATAGGACATCCTTCTGATGTTGGGTTTCTAGTGGGATATTTGATGAGTAAAGAAGCAGAATATATCACTGGCCAAACAATTATCATTGATGGTGGTTTATCTATATAAAGAGAAATGTATGCATATTAGAAAAATACCTGAAAATGTTTTTTCTGCAATGAATTTCAATGATGAATTTAATTATCTTTGGAATCCTCAAATATCATCATCTATATTGGGATTAGGTTATTCTTATTATTTTGAGTTTATAGAATATTTTGCAGAACGAATTAATAGAATATATTCAGAGCTTATTTTAGACAAAGATCTAGCAAGTGATAATGACATTTTTATGAAACAAGAGTGGCAGCATGCGTTAGCACATAAGCCACTTAATGAATTTATAGCCTCTATTTCTCCTCCCGGCAAAGAGAAATATCATGGTAACGTTTATGATTTTATGTATATAAATTATAAGTTATATTATGAACCTATACTGCATGATATTTTATCTAATGATTTAATTACCCTGGATAATATATCATTAAAGCGTGGAATTAAAGATGTTGCTATATTTGAAAGTAAAACATGTGTTTCCAGCTTTGTTTTCTTTGAACAGCTGTTTGATGGCGGTAATATAAAGCGTATATTGAGTCTATCTAATAATTTAGGTATTTTATATTTACTAGCTTATCATTTTGTTGAAGAAATGGAACATAGCTATGTCGCTTTAGATTTATATGAAGAATTATACCATGAAAAGCTATGGGATATTTCTTTAGTCGAATCCGAGATAACTAATCAAAGTATCGAAAATAATCAGGCTGTACAATATGGTTTGTATGCTGCAAAATTATTAGGTGTTAATGTATCCGTAAGAGACATTGAATGTAGCTCTTATTATAAATTTACGGTTGAAAGGCAAAAGTATTTTATCAATGAAAATTTTCACCCACGTTTACCATCTGTGTCTAAAATAAGAGAATATTACATTAATCAGTGGGATAATATTTGGGAGCCTATGGTTCTTGATGCAATTAATACCAAAGTTGCTACTGGTCGATGATTTTTTGTTAAGAGATTGAATATTATAATATATAGCATAGCCTCAGGTTTTGTCTTTTATATCTGAGGGCGCACTGAGGGCGCAGCAAACAGCAGCAGCAACTGTCATCGTCTGAACGCAAGAGCGAACTGGCTGAACGGGATGAACCGCACCGAATTTCCTGGAGAGAGTTAAGACAGGAAGCTCAGGCTGTAGACTAAATNAGTTAAGACAGGAAGCTCAGGCTGTAGACTAAATTGTATTAGCTCAGACCTGATCTGACAGTTACCGGTTATTTATACAGGTATCTGTCAGATTACATCTGGTTTAAATTTTTCTCAGCCCAGATGCGTTTTCCATCAAGTAATGTTTCCATCGGCGTCCGGCCACAGCACATTTTTCCCTGATGAGTCCGCTCATTATTATAGTGAGCCAGCCATTCATCAAGATCCGATTGTAATGTATCAAGATCGCCATATAACTTTTTGCGGAACGTCACCTGATAAAACTCGTTCAGTATCGTTTTATGGAACCGCTCGCAGATGCCGTTGGTCTGTGGTGACATCGCCTTAGTTTTCGTGTGTTCGATGTCATTTATCGCCAGATAAAGCTGATAATCATGATGTTCCACTTTGCCGCAATATTCTGTGCCTCTGTCAGTCAGTATTCTCAGCATCGGCAGGCACTGAGACTCATAAAATGGCAGTACACGATCATTCAGTAAATCAGCTGCTGTAATCGGCGTTTTGGTGACGTAGAGCTTGCAGTGAGCCACCTTTGAGTACGTATCAACGAACGTTTGCTGATAAATACGCCCGACACCTTTCAGATTGCCAACGTAGAACGTGTCCTGTGACCCCAGATAACCCGGATGAGCAAGCAGTTTCGATTTCGCCACAGGACTCGTCATCACTGGCTTTACGCTCCAGCGCTGCGATTTGGCTGTCGGTCAGTTCAATGCCATCGC
The DNA here is from genome assembly GCF_016632365.1 of Tenebrionibacter intestinalis. GTDB lineage: Bacteria > Pseudomonadota > Gammaproteobacteria > Enterobacterales > Enterobacteriaceae > Tenebrionibacter > Tenebrionibacter intestinalis. The sequence goes on along the minus strand of NZ_JAEPBH010000019.1, from coordinate 69,488 downwards.
GGGCCACTTTTTCTTCCAGTGCTTTCAGCCGTTTTTTGAAGTTCTCAAGGTTATGGCGTAACCAGACAGAACGGACACCACTGCCGGAGATAAAAACGCCCTGTTTGCGCAACTCGTTGCTGGTCCGGTGCTGACCGTGCGCTGGGAAAGCGACGGCGTAATCAATAACAGCCTGCTCAGTTGCCTCATCGGTACGGTTCTTCAGGTTAGGGGTGCGGCGACTACGATTAATCAGCGCATCCACGCCGCCTTCATCGGCCAGTTCGCGATAACGATAAAATGTATCCCGCGACACTCCCATGATTTTACAGGCTTTTGATACATTGCTGAGTTCTTCAGCCAGATTGAGCAAACCGGCTTTGTGTTTGATGACGGGATTGGTAGTATGAAGCATGAGAGTTACCTCGTGTTTTGTATAAGGATTCGACACCCATATCAAAACCGGTAACTCTCAACCTTTCAAGGCCATGTGTCAGATCAAGTCGCGACTAATACAACTAAATAGCTGCGCGGAATAGTAGATCACTTTGAGGGAACTCAGCCCGGATTGTGCGATCTGATCAATCGCCAAACCAACCAATATCACCAAACCGGACTGAGCAATGCCGACATAGCACCAATTCCCCGTGACGAACGACGCCTGATGCAGAAAGCTATCCATAAAACACACGATAAAAATTATGCCCGCAGACTGACTGCCATGCTGATGCTGCACCGGGGTGACCGTGTCAGCGACGTTGCCAGACGGTGCTGAAATGACGCTTACCTACGCTTTGCTCCGTCCGGGTAACCCTAACGCCCCTGAATGTAAAAAAACGCGCGGCCTTACGGCATCGCGCGTTTTTCGCGTTGAGAACGGTATCGGCGCGCCGTTAGAGCGCGTGCGCGGCGTCACTGTGGATTTTATCCATCAGTTCCATTTCTTCGCTGTTGAGCAGTTTTTCAATATCCACCAGAATAATCATCCGCTCATCTACCGCGCCCAGGCCCATCAGGTATTCGGTTGAAAGCGTGACGGAAAACTCCGGGGCCGGTTTAATCTGCTCGGAGGTCAACGACAGGACGTCGGACACGCCATCGACCACAATCCCCACTACGCGCTGATTTACGTTCAGCACGATAACCACCGTGTTGTTATCGTAGCGGATATTCTCCTGGGCAAATTTCACACGCAGGTCAACGATCGGTACGATAATGCCGCGCAGGTTAGTTACGCCTTTAATAAAGCCCGGCGTGTTGGCGATACGGGTGACCCGATCGTAGCCGCGGATCTCCTGTACCTTAAGGATTTCAATGCCGTACTCTTCCTGCCCCAGCGCAAAAATCAGGTATTCCTGCCCAAGGTTTTCGACCGCCATCTGGTTGTCTGAAACGATGCTCATCATGTTGATATCTCCTGGATAACGCGGCCGTCACTCGGCGGCGGCCGCGATACGTTTGTCACGACACAGTTGCGGCAGCGAGGCCACGTCCACAATCAGGGCAACGCTTCCATCGCCCAGAATGGTGGCGGCGGAAATGCCGGGAACTTTGCGGTAATTCATTTCAAGGTTTTTCACGACGACCTGATGCTGACCGATAAGCTGATCGACCAGCAGCGCATAACGACGGCCCGCGCTTTGCAGGATAACGGCGATGCCTTTGCCCGGTTCGTTCTGGGCGTCCTTGATATCCAGCACTTCATGCAGTTGCACCAGCGGCAGGTATTCTTCACGCACCTGAAGCATCATTTCGCCGCCCGCCATCGGATGCAGCGCCTTTTCCTGCGGCTGGAGCGATTCCATTACCGCGTTGAGCGGCAGAATAAAGGTTTCCTTCCCTACGCGCACTGACATGCCGTCAAGGATCGCCAGCGTCAACGGCAGAATAATTCGGATAGTGGAACCCTTATCTTTCTCGGACTGGATTTCCACGTAACCGCCCATGTCCTGGATGTTACGTTTCACTACGTCCATACCCACGCCGCGCCCGGAAACATCCGTCACTTTCTCTGCGGTAGAAAAACCCGGCGCGAAGATAAGCATCCATACTTCTTCATCGCTGATGTTTTCATTGATATCCATACCCTGAGATATCGCTCTGGCCAGGATACGCTCGCGGTTAAGCCCCGCGCCATCGTCAATAACTTCAATAACAATATTCCCGCCCTGGTGTTCGGCGGAAAGAAGCAGGTTTCCTTTTGCCGGTTTACCTTTAGCGCGGCGGGTTTCGCTGTCTTCAATACCGTGGTCGATGCTGTTGCGCACCAGGTGCGTGAGCGGATCAATAATGCGTTCAATCAAGCTCTTATCCAGCTCGGCAGACCCCCCGCGCTGGGTCAGCTCCACCTGTTTATCCAGCTTGCCTGCCAGATCGCGCACCAGGCGCGGGAAGCGGCTAAACACATACTCCATCGGCATCATACGAATGGACATAACCGATTCCTGAAGATCCCGGGCATTGCGCTCAAGCTGGTCAATACTGTTCATCAGATCGCCGTGAAGGGCCGGGTCAAGCAGCGAGGAAAGCTGCGACAGCATCGACTGGGTGATAATCAGTTCGCCTACCTGGTTGATTATCTGGTCAACTTTCTCCACCGCTACGCGAATGCTGCTGGATTCCGCCGCCGCGCCGCGCTGAACGCGCGCGGGCGCCGGGCCTTTGGTCGCCGGGGCCGTGGACGCCGGTTTTTCAGCCTGCGCCACGGCGTCAGGCGATACGCCCGACGCTTCAGCGGGCGCGGCGGACGGCGCCGCAGCGCCGCCCTGCGCAATGGCTATCTGATCGGGTTCAATAATGAAACACATCACGGCGATGATATCGTCAGCGGATGTCGCCGTATCAAGTGTAACAACCAGCGCTTCACCCTGCTTTTCGTGCGCAACCACGGTGCCAAGGTTACCCAGCTCTTCAAGCAGCAGAGCGCCTTCATTCTCTTTAAGTTTTGTCAGCGTTATCGTAAGAAGCGCGTCTGATATCACCGGGGCCGCAGGCGCCGTTTCAATAACCGGCACGGCTGTTTCAGGCGCGTTGCCCTCTTTCGCCGCTTTATTTTCCAGCGCCAGTTCTCGCAGCGCCTGGCAGATATATTCAAAGCTTGCGCTGTCCGGCTCCTGGGAAGATTTATAGGCCTCTAATTGATCGTGCATAATATCTTTCGTTTCCAGAAACAGGTTGATGATGTCTGCGTTGAGCGCCAGTTCTCCGGTGCGGGCTTCATCAAGCAGATTTTCCAGCAGGTGGGTGGTTTCCTGAAGCACGGTAAAACCAAACGTTCCTGCCCCGCCTTTAATAGAGTGGGCTGAGCGAAAAATCGCGTTCATCAACTCCTTTTCCGGCACCTGCGGATTTAGCGCCAGCAGGTGTTGTTCCATATCCGCCAGCAGTTCATCTGCCTCGTCAAAGAATGTCTGATAAAAGTCACTTATATCCATAAACGCATGCGCCTTCTGTTCCTGTGTCACACTGCCGGAGCAACGCGCTCCTGAATCTGCTTACTGCCAGTAGGATCGTCTGCGTCCGGCGCGATATCCTCAGCATCATGCCCCTGATTTTCATTCAGGATCTCGTTCTCTTTGTCTTTCGTCAGAATCAGAATACTGATACGACGGTTACTCGGGTCTTCCCCGGAGACTTCTTTCAAATTCATGGAGTCCGCCATGCCGACAACGCGCAGAACTTTATCGCGCGCAAGGCCGCCGGTAACCAGTTCACGGCGCGAAGCGTTGGCGCGATCGGCAGAAAGCTCCCAGTTGCTGTAGCCGCGCTCGCCGGTGTTAAACGGCGTATCATCGGTATGGCCGGAAAGGCTGATGCGATTGGGGATATCGTTTAGTACCGGCGCAATGGCGCGCAGAATATCCCGCATATAAGGCTCTACCACTTTGCTGCCGCTGCGGAACATCGGGCGCTGCTGGCTATCGATAATCTGTATACGCAGGCCTTCATCCAGAAGTTTTAACTTCAGGTTCGGCTGTAGCTCACGCAGGCGAGGGTCGTTTTTAATCAGTTGATCAAGTCGTTCGCGCACGCGCTTAAGGCTCTGCAGGTCGCGGCGTTTGTTTTCCGCTCGCCGCTTCTGTACTTCGCCCTGTACTTTTTGTATATCGTCGCCGCCGCCGGGGATAGCGCTGTCGCTGAGGCTGAAACGGTTGCCGTTGGATACCGCCGCTTTAAGCGGCATCTTAAAATATTCAGCTATCTGGTGGCGCTCTTCAGGCGTTGAGACAGACAGCAACCACATCACCAGAAAGAACGCCATCATTGCCGTCATGAAGTCGGCATAGGCAATCTTCCACGATCCGCCGTGATGAGCATGCCCGTGCGATTTACGCTTTTTAACAATAATGACGGGATGGTCTTTTCTCTTCATAGTCGCTTATTCCGCAGACGCGCCGGGTTTTTTCGCCGCACGCACGTGCTCTTCCAGCTCAATAAAGGAAGGACGCTCAGTGGAATAAAGCGTTTTACGACCAAACTCGACAGAAATCTGCGGCGCGTAACCGTGGATGCTCGACAGCAGCGTCACTTTAATACACTGCATCATTTTGATGTTCTCGCTACTTTTCTGGCGCAGCAGCGCGGCCAGCGGCAGAATAAAGCCGTAAGCCAGCAGGATGCCAAGGAAAGTTCCCACCATAGCATGGGCTATCAGCGCCCCCAGCTCCGCCGCCGGGCGGTCCGCCGCGGCCAGGGCGTTAACCACCCCCATAACTGCGGCCACGATACCAAATGCCGGGAAAGCATCGCCGACCTGATTCAGGCTGCTGGCCGGGATTTCATTTTCACTCTCACAGGTTTCAATCTCTTCATCCATGAGCGCTTCTATCTCGAAAGCGTTCATATTGCCGCTAATCATAAGCCGCAGATAATCAACCACGAAATCCATGAGCTGTTTGTCGCTCTGAAGACGCGGATAGGCAGAAAAGATTTGGCTGTTGGCGGGATCCTCGATGTCGGGTTCCAGCGACATCATGCCGTTCTGGCGCCCTTTGGTCAGCAGCAGATACATGAGCGCCATCAGATCCATGTACATCTCTTTATTGTACTTTGAACCGCGAAACAGGCGTGGAAATGACTTTATCGTGGCGCGGATAGCTTTACCGTTATTACCGACCACAAACGCGCCGACGCCAGCGCCGCCGATAATGAGGAGTTCAGAGGGCTGCCACAGCGCGCCAAGCTGACCGCCTGATATAGCAAAACCTCCAAAAACACAAATAAATACAATGACATAACCGATAAGAACTAACACACGATTTCCTTAGCGACCCGCTTTACATATATTCATCCCAGCAGACTGGGCGGACTACGCACGCCCGCAGGCGTCGTATCCCTTATTCACAATCCGGCAGAGGCGCCATGCCACTCATGCGCATCCAGATTGAGTTGATGTAAGAGGTTATCGGCCGCCTCTTCGGAAAGTTTACTTTTTTTCACCGCGCGGGAAGGTGGGTTACACAGGCTGCACACAAAACCTTGCTTAGGCTGATAGCTGTAAACGATAAACGCGCCCTTACAGCAGGTGCATTCCGTGCGATCGAGCATACCGCTGTCAATAAAACGCAGCAGCGTCCAGGCGCGGGTCAGGCCCAGTACCGGCTCTTCGCCCGGATTATGCGGCGGGCACTGCTCCAGATAGAGGCGATAGGCTTTAATAACGGCTTCAATCGGGCGACATTTGTCTGTTTTCAGCAGATAAAGATAGATGTTGTAGAACATGGATGAGTGGATGTTCTGCTCCCATGCCATAAACCAGTCTACCGAAAACGGCAGCATTCCTTTCGGCGGCGGCGAGCCGCGCAGTTCCTTGTAAAGCTTAAGGAGGCGTCCGCGGCTGAGGCTGGTTTCGCTTTCAAGAATTTGCAGGCGCGCGCCGAGAGAAATCAGCTCCATCGCCAGTTGAATATCCTGAATCTCACGGAGAATGCTTTTTTCACACATATCAGGACATTCTCTTTGAAGCAGGCATTTCAGGTTCTGTCAGGGTGCTGAGCAGATCGGTGGAAAGCAGAATGCCGGCGTGAATTTGCTGAAGCCCGTCAATACGTGATTCTTTGGTCAGGCGGTCAATCACGCCTTCTTCATCAAAACGAAGCCGACAAATAAGCTGATTAGTGGTAGAGAGTTTAATCAGTTGTGAAAGCGACAGATCTTTCAGCGTGGTAATCATCGACTCGCTCAGCCCCAGCCTGAAACTGGCGGCAATGTCATCTTCCATTATTAAGCGTTGCGCAAGGAGTAGATAAGTCAGATTAATATTATGGATGCTCTGGAGCTGTTTATCGATATTCATAGTTAATAATGTGCCAGAAATAAAACAGTGCGGAAAAACAAGCTAAGCCTTGACTCATTAACAATGAGTATTTACTTATTAACACTGTAATCACATGTTTAACAAATAACAAAGCCGGTGTACTTCGGAGGTATTATTGTGTTAACAACAATATTGATCAATTTTAATTTTGTATGTTTTTTACAATATTTGCAGATCGCTAAAAAAGTGAGGAATGGCGCGGGATTAGAGCAAAAACCGGGGAAAATGAGATTACACAACGTGAAATTTTTCAAAAAATTTTATAAAAATCGATAATGTCCACAACAGGCGGAAATAACGCAAAATAACAGCACCTTAGGAAAATTCCTAACATAAAAACAGAGATAACGATTGCCGGAGCGCTTCCGTTAAAGTAAAGAAATGTATTTATTTATGGGGGTTACGTAAAACAGCTTCAGCGCGAATAAATTAAAAAATGCGACAGCGCGCCGTAATTTTGTATAAGTAAATCCTCAAAAAATAATTTCAAACGTCTTTGATAACAAAAAAACCTGCTTATTTTTTACTCCTGACAGGCATTATTGATCTATATCAATAATGCTGTTAACAATCGAAAAAAAATAATATATGAACATTCAACCTTATATTTAATGAGGCTACTGTTTATGCTTCAAACATTAATATTCAGCGATCGGTTTCCTGCCCCGTTGCGCGACTGGCCGTCAGAGCCGTAAACCATTTGTCCTACGCGCGTCTTATTCATCACGCTCTGTAACTGCCTGACGTTTTCCTGCTGTTTTTCCAGAAGCAGGCCGCTGCGCTGATTCAGTTCGCTCAGTCTCACCGTTAACTGATGAATCTGTTGCCAGCGCATTGACAGATCGCTGTTGCCTTCATAAGGCGCGCGTACGCGCTTAACCGCTTCTTCTTCCTGACGACAGGCGTCATGATGCGCCAGCGCAGCCAGCAGGCTACTCTTTTTATCGGTAACCACCTGAAGCGAAACCGGGTCTATCTGCGAACCGCTAAGCTGCGCGTTCTCATCCTGCAGCGTAACCTCAAGCTCGCAAAGGGCCGCGTGCATTTTCTCCAGAATAGTTACTAAATTTTCCATAATACCTTTAATGACAATTAATTATTCGAAAAATGCGTTATCAGCCAGCAGCGCATCGGCAATTTTTTCGGCATCAAGATGCAGCTCGCCACGGGCAATCGCATCTTTAATCTGCGTCACGCGCGCCATATCGATATCGCTGCTGCCGGCCATCTGGCGGGATGCATCGCTAATGGTAACCTGCGTACCAGACTTCACCTGGCCGCCCGTGCGGGGCGTGGACGCTTCACGTACGCCTTTGGCGTCGTTCATTGTCGTTTGTACTGAACCCGTGGTCGCCACTGGCTGAGTAGAAAGAGTACGTTCAATGCTCATAGCAACCTCAACAATCTTTTAAATGAGACGGCTTATTTTCCGTTGTTACACGTTATATCGGCGCCGCCGAAAATGACTTGCGTCTTTTTTTACATTTTTTTACGACATTGCCGCTACGACTCCACAACCACAACGCCGCTGGCGTCCACGCGCCCGGTCACCAACTGCCCGGACGCCATGCGAACCCGCACGAGCCTGTTCGCCGCCGCATTCGTCGTAGCCCGGCCTTTACTGCGAATACGAAACCCCTCGCCGCTGATAATAACGTCAACTTCATCACCCGTTTTAATCACCCACGGCTTTCGCAACTGGCCGGCAACGATAGGCTGGCCGGGGTTAAGCGTGCGCACTGCTACGCTACCGACAATTTCCTGCGGGTTGAAAACCAGGCTTGCGGGTAATTTACTCAGCGAGCCGCGCTGCTGGGCAATCTGGTTGCGTGAAATCGCGCTACCCGCCGCAATAACCTGCCGCGCTACCCAGTAGCGCCCTTCGGCATCCACCGTTACCTGTAGAAACTGCCTGCGGGCGCACTGCACGCCCACGCTCATGTTACCTGTCAGCCGGTTATTGTCCGGCAGCGTAAGCGCCGGACGCGGGCAATCAGGCCACTGCGCCTGCGGCGTTTTAATGGTGACTTTATGCGTAATGCCCTTATCAGCCTGGCGCGCGTCAAGCTGCGCTTCAATTTGCGCCGCCAGACCGCCGCCCTGTGCAAAGGCCGCGCCGCTTATCAGTACGAAACCGACGGCAGCAATACGAACACGAACGGATAACAGCATAGTTCTCTCTGAGTCAGCCAGTTACGAGGCGCCCGCACAGCGCAGCGTTCCTCCTGCGCGAAAACACCTTCACATTTTTACAGGACGCCAGTCTATAGAAAATTTAGCCAGGTTAAGGGGACAAATAACCAAAGTTTTTGCCCTTATTCGCCGGATAGCCTTTTGCCATTCGGTTTTAAAATAGCCGCCTCATGAAACCAGGAGAGCTGGAGGAGACATGCTCGATAAATTAGACAGCCACCTGAATTTCCAGAAGGAAGCCCTGAATTTGCTGGCGCAGCGCCAGGAAATCCTCGCCGCCAATATCGCCAACAGCGATACCCCAGGCTACCAGGCGCGCGATATTGATTTTTCAGCCGAGCTGAAAAACGCCGTTGAGAAAGGGCGTGCCGCCGCAGGCGGCGCACTGTCGCTGAATCTGACGTCCAGCGGCCATATTCCGGCCACCGCCCCAGCTCATCTGGAACATCAGTTGCTTTACCGCATTCCCGATCAGCCAAGCGCCGATGGCAACACGGTCGATATGGACCGGGAAAGGGTGAATTTCGCTGACAACAGCGTGAAGTATCAGACCAGCCTGACAATGATGAACTCACGCATCAAAGGCATGATGACCGTAATGAACCAGGGATAATTTAACGATGTCAGTTTTCAGCATTTTTGATATTTCAGGCTCAGCCCTGGCGGCGCAGTCCCAGCGCCTGAACGTTAGCGCCAGCAACATGGCGAACGCCGACAGCGTAGCGGGGCCGGACGGCCAGCCATACCGCGCCCGCCAGGTCATTTTCCAGGTTAACGGCGCGCCGGGCCAGGAAGTGGGCGGCGTTAAAGTGGCAGACGTGGTGGAAAGCAGCGCGCCAGACCGCATGGTTTACGATCCGGGCAATCCAATGGCGGACGGCAGCGGCTACGTGCGCATGCCAAATGTCGACGTCATGAGCGAGATGGTTAACACCATTTCCGCCTCACGCAGCTACCAGGCGAACGTGGAGGTGATGAACACCGCCAAATCGCTGATGTTAAAGACGCTAAGCCTCGGCCAGTAACGGCTGTAATAAAGGAAGCCATTCATGTCTATTTCACCCGTAATGACCTCCGCCAGCACGCAGGGCGCGACGAAAACCTCTGCTGATACAACGACCAGGGATGCCTCTTCGGCAACAGCCACGTCTGGCAACTCACTGGGCAACACCGCCGACGAGCTGCTGAATAATTTTATGACGCTGCTTATTACCCAGATGCAAAACCAGGATCCGACCAACCCGATGGATAACAACCAGCTCACGTCGCAGTTGGCCCAGTTTCAGACCGCCGCAGGCGTCCAGAACCTGAACTCCACCGTGGAATCAGTCGGTATGCTGGTGACCAGTATGCAGCAAATGAGCGCGTCCGACTGGGTTGGCCGCACCGTCATGATTGAGGGCGACCCTACGGTTTCCACCAGCAAAGACGGCAACAAAGTTTTCGGATTCTCGCTGGGCAGCGATGCTCAAACGGTCACCGTAACGCTTACCGACAGCGCAGGCCATGCCTACACCGGCGAACTGAAAGATGTCAAAGCGGGCGTTCACAAATTCACGCTGGACGATCTGAAAAATGTTCAGCCTGGTCCGCCTGCCGACGATACCCAATTCAACGTTACCTTTAACGCCAAAAACGCAGACGGCGCATCGCCGGACATTGTGGCGCTGAAGTCGGCGAAGGTGGAAGCCGTCTCCTTTACTCAGTCGGGCGCCGTACTCCAGCTTGGCCTTGAAGGCACGGCCACCCTCGGCATGGTTTATATGGTCGAATAATTTTTACCGTTTTTCATTTCGTTCACAGGAAACAATTATGAGTTTTTCACAGGGTCTTAGCGGCCTGAACGCCGCCTCACAGGCGCTCGACGTCGTGGGTAACAACATCGCAAACTCCCAAACCGTGGGCTTTAAATCCGGCTCTATCGCCTTTGCGGACGTATTCGCCGGTTCCCAGATCGGGATGGGCGTTACCGTCGCAGGCGTGAACCAGAATTTTACGGACGGCGTACTGGGCCAGGGCGCAAGCAGCCTGGATATGGGGATTTCCGGTAACGGTTTTTTCCGCCTGACCGACGACGCGGGCCGCACGTTTTACAGCCGTAACGGCCAGTTCCAGAAAGACGAAAATGGTTTTATCATCAATAACCAGGGCATGTATCTGAACGGCTACCAGGCCACCGGCACTCCGCCGACCATTGAAGCCGGCGCCCCCGTTGGCCCAATTCAGATCCCAACCGGCCAGATGCCGGCCAGCGCCTCTACCAGCGGCACAATGAAAGGCAACCTGAACTCGGAAGACAGCGCCATCGACCAGACCGAACACCCGTTCGACCCGTCTGACAGCAAGACTTATAACTCCGTGACGCAGGTTGATGCTTACGACAGCCTGGGCAACAAGCACACCATTAACGTTTACTTCGTAAAAACCGGCGCCAATGAGTGGAAAGCTTACAGCAGCGACACCACCGCGCCCGTTATGAACGGCGACACCCCGCAGTACGGCGAAACAACGCTGAATTTCGATCCTTCCGGCCAACTGACGACCAACCCGGCGCAACTGAATGTGGCAAGCGCCGCATACAACGGCGCTGAGGCGCTGGATTTCGCGCTGGATATGGACGGTATGACCCAGCAGGCCACCGAAACCACAATGGACAGCCCCAGCACTAACGGCTTCCCGCCGGGCCTGATGAACGGCTACTCCGTCGGCGATAACGGTCAAATCATCGCCACCTACTCCAACGGCCAGAAGCAGCTATTGGGCCAGGTTGTGCTGGCGAACTTCACCAACCCGGGCGGCCTGTCCTCTGCCGGCAACAACTGCTGGACCGAAACGCCGCAGTCCGGTCAGCCGTCTGTCGGCATCTCCGGCACCGGCAACCTCGGCACACTGAACGGCGGCAAACTGGAAGCCTCTAACGTGGATCTGGGCGCGGAAATGGTGAATATGATTGTTTACCAGCGTAACTACCAGTCCAACGCCCAAACCATTAAAACCCAGTCTGAAATTCTACAGACGCTGGTTAACCTGCGCTAAGGGTAGGCATTCATGGATCGCGCTATTTATACCGCGCTGAGCGCCGCTTCGGCGGCGCTGGAAAAGCAGGCGGTCACGTCCAATAACCTGGCGAACGCCTCCACGCCCGGCTTTCGCGCCCAGTTGGCGGCGTACCGCGCCGTACCGATAAACGGCCCAAGCATTCAAACCCGCACCCTGGTGGCGGCCTCTACGCCTTATCACGATTCAACAATGGGCACCATCAGCCCGACGGGCCGCAATCTTGACGTCGCGCTGCCGCAAAACGGCTGGCTGGCGGTTCAACTGCCGGACGGCACTGAAGGCTATACGCGCAATGGCGCCATCCAGATCGACGCCCAGGGCGCGCTCAGCGTGCGCGGCTATCCGCTGCTGGGCGACGGCGGCCCGATGACCGTACCGCCGCAGGCGGAAATCACTATTGCGCCAGACGGCACCGTCTCGGCGCTGGGCGCGGGCGATGAAGCCACCGCCATTGCGCAGGTCGGCCGCCTGAAAATGGTCAGCGCCGATACCAACGAACTGAGCCACGGCGACGACGGCCTGTTTCACGTCAGCGCCGCCACGGCCGCCGCGCGTGGCGCCGTACTGCCGCAGGATCAGGCGCTAACCCTGATACCCGGCGCGCTTGAAGACAGCAACGTCAGCCCGGTGAAATCGATGGTGGACATGATTAGCAACGCGCGCAGCTTCGATATGCAGATGAAAACCATCACCAATATCGACGACAACGCCAAACGCGCCAACCAATTACTGAGCCTTGGCTAACGCCGGGCACAAGGAGTAGCACAATGATCCGTTCTTTATGGATTGCCAAAACCGGGCTGGAAGCGCAGCAGACCAACATGGACGTTATTTCCAACAACCTGGCCAACGTCAGCACTAACGGCTTTAAGCGCCAGCGCGCCGTTTTTGAAGACCTGCTCTATCAAACCCTGCGCCAGCCAGGCGCGCAGTCATCCGAGCAGACCACCATTCCCTCCGGCTTACAGTTGGGTACCGGCGTGCGCCCGGTCGCCACCGAACGCATACACAGCCAGGGCAGCCTGACGCAGACCAACAACAGTAAAGACGTAGCAATCGACGGCAGCGGCTTTATCCAGGTACTGATGCCGGACGGCACCACCGGCTATACCCGCGACGGTTCCTTTCAGATTGACCAGAACGGACAACTGGTGACCGCCAGCGGTTATCAGATCCAACCGGCCATTACCGTGCCGCAGGACGCAAAGTCTATCACCATCGGTAAAGACGGTATCGTCAGCGTCACTATCGCCGGGCAGACCGATCCGCAGCAGGTTGGCCAACTGACGCTTGCGACGTTCATCAACGATTCCGGCCTGGAAAGCCTGGGCGAAAACCTGTATCGCGAAACGCAGGCCTCCGGCGCGCCTAACGAAAGCACGCCAGGCCTGAACGGCGCCGGCACGCTAAAGCAGAATTACGTGGAAACGTCAAACGTTAACGTCGCTGAAGAACTGGTCAACATGATCCAGACCCAGCGCGCCTACGAAATTAACAGTAAAGCCGTATCAACGTCTGACCAGATGCTCCAGCGCCTGAGCCAGCTCTGATGCCGCCAGTCACACCGTGCTCCGCCTGAAGGCGGAGCCGTAACCGCAGTGAATAAACACATGACCCAAACCTGTACTGAAAATACCGCCGCCGGCGGCCATACAACGCTTCGTCGCCGGTTCAGCGCCCTTGCCGCGCTGGGGCTGAGCCTGCTGCTGGCCGGCTGCGCCTATATTCCGCAAAAGCCGATGATCGACGGCCCAACGACCGCGCAGCCCGTCCAGGTTACGCCGAATGCCGCAAGCGGCGCCATTTTTCAGACAGGACAGGCGATGAATTATGGCTATCAGCCGATGTTTGAAGACCGCCGCCCGCGCAATATCGGCGATACCCTGACCATTGTGCTGCAGGAGAACGTCAGCGCCAGCAAAAGCTCCTCGGCAAACGCGTCGCGCAACGGCTCTGGCGGGCTAACGGTGGACGCTATACCCCGCTTTATGAGCGGGCTGTTTGGCAACGGCCGCGCCGACGTTTCCGTTAGCGGCGACAACGCCTTTAAAGGCGGCGGCGGCGCGGCGGCGAAAAATACCTTCAGCGGCACGATTACCGTGACGGTGCATCAGGTGCTGGCGAACGGCAACCTTCAGGTTGTGGGTGAAAAACAGATAGCTATCAATCAGGGAACTGAATTTATCCGCTTTTCCGGCGTCGTGAACCCACGCACGATCAGCGGCAGCAATACCGTTATCTCCACCCAGGTGGCGGACGCGCGTATCGAATACGTAGGCAACGGTTACATTAATGAAGCGCAGCAAATGGGCTGGCTCCAGCGCTTCTTCCTTAATATTTCACCATTCTGAGTATGTGATGATGAAGAATTCCGTTCCTGGCTGGTGCCTTTGTCTGTTCCTTGCTGCGGCGGGCCTGTTTTCAGCGCCTGTCGCAATGGCTGAGCGCATTCGCGATTTAGCCACCGTACAGGGCGTGCGCAGCAACGCCCTTATCGGCTACGGCCTGGTGGTGGGCCTGGACGGCACCGGCGACCAGACCATGCAAACGCCGTTTACCACTCAAAGCCTGAATAACATGCTGTCCCAGCTCGGTATTACCGTACCGGCAGGCACCAATATGCAGTTGAAAAATGTCGCGGCCGTCGTGGTGACCGCCCAGCTTCCCCCCTTCTCCCGCGCCGGGCAGAAGGTGGATGTCGTCGTCTCCTCGCTGGGCAACGCCAAAAGCCTGCGCGGCGGCACGCTGCTGATGACGCCGCTTAAAGGGGTGGATAATCAGGTTTATGCGCTGGCGCAGGGCAACCTGTTGATTTCCGGCTCCGGCGCACAGGGAGGCGGCAACCGCGTGCAGGTCAACCACCTCAATAGCGGGCGTATTACCAATGGCGCGATAATTGAGCGCGAAGTGCCGGTTGATTTCGCCAGCGGCAACACCCTGAATTTACAGCTTAACGAGGATGACTTTACCCTGGCGCAGCTTATCAGCGATGAAATTAACCGCCGCTTCGGCGGCGGCACCGCCGTGCCGGAAGATGGCCGCAGCGTACGCGTTTATGTACCGCGCGACGGCGCCGGCAAGGTGCGTTTCCTGGCCGATATGCAAAATATCCCTATTCGCTCGCCGGTCGGCGACGCGCGCGTAATTGTAAACTCACGCACCGGCACCGTCGTGATGAACCGTAATGTCGTACTTGACTCGTGCGCTATCGCTCAGGGCGATCTGACTGTGGAAGTGAATCGCTCATACGATGTAAGCCAGCCGGATACGCCATTAGGCGGCGGCCAGACCACCGTCACGCCGAATACCGATATTTCGATGCGTGAGCAGGGCGGTTCGCTACAGCAGGTGAAATCGAGCGCCAACCTCAACAGCGTAGTACGCGCGCTCAACAGCCTTGGCGCAACCCCGAACGATCTCATGGCCATTTTGCAGGCGATGCAAAATGCAGGCTGCCTGCGCGCAAAACTGGAGATTAATTAATGAAAGGGACAACCGCGTTTGATATCCAGTCGCTGGCCGCGCTTAAACGCGAGGCCCGCGCATCAACCGGCGGCGCGCTACAGGCGGCGGCCCGGCAGATGGAAGGGCTGTTTGTGCAGATGATGCTTAAAAGCATGCGCGACGCCACGCCGCAGGATGGGCTGCTCGACAGCAGCCAGTCGCGTATGTTCACCTCAATGTATGACCAGCAGATCTCGCAAGAGATCGCCGCACGCGGCCTGGGGCTGGCGGATATCATGGTAAAACAGTTTGCCGGCGAAACGGCCCCCGTACCGGCGCAAAGCGCCGGTACGACGCCTGAAACGCCGCTGACGCTAAGCCAGGAAGCCATCAATAACATGCCGCAACAGGCGCTGCGCCAGGCGGTGCGGCGCGCGATACCGTCTCTGGAGCAGGAGGCGCTGCCCGAGCGGCCGACTGGCCCGGTACTGAACAACGCTAACTTTATCTCGCGCCTGTCTGCGCCAGCGCAGCAGGCTGCGCGTAAAAGCGGCCTGCCTGTACAGTTGATTATGGCGCAGGCGGCGCTGGAGTCCGGCTGGGGCAAACGTGAAATCAGAACCGAAGACGGCGGCCCAAGCCATAACCTGTTCGGCGTGAAGGCCACAGGAAACTGGAAAGGGCGCACCACTGAAATCACCACTACCGAGTACGTAAACGGCATCGCGCAGAAAGTGAAGGCGAAATTTCGCGTGTATGACTCCTACGCGCACGCGCTTTCTGACTATGCCACGCTGCTGACGAAAAACCCGCGTTATCAAAAAGTGGTTGACGCGCAAACGCCAGAGCATGCGGCTAAAGCGCTGCAGGCTGCGGGTTACGCCACCGACCCCAAATACGCCCAAAAATTGATTTCGATTATTCAGAATGTGAAAGGCAGCCTGAACCAGGCCGTGAAGGCCTACCAGACCGATTTGAGTTCAATTTTCTAAAAATAAAAACAGAAGTTTTTTCCGGGCCAGCCGATAACAATGACAGAAGATTTGTCTGCCTGCGGTTGCGCTGGCTTTAAAAGATAAAACGAGAATAGCTATGTCTAATTTGATGTATCTGGCCCAAAGCGGCCTGAGTTCAGCCCAGGCGGCGCTGAACGTTGTGGGCAACAACCTGAACAACGCGTACACAGTAGGCTACAGCCGCCAGAGCATCGTCCTGGGCCAGGCTGGCGGTAAAACCACTAATCACGGCTTTTTCGGCTACGGCGCCCAGGTAGACGGCGTTCAGCGCGCCTATGATGGTTTTATTAACAACCAGTTGCGCAGCGCCACCACCAGTTTTATGTCACTGTATGGCCGCCATACGCAACTCACCCAGATTGACAATATGCTGGGCGACGACGCATCCAACGTCTCGGCTTCGCTGAACAATATCTTCAGCGCAATGGAAAAGGTCAGCAGCGAACCGGTCAGCTCCGCCGCACGTCAGGAAGTGCTTTCTAATATGCAGTCCCTGGCCTATCAGTACAACAGCTATAACAGCACTCTGACCGGGCTGGAAAAAAGCACCAATACGCTGATTGATCAGTCCGTTAAAGATATCAACAACGCCACCGAACAGTTGGCGAACATCAACAAAGAAATCGCCAAAATTCAGGCTCAGACCGGCGGCGTACCGTCCGATCTGCTTGACCAGCGCGACGTGCTGCTCAACCAGCTAAGCGAGCAGGTTGATATCCGCGTGGACGAGAACACCAGCACTGGCGTTGTCTCTGTCTCTATGGCCAACGGCCTGCCGCTGGTTAACGGCGAGCGCTCCTACAAGCTGCAAACCAGCACCTCGCCGGAAAACCCGTCGCAAAATATCGTCTCTTACGTGGATGCTTCCGGCAACAGCCTGCGCCTGGATGAAGAGAAACTCACGGGGGGCAATCTCGGCGGCCTGTTTAAGTTCCGTAACGAAGACCTGGTGGATGCGCGCAATCAGTTGAATATGATTGCGCTGCAAATGGCGAACCGCTTTAACGAAGTCAACGGCGAAGGCCACGATCTTAAAGGCGATACCGGCGGAGATTTATTCAGCTTCAATAACCCAACCGCGCAGGCTAACCGCAATAACGTGGGCGACGGCTCTTTTGATGTGACGTACACCAGTATCAAAGATGTGCAGGCGCAGGACTACACCCTTACCTTTAAAGGGCCGGGCCAGAGCGACTGGGAAGTAACGCGCGCCGACGGCAGCAAAGTGACGCCAACCATTGGCGACAACGGCGAGCTGCAGTTTGACGGTATTTCCATGATGCCGGGCGGCGCTGCGCAGCCGGGCGACAGCTTCCGCATAAACCCGGTAGAAAACGTCTCCGGCAGCCTGAAGGTCGCTATCACCAGCGGCGACCAAATTGCCGCGTCTAAATCAGACGATCCGAGCGATGAGAGCAATAACGAAAATATTAAGGCGCTGATTGGCATTCGCGACGAGCGCCTGATCGGCAACGCCACGCTGACTGAATCCTACGCAAGCCTGGTCAGCGACGTCGGCTCCTCCGTAAACGCGCTGAAAAGCAACCTGGAAACCAGCGCGAAAGTGGTTAAGGCCGTGCAAACACAGCAGCAGTCCGTCGCAGGCGTTGATGTCTATGAAGAGTACGTAAACCTGCAAATGTTTCAGCAGTACTACCAGGCGAACGCACAGGTTCTGCAAACCGCAGTCAATATCTTCGACACCATCCTTAGCATTCGATAATACCGGCGGCCCGGTAGATATCGGGCCTTCAGGCGTTACAGGAGTATGAATTATGCGTCTTAGCACCCACTTTATGTATCAGAGCAATATCGATAGCCTGTCGAATGCGATGATAAAAGGCAACGATATCTACACCCGCCTGGCGGCAGGCAAAACGCTGCTGACGCCATCGGATGACCCGGCTGCGGCCTCACTGGCGATCGCGCTGCAAAACAGCATCGCCCGCTCCGACCAGTACGCCACCGCGCGCATGTTCGCACAGGACAAACTGGGCCAGGAAGATAACGCCCTGAGCAGCCTTTCCAACCTGATGACTAAAAATCTGGCGGAAAAAATCGTCGCCGGCGGCAACGGCGCCTATTCCGACGCCGACCGGGAAGCGCTGGCCACCGAACTTGAAGGCATTCGTGACAATATGCTGGATATTGCCAATACCAAAGACAGCAACGGGCGCTATATTTTTTCCGGCTATAAAACCGATACCCAGCCGTTCAATAAAGACGGCAGCTATCAGGGCGGCGATACTGCAATGTCCCAGAACGTCGCTGACAGCACGGAAATGAAAGTGGGCCACACCGGCGACGACGTTTTCATGAGCGGCACTGACGATGATATTTTCGCGCAGCTTGACAAGGCGATTGAAGCCCTGCGCAAGCCGGTTGAAAGCGATGAAGATCGCAAAGCCCTTCAGGACGTACTGGACAGCACGAACGTTTCCATTAAAAAAGGCATTGATAACCTTGGCCGCGTTCAGGCTGAAGTGGGCACCAACCTGCAACAGCTCGAAACCCTGGGCTTCAGCGCCGATACGCAGGATATTGCGCTTCAGACCCGCCTGCAACAGACCGTAGGCTCTGATTCAGATACGTTGATTACGATGGTGGCCGCCTCACAGATGTCCCAGTTCTCACTGAGCGCCTCGATGATGGTGTTCCAGTCCATGCAAAGTATGTCGCTGTTTAACATGGTGCGATAAACGAAACACAATCAGCCTGCCGCCAGGCAGGCTGAGAGTAACGGTAAAGTGGGAAACAGCGTGTTTTTCCCTTTATGGTTATCAGCCGAAACCACGTGGATAAATCCCCCCGATAACGCCAGCCGCAATTTTCTCCAGCAACGGTGAGCGCGCAACGCAAGTGCGTAAAGGCGCAATGCGAAGCAACTCACAGACAAAACCCGCACGCCGCCGCTTTATGCGCCTGAAACCGACTAAACGTAACCGCTTTTCGCGGCTGCCTGGTGTGTTTCTCCGCGTGATATATAAGGCCGCCTCCATTTTCGCAAAACGCCCAAATTAACCTGTTTTTTAACTAAAAAAGACAGTAACACCTCCCCGCGCCGGGGAGAGGGGTTGGTTACAACGACGGGTATGCCTGACGTCTGTAAAAGCGCGGCCTGAAAAGGCGTTCGGTCACGCAAACCAGCGGTATCGTGACGATCCATATCGCAGCCTGTTGATTTTATGGAATGTGTTACAGGTCACAGACAAGCAAAAGATAATAATTATCATTCACATTTAAATAAACACCATGATGAGGCCATTATGGATTTTTTTAATTTCTCTTTTCCACCTCTGTTTTTCTCAGTCATGGCGTACTGTTTTTTTTTACGAAAAGCGCGCAATAAAGTCCTGAAGAAGAAAAAACACGTACTGGTTATTTTGATGACATCAATCATCATTTGTTTTGCCTACCCATTTGGCAATACCGCGCTTAACATCAATTATCAATATTTCGATAATTTTGTGCTTTTCTGCTTTCTCACTTCGCTGTTAGCCGTGCTGGCAAATCTCGCCGTTTACTTTTTCTATTACAAGAGTTCGCCATGAGAAAATTAAACATCAAGGGAATGATTTCAGTCGGAGGCGCAGGCGATCCTCTCACAGATCGCAATTCTGATTTAATCAGGCAAATGATGATTAACGCAGGATGGGGCGCTGCCTTTGGCATTACGGGAGGGTTTCCTGGTATGGCCGCTGGCGCAGTGGCGGGCGTAACCCAAACCGTCGTTCAGGGCGCAGTCGCGCAAATGCCTGTACACGTCCCCATTCCCACCGTTCCTTTGGGGCCAGTATGGAATGGGAGTAAAGGCTGAATTTACGTTGCGCAAGCTGAAATACCACGGGTTTACCCGTTGTAAATAAACCCGTTGAGTTCCATGCATTTTTGAGTTCCCGGCCAGATAATGGCGTTGTCGGGTATCCCTCCGGCGTCATATTGTTCAGTGATTCATGCGGGCGTTCACAGTTATATTCCGACAACCCTTTTACCGTGTTTTTCCACATTTCATGCAGTGTTCTGAAAAGTTAAAAGCCTTTTTCCGTGGTGAACATATACGCCTTCCGGCCACTGCCCCACTCCATTTTACGCACACGTACCCTGTCTTTACCCGGCGGCGTATACCAGCCATGCGGCACGGGCCAGAAAGGAGTGCTGCCACTATCCAGCTAATACTTATATTATTTTTACCATATAATAGGTCAGCTAAATAATTAGCTTGATAGCTGTTTACTATTAACAATCGCTCAAATGTAAATTATTTGTGAAAATAATCACAAATAATTTACATAACACTTAACTACGTCCCTCATTTTTACTATAAAAAAAAGCGGCAGGTGTTTATGTCCTGCAAGACAGATCTTAATTGAAATATAACCCATTATATTCATCAATATGAGGATTTATTATGGAAAGTGCAATTGAACTGTTCGCAACTGAATCATCTGTGGATAACTACGATTTTAACAGCGTAGCCTGGTAATAGCCTGTAAAGGGCAGTGAAACTGCCCTTTCTCAGTTAAGCAACGCATAATCCCGGGAGGCGTAAATGGAAAATTTGGGCCATCATTATATTCTGGATATCGTTTTAGATGATAAATCTTTTCTTATTAACGAGCATCGCCTACAGGTTTACTTTCAGAAAATTTTGAGTAAAACAAGGTTTAAAGTAATCGGATCCCTGTCTCACAAGTTTGCTTCAGGAGGAGAGGGAGTGACTGGCATTTTTTTATTAAGCGAGTCCCATCTTTCTTACCATACCTATCCTGAAAGTAATTATCTCAGCATAGATCTATATACTTGTGGAGAGAAATGTTTTTCGGCCATACGGGAAATCGAAGCCAGCCTTAGTCCGGTTACCAAGTTAGTTGTTCGTTATATTGAGCGTGGCAGCCATATAAATGCTCCCCAGTTTAATAGAGCTAGCGTAACGGCTGAAAAGGTGAACTGAGATGAACATCAAAGACAACGGTTTATTCAAATTTGATTACCAGTTTCCGGTGTATAACTTTTTCTTCCCTAATCAGGGGAAAAGTCTGTCAACTGAAAAACTGTCTGATGTACTGTGTCACAGTAACTCCAGAATTTCATCCAGAGCTCTTTATTTCCATATCCCATTCTGTGAAACCATTTGCACCTTCTGCCCTTTTACGCGAGGAGCCTATAGAGATAGTGGTCTTGTTGATCAGTATACCCGAGCATTAATCAGGGAAATAGAAATAAAGGCAGAATTTAATGATTATCATGCTGTTCCGGTGAGATCGATATTCTTCGGCGGAGGAACCCCCTCGCTACTCTCACCAGAAAATATAGCTCAGATCGGTTCAGCAATACATAAATATTTTTCTGTTTCACCAGATTGTGAGTTTTCGTTTGAAATTGAAATAAAGAGCCTTAATGAAGAAAAAGTTTCTGTAATGAAGGAGATGGGAGTAACGCATCCCCGTTTTGGGTTACAAACGTTCAATCCGGTGTGGCGTAAGCTGTTCAATCTGACCTCGACAATTGATCATATAAAATTTGCCGCAGATATACTCAATCGTAATTTCAGCACTGTACTTTTCGATATACTTTACGGGATGAACGGACAGGATAAGGAAGACATTATAAGGGATCTGGAGCAGGCAGTTTCCCTCGAAACTACAAATATAGATATTTATCCTATTGATAATGTCATGACACAGTCAAAACTGCATAAATCTATTCAGGATAAGGGAATGCCAGTGGCATCCGCAACCCGGAAATTCACTATGAATATGCTGATTGACGCTTACATGCGAAGTAAAGGTTTTATGCCACATAACGGTCATGGTTACGTCAGAACGGATAATGTCGATAGCTCTGTAGTGAGTCAGGATTACAGTTTCGTATATCATGAGCACATATACGGATATGCCGATCTTGATTTGCATGGTTTTGGCGTTAATGCTGTATCGTCCCTACGCGGTCATGTTATTACTAATACATCGAGTCGTCAGAAGTATATTACCTCAGTACACGAGAAAAATACTGTTCCGTCAACTATTAGTCGGCATCCCGGTATTCTGGATGAAACGAAACCATTGATACTTCGGCTACCCTATCATGGTGAAATAGAAAAATCTAAAGTGAGTATGTTACAAATTCCTTTTGCGTTACAGGAAAAAATTTCCGAGCTGAAAGAAAATCAACTTGTCACGGAGGATACTGAAAAATTATATCTTACTAAACTTGGCTGGTACTGGTATACCAACATTATGTTCTGGCTCATGCCAGAAGCCGATCAAACTGCAATGAAAAGGTTCATTACAGAACAGTTGGAAATTCCCGGTAAATTCATTGCTAAAAAGGAGCTTCTGTATGTTTGAATCATCTCTGTCGCTCTCTGAGGCGTATAAACAGCGGTATGATGAAGTTGTTCACGGTGATAATGAACGCACAGGTATATATTATCATCCCGACAAAAAACACTGGATTATTTATGATTATCAGTCATGTTCACAGTTGCTCAACAGTCAGTACGTCACAAAGAAAAGGTTTTTTATTCCTCTAAATATGTTTAATAGGGAAAAAAAATTAGTTGAACAATTTATCTCTCTCATTAACCAGTCGCTGATTTTTCGGGACGAATGTAACAGCGATGTCATTAGCATAATCCATCAGAATTTTAAAAACATCCCCCGCAATGAGCTGATTAACAGCACCTTGTCATTATTCAAACAGAATAAATGCCTTAATGAGCATGATCTCATTTCTCTCAATAATATACTTGCAGCCAAGCTGATCGGATTAGAACCATCCGACAAGCTGGCGGTTCATGCCCACAATGTGGGAATGCTTTTCGATGGAAGAGTTAAAGGAAAAGAACATTTTGTTGAAATAGCGCATTCTTTCCTTACCATATTTGATGCCTGCAGAAATCTGGACGCAGATGGTGCTCCCTGTAGTGATATCCAGGTATCTGACAGAGCCATAGCCTATATTGCGGCCCATCAGACAACCATGCAACTTATTGTGGCTGCGCTCTGGGCTATAACACATTTCAGTCTGAAAGTTGGTGTAGAGAATACACGAGATGTAATTATTGAGGCTTCACGCTTATACAGCCCCGTACTGTCTGTAGGCAGAGTTATTTCACAGGATCTCATTTTCAGAGGACAGAGACTGAAAACGGGAGACAGGGTGATGTTTTATACTGGCCTGGCCAATTTCGATCCCGAAGTGTTTGATGAGCCGTTCCGATTTATTCCGGGCCGGAAAGTAAAACCACTTTCCTTCGGGGCAGGTATGCATATGTGCATCGGTATGGGAATTGCTCTCAACTTTGCTTCATCCTTTATCACCAACATCTACGCGCGCGGTACAATCAGGAACGTCAACATAATCAGCCTTGCAGAAGGCGTATCGGCGCTGGGAGCATCGCATTTCAGCATGGAAATGAACAGTAATGAACTGGTTGAAAATTAAAAATTTTCGTACACTTCTCTCATCTCTTTTTATCTCAAAGTCCGGTGATTATGCCTATGAGGTGATTTTCGTATTTATTGTGCTGGAAAGCACGCATAATAACTATCTCCTGACTGGCTTCGTTTATTTTTTCCGGTTTATTCCTTTTCTGTTCTTCGGCCCTGTTGGTGGCTGGATGGCAGATAATTATCGACTTAAAAATAATCTGTTAATCAGTGAATGGTTGCGTCTGGCAGTGTCGCTGCTTCTTTTTATCACCAGCCTGAGCGGCGCAGTCAACATTACCATACTTATTGTAGCGTCCATTCTGACAACCATTGGCCGCAGTATTTTCCAGCCGAGCTACCAAACAGCCGTACCCGGAACCGTGGACACTGACAGACTTACCGCCGCTAACGGCATTTCTCAGGTAGCTGAAGAGACTGCCTCAGTGGTCGGTCCCCTCTTTTGTTCTCTTATTCTGTTATTCTCGGATAAACCATGGGTGTTCTTATTCAATTCAGTGACGTATGCCGTATCGATAATGATTCTCGCAACCTTTTCTGAAACAAAGGCGGCAAAAGAAACGCCTTTTCGGATTAAAAATGTATATCAGGAAACCTTATACGGCATTAAGCAGCTATACTGGAACACTCGCTACTTGTACGTTGTCATATTAGGCTCCTGCGTCTGCATTCTGTTCACCGGTTCGGTTATCCGTTTTATTATTCCTGCCACGATGGTCAGTCACGGTCAGAGTGAGGTGTTTACTAGCTGGATTTTTTTACTTATGGCTGCTGGCACAATCACCGGTGGGTTGCTTTACGGGAGATTTGTGCGGTCAACGTCTCCAGAAAAGGTGATGCAACACTGGTTTATTTACGGCTTGCTGCTGTTATTAATGTCCTTCTCAGTTTTTTATTCATTGAAATTACTTCTACCATTCGCGTTTGTTCTTGGCGTTAGCGGTGCATTTGTTGATATCTCACTTATAACAGCCATACAGTCTTGCTCTCCGGCTGAGAACATTGGTAAGACATTTGGTACATTTTCCACGCTGGCGAATACAGCCGAAGCGCTTTCAGGACTTATTTCCGGGCTTTTTGCCGTCGGTGGTTTAATGATTGCTTTTGTGGGAATGAGTACGCTTATCGCGCTGACTGGCATAACCAGTTTGGCTTTTCTTACCAGGAAAGCGGTGAAGAATAATCACCGCAGGCCTCCGGAAAGTAATGAACCTGATGGCTCGTCTTAAAAGATTCACTCCAGGCTGGGAAGGATATCAATAATCAGACCGCTGGATTCGGCCCACAAAGCTGAACTATGGATCAGAATGCTGGCGGTCAATCTGTTTTATCACAGCTTAATGCTATTCTCACCCCGTCAATAACAGGACGATAGCCCATTCACACCGCTTTGGCTGCGATAAGGAAAACCACTAACATATCTGCCAGTTGTCGCGCTGTAGACGGTAATTTATCCGTTGTTGCCACAGTTGCGGGGTAAATTCATTAGTGTATTGTCTATCCACTCCATTCGGGCACTGACAGGAAATAATAACCGTAACTTTCGCCTTTTCCAGTATGAGACCTGGCGTTTTTTAATTTATTAACGGTTGCGATACATAATATAAAAGGTAAGCTTGCATCTTTATATCTTTTTTATAGTTTTTTATCTTTTAAAATACCTTTTAAAAATATAAGCTAATGCCCGTAATCTTCACCCTTTGTATTTATAATACAGTACTAAACCTTACTTATAGCGATTGCTCATTAATACATTTTTTAATCGGGACGCGTTATTTTCCGTAGCATAAAGCGCCCGGCGGGCTGGCTTAATTGAATAAAGTTAACTTAGCAGGCGTAAAAGCCCTCTGAACAAACAAAGGGCTTAGAGCGGGCGGGGAATACCCCCGCCGGCGTTTATCGGTAAGGCGAGAATAGCTGAGAGGAATAAGCGTTGCTGCACTTTTGATTCTGGCGAATAGAATCTATCTTACCGCTCAGTATATCCAGACGATCTTTAAGCAACTGTCGGATTTCATTTTCATTATTCAATAAATGCGACAGCGAGCTGCAAACCTGCTCTTCATCTTCGTGGGTGATGCTTCCTTGCTCTTCCAGCACATTTTGCAGCGCAAAAATGTAGTTAGTATTCAGTTCAATGAAATTATCCCAGTTGCCCTGTTTCGCGGTTTCAAGCATTTCAAAGCTCAACTGCAGAGCATGCTGATATTTCTGAGCAGTAAGGGCCAGTTCGGCCTGGGGTGCAGGGTTAGCCATTCAGTATTAACCTTTAGTTTGGCGCAATTTGTTTCCACGCGTCCGAGATGCCCATCAGTAGCTCATCAACGTGCAGGAGAGTATCAATCTCGTTGTGTAAGTTGGCCTGCATCAAACGACGAGTCATATAATTGTATAACTGCTCCAGATCGAGCGATATTTCACCGCCCTTCTCATGGTCGAGCGAAGCACGCAACCCGTTATCAATAATGTTTATCGCTTTCGTGATCGCCTGCCCGCGCCCGGCAATATCACCGTTTTCCATCAGAATGCGGGCACGAACCAGCGCGCTGTGCGCGCCGTCAAACAGCATCGTAATAAGCTGATGCGGGCTGGCGGACTGCACGCGGCTTTGCAAATCAACCTGCGCATAAGCCTGAACGCCCTGACTACCGTACATATTTTATCTCCTTCCCTGCAGCCGGCGTCTCGCCGACGCCGTGCAGGGTGCCTACCGTTATGATGAGAACTGCGCCAGCATTGCCGTCAGCGAGTTACTGGTGCTGGTTAGCTGCGACATAACGGAGTCCAGATTCTGGAACTGTGTCCGGTAGCGTTCTACCTGCGCATCAATCAAGGTCTGCGTTTTGTCTATCTGCGTTTTCACCAGCTTTAGCTGTTCATCAAGGCCGTCTTTTGCTTCTTTAATGAGCCCGTCAACCTTGCCGTCTTCATCTCCCGCATAGAGCGTGATGGTATCTTTCATCTGCGACGCCAGCCCGGGAGCTTCATCGGTACCGACAAACATCTGTTGTACCTGCTCCGGGTTGTCTGCCAGCGCTTTATCGAGTTTTTTATTATCCAGCGTCATCTGGCCGGTAGCGGAATCAATTTTGATACCGATATCCGCCAGCGCGCGAATATCGGCTTCGGAATCACTGTAGGTTCCGTTCGCCAACCCGCGAAATTCGCTGACCATGCCGCGCAGCATTGAATCGCCCATCAACGCGCCGTTCTGGCTGTTCTGGGTAGCGACCTCATCCGTCTCCAGCCCGGAGGTGTCATTCGGCACCCACTTACTGGCTTTGCTGGTGAGGCTGAGCATCGCGTTATAGTTCTTAACGAACTCCTGAATCGCCGTTTTAGCCGCGCTGGTATCCTGCGACAACGTCAGTTGCTCGCCGGCTTCCTGATCTTTTGAAACTTTGCTCAGGTTAAGCGTTACGCCGGAGATAATATCGGTAATATTATTGCTTGAGCGCGTATAGGGAACGCCGTCCACTTTTAGCTGCGCGTCCTGCGCCTTGCCGATTTCCTTCATTGTGGAAGGATCGGAATTAAGCACGCCGTTAAGCGCATCATCCCCTTCAACGGAGACCGACATCTTGCCAACTTCGCCTGTTTTCTTTGAGGTCAAAATTAGCTGGTAGCCGTTATCGCTGCTGACGACGCGCGCGCTAACGTCGCCGCCCTGCTTGTTGATCTCTTTGGCTATCTGGTTAAGGGAGGTTTCATCGTCTTTCAGCTCAACGCGAATTTCTTTGCGCGTATCCTCTTCGCCTTCCTTAGGCTCAGGCCCCTGCTTAATGACTACGGTACGGGTGCCCCCGTTCTGGCTGCCCAGGCGCGCGTCGGCGTCTTTTAGCCCTGCGGTCGCAAGCGAGTGCGCCGAAGCCAGTTGCGTTACCACCACCTGATGCGTGCCGGACAACGCGCCGGAACCTGCCGTAGCGGTAAAGGCTTCGTTGGCGCTGATTTTCTGGGTTGTGAACGCTTCGCCGCTCAGTTTTTCAACGGTGCTTCTAAGCGTATTCATTGCGTCGCTAATCTGCCCCCAGGCGGAAATTTTACCCTGGAAACTGCCCTGTCGATTGGTATAGGGCGTTAAGCGCGTCTGCTCTGCTGCGGCCAGTTGCGCCACAATAGTTGCCGTATCGAAGCCAGCGCCGACGCCTAATGAACTAATGGTTGCCATAACGTTTACCCTTTTTCTTTTGCTGAGAAAGCTTATGTTCTTCAGCCATACCTATCGGCACCTTGCGGGGAAAGTTTAATGCTTTTCGATATTCCCAATAGCGAGAGTAAACGTAAAAAGTTGCGTTATATTCGCCGTTAAACAAATAAGGAGGGCTGATAAGTCCGAAACAGGAGGTATATAAAGGAAAAGAAAACGGCTTCCCCTGTCGCCGTTATTAGCCGATAAAGGCGAGTCACCAACGTTAAAGATTAATTTAACCCATTGATAAACAATGTTTTTAATTTTTTTAAAAAAAGATCTAAAGTCAAAAAAATAGTTTCCGATAACTGTTAGTGCAAACGGGAAACCGCAAATGAATTCACATCGCTGTGACCCCACAGTGAAGGAAATAAAGGAAAAATTATGGCACAGGTTATCAATACCAATACTCTGTCTCTGACCGCTCAGAACAACATGAACCGCTCTCAGTCTGCGCTGGGCACCGCGATTGAGCGTCTGTCTTCTGGTCTGCGTATCAACAGCGCTAAAGACGATGCGGCTGGCCAGGCTATCTCTAACCGCTTCACTGCAAACATCAACGGTCTGACTCAGGCGTCCCGTAACGCCAACGACGGTATCTCCATCGCGCAGACCACCGAAGGCGCGCTGAACGAAATCAACGACAACCTGCAGAACATCCGCCGCCTGGCCGTACAGGCGCAAAACGGCACCAACTCTGCCTCTGACCGTCAGTCCATCCAGGACGAAATTAACCAGCGTCTGGAAGAGATCAACCGTATCTCTGAACAGACTGAGTTCAACGGCGTAAAAGTGCTGAGCAAAGATCAGCAACTGAGCATCCAGGTTGGCTCTAACGACGGCCAGACCATCGACATTCAGCTAAACCAGATGAACGCTGAAACCCTGGGCATGACCGGTTTCACCGTCAGCAACGGCGTGGATGCCAGCTCCCTGAAGAATACCACTACCGTAAGCGTTGCGACTGACTACAAATTTAATAAAGCCGCAGTAACCGATGGCGGCGGTTCCATTACCGCAGCCGATATTATGCAGGATGAAGACGGCAACACCTTCATTAAGGGCAGCGATGGCAATTTCTACGACGCTACCGTTGATGCCAACACGGGTGATGTGTCCTTTAATTCAACTTCAGATAAAAACACGACCATCACGGCAACAGAACTGACCTCCGTTGACGGCAAAGCAATTACTAAAGAAGTTAACGTGGATATGGGCAGCATCACCGGTACGCTGCAGGCTGACGACAACGGTAATTACTACATCAAAGATGCAGACGGCAAGCTGACTGAAGCTACCGTTACCATTAACGCTGACGGCACCGCAACTGCAACCGACACCGGCACCGCCGTTAGCACCGAGCCGGCAACCGACGATCCGCTGAAGAAAATCGACGCCGCGCTGGCTGAAGTTGACCAGATGCGTTCCGGACTGGGTGCGGTACAGAACCGTTTCGATTCTGTTATCAACAACCTGAACAGCACGGTTAACAACCTGTCTGCTTCTCGCTCCCGTATTCTGGATGCGGACTACGCGACCGAAGTGTCTAACATGAGCCGCGCGCAGATCCTGCAGCAGGCTGGCACCACGGTACTGGCGCAGGCCAACCAGGTTCCGCAGAACGTACTGTCTCTGCTGCGTTAATTCGCAAACAAAGGCATAACGTTAACCCCATCGCGCCGCGGTGGGGTTTTTTTGTATGTGCAATCCGCAGGATAAAGGGCCGTTTCGCAGGTTTATTCAGCAATTGATTTTGCGCCAAAGGCTGATAATAAGCGCGAGTTTAGATTGCCGGATAAGCGTGATTGTGAATAATTTATACACTGCATCAGGGACTGTGAGAGAAAAAAACACGCTGTGGACAGAGTATGCCCCGCTGGTACGCCATGAGGCCCTACGTTTGCAGGCGCGGCTGCCCGCAAGCGTGGAGCTGGACGATCTTATTCAGGCCGGCATGATCGGGGTATTGAGCGCAATTGACAGCTTCGATCCGCAGCAGGGCACGCAGATGCGCACCTGGATAACACAGCGCGTGCGCTGGGCGATGATGGATGAACTGCGCGAACGCGATTGGGTACCGCGCCGCGTACGCAGCAATGCGCGCGAAGTCACCTCAGCCATCCACCGGGTCGAACAGCGGCTTGGGCGCACCGCCACGGAAACCGAAGTGGCAAAAGAGATGGGCATACCGCTGGAAACTTATCAGCAAATCCTGATGGATACCAACACCAGTCAACTGTTTTCTCTGGATGAACTGCAGGAAGAGCAAAACAGCAGCGTAGAACAGGCAGACGAGCAACACGAACAGCAAAACCCGTTACAGCAACTGCTTTCCAGCAGCCTACGCCAGCGCGTCATTGAAGAGATCCAGCGCCTGCCGGAGCGCGAACAGCTCTTGCTTAATCTTTACTATCAGCAGGAGCTGAATATGAAAGAAATCGGCGCCGTGCTGGGGGTCGGTGAACCACGCGTCAGCCAGCTTCACAGCCAGGTCATTAAACGCCTGCGTTCCCGCCTGTACCTCACTGATTAAATCCCACTGTCAGATAAATAACGCCAGCCTCTTTACTTATAAATGCTGGCGCTTTTTGCGAACGGCGTACAAATGTACGCAAGATTTTTCCTTAAAAGCCGATAACTCCTGAGTAAGACACATCTGTTCAGGAAGATAGACATGAAAACTTTCAGGCTGTCCACGTACATTAAAGGTGCGCTGGTTATTTTTTGCTCACTTACACTCCTCGCCAACTTCACGGCTATCGTTGGCGCGAATAAAACCAGTAACTCTTTAGCACGGTTTGGAATTACCTACCAGAATCTGATTGAAGTTTCTCGCCTGGTAGACGAAGTCAATAATATTCGCAGCGGCCTCAATTGGGTGCATAACGATCCCAACATACCTGACGAAACGTTAGATCTTAAGTACACGACATTGCAGGGGTTCATGGCAAAGGCAAAAGAACATGCCACGAAGTTTAAGGAGCAGCCTAAGTACTCTGACGAAGCGCGTCGCATGGCAGAAGAAATTTATAGCGCCTTTACCACGCTGGCCGCCCGCTACGACGGCAATATCCAACAACTGGCGACACATAACAATACCGGCTTTGATAACGGCACTTACGAGCGCCTCTTCAGTGACGCAGTCCAGAACTACATGCAGCTTAACGAAACAATGAGAGAGCATGCGCATAAGGCTGCGGAAAACGATCGCAATTTATCAATCATCATGGCGATCGCTTTTATCGTCATCATGACGCTGCTGTCCATTTTCGCCAGCTTCTGGATGCGCAAGCACATGTTCCAGCGCCTGGCCTTTGCTTCAGAAACGCTGGTAGCGATTGGTCGCGGCGAGC
The DNA here is from genome assembly GCF_016632365.1 of Tenebrionibacter intestinalis. Classification (GTDB taxonomy): domain Bacteria; phylum Pseudomonadota; class Gammaproteobacteria; order Enterobacterales; family Enterobacteriaceae; genus Tenebrionibacter; species Tenebrionibacter intestinalis. The sequence continues at coordinate 38,484 of NZ_JAEPBH010000019.1, read as the reverse complement.
TTTATCATCACTTCAGCACCGGCGCACGCAACGAAATCGGCGATATGCTGCTTGCCCTGAAAAATATGCAGACCTCTATCGTCGAAATGGTCAGCAAAATTCAGGACGGCTCTTATAGCCTCACGACCAGCGCGGGTGAAATTCAGGTGGGCAATAACGATCTCTCTTCACGCACCGAGCAGCAGGCTGCGGCACTACAGGAGACGGCGGCCAGCATGGAAGAACTGCGTATTACGGTAAAGCAAAACGCCGATAATGCCCGCCATGCCAGCCAACTGACCGTACATGCCAGCGATGTTGCGCGTAAAGGCGGTGAAGTGATGACTAACGTGATTGAGACAATGAATAAGATCACCGATAGTTCACGCCGCATCGCCGACATCAACTCCGTTATCGACAGCATCGCCAACCAAACCAATATTCTGGCGCTAAACGCTGCGGTAGAAGCCGCCCGCGCCGGTGAGCAGGGCCGGGGCTTTGCCGTGGTGGCAAGCGAAGTGCGCAACCTGGCTAAACGCAGCTCCGACGCGGCTAAAGAGATCAGCGAATTAATTTCCCACTCTGTGGAAAGCGTTAATAACGGCGCAAGGCTGGTCGAAAAAGCAGGCGAAACCATCCAGGGCATTGTGACCTCCGTCGCGCAGGTAAGCGATATCATGAATGAAATCACCTCCGCTACCGACGAGCAAAGTACCGGCATCGACCAGATAGCGCAGGCCATCAACGAAATGGATCTGGTTACCCAACAAAACGCTGCGCTGGTAGAAGAGGTGGCGGCCGTCTCCACCACAATGACTTCCCAGGCTGATAACCTCAAAGATAGCGTATCGAAATTTCAGGTGAGCGAGAAGCGCAGCTACGTGCGCCAGGAATCAAAAAGTATCCCTGCTGAAGCGCCGGTGAAAACCGTAAAACCTGTAGAAAAAGAAGCGAAAAACGACTATCAGGAGGAGTGGGATACGTTCTGATACGACAACCTAAATAGCACAAAATCCAGGCGGGATAGCCCCCGCCTGGATTTTTATTGCGCCACGCTGAAAAAAGTAAAAAAGGCGGCGCTATCAGCCCGGGCAGAATCGCCGTTACACATAAGCGATAATCGTCTTCTCCTGGCTGCCTGTACGGCAGTGAACAACATAAATTGCCCCTTCGGCGGCTTACTGCTTTGTTAGCTGTCTATACGGCAGTGAACGGTTGTTCTTCAGGGATCGAGCCACCGCTGCTTATCTGGCCGTCTACAGGGCTGTTGATGCTTTCAGCTGACGACAGGCCACGCCGCGGCTTTTCTAAGCTGACTATACGGCAGTGAACACAAGCGGAATAACGTTGTCCTGACCAGATAGTTATAACAGCATCCTACCGGCGTCAAAACCGTTTTCCCACGCCCTATTTGTAACACAGAAATATCAACAGGTTAACGTTTTTACGGATAACCTGACAGCGCCGCTGCGGTTGATGCAAACGCACGTCGCGCCCATTAACCTCGCAGTTAGCGCAGCCACGCATAACGGGCGCCAGCCCGGGCTTGCGTTTATCGAACGTCAAGCAGCGCTCGCAGGGCTTCTCCCGCTTCAATACTGATATCCAGCGGGTGACGATAGTTCACATTTTCCACCGCGCGCGTCCACAGCGCCACCAGCCAGTCGTAAACATAGTGTGTAGCCGCATGCACCGGACTGGCGCCCAGCTTTGTCAGACGCGTATCGCTGCCCGGGCGGGCGCCGGGGGCGAAGATGGGCTGTCCTGGATTCCAGCGGCTGGCCGGTCGCGTGGCGGCATTCTGCCCCGCATAGCCCAGCCAGGTGATGAAATCGCTTAATTCAGACATCACGCGCGTGCTGTCCGCCAGCGCGCTGCGTTCCCCCCCTGCCAGTACATGGCTGAACATGCCGGGCAGTTCCAGCCGATAGCTCATCGTTATCAGGATATCGCATAGCGTACGGCGCTGGCTGGCCGGCAGCGGCAGCCCATCGTTTTCTTTTTCCGCCCACTGACGCAGATGGTTTACCCACAGGCGCTGTACCGCATGTTCAAAATCTGCCGTGCAGGCCTCCATGCCCGGTGCGGACGGCGCCTGTTCAGAAAACAAATCGATAGAAATATCAAACACCCCAACGCTTGCCTTCTGCATCGGCGGATATTGACGCCACAGATTTTGCAACGCGCCACGCGATGGCAGCAGCGCGGTCAGCAACGCGCCGTGCTCTGATGCGTTCTGCTGTAATGTACGCAGCATATCCTCCAGCGGCTGACGCCACTGCTCGCCGTAGACGCCTGGAGGCGTCAGCCAACGGCACAGTAGCTCACCTACCTGTTTTGCCAGCGCATCGCGACAGCGCTGCGCATCAGTCTGCCTGTTTTTATCACTTAGCGTATCACTCAACCAGCGCGTCAGTCGGCGGGCATCGCTATCGGTAAGCGCCTGAAACACGCCCCAGGGATACTGCGCGCTATCAAGCAGGCTTTGCACCGCGCTGTCTGTGTTTTCCACGCTGGCATCGGCTGCAAAACGCGCGTCAAACGGCGTAACAGCCCATACCGCGCGCGGGTTGTCAGCGCTAACCGGCATCCAGTCGATAAGCCGCGCCGCTACGGCCTGATTGTCTTTTCGCTCCTGCATCGCCTGGCAGATAATCAGCCGTTCAGGGCGGCAGCGCTGGCGATACAGTTCACTGAGAAAGTTGCTTTTCGTCAAACACCACTCGCGCCCGGCGTCGTGGCGATAACCGGGTATATCCAGCACATGCAGCGCCGCATCCGGCGCGGCGCCTATCTTCATTTCGGCACACAGCATGGAGAGCAGCGCGCGCGTCACAATCACAGGCGCCTGTATGTCATTTTCCAACAGCGGGCAAACGCTGGTTACCTGGGCCATCTCGTCGGGCATGGCGCTGTCAGGCGCCAGAAAATCCGCCGCAGGCTGGTGAAAGCGATCGGCTGCCAGCAGTCCGGATGCCAGCACATAGCGCGCGTTACCTAACTGTTGCAACAGCATCGCAAGCGAAAGCCAGCGGCGGGTCAGCGCGCTGGTATCGCCCCACAACAGCGCAAAGCAGCGCGCACGCTGAGCCACGCTTAACTGCGGCAACTGGCAGGCCATGCGGTACCAGGTTTCTGATTCGGTCACGCTGGCAGTGCCGCCTGCAAGGCGGCGATACTCCGCTGCCAGTTGCGCCACCTGACTGGCGTCGATGCCGGACATCTCCCCACTGTCATAGCTATGACGCGCATCATCAAGGCGGCGGCGCATTTCCGCTTCGTCAAACGTCAGCGAACCGCCGCTTGCAAGGTAGTGACGCATAAAGATCTGCGCCAGCTCGCCTTCATTAAATAACATCAGACAAAGCGGGTAACTCTCCTGCTCCGGCCAGCTACGCGGACCGATACTTACGGCTATTTGCGCCTGGCGGCCTGTACCGGCAAGCGTAGTAAGAAACTCCGCCGCGTCCGGCATGCCGTTAAACATCAGATTGCGCAGGTGCGCCTTACCGTGGGCGCAATGGCCCCACAGCCCTACCGTCGGTAGCTGAGATGCCGCCGCATCACAGGCGTTGTAGCGGCGCTGTAGCTGCAACAGGCGTAGTTGAATGCCGTCGGCCACATCATCCAGCAGCGGCGCCTGCTGGCGCGTTGCTGATACCCAATGCCCCAACGCGTCGAATATGGCAGCATTCAGTGAAAGGGTTACACTCATTTTTTAATCAGGCTCCCGCTGTCAATCCAGTAGTCAGACACATTGCCACGCGAGTCGCTCAGGGTGTTCAGCGTCAGACTCAGCCTGTCCGGCGATACGTTTTCACCGCCGGCCAGCCGCGCCTCGCCGAGCATAAAGGCTTCGCCATCGCGCCCGGCGTTCTGACGCAACGCCAGGCGGACATACAGCGGCCCCTGGCTGGCAATAGCCGCCGTCAGGGTCGGATCAACGATCGCCAGCGTATAAAGCGGCGTCGCGGGCCAGCGTTCATTATCCAACTGGCGAAATCCGAGGCGCACGTTACCGCGAATGGCAAACATTTTTTCGCCATCCAGCTTCGTGCCCGGGTTATCGAGATCGATATCGCGATACCAGATATTCTCATCCATCAGGCGGTTCTGCCCGTCCAGCACGCCAAGATAGCGGATCGTGGAATAAGTCTGAATACCCGAAGGCTGAAATAAAAAGCCCGGCAGCCGCAGCGACTGCGACAGGCTGAACAACATCGCGCCGACCGCCGCGGTGGATTTCGGATGGCCGTTAAAGGGATACCACTCATGCACAGGATAATCGTTCATCATCACCATGCGATTTACCGGCACCGGCTGTAAATAGCGCAACAACGCCTGTACGCCAGGCAAACTGATCGGCCGCCCGGTCAGTAAAACCACATCGCAATCGTAAAACGATACCGCTTCGCACAGCGCATGCAGCGGCCCGGCAATGGCGAAACGTCGCTCCAACATCGCCTGCTGTAATTCGGTGAAGTTCACCTGTACCGGCACGGCCATCAGATCAAACGGCGCAGCGTCATCCGGCAGCGCCGGTTGTACCCGTTTCGCCACCTCGTCGCACAGATCCGCGCTGAGCGGCTGCGTGAGCATCTCGCCTGCCAGCCTGTCGAGGCCTGACAGGCGATCGTCCGGGCGGCAGCGCTCCCAGCTCGCCAGAATGGCGTTGCCCAGCGGAATAAAGTATTGCAACGTCATTTGCCGGCGCAGCATCTCGCCAGACTCAGGTTGCGCGGCATCCCCCGCCAGATAGTTCATCAGACTGTCCACCTCGCGCACGCCGCAGCGACGCAGCCAGTTTGACAGAGCGGGCAGCACGCAATGGCGAATGACGTCCAGTAGAATATCGTCCCCGGCCACGCGAAAGCCTTCGCGGAACAAAAGGCGCGGCGTAATACGCGCGCTACGGCTGTCATCTTCCTGAAGGCTATATTCCGTCACCGCCATATCGGTGGTACCGCCGCCAATATCAATAGAGGCAATGCGCAGCGCGGGACGATCGCCGCCGCTTCCTGCGCGCGCCAGCGCGCGGAACAGCGAATCGGCGCGCCCGGCGTAGTTCTGCTGGATTTCGTTATAAAGCCAGAACATCTGGCCGCAACTGGCTTCATCCCATTCAGCCTCCACAACAGGTAGCGGCACGCGGCGCGAGGGCGCTGCATCATCCGGATGCCAGCCCATTGCGCGCCAGACCATACCCGTCGCCTCCTCCATGCGCTGGCGAAAAATGTTGCGCTCGCGTATCGGCATACCCGTCGGCAGGGTCAGGATAAGCGTACGTAACTGGCGCGGCACGTCCGGTTGTCCCATATTCAGGCGGTTGTCCACGCTATTAATCTGGCTCAGCGCCTGGGCCAACAGTTCGCATAACAGTTGAGTCATCAGCGCGCTTCGGCTGTATTGCGCACAAAATACCGGCAGACGTTCAACTTCAGGCAGTTCAGCAAGCGGAACGCCTTCGTCATTCATCAGCATCATTAACGGTTGCGCAATCGCCTCTGCTTGCGCGCTGGCGCCGCTTTTGCTGAAGCGCCAGGGCCTTAATGCCGGCGCGCAGTCCCAGAGGTAGCGGCGCGGGCTGGACAGGCTACAGGCGCCGATGCTGGCATGACGCTGGGCGGCAAGCCAGCTCGCTTCATCGCCGGTACGCGCCAGAGAAGGCCAGATAAAAGCATCGTCGCGGCCGCTTTCTACCGAATAGAAGCGGCGGCCAAAATCGGCCCGGGCAAAAGTCAGACGGCTGGAGAAAAATGACGGGCTAACGTATTGCGGCGCATCGGGAGAACGCACGCGCAGTTCAGCCGTGTGGCACAATCCGCTTTCGCCAATGCCGTGATCTTCAATCAGAATACCGCAGGTATGGGTGTTACCCACATCCAGCACCAGATCGACCGGTATAGCCGACGCCTGGGCATGGGTTTCCACAATGCGTAATTCCGGTATCGCCAGTTCGCGGCCAAACAGCTCCAGCAGGTTCAGCCAGTGGGCCTGATATTCAAATTTTTTCAACGCCTGCTGTATTTCGCCCAGTGAACGCGACTCGCGCTCATCCGCAGCGGCGGAAAAACTTTCGCGCAGCCAGCCATCCACCCACGCCTGGTCGATAAAATCCGCCAGTTCGTCATCGTGCCACGCCAGCGCGAAACGGGTGCCGAAGGTAATGTCGCTCTCAACAGGCGCCAGGAGCTCTGCGCCCTCTTCATCAGGCATGATGCGGGTATCCAGCGCCAGCGTCAGGCGATGGGTATGGCCCGTTTCATCGGGCTCGGCCAGCTTGCGAATCTGAAAGCGCGCCCAGTTACATGGCCCCTGAGCAAAGCGACGGCGAGCGCTAACGCGCAGCACCGGCAACGGCAGCCATTCGCCATGAAGCAGCGACAACGACTGACTGAGCGCCGCGCGGTTTTCCGGCTCCACCACTTCAGGCGCGTCGCCGTCATGCGCGGGTAAGGTAAATTTTTGCCTCGCATCATCCCAGGCAAGTCGCAATAGCGGGCCGTTGGCCGTTTTACGCACAAAACAGCCGCGCGAAGCGTTATCAACCGGCGTTACGCCAAAATCCAGAAACTGAATGCCGCTGTCACGCACCAGCGAGACGTTGTGGCGGTAAGGGTACAGGTTTACCAGCATGCTTTATTTGCCCACCTTCTTAAACGTTATCGGCATAGCCTCTGCTTCACCATAGCGTGCATCACAGCGCGCTGCCTCTGTATCGCCCTGGCGGCAGGCGATTTCCGGCATCGGGTAGCGCGAACCATCGCTACAGCGAGCGCGGGCGCGTCCTTTTACCATTAGCGCGCCGGACGGCATCAGCCCGGAAAAAATATCTGCCGTACAGCTCAGGTTGCCGTCGAGGATCAGCGTAGCGGTACCTGCATTATCTTTTATCATTAACGTAACCGAACGCAGCGCCGGCAGTTTATCTGGCCGCGCCACCGGCGTATCCAAAATGCCGTCAAGCTGCCAGTTGCCGTTCAGAAAGCGGGTCGATCCGATTTTTAACGCATCGGCAGGCAGCGCCAGCGCCCCGGGCGGCGGCGGCGGTTCCGGTACGGTGGCAAGCTGAAGCGGCAGCGTCATTTTCAGTAACGGCAGCGCGGGCTTCGTGGGCGCTTCCGGCTGCTGCGGCTTCGCGGCGGCAAGCACAACGTCTTCTTTTATATGCATCCTGTCCCAGGCATACCAGGCTATCGCCGCAACCGGCAGCGCCATTAGCATGCAAAGCGCGACGACAGCGACAGGCGAGCGCTTTTTCTTTGCCGGAACCAGCGGCCTGGCTTCATCTTCAGGCGCATCCGGCACGGCGGAGGTCACGGCGTATAGCGATGTGGCAAGCGCAGCCTGCGTATTAATCGGCTCAGCCGGGAGCGCGGGCTGCGCCTCAGGCGCCTCCTCAGACACAGGGCCGTTCCCGGATTCAGCTTCAGGCTCCGCCACGCCACGCAACGCAATTAGCGCATCGTCCGGCGCTTTCTGGTGATGCGCGATAAAGCCCCAAAACGTGATAACGGGCCGCCCGTCAACCAGAAACACATGATTGGCGCCCGGAAACATAAACGCGCGCGCCAGCAGCAAACCAAAACGTCGAATCGCGGGTTTATCGGCCCGCAGGCTACGCTCACTGAGCGTCGTAATATCATCCAGACAGCGCTCCAGATGTTTCAACGCCCGGCGGCGGGTATCGTTGTCAGCGCCGATCCACGACACTACGCGCCCGCCCGCAGGCGCGTACCAGTCCACACGCTGTCCGGCTTCGTCAATCTGTGGTATGGCCAGGATGCTGGCGGCCCGATCCATACCGCGCAGCCTTAACGCCTCGCGTATCTGCAAGGCGGATTCAAACACCGCCTGCCCGTTATTCCCTACAGCCTGGAAATCGTTAAGAAATCCGCTGCGTAATAAGACACGTGCCACCTCAGCACGCTCCTGAGAGCGCAGAGGCTCGCGGCAAAAGGTAAATCACAGGGCGGGTTGTGTTCATAGGCAGGTCGTTTTCACTCAGGATAAGGAAATGGAAGGTATGGTGATATTCTATGCGACATGCCCGCTTATCTTTTTTGGTAAAAACGCCTGTTTTTCGCCCTTAATGTGTTTTGACATCCCTGAAATTTTGTGCTGCGCGGCTTCTGCCAGAAGGAATACCCTCTATTTACATTGTTACGAAAGCGCCCTTTCGCTCCCCGGCGATAAAGCGTTGGACCAGCCCGTGGCGTTAAGCGCGCCGTCAGCGACCAGCGCGGCGCCGCGCCAAAAGTCAGACGCAGAAAAAACCGGTTAGTTTATGTATCCGTCCTTGCCTTAAAACAAAATGATCAAGCTTCGCACCGGTTTATTTATTTCAATAGCAATAAGCCGCGCCGTTTCACCTGTGCAATAAAACGCCCTTATTTAAATTTGCTATTATATCAACCAGCCCCGTTTCAAATATGGAACGTTAATTCATGCTGAGGTTAAAACGCGCTCATTGGCTAATGGCAAAATCAATAATAACCGCCCAATAAACAATGTAGCGTATATCGCTTATTGATTACCTCAGAAAGGATCGTACGGCAGTATATTCGATAAAAAATAGTATCTCCTTAAAAAAGCCTTGCCATTTTTAAGAGAAGTTAACAAATTTCATTTTTACTTTAATTAATAAACACGCCGTCTGATAACGCTTACGCCCCGGTATAGCTCGCTAACTTTATACTTTCTGCCAGAGCTTGCGTACGGCTACGCCCTGTACGCACACCCGCTGCGACAGCCCTGTGACCAGGCCCTGGCGGCCAGGCTTATCGGACGCGCAGTAAAAAACTTTAGCCGGATTTCAGAAAAATATCGGGGCAACGCCGACCATAAGCGAATGCTTCCCGGGCAGGAGAAAGCGCAGAACGCCACATATGAATACCGTGACAACTAAAATGTGTCCGGGATGAATCATTTTTTGCGAAAAAAATGCCAATATGCAATTTAATTAAGTGTAACGCTATCCGCTCCGTTGCATGTATGTTATTAAATGCAACGAAAAGATCGTATAACGTTGACGTCATATTCGGCGCAACAATATCTTTTCAGAAATAAACGCCTGTTATGTTTTGAGTTTGAGAGTTGCATCATACATTAACTAATGTTTTTATCACTTTCTTTCAGAAAGGGGCAGTTGACACTCCTGCTTGCCTACTTATATAATTTTTTGAATTTTGTGATAGTTTCAGGGTATCAGGGAACGGAGATGATGGTTAAAAATAAGCGTGCTCTTTTTGGGGTTGTGCTGCTGGCTGGCGCAATCAGCGGTTGTACGTTAGATAACACACCTACCCGCAGTTACAGCGCAGGCAATAGTTCTGCGGCATCCTCTCAGGTTCAGGCTCAGCCCGTTCAACCTGCCCAGCCTACGCCCACTACAGCCTGGAGCACCGCCGCAAACGGCGCGCCGCAGACGGTAGAAGTGATGAATTCGGAAAGAAGCATCACCAGCCAACGGCTTCAGACCTGCCTTGCAGAAGCGCGGCAGTTGGCCCGCATTGGCAAAGGTTCATACAACAACCTGATAGGTTCGCTTCAACGCAGCATTGCCGCTACCAAATACTACGCTGGCATCGCAGGGCAACTGTCCGGCAACACGCAGGACACTATCACCCCGCTGTATCAGTACAAAATTAACGATACCTGTAACACCATCTCCCAGTCCCTGCTCTCTGAGCTGAAAAAGGGCGATTTGTAAAGTAACAGCTTAACTCGGTAGGTCATTAAAATAATGAAAAAATTCACAAGGACAGTGATAGGACTGATGGTTTTTCAGAGCCTATCTTTTCCCTGGGCCAATGCGAATACGAAAGGCAAAGATTTTTTTTCAGCCATTCAGGCAATTGATGATGCCGAGCTGAACTCACTGTTATCTCCCAATAACGCCTATTCGCCCGGGCCGTATACAAACAGAATAAAAAAAGAAAACACACAGTCTAAATCCCGATCACAAACAACACAAAATCAGCCTGCTTACTCACAAAATAAACAATTAAAACACCTGGCATCCTCAAATGAATCATTGCAGCTAAAAAATAAAAAGCTGGCTCAGGAGCTTGAGAACTTAAAAAAACAGTTAAGCCAGGCAAGTGCATCGCCAAAACCGGAGAACAATGCCAACAGCCAGCAATATGTTGTGTTACAAAAAGAAAATGCAGCGTTAAAACTGGCAATTAATAATCTGGCTGAAGATAAATCTAAGCTGTTACAGGAATATTCCGCCTATGAAAGCGAAGGCAACAAATCTATTAAGGCGCTTGCCGCACAGCTTAATGAGCAACAACAGCTTAATAAAAAATCAGAAGAAAAAATTGCACTGCTGACGCAATCTCTCGCAACAGCGCAAAAATCTGCTGACGAGGCTAAAACGTTAACGGCTCAACTTGAAGAGCAGAAAAAACGCAGCCAGGCGTTCAGCGATAAAGTTGCGCAAATGGAAAAAGCGCTGGCGGAATCTAAAAATAATTCCAGCACCCGGATTAATCAGTTGGCTTCGCAGCTTGACGCACAGAAGTCACTTAGCCATGACTCCGACGATAAAGTTGCGCTGTTGGAAAAATCTCTGGCCGCCTCTCGCAAAGCGGAAGAAGAGGTTAAACGCCTGACTACGCAGCTTGCAGAGCAGCAAAAACAGGCCCGGACGTCCGCTGATAAAGCGACAAAGCTTGAAAAAGAGTTGGCGGATTCACGCAGCCAGGCCGCAGAAGAGATCAAGACGCTCACCGCCCAGCTCAACGCTCAAAAAGCAGCTATGCAGGCTTCCGGCGGCAAAGTGGCCGAGCTGGAAAAATCGCTTACCGCATCCCACCAGGCCGCAGAGGAAGTTAAGCGTCTCAGCGCACAGCTTGCCGAGCAGCAGAAACAAACCCAGTCTGCCAACGAGCAAATCAGCAAGCTGGAAAAAATGCTGGCCGAATCGCGCGTAAAATCTGACGACGAAATTAAAAAACTGACCGCGCGACTTAACGAACAAAAAAGCCTCAGCGAAAATGCCGGCGGCAAAGTGGCGCTGCTGGAGCAGTCCCTTGCCTCTTCGCAAAAGACCGCAAGCAACGTCAATAGCCTCAACGAACAACTGGCCGAGCAGCAAAAGCTAACCAAAGCCGCCAGCGATAAAGCGGCGCAGCTTGAAAAAGAATTAAATGATTCACGCGCAAAATCCGCCAACGAAGTAAAAGCGCTGACCGCGCAGCTCAACGACCAGAAAGCGATCATACAAGCCTCTGGCGGCAAATTAGCTGAACTGGAAAAATCCCTTTCCGACTCTCGCAAAGCCGCCGACGACGTTAAACGCCTGACGGCCCAGCTTGATGAACAGAAAAAGCTGACGCTGGCCGCTAACCAACAAATCTCGCAGCTTGAAAAAACGCTGGTCGATACGCGTAGTAAAGCCGATGCGGATATCAAAAATCTCAACGCGAAGCTGGATGAACAAAAATCACTTAGCCAGACTTCCGGCGGGAAAGTGGCTCTGCTGGAAAAATCTCTCACCGAAACCGGAAAAGCCGCCGACAACGCAAAACAGTTGGCCGCCCAGCTTGAAGAGCAGAAAAAACTTAACGACGTAGCGAAAGCGGAAATCAGTAAGCTAATAAAAATGCTGGCTGAATCACGTACTAAATCCGGCGATGAAATTGCGCAACTGACTACTGAACTTGAGCAGCAAAAAAACCTCAGCGCAGGTGCGACGAGTAAAGCGGCGGAAATGGAAAAAGCGCTCGCAGAATCGAATAAAAAAGCAGCCGAGCAGATCAAAGCCCTGAGCGCTCAGCTTGAGCAGCAGAAAAAGTCGGGCCAGGATTCCGACAGTAAAATCGCTCTGCTGGAAAAAACGCTTGCAGAGTCCGGTGGTAAAAACGCCGACGTTATTAAAAAGCTGACAGTTCAACTGGATGAGCAGAAGAAGATCTCGCAAACTGCCGCCAGCAAAACAGCCGAGTTGGAAAAAGCGCTGGCTGACTCGCAAAAGAAAGCGACGGATAACCAGAGCAAGCTACAGGCGCAGCTTGAAGAACAGAAAAAACTCAGCCAGAGCGCTGAAGAGCGCGTTGCGATAATGGAAAAATCGCTGGCGGATTCAGGCAAAAAAGCGCTTGATAAAATTAACCTACTGGCCGCCAGCCTCGCAGAGCAGAAAAAACTTGGCCAGGACGCTGAAAACCGCGTTGCCACGCTTGAGAAAGCGCTGGCGGAATCCAGAAATAAGGCGCAGGAGAAAATCAACCTGCTGTCTGCGAAACTGGAAGAAGAGAAAAAACTTAGCCAGAACGCCGGCGGCCGCGTTGCGCTGCTGGAAAAATCGTTAACAGATACGTCAAAGTCGGCTGGAGATGTAAAACAACTGACTATCCAACTTGAAGAGCAAAGAAAGCTGGCGCAAAGCGCCAGTGAAAAAGCCGCCATGTTGGAAAAAACGCTTGCCGAATCCGGCGGTAAAAGCGCTGATACGATCCGCCTGTTAAACAAACAGCTCGACGAGCAGAAAAAAGCAGGGCAGGCCTCTGCCGATAAAGTAGCCCAACTGGAGAAAGCGCTGCTCGAATTGCGCGCTACGGCGGCGAAAGATATTAAACAAATCACTGAAAAACTGAGCGCGAAAGAGAAGGCCGCCGGCGAACAAGTCTCTCAGATTGAACAGTTAAACGAGAAGATTGCCGCACTGACAAAAACCAATGCCGATCTCACAAAATCCAGCGCGGAGTTGAGTAAAAGCAGCGACATACTGCGCCAGCGTGACGACCAGATCGCCCAGTTGAATGCAAAAGTCGCGGAGCTGACCAAAACCAATGCCGATCTGACCAAATCCAGCGACACCTTACGCCAGCGTGACGATCAGATAGCTCAGTTGAACGCAAAGGTTGCAGAACTGACTAAACTCAACGCCGATCTGACCAACACGAAAACCCTGGCGAAAGGCCTGCCGGCTACCGGTAGCGTCGCCCTTAAGAGCGAGGACGCTAAACGCTCTTACACCAACGGCGTAGTATTCTCCCGCATGCTGAAGAAAAATATCAGCGAGCAGGAATATCTGGGCGTGAAAGTTGACGTGCCGGCCATACTTGAAGGCATCGCTGATGGCGTATCGAACCGTTCCCGTCTTGATGAAGGCTCATTGATGAAAAACCATCGTAGCCTGATGGATTCGCTGAGTAAGCTTGAAAAACAGAAATTCGATAAAGCTTTCAAACAGTTGCGCTCAGCAACAACGAAAAAGAAAGTGCTTAAGCAGAATAATAATCTGTTCTTCATCCAGGCTAAGGCCGGCAATAACAGCTTTAAAGAAGGCGAAAGCATCAACTTCACGCTGACCGAGGCCTTGCTTAACGGTAAAGTGCTTAACCAGGAAAACAGCGGCGTACTGACCTTCAGCGATAAGCTGCCGTACGTATTCTACGAAGCTTTCCGTCTGGGTAAAAAAGGCGGCTCAATGGAAGTCTATGGACTGGCAGGCGATATCTACGCTTCTGGCGCTATGCCAGACGGCGTATTCCCGCTAACGCCGATGAAAGTCACACTGACCTCAAAATAAAGCGCCTGCCTGCTGCGGGCGCCCGTATCCTGAAAGAGGATATGTTCTGGCGACCCGCAGCATGTTAATCGTCGAACACAACGCCACTTCCCGCCTTACTGCCTGCAATAACCTTCATATCTCAGCCCGATTACCGGCAAACGCTCTGCTAAAGCGCACCACTGCGCCCAAAAAGAGGCTGAAAAAACGCAAACCTGTCAATTTATCTGTTCCGCATTCATCGCAATACTTACCTCAACGCAATAGCCGGGGGAGATTAGCAATGAAAAAATCCAGTATTCGTCAGTTTTTCAGGGCATATTTTCATGCCACCAGGAATAGTGGCGGTTGGTTAATGCGCGGCTTTACCGCCGCTCAGCGTGACGATATGTTGGACAGCGTAATGCAATGGCGCTATACCCAACCTGTTTTTAAAAAAGCGAAACGGGTTAAGCAGTAAAATGATTTAGCCTGAAAAACAGGCGACATCACCGTAAAGGCGCCGCTTGCTACGCGCAATTTGAGAATAACCGCCAGCAGGCGGCCACCCTGACACGTTTAGCGCGACAGCCCGCCGCCATTTTTACGGGAGATAAAACTAAACATGTTATCTGTGTTTGATACGCGAGGCTCAGAAAGCGTGGCTGGCGGGTATACCGTTTACGGTATCTGGAAAGGTTACTGCATCATTCAGGCAAATAAAGCGGTAAGGCATTATGCGCCTGCTTCCCGGGACGACCGGTTGTTAACGCGGCTAAGGTACCGTAAGCGCCAGGGAAAAAAACACAACCAGGACGCCTACCGCTAACCCCCATGCCATACCGGTTTTCTCTTCAGTAAGCGACAGGAGCACGTTAGTACAAACTTGTTTTAACAACCAGATTAAACAAAAGCCTGTAAGAACAACGGCTAACGCCATTGTTAACCTTACGGTATATAAATCAATAATCGAACTTCCCCCGTATATACCAAGGATAGTGACGGGGACAAATAGCTTAAACATGGTAAATCCATCTACCTGTATATGAAATAGCGGCTAACTTAGCCTTATTTTCTCTGCCCGCTATAATAAGGCAACCAGGGCATATATCAATACCAGAAATGGCTTATTTCATCTGAGCCAGTCAGGAGAATAACAAAACATTACACCCGGAAATAACACAAAATAAGTATATAATCCCATGAAATTAATGAATATCCCGGCTAAGTGTAAACAGACCAGGTTATCCGGGCGCTGCTTAATGTTATTAACATTAACAGGCATTTTCTCAGCGTGATTAAATGCACAACTGAGTTTTTTAACAGATAAAATTAAAAAGAACAGATAAATCAATCATATAAAATAAAAACATGGTATGCGTGTATGCCTCGCAGGCAAGGCTGGCGTTTCATGGTAAAGCAGCGTTATTGTTGTACACGTGTGAAGAGATCGCCCCCGGTTTTACGGTAGAAAGGGTGATTGTATTAGTGTTTGCTATACCAACACTCTCCTTCTCGCTTCCCTTTGCTACATATTTTTCCGCGCTGACCGGCAGATACCGCCTTATTTTTTACGCCAGAAGTAAAAGCCCACAACAGTAAAGCCCGGCTTACGGCTCGGGTGTCCAGCCAGACCGGGCAAGGATAGCAATTGTAAGGCTTATCTCAGCGCGACGTTCAGTAATAAGCTCGCTATATGGAACCCGGCGTTGAGCAAAGCGGGGCAAACAATGTCTCTACGTCTCTACGCGCCAGCCGGCATGGCATTATCCCCACAGCAGCATGACCTGGCGCACATGAGACACCGCAAACAAAATAGCCAACAGCAACACGCCCAGGGCAATCAGCAGCCGGGCGCGTACTGCGCCCGGCTGCGCAAAATCCTCTATGGCGATATCCATCAGGTTGCGCTGCCGGGCATAGCCATATACCAACAGCGCCACCACCGCCACAATAGCCAACGAGGTCCAGAACAGTATTCCCGCCTGATACCAGGCATGTCGCAATGCCAGCGCCATCAGCGCGCCATAGCCCAGCAAAGTACGAAACCAGGCCAGTGAGGTGCGTTCCGGCTGAAGCCCCGGATCGCTGAGGCGACGCGCACGTCGATTACCCGGCATAGACCACCAATGAAATTACCGTCAGCACCGCCAGCGCCATAACGCCGCTGATAACCAGCAGCGCTGGCGTATAGGGCAGATCCTGCTTCAGGCGCATCGCTTTTTCATTATGCAGCCAGCGCAGATAGCCCCATATGGCCAATAGCCCTGCAAAAACACACAGCAATAACGCGATAGTTTCCCGCACCAGCGGCGTCGCCAGATCGGGCGCAAGCTGATCCAACCCTACGCCTGCAGCCAGAAACCCCAGCGCGGTACGAATCCACGCCAGAAATGTGCGCTCATTAGCCAGTGAAAAACGGTAGTCCGGCGCTTCACCAAGCCGGGAAATCTTCATGCCTGCTCCTCTTTATTCAGATTCAGCGCGTTTTCTGCGCTGAGGCTAAAACTTTTGCTTCTTATCTTCCACTTTTACGCCCTGCGTGGGTAGCCCTGTGTCGTAATCGCGCACCACCGGCGAGTAGCCGTCTTCCGGCCTTGGGCGAAACGCCCCCATCCAGCGCGGCGTCGCATCAGGACGCCACGGGCGACATGACCACTGATAAGAGCGAAAAGGATCGCGTATACGCTCCATATAGTCGAGTAGCGCATCGTGCAACCTGTTACGCTGCCCGGCATAGCGCGGATCGTCAATAAGATTATGCATCTCCTGCGGGTCATTATGACGATCGTATAATTCATCACTGGTAAACAGGTTAAGCACCAGCTTAAAGCCGTCCGTCACCCAACAGCGCACCGGGATAAAACCGCCAAAGCTGTCGTGCTCTATCTCGTAGCGGTTAAACTCCACCATAACGCCACGGTCGCCCTGCGCCTGGATAATATCATCGCCTGGCAGGATAGCCGGCTTGCTAATCCCCGCCAGCCGCATCATTGTCGGCAATACGTCAATATGGCTGACCGGCGTATCCACCTGCCGTGGCGCCTGCTGCCCGGCAGGCGGGCAAAAAATAAGCGGAATACGGGTAATATCGTCATACATCGCCGCCCCCTTACTAATAAGGCGGTGCGCGCCCATCATCTCGCCGTGATCGGAGGTGTAGATAACCCAGGTATTTTCACGCTGCGCCGGCGTAAGCGTTGCCACCACGCGGCCAATTTCGTCATCCACAAAATCATTGCAGGCAAAATAGAGCGGGTGATGATACTGCCCATCCTCTCCGACCGGCGACGGCATGGCCTGTGCCCACAGGCGATGATGCTCAGGCTTATTCGCCAGGTCGTCCTGCCCTTTAACGCCCAGGTCGTAGCGGAAGTCCTGATATTTCTCCAGATATTCTGGCGGGCAGGTAAAAGGATGGTGCGGTTCATCGTAGGAAATAACCAACAGGAACGGCTCCTCATCCCGCTCCGGGCGCGTTAAGAAATCCTGCGCCCGGTTACTGATGCGATGCGCCCAGGTAAAGCTGGCGTCGATACGGTTGTCGCGCAGATCGTCCAGCGTGTTGAGCCCGTTACGCCACAGGCCGATTTCATGCTCGCTCAGCTCCGCCAGGTAGTTTGCGCCGTCATACCAGAACTCCTCGTCCCATTCCGGCGGGCAAATACCGGTTCCGAAGTAATCATGGCCATCAAGATGCCATTTGCCGATATAGCAGGTGTGATAACCGGCATCTTTAAAATATCGCCCCATCGTTGAAATGTTTTTTCCCGGCGCAACGTTGTTCGTCCACGGGCCGGACTGGTTGGCATAAATGCCGGTAAACAATCCCGCGCGCGCCGGCGTACATACCGGCGTGCAGGTATAGGCGGAATTAAAGCGTATCCCCTCATTTGCCAGCGCATCGATATGTTGAGTATTAAGCGGCCTGCCGCTGTAACAGCCCACCATATTGGTGGCCTGGGTATCGGTCATAATAAACAGAAAGTTAGGGCGAGCCATTATTTCTCCTTAACGTCTGAAGCGTAAACCATCGGCGCGGCACGCTTTGCGCGCCAGCCGCTATAAACCAGATAAGCCACAATGACCGCTACTGCTGCGTAGCAGAAGACAGTCAGGATATGGGTGGAATAACCGCCAAACTGCGCCAGGCCAGAGTAGACGCCAATCATGGCAAGCAGCACGCCCAGGGCCGCCAGTTTCGTATGGCGCCAGGGCTGCATATCCACCGCAAAAGCATCCTGAAAACGAAAAGGCGTGGCGCGCGGCTTAAGCCAGCCGATGATTAACATCAAAACGACGTTGATGCAGAAGGTGAAAAACAGGACATACAAAAAGTGGAATTTGAGATCCACAAGGTAGTTGATAACGATATAGCTACAGATACCGAACAGTAGCGCCGCTTTCGCCGCTACCGCCGGGATACGCGGAAAGAAGAAGCCCATAATCACGATTGTCACCAACGGCACGTTATAGATACCGTTAAGCTGCTTCATCCACGAATAAAGCCCTTCAGGCGCGTTGGCAATCCACGGCGCCACCAGAACGGAAACCAGCGCCAGCGCCAGGCCAAACCAGCGGCCAACGCTCACCTGTTTGTGCGCCGACGCCTTCGGATTAATAAGGCGGCTATACAGGCCAAGGCTAAAGAGCGTGCTGGCGCTGTTCAGGAAGCCGTTGAAGGTACTGATAATGGCGCCGAACAGCACCGCGCCGAAGAACCCAACCAGCGCGGTCGGCATAACGGCGTTCACCAGCGCCGGATACGCCATGTCCGCTTTGGGCAAATCCTGGAACAGATGGAAGGCGATGAGGCCCGGCAGCACCAGAATAAGCGGGTCGAGCATTTTCAATACGGCGGTAAGCAGCGCGCCCTTCTGGCCTTCCGCCAGACTGCGGGAAGCCAGCGTACGCTGTACAATGCCCTGATTGGTGCACCAGTAAAAGGTGTTAACCAGTATCAGGCCTGTGAGCGCTGCGCCAATGGGCACCGGGTCGCTGCTGGTGCCGATGGAGTTAAGTTTTTCACTGTGTACCGTGGTCAGGCGCTCTATTCCCTGAAAGAAACTGCCGCCTCCCATCGCCATCAGACCAAAAACCGGTACCAACAGGCCGCCAATCACCAACCCGATACCGTTAACCACATCAGCTACAGCAATAGCCCGCAACCCGCCTATGACCGCATACATTAACCCGGCAAAGCCCAGCAGGATAACCATCAGCCAGATAGCGGCGCCCTCGCTAATGCCCAGCGAATCTCCTACGCTAAACAGGCTGTTAAGCGCCAGCGCGCCGGAATACAGCACGATAGGCAGAAAACAGATACCAGTAGCGATGAGAAAGCAGCAATCCACTGCAATACGCGTGGTTTTATCGTAACGTTCCTCAATAAAATCGGGAATGGTGGCGATGCCGCGTTGTAAATATTTCGGTAAAAAGATTAACGCCAGGAAAATCAGAGGAATAGCAGAGATAACCTCCCAGGCCATCACCGACATGCCGCTCTGGTAGGCCTGGCCGCTCAGCCCCACCAACTGCTCCGTAGAGAGGTTGGTCAACATCAGCGACGCGGCAATAACGGGCGCCTTAAGCGACCGGCCGGCAAGAAAGTAAGACTGCTGTGACTGGGTATCTGTTTTACGCAATTTCCACCATGTCACTACCGCCACCAGCAGCGTAAATGCAATAAAGCTCACTATTTGTAGAGTATTCATCGGATTTGCCTTTATTTATCGTTATGACCCGAGGTAAATAGCAGAGGTATCGGGCAACAGGCTGTATAAATCTGATAACGCAATTCTGTATCCCCATAAGAATACCGATTCGTTCTGAGGGTACTTTTGGGTTAGCTGCATCATTCTTCGGACGGTGTATGAAATGAATGGAAAAACCGTATTTTTGGATGTAAAAAACGAAACCACCTACAATATTCCGCTGGTTCTTGATGAAAGTGTGATCTCAAGCGGCATTGCGCTTATTTCACTCTGGCACACCCGCGCTGACGATCGCTATCACGTCATCTGGCCTCGTGATAAAAAGAAACCATTAATAGCAAATTCCTGGGTGGCGATTTATACCGTTCAGGGCGGAGGAAAAATCATACTTAAAGAGGGATCGGTAATAACGCTTAACGGCAACTGCGCTATTTTTTTGAAGCCCACGGAAATAGCCTCCTATTATTGTGATGGCCTGCTGTGGGAACAATACTGGATGGAATTTGTGCCTACCGGGTTTATGGAAATACCGCTATCGCAGCCGGTGGTTATTTACAACGGCGCGCAATTTAATCAAGAACTGAAGCAGGTTGAGCAGCTAATACAAAGCGCGCTCCCCGTGGAGAACAACCTGGCGGTGGCCTCACTTACCCGCATGATTTACCAGTGGATATGCCTGATAGCCCGCAACGGCACCCGCGAGCGACGGCTTATTCGTTTAGAAAGCCTGCTCTCGGCGCTGCATGCCGATTTGCGAAAGCGCTGGACAGTGCGTGAAATGGCGCAGTGGATGCAGTGCAGCGAACAGTATCTGCGCCGCCTGTTTCTGCGCCACACAGGCAAAACGCCGAAGGAGTATCATCTCGACGCACGGCTTACGCTGGCGCAGTCTCTGCTGCGCCAGGAGCGCCACGGCGTAAGCCAGGTTGCAGACATGCTCAACTTCTTCGATACCTTCCACTTCAGCAAAGCCTTTAAACAAAAGTTCGGCTACGCGCCAACGGCGCTGAAGGCCAGTTCCCCGCCTGAAGGATAAACCAACCCCGCGCAAGCGGTAATGCCGGCCAGCGGGGTAGCCAACTTTTGGGGTACAGACCAAAACTTTCGGGTTTTGCTATCTATTGCGTAGCGCGTAATTGCTTTGCTTATGCCGTTCGCACCATCGGTAACCAGAATTGCGCCGGCCAGAATCTGAATAACCATTCCCCCACTGTTTCTTCGGTGAAGATATTCTAAAGCGAGATTTGCGGCCATTAACTTTCGATTTAAACGGCGAACTAATGTTTTAGCGTGGTGAAAGCGCAGGCGAAGGCAAGGACAGATCCCCGGGATGGCGGGCTGAGGCGAAACGAAACAGGGCGTCGAACCGGCCGCAGGATGGCCGTAAGCAAGCCCCCCGCGAAGCGATGATTGTTTACGGATCCGCGGGCGTTTGCAAAGAGGGCCAGGGCGGCCCTCTTTGTCCGTTCACCGATAACCGGACTTCAGGTGAACGGAACAGCCGCTTTACCTTAATCGCAAGCGGGGGTTAACAGGCGAATAAACGCGCAATTACTCTTTTGGACCACGGTTAGCGCGACGACGGTCGTTTTCCGTCAGATGGCGCTTACGCAGACGAACAGAGTTCGGCGTCACTTCAACCAGTTCATCATCGTCGATGAATTCCAGCGCCTGCTCCAGCGTCATTTTGATCGGCGGAGACAGCGTGGTGGCTTCATCTGTACCGGAAGCACGCATGTTAGTCAGCTTTTTACCGGTCAGGCAGTTAACGGTCAGATCGTTTGAACGGCTGTGAATACCGATAATCTGCCCCTCATACACTTCCGCGCCGTGGCCCAGGAACAGCTTACCGCGATCCTGAAGGCTGTAAAGCGCATAGGCTACCGCTTTGCCCTGGCCGTTAGAGATAAGCACGCCGTTCTGACGCTGGCCGATTTCGCCCGCGCGCACATCGTCGTAATGGCTGAAGGTAGAGTACAGCAGTCCGGTGCCGGAGGTCATGGTCATAAATTCGGTACGAAAGCCAATCAGACCACGGCTTGGGATGATGTAATCAAGACGCACGCGGCCTTTGCCGTCCGGCATCATATCGCGCATATCGCCTTTACGCAGGCCCAACGCTTCCATTACGGAACCCTGATGCTGCTCTTCAATGTCCAGCGTGACCTGCTCAAACGGCTCCTGGCGGCGCCCGTCGATTTCACGGAAGATAACTTTCGGGCGTGAAACAGCCAGTTCGAAACCTTCACGACGCATATTTTCAATCAATACCGACAGATGCAGCTCGCCACGGCCTGAGACGCGGAACGCGTCCGGATCTTCCGTTTCTTCCACACGCAGCGCCACGTTGTGAACCAGCTCTTTGTTCAGGCGCTCCAGAATCTGGCGCGAGGTGACGTACTTACCTTCTTTACCGCAGAACGGCGAAGTGTTAACGCAGAAGTACATAGAAACGGTCGGCTCATCCACCGATAGCGGCGGCAGCGCTTCTACCGTTGCCGGATCGCATAGCGTATCAGAGATATTCAGTTCGCCCAGGCCGGTAATAGCGATGATATCGCCCGCTTCTGCAGAAGCGGTTTCGATACGCTGCAGGCCCATATGGCCCAGCACCTGGCTGACTTTACCGTTACGGCGCTTACCTTCGGCATCAATAATGGTGATTTGCTGGTTCGGTTTCACCACACCGCGCTTGATACGCCCGATTCCGATAACGCCAACGTAGTTGTTGTAGTCCAACTGGGAGATTTGCATCTGGAACGGGCCGTTGAGATCCACATTCGGCGCTTCCACCTGTTTGACGATGGTTTCGAACAGCGGAGTCATATCTTCAGCCATGTCTTCATGATCAAGACCGGCGATACCGTTGAGCGCGGAAGCGTAAACAATCGGGAAGTCCAGTTGTTCATCGGTTGCGCCCAGGTTCACGAACAGATCGAACACTTGATCCACAACCCAGTCCGGGCGCGCGCCAGGACGGTCAACTTTGTTAATGACGACAATGGGTTTCAGCCCGTTAGCAAAGGCCTTCTGCGTAACAAAGCGAGTCTGCGGCATCGGGCCGTCCATTGCATCGACAAGCAGCAAAACGGAGTCAACCATTGACATCACGCGTTCCACTTCGCCACCGAAGTCGGCGTGCCCTGGGGTATCAACGATATTGATGCGATAGTCACGCCAGTTAATGGCCGTATTTTTGGCGAGGATGGTAATCCCACGCTCTTTTTCCAGGTCGTTAGAGTCCATGACGCGTTCGGTCAGCTCATTACGCTCACCGAAGGTGCCAGACTGTTGCAGCAGCTTATCAACCAGGGTCGTTTTACCATGGTCAACGTGCGCAATGATGGCGATGTTACGCAGATTTTCGATCACAACTTTGCCTCAGGCATTAGAAATAGCGCGCTATTGTACACGTATTAATCGAAGGACTGAACAGATCACAAGAAACCTTTACCAACAAGTTGAAGTGGCGGCGTTTGTGATCGGTTTCACGGAGTAGATAAAGGGGGCGCTGACAAAAAATGCACTACCATAGTGCCTTTCGAACGCTTAAATGCACTATAACGGTGCATTTTTGCTATTGTGGTGCAGCCCGCTTGCACTATGGCGCGCATAATAGCGCTTTTTTAGGGCTATTTAAAAGTTGGCATATTTTTCGCTTTTACTCCGTCAGGCAAACAGCCATTAAAAAAGCGTTCCAGCCACCTTTGTACCACGACGATAATGACACATTCGGGAGAGTTACCTATGTCCGCTGAGCATGTACTGACGCTGATAAATGAACATAACGTTAAGTTTATTGACCTGCGCTTTACCGATACCAAAGGTAAAGAGCAGCACGTTACCATTCCGTCTCACCAGGTTGACGCCGACTTCTTTGAGGAAGGCAAAATGTTCGACGGTTCCTCTATCGGCGGCTGGAAGGGCATTAACGAATCCGATATGGTGCTGATGCCAGACGCATCCACCGCAGTCATTGATCCGTTTTATAAAGAACCAACGCTGATTCTCCGCTGCGACATCCTCGAACCGGGCACCATGCAGGGCTACGATCGCGATCCGCGCTCTATCGCCAAGCGTGCTGAAGATTACCTGCGCGCCACCGGCATCGCCGATACGGTGCTGTTCGGGCCGGAGCCTGAATTCTTCCTGTTTGACGACATTCGTTTCGGTTCATCCATCTCCGGCTCCCACGTCGCCATTGACGATATCGAAGGCGCATGGAACACCGCTACCCAATACGAAGGCGGCAACAAAGGCCACCGGCCGGCCGTAAAAGGCGGCTATTTTCCGGTGCCGCCGGTAGACTCCTCACAGGACCTGCGTTCGACCATGTGTCTGGTGATGGAAGAGATGGGCCTGGTGGTTGAAGCGCACCACCACGAAGTCGCTACCGCTGGCCAGAACGAAGTGGCCACCCGCTTTAACACCATGACCAAAAAAGCGGACGAAATTCAGATCTACAAATACGTGGTTCACAACGTAGCGCACCGCTTCGGTAAAACCGCGACCTTTATGCCAAAGCCGATGTTTGGTGATAACGGCTCTGGTATGCATTGCCATATGTCGCTGTCCAAAAACGGCACTAACCTGTTTGCGGGCGACAAATACGCCGGGCTGTCAGAGCAGGCGCTGTTTTATATCGGCGGCGTTATCAAACACGCAAAAGCCATTAATGCCCTGGCGAACCCAACCACCAACTCCTATAAGCGTCTGGTTCCGGGTTATGAAGCGCCGGTTATGCTGGCCTACTCCGCAGCTAACCGCTCCGCCTCTATCCGTATTCCCGTTGTGGCATCACCGAAAGGCCGCCGTATTGAAGTGCGCTTCCCTGACCCGGCGGCAAACCCGTACCTGTGCTTTGCCGCACTGCTGATGGCCGGTCTGGACGGTATTAAAAACCGTATCCACCCAGGCGAAGCTATGGACAAAAATCTCTACGACCTGCCGCCGGAAGAAGCAAAAGAAATTCCACAGGTGGCCGGCTCACTGGAAGAAGCGCTCAACGCGCTGGATCAGGATCGCGAATTCCTGACCGCAGGCGGCGTATTCACTAATGAAGCTATCGACGCTTATATCGCACTACGCCGTGAAGAAGACGACCGCGTGCGTATGACGCCGCATCCGGTAGAGTTTGAGCTGTACTACAGCGTTTAATACCTGCGAAGCGCTATTTTAACCGTTTTGTTGTCGTGGACATATTTAGCCCATCTCAAGGATGGGCTGAGACTGCTAACAAACCCCATCCTGTCGCAGACAGGATGGATAAAACACAATAAAAAATAAGGAAAATCAATCCGTTGATTTTCGCCTGCTTACCACAAAGAAGGAAAAACTTCGTTTTTTCCTTCTTTGTCAACAATTTGAGCCAATCTCAAGGATGGGCTTTTTTCTCCACCGCGCAAACGGCATGCTTCAGGTAAAACATAGCCTTGATCCGTTGAGAACCTATAATGCACTCATTTAGTGCAAATCACGGGAGGCTGCCCATGGCAACCGGCGTGCTGCCCGATACCGGGCAAATTCTGAACTCGCTAATTAGCAGCATTCTGCTGGTGGACGATAATCTGGCGGTGCGCTACGCAAACCCTGCCGCACAGCAATTACTGGCGCAAAGTTCACGCAAACTTTACGGCACGCCGCTGCCGGAACTGCTGAGCTATTTTTCACTGAATGTAACGCTGATGCACGATAGTCTGCGTACAGGCCAGGGTTTCACCGACAATGAAGTCACGCTGGTAATCGATGGCCGTGCGCATATTCTTTCGCTAACCGCACAGCGCATGTCCGATGGCCTTATTTTGTTGGAAATAGCGCCAATGGATAACCAGCGTCGCCTCAGCCAGGAGCAATTACAGCATGCGCAACAGGCGGCCGCGCGCGAACTGGTACGCGGGCTGGCGCATGAAATCAAAAATCCGCTTGGCGGCCTTCGTGGGGCAGCACAGCTACTCAGCCGCGCACTGCCCGATCCGGCGCTGCTGGAATATACTCGCGTCATCATTGAACAGGCGGACAGATTGCGCAATCTGGTCGACAGGCTGCTCGGCCCTCAATTACCCGGTACGCAGGTCACTGACAGTATTCATAAAGTAGCCGAGCGCGTAGTAAGCCTGGTCTCTCTGGAGTTGCCTGATAACGTGACGCTGGTTCGCGATTACGATCCCAGCCTGCCAGACCTGGAACACGACCCCGAGCAGATTGAGCAGGCGCTGCTTAATATTGTGCGTAATGCGCTACAGGCGCTCGGCCACCAGGGCGGTAGGATTACGCTGCGTACCCGTACGGCATTTCAGCTTACTCTGCACGGCGTGCGCCATCGTCTGTGCGCGCGTATTGACGTAGAAGACAACGGGCCAGGCGTACCGGCACATTTGCAGGACACGCTCTTTTATCCAATGGTCAGCGGCCGGGAAGGCGGCAACGGGCTGGGGTTATCCATTGCCCGTAGTCTGATCGATCGCCACGCCGGGAAAATTGAATTCAATAGCTGGCCAGGGCATACCGAATTCTCGGTCTACCTGCCAATTTGCAAGTCGAGGTCTTTATGCAACAAGGGCTAGCCTGGATAGTCGATGACGACAGTTCCATTCGTTGGGTACTGGAGCGCGCGCTGACCGGCGCAGGCCTGGCCTGCGCCACATTTGAGAATGCGAGCGAGGTAATAGATGCCCTCACCGCCCGCACCCCGGACGTGCTGCTTTGCGATATCCGTATGCCTGGCCTGGACGGCCTCAAATTACTGCGCCAGGTTAAGCAACGCTATCCCATGCTACCGGTCATCATAATGACGGCCCATTCAGATCTGGATGCCGCAGTCAGCGCCTATCAGCAAGGCGCGTTTGACTACCTCCCTAAACCGTTTGATATTGATGAAGCCGTGGCGCTGGTGGATCGCGCCATTAGCCATTATCAGGAACAACAACTGCCGCGCAATATCCCGGCGGCCGGCCCAACCGCCGATATTATCGGCGAAGCCCCATCTATGCAGGATGTGTTTCGCATTATTGGCCGCCTGTCGCGTTCATCAATGAGTGTTCTGATCAATGGCGAATCCGGTACCGGTAAAGAGCTTGTCGCCCACGCGCTACACCGCCACAGCCCGCGAGCCAGAGCGCCGTTTATCGCGCTCAATATGGCGGCGATTCCAAAAGAGCTGATCGAATCCGAGCTGTTCGGCCATGAAAA
Source organism: Tenebrionibacter intestinalis (assembly GCF_016632365.1). Classification (GTDB taxonomy): domain Bacteria; phylum Pseudomonadota; class Gammaproteobacteria; order Enterobacterales; family Enterobacteriaceae; genus Tenebrionibacter; species Tenebrionibacter intestinalis. The sequence goes on along the minus strand of NZ_JAEPBH010000019.1, from coordinate 12,102 downwards.
GGGGGCATTTACCGGCGCCAACCAGATTCGCCAGGGGCGCTTTGAACAAGCCGATGGCGGTACGTTATTCCTGGATGAAATCGGTGATATGCCGCTGGACGTTCAGACCCGGCTGTTGCGCGTACTGGCCGACGGGCAGTTTTACCGCGTCGGCGGTTACGCCCCCGTAAAGGTTGATGTGCGAATTATTGCCGCCACACACCAGAACCTGAACAGGCGGGTACAGGAAGGAAAATTCCGCGAGGATCTGTTCCATCGTCTGAATGTCATTCGCATTCATCTGCCGCCGCTGCGTGAGCGCCGGGAAGATATTCCCAAACTGGCGCAACATTTTCTGCAAATCGCCGCGCATGAGCTGGGTGTGGAAACCAAGCAGTTACACCCGGAAACCCAGGCCGCATTAACGCGCCTGGCCTGGCCTGGGAACGTCCGCCAACTGGAAAATACCTGCCGCTGGCTCACAGTCATGGCCGCCGGGCAGGAGGTGCTGATTCAGGATCTGCCCGGCGAATTGTTTGAAGCAACGACGCCGGACGACCCCAGGCAACCGATGCCAACAGACAACTGGGCCACACTACTGGCGCAATGGGCTGACCGCGCGCTGCGCGCCGGTCATCAAAATTTGCTTTCTGAGGCACAACCGGAAATGGAGCGCGCGCTGCTCTGCTCTGCGCTGCGTTATACCCAGGGACACAAACAGGACGCCGCGCGCCTGCTGGGCTGGGGACGTAATACACTGACGCGTAAGTTAAAAGAGTTGGGAATAGAGTAAGGCTCCCGGAATTTTCAACACAAAGCGAAAATTGTTGTATTTATGCGCATTGACTCCGGCCCCTCGCCTGGTATGATCCGACCCGTTATGCAGGAGAAACAGTCATGCTGGAATCATTAATACAACTGGTCACTCACGGCGTGGAGGCTGGCGCCGCTCAGTCACCTCTGACAGCGTTGTCAGTACTGCTGTGCGCAGCGCTGATGAATTTCCTTAGTTAAGAAAAAGCGGGTAAACCCCGCTTTTTCTTACCGTCAGATAACCCGGGAAAATTTCTGTAGCTTCGCTTTTTGTCGCAAATAGCTATCAAAACACATACAAATATTACGAATAAGCAGCCTGCCTCTGGCCGTTACCTGAATTCCCTTATCGCTTAACTCCACCAGCCCATCCTGCGCCAGCGGCGACAGCAACGCCAAATCGTCGGCAAAATAATCCCCGAAGCTAAGCTGCCATTCCCGTTCGATATCGGCAAAATTAAGGCGGAAATTACAAATAAGCGCTTTGATAACATCGCGGCGGATACAATCGTCACGCGTTAGCGCCAGGCCTCGCCATAGCGCATCGCCTTTTGCATTCACCTGCTGATAGTAAGCCTTCAGATCCTTCTGGTTTTGAGCATAACAGTCACCAAGCATACTAATAGCCGATACGCCCATACCCAGCAAATCGGTATCGCCCTGTGTGGTATAGCCCTGGAAATTACGGTGCAACACACCGTTACGCTGCGCCACCGCCAGTTCGTCATCCGGGCGAGCAAAGTGATCCATACCGATAAACTGATAACCGGCGCCGGTCAACGAAGCGATAGTTTGCTGCAAAATATCAAGCTTTTGCTGCGGCGTCGGCAAATCGGCGTCTTTGATTTTACGCTGTGCGGCAAAAAGCGTCGGCAGATGCGCATAGTTAAACACGCTCAGGCGATCCGGGCTTAACGCAGCAACCTTACCCAGCGTAAAAGCAAAACTTTCAGGCGTCTGCTTCGGCAAGCCGTAAATAAGGTCGATATTGGTTGAGGTAAAGCCCAGTTCGCGGGCGCGGCGTATCAAAGCGAAGATGAACTCTTCGTCCTGTTCGCGGTTCACCAACCGCTGCACTTCCTTATTGAAATCCTGTACGCCCATGCTCAGGCGTGTAAAACCCTCATGGCGCAGATGATCCAACACATCCAGCTCAATTTCACGCGGATCGACTTCAATAGATAGCTCAGCATCGCCGTCAAAGTGGAAATGCGTACGCAGTAGCGTCATCAGACGGCTGATTTGCGCCTGACTCAGGTAGGTCGGCGTACCGCCGCCCCAGTGCATCTGGCTAACGTGGCGTCCCGTGAACAGCGGCGCACGGTGGATAATTTCCTGTTCCAGCACATCAAGGTATTGATCGGCCTTGTGCTGCTGGCGGGTCACAATTTTGTTGCAACCGCAAAAATAGCACAGCTTATGGCAAAACGGGATGTGGATATACAGCGACAGCGGGCGCGACGGGTAGCGCGCAGCCGCCTGTGCAAATTGCGCATCGCCGAAAGTTTCTGAAAATTCGAGCGCAGTGGGGTAAGAGGTGTAACGCGGCCCCGAATAGTTATATTTCTGGATCAGGGCCAGATCCCAGTCGATTGTTTGCTCAGACATACTCACTCCTTCCGACGTTGCCGCAAACGCCCGCGCCCAGTCTGCACCGTATTCCCGCAGTAACGGGAAGAAAGGCGGCTGCGAAGCCAGCGCTGGCGATGCGATAACCGGTGTAGTTTAGCGAATAACCACCCCAGATAACACACTGCTGGCAGAATGAGGAGCAGAACTGGCAGGCCCATAGTGTAAAAACGTTACTTATCACCACGTAGCAGACGCATCATATCATCCTGCACGTCTTCAGCTTCTTCTTCGTCATCATAAGAAAGGCCGAGTTGCTGCATAAGTTCGTCAATACGATCGAGCTGGGCATCCACCCAGTTTTGCTCAGCAACAGTGAGCGTTTCGCCGTTTTCCACGCGTTCAAGCAGCCCGTCCAGGCGTTCGTCGCTCTCCAGTTTTTCCAGTTCTTCACGCGGCGACAGCGCCGCTTTTTTCACCGATGCAGCCTGCGCAGCAACCGGTACGCTTTTACTGCCCAGTGCCACGGGTTTTTTACTGCCTGTGCGTGGATCTCTTACGCCAGCGCTTTTATCCCCCGCAGTATTCTGCTGCGTTGCGCCAAAACGACTGCCTGGCGCTTTGCCACGGCGTTTTTTCTGGCGTTTGCGCGCGCGCGCGTTTTGATCAAGCTCTTCGCGGTTTACGCGACGGGATTTTGCGGGCTTTTTGCCGTGTGAAGTGGTGGGTTGCTTCATGATTTAACGCCCTGAGCGGATATTATGAGTATAGAATTGCCGTGGATTCTGGCAGAAAGTTAGCAAAGAAAAAAGGCGGCAGATTGCTCTGCCGCCCATTCGACTCTAAATAACGGAGTCATACATTCCTTGTCTGCTAACAACAACCCTGTTTTTCCTTTAGCAGCTAACGTCCACTGTCTGTGTCCATTTCCTTTTTATACGTCTCCAGACGTTCGCCATCCTGGCTTTACTCCCTGCTCTTATGACATCCTGTCATCCCTGAGCTTACTACCAGAAGCGCCCTTGCTTCTGGAATATACTTTATCTTAATCCCTTTCCTTCACAAGGCATTGTCAGTAAGCGAAGCGGCAATGAAACAGACCCGTAACAAATAACAATATGTTTCATAATGATTTATTTTTTTATGTTACTACACAAAGCTACAATTTCCTCACAATGTTATAGCCAATGTCTCACAAACTATCGGGGCAGACTTCCTACATAAGCAGACTTCACTAAACGCCGTCTTTTAGCGCCATTCAGGTATAATCCTCGTCAACGCCTCATCCCTGTGGAGACAACCATTTTGACTAACTGGAACTATCAGCTTACGCACTTTGTCACCAGTGCGCCGGACATCCGCCATTTGCCTGCCGACACTGGAATTGAAATTGCGTTTGCCGGGCGCTCAAATGCGGGAAAATCCAGCGCGCTAAATACGCTGACTAATCAAAAAAATCTGGCGCGCACCAGTAAAACCCCAGGCCGAACGCAGCTTATCAATCTGTTTCAGGTCGCCGATGGAAAACGTCTGGTGGATTTACCCGGTTACGGTTACGCCGAAGTACCGGAAGAAATGAAGCGCAAATGGCAGCGGGCGCTGGGTGAATACCTACAGATGCGCCATTGTCTACAGGGCCTGGTAGTATTAATGGATATACGTCATCCTCTGAAAGATCTGGATCAACAGATGATAGAATGGGCGGTAGACTGCAATATCCCGGTACTGGTACTACTGACAAAAGCCGACAAGCTTGCTTCAGGCGCGCGCAAAGCGCAGCTTAATATGGTGCGTGAAGCCGTAATGGCATTTAACGGAGATGTGCAGGTAGACGCGTTTTCATCACTGAAAAAATTAGGCGTGGATAAACTTCGCCAGAAGCTGGATAGCTGGTTTAATGACCTGCCCGCCATTGAGGATGAGCAGGCATCTTCACAGCCTTAAGGGATGAACACGTACAAATTGTACGTGCCACTGCGGTAAAAGCCACACAAAAAAACGCCCCGACCAGCGATGGCCGGGGCGGCTAAATATTCAGCCAAATCCGATTACGTGAAGTAAAAGGTCTGAAAGATAGAACATCTTACCTCTGTACCCTACACCGCTAACTCTACCTTTTTTTTTGCTACAGAAAAAGTCCCTTTCGTAGTTTTTTTTCACTTTTTGACGAATGAAATTGGACGAACATCACAAATTAACGGCTTTTATGTTGCTTAATTACGAAAAAAAGCTTTCACAACAGAGGGCTGCATTAATGCGCTTCCCCCCAGTTTTTACCGCTGCCCACTTCCACCAGCAGCGGTACGTCAAGCTTCATACTGCCTTCCATCAGTTCATGAATTTTCTCTGAGGCAGCTTCCACGTCATCTTTATGCACTTCAAACACCAGTTCATCGTGTACTTGCATTATCATTTTCACTCTGGGTTTTTCCTGCTCAAGCCAGTCATCCACGGCAATCATTGCCCGCTTAATGATATCTGCCGCAGTCCCCTGCATCGGGGCGTTGATCGCTGCACGCTCTGCCGCCGCGCGCCGCGCGCCGTTGCTGGCATTGATATCCGCAAGCCACAGGCGGCGGCCATCCAGCGTTTCAACATATCCCTGTTCTTTAGCCTGCAGGCGGGTGCGCTCCATATATTCCAGCACGCCCGGATAGCGTTCGAAATAGAGATCCATATAACGCTGCGATTCTTTACGCGAAATATTAAGCTGGCGCGACAATCCGAATGCGCTCATGCCATAAATAAGACCGAAGTTAATAGCCTTAGCGCTACGGCGTTGCTCATTACTGACGCTCTCCAGAGGTAAACCGAACACTTCAGCAGCCGTTGCGCGGTGAATATCTTTCCCCTGCGCAAACGCCTGCAACAACCCTTTATCCCGCGACAGATGCGCCATAATACGCAATTCAATTTGAGAGTAATCCGCAGCGACAATAGTATACCCCTCCGGGGCGATGAACGCCTGGCGAATACGACGCCCCTCTTCATTACGCACCGGGATATTTTGTAGATTAGGATCGGTTGATGACAGACGCCCGGTTGCCGTAATCGCCTGATGATAAGAAGTGTGCACACGACCAGTTTTTGGGTTGATCATCAACGGCAGCTTATCGGTATAGGTCGTTTTTAGCTTTGCCAGCCCGCGATACTCCAGGATGACCTTCGCCAGCGGATAATCCAGCGCCAGTTCTTCAAGCACCTCTTCAGAAGTGGATGGCGCGCCGCCCGGCGTTTTCTTTAACGGCTTAATGCCCTGTTTTTCAAACAAGATAGTTTGCAACTGCTTCGGTGATGAAAGGTTAAACGGCTCGTCTGCCAGCATATGCGCCTGTTGTTCCAGTTCCATCAACCGCTTCGCCAGTTCATCAGAATGAGCATGAAGCACCGCCGGATCGATTTTTACGCCATTGCGCTCAATGCGTGACAGCACCGGCACCAGCGGCATTTCAATGTGCTCAAACACTTGCCGCGGCCCTTTTTCTTTCTCCAGCAACGGCCACATTTTCAGGTGTAACTGTAACGTAACGTCCGCATCTTCAGCCGCATAGCAGCCAGCCGTTTCCAGATCGATTTGATTAAAGGTAAGCTGTTTTTTGCCTTTCCCGGCAATCTCTTCAAAAGAAATGGTTTTATGTTTTAGCCAGCGGTTCGCCAGGCTGTCCATATCGTGACGGCCAGCCACGCTATCCAGAATGTAAGACTCCAGCATGGTATCAAAAGCAATACCACGCAATTCAATACCATAATTATCAAGTATACCGCGATCAAATTTCAGGTTTTGACCAACCTTACGTATTTTTTCGTCTTCTAACAGCGGCTTAAGCAATGCAAGAACCGTATTCAGATCAAGTTGTTCCGGCGCATCAAGGTAATCATGCGCCACCGGCACATATGCCGCCTGACCTGGCTCAATGGCAAAAGAAAGGCCAACCAGATTCGCCGTATGGTTATCCAGGCTATCGGTTTCTGTATCAAACGCAATAACCGGCGCTTTTTTAAGGCGCTCAATCCATGATTTCAGCGTAGCTTCGTCAAGGATAGTCACGTAATGCTCCCGGGACAGCGCGCAGCCCGACGTTTGTGCATCCTCCACCACCTGAATTGTGGCTTTAGACGCGCTAACCGATTTTGCGCCCTTCGGCTTTAGCCAGGTTCCGGTTTCCACATCGGCAGTCCAGCGTTTGAAATCATAATGGCGGAACATATCCACAAGCGCCTCAGTATGAGGCGGCTGAATTTCCAACTGCTCGCAGGTCAACGCCAGCTCAACATCGGTTTTGATGGTTGCCAGTTGGAAAGAAAGCCGTGCCATCTCTTGATGCTGCTGTAACTTCGCCGCCATAGTTTTAGCGCCACGAAAGTTGAGATCGGCAATTTTTTCAGGATGCGCATACAGCGCATCCAGGCCGCCCAGCCCCTGAAGCAGCGCCAGCGCCGTCTTTTCCCCCACCCCCGGCACGCCGGGTATGTTGTCAGAGGAATCCCCCATCAGCGCCAGAAAATCAATAATCAACTCAGGCGGTACGCCATATTTCGTTTTCACCTCCTCCGGGCCGAGAATGGTGTTATTCATCGTATTGATGAGCGTAATAGACGGCGTGACAAGTTGCGCCATATCTTTATCGCCAGTACTGATAAGCACATGGCGCCCGGCGCGTTCGGCTTCCTGCGCAAGCGTACCAATAACATCATCGGCTTCCACACCGGAAATCGCCAGCAGCGAAAGCCCCATTGCTTTAACCATTTTATGCAATGGATCAATCTGAGCGCGCAGATCGTCCGGCATTGGCGGACGATGCGATTTATAGCTTTCAAACAATTCGTCACGGAATGTTTTGCCCTTCGCATCAAACACCACAGCGGCGTGAGTAGGCTGGTACTGCATCAGCAGGCTGCGAAGCATATTAAGCACGCCATACATCGCCCCTGTCGGCTCACCAGCTTTATTAGTCAGTGGCGGAAAGGCATGATATGCCCGATAAAGATAGGAGGAGCCATCAACAAGGATAAGAGGGTTTTGTGCGATCTGGGCCATAGTATTCCGCGCCTGGTTTATCAGTCTGTCCCTAAAGAATGCCACAGACAGGCTAAAAACATGAAATACTCCACCCGCAAACGGCAAAAGTTATACCATTTCTGGCGGATCCGGAATCCCTTATGCTGTGGATAACTTTGTGCACAAAATATTCTCAGTTGTCCATCTCTATTGAAAAAAACAACCCGTTCACATATTTAATTCATGTTTTTCAGGAAATTAAATAAATCATAGATAAAAAAATATTACCTAAACAAGTAGAGGTTCATGTGGATATTAAAAGACGTTATGATACGTCGGCAAAAACATCACGTTGTCATGATGGCGTCAGCGACGCTAAGTATCATCATCCACTTACGTTTTCTGCTAAGATTTGCGCCCTGATAAGGGATTTCCAGCACACATTATTTGTTAAAAAACTGAAAAAATATTATGACGAGATTGCTCGCCACACTCACATTATTTTTGAGCATTCCGCTCACCATTCTGGTGACGGTTGCTTGTTCAGTGCCAATTATACTGGCCGGTTTACTTAAGCTTTTGCTGCCAGTACCTGTTATCTGGCGTTCAATCTCCCGCTTCTGCAATTTTATGATGTACTGCTGGTGTGAAGGGCTGGCGCTGCTGCTATATCTGAACCCCCGTCTGAAGTGGAACACAGAAGGCCTGGAGGGATTGAGCAAAAAGAATTGGTATTTACTTATCTGCAATCATCAAAGCTGGGCGGATATTGTTATTCTCTGCGTACTGTTTCGCAAACATATCCCGGTTAACAAATATTTTCTCAAGCAGCAACTGGCTTGGGTACCGTTTATTGGCCTGGCATGCTGGGCGCTTGATATGCCGTTCATGAAACGCTATTCCCGCAGTTATCTGATTCGCCATCCGGAAAAACGCGGTAAAGATGTGGAAACCACGCGGCGTTCCTGCGAAAAATTTCGCGCCTGGCCAACCACTATCGTAAATTTTGTTGAAGGTTCAAGGCTTACGGAGGAAAAACGCCTGCAAACCCGCTCGCCGTTTCGCAACCTGCTCGCGCCAAAGGCTGCGGGCATCGCTATGGCGCTCAACGTGCTGGGCAGTCAGTTTGATAAGTTACTCGATGTAACGCTCTGCTATCCGCAAAATACGCATAGCCCCTTTTACGACATGCTGTGCGGCCGGCTAACGCATGTCGTCGTGCAAGTAAACCTGATACCGATTGCAGAAGATCTGCATGGTGATTATACCAACGACAAAAACTTTAAGCGTCGCTTCCAGCTATGGCTGAATACGCTATGGTCGCAGAAAGATGACAGGCTTGAAGCAATAAAAAAACGCTATAAAAAAGCCGGTTACTGACCGGCTTTTTGCATGCTTTTCTGGCGGTATTATTTTTTCTCAACCAGGAAATTTACCGTATTGGCATACTCCTGGATAAAGGTATCCATATTACTGGTGTCCATTCCCTGCGGATTCAGTTGGTATTTGCCATTAACAAACATTGCCGGCACACCCTGTAGCTGTAAATCGGCTGCGGCTTTTTCCTGCTGAGCAACCAGTGATTTTACGACAAAGCTATTCCAGGCCGCATCGTACTCTTCCGGCTTCACGCCTGCATCAATAAAGACTTTGCGAATATCGTCAACATTATTGATTGTCTGAGTTTTCTGAACGGCATCAAACATTGGCGAAGAAATTTTCTCTTCCACGCCCAGCGCTATCGCCACCGCCCACGCCTGAGATAACTGCTTGCCCAGCGGCCCCAGAAATTCAACGTGATATTTGGTCATTTTGACGCCTTCCGGCAGCTTTTTCTTCACATTGTCGGAAACATGCAGCACATGCTCAAACTGGTAGCAGTGCGGGCAGTAAAAGGAAAAGAACTCCAGCACCTGCGGCTCGCCCTGAACAGGATTTGCCAGCGTTGTATATTGCTTACCATCTGTTATCTGGGCCGCGCAGGCGCTGAACGCCAGTACCATGCCTGCCAGTGCCAACCAAAACTTTTTCATCTTACTTTTTCTCCTGAACGTCTTTTTAATACATCGGCGTGAGTTGTAACGGGGGTTCATTCAGAACCCTGACCTGCTCATTAAAAGTGGCAGTCTGTCCTCGCCAGAAATCCTCATCCTGTAGCCAGGGGAAGCTTCCTGGAAAAGCGGGATCATCCCAACGTCGCACGATCCAGGCAAGATACCAGACCATTCGCATCGCACGCAGGGGTTCAATAAGGGTAAGTTCTTTAACCTCAAACGAGGAGAACTCTTCATAGGCTTCAACGATCGTTTCAAGCTGGATACGTTGCTCCTTTCTGTCACCATTGAGCAACATCCACACATCCTGAACCGCCGGACCATTTCGTGCATCGTCCAGATCGACAAAGAGTGGTCCATCTCGCCACAGAATGTTGCCCGGATGGCAGTCGCCGTGCAGACGAAGCATTGTAACGTTTTCATCCCAGCGCGGCGTCACGGCGGCAATAAGCGCATCAACGCTGTGCAAAAATGCGGGCTTAAGCGCAGCCGGAATTAGTAAGGAGGATTCAAACAACGCTCGGGGATCCAGCAGATATTCCTGCAATCCGAAGCAGGGACGATGCATAAAGTGTCGCCGACGACCTGTCTGATGAATACGCCCAAGGTAGCGCCCCACCCACTCCATTTGCTGGAGATTATCAGTTTCATACTGTCGGCCGCCAAGGCTTGGAAATAACGCAAACAGAAAGCCCTGATGCTCAAATAACGTTTTACCGCCGATCGTAACAGGGACTGCAAGCGGAACGTCATCAGCAGCAAGCTCCTGAGCAAACTGATGCTCTTCTTCAATTTGTGCCGCGTTCCAGCGTCCGGGGCGATAAAATTTTACAACGTAGCGCCGGCGTTCTTCATCTGTAAACTGATAAACGCGGTTCTCATAGCTGTTAAGCGCCGTTAAACCTGAATCAATACGAATACCCTGTTCAAACAGGGCATCAAGGATAGTATCCGGGTTTAGAGTTTGAAAATGAAAAGCGCTGGCCGTCATTCCAGTGTCCGAAAGTTTTTCCAGCGGGCAGAATAACATTTCATACGCTTTTCGGTTGATTCGCTTACAAGCTTTTACTCTTTAATGACACCACGCGCCTTAAGCAATGCCGTTTTGAAATCCTCTTCATAGTCCTTTTTCAGGCCGGGAATCGCTTCATCTTTGGCGGCATCGCGCATTTTAAGGTGATAGATCAGTATATCGTCGGTGAGATCCGTCAATTCACCGGTAAAACCTGACTCTTTTGCCAGTTTCTGCAAAAATTGCATCAAATTAAGTTCCGGCTCCTTCTGCCAGGCAGGTTGAAGCAGTTCGATCACTTCATTAAGACGTTTGCATTTCATGATTGTGCTCCTTAAATCCTGAAAGCGACACGTTAGCAGGCTCAAACCCACATGAAAAGAGGCGATACTCATGACAAAGCTAATGCCGGTTTGCGGTGTAATTCTGGCAGGTGGGCGGGCTACGCGTATGGGTGGCCGGGATAAAGGCCTGCTGATGCTTAACGGTCAGCCGCTCTGGAAACATATATATCACTTACTTGCGCCACAGGTTGGGCAAATGGCGATCAGCGCTAACCGTAATCTGGATGCCTATAAGTACAACGATATACCTGTTATTCCTGACAATCTGGCGGATTTTCCCGGCCCGCTGGCAGGTATGCTCAGCATTATGCAGGCAATAAACAGCGAATGGTTTCTGTTCTGTCCCTGCGATACGCCCAAAATCCCTGAAAACATTGCTGAGCTCCTCTGGCAAGCGCGCGGCAATTCGCCTGCCGTATGGGTTAATGACGGTGAGCGCGACCATCCCACAATTGCGCTCGTGCATCGCCAGCTAATTCCGGCGCTGGAAAAGTATCTGGCAAAGGGAGAACGCCGGGTAATGGTTTTTTTACGCCAACATGGCGGTAAACCCTGGACAGTTAACGATCCCAACAGTTTCGTAAACGTAAATACACCAGACGATTTACAACGCTGGCAAAAATATCCGGCGGTGCCATTACTCGCATTTGCCGCATGGAGCGGCACAGGTAAAACCACGCTTTTAAAGCGGCTTATCCCGCTATTGCACACGAAAGGCATTCGTACAGGGCTTATCAAACATACCCACCATGATATGGAAGTTGATAAACCAGGCAAGGATAGTTATGAATTACGCAAAGCAGGCGCGAGACAAACGCTGGTTGCCAGCAATAAGCGCTGGGCGCTCATGACAGAAACGCCGGATACATCTGAGCCAGACTTGTTCTGGCTGGCAAGCCGTATGAATGCAGCTACGTTAGATCTGATTCTGGTGGAAGGCTTTAAGCATGAAACTGTACCCAAAATATTACTCTTTCGGGATCGCTGCGGGCGTAATATTAGCGAGCTAACAATAGATAAGTATGTTATCGCGCTTGCCAGCGATGTTGCCATCGCAGCCACCGTACCGGTACTGGACCTTAATCAGCCAGAGCAGATTATGCTCTTTATTTCTGAGTGGTTGCAGCAGCAACAGAAACAATAATGATTTGCTGTCGTCTGCTGCAACAATGAACAGGCAGGAAGCAGGGGAGCGATAAGATTAATACTCTGGAAGGCACATATCATGTGCAGTTAACGGTTAGTAGCCCATTTAGCCGGTAAAAAGCTAAGCGAGCGCCCATCCCTGCCGTTCGACGCCGGACAGCAAAAAGCCCTGCAATTTCGTGCAGG
>NZ_JAEPBH010000189.1 GCF_016632365.1 Tenebrionibacter intestinalis | reverse complement strand
TCCCTCAAAGTGATCTACTATTTGGCGCAGCTATTTAGACATATGCTGATTCAAAGTGTGGTTAAGTTAGAAGGTCTGAAAAGCCAGCTTGATTCACTTGGAATTAAGTGAGGCAATAACGAGCCTGTATCAAAAAGATTCCTCTTCAGCGGATAATGCTGTTCACCGAAGAAAATAAGGCCCGAAAATTCGGGCCTATAATGAAGTAAAAAGGGTTAAAGCTCTAGCTCCTTCGTTTTCCTTCTAAGCATTATTATGAATTTATATTCATTAAAACGCTTAAATGACTGGCATTTCTCTTCAGCAGGGGGCTTTTTTGTTGTTAGCTAAATTACCACTATTAGACGTCAACTAGTTTTGCCGACTGGCGCCAACT
>NZ_JAEPBH010000188.1 GCF_016632365.1 Tenebrionibacter intestinalis | reverse complement strand
GGCTACCATGAGCAAACGCTGATACGCGAGCAAATCACCCGCGCTACCGGCCAGCGCTACCTGGACGGGCAGCGCAGCGACGAAGCGCAGTACCGGATGCTGATGGACAACGGCATCGCCTTTGCGCGGCAGTACGGCCTGGCGCCGGGCGTGGCGCTCACGGCAGAGCAGATGGCGCAACTGACCACCTCCATCGTCTGGCTGGTGACGCAGACCGTGACCCTGCCGGACGGCGCCACCGAACAGGTGCTGGCGCCGCAGGTGTACCTGAAGGTGAAGCAGAGCGCGGTGAGCGGCAACGGCACGCTGCTTGCGGGCAACCGGGTGATATCTGAGAGCACAGGCGAGGTGAACAACAGCGGGACGATTGCCGGGCGC
>NZ_JAEPBH010000187.1 GCF_016632365.1 Tenebrionibacter intestinalis | reverse complement strand
CTCCAGTCAACAGCAATGACGCACAACGTAAGGTCTCGGGTCAGAAGCCGGGTAATGTTATGAAAAATAGCCGGAATATCACGGTGTAAAGCATCATTGCCCAGCAGGCGATCGATGCGTTTAATCTTGTTTTTTACCTGAGCATTGCCGGGCAGATAGCGTCCAATGCTGGTAAGGGTGAGGGATGCGCCCCGACTGAGCGCAGCAGTGGCGTCAAGGATGGCACGCTGGCGGTACTGATGAAATGGAGCCAGAGCATCACGGAAAAACTTCTGGCATAATGAACGAACGGGCATAGAGGTGATCTCCCTGAATTGTTAGCACAACCAGTAGATCACAAAACTCTATGCCCGTCCTTTTTTACCCGCCCATTACTGGGGATTCCTCAG
>NZ_JAEPBH010000186.1 GCF_016632365.1 Tenebrionibacter intestinalis | reverse complement strand
GTGTTCCCCGCGCGAGCGGGGATAAACCGATCTGCAATGTCTTGGTCGTTTTGTTTGACATGTGTTCCCCGCGCGAGCGGGGATAAACCGAAATAGTTAGTATAAAGCGCCTGTGCGTTTTCGTGTTCCCCGCGCGAGCGGGGATAAACCGGTTGTATTCTACGTGAACAAGGCAACCAACCGGTGTTCCCCGCGCGAGCGGGGATAAACCGCGTGACATTGAAAATATGCTTGCAGACCTGGGGTGTTCCCCGCGCGAGCGGGGATAAACCGTTCGCGCGTAAGGTTAAGAAATATAACCAATCGTGTTCCCCGCGCGAGCGGGGATAAACCGTTTATTAACCTGCCCTCCAGGCATTTGTGTTTGTGTTCCCCGCGCGAGCGGGGATAAACCGT
>NZ_JAEPBH010000185.1 GCF_016632365.1 Tenebrionibacter intestinalis | reverse complement strand
CTACGCCCTGAAAAGCGGTAACGCCGAAAAGGCGCTGGGCCTGGCGCTGGAGCAGGCCGTGAGGATGGAGCCCGTCACGCAGCAGGTGCCGGAGCCAGGCGACAAACTCCCTTATTTAGCCGCCCAACCTGCGCCACAGTCTGCACCGTTGCCTGCTGCTGTGGCACCGGCTGTGGCCGCGCCGGTAGCCTGTGAGGTGACGCCTGCCGGGGAACTGCTGTTGCGCAGTGGCCCGCGTGTGTGGCGGGTACGCGGCTGGCAGAAAAATACCCTTAGTGAGGTGATGAAGGTCAACGTACAGGTACTGGACGAGAGCACCGGCGCGTTCCACGTGGACAGCTTCGATATGTACCACGCGAAGCAGCGGCAGGCGTATGTGAGCACGGCGGCGTCAGAGCTTGCCTGT
>NZ_JAEPBH010000184.1 GCF_016632365.1 Tenebrionibacter intestinalis | reverse complement strand
GTAAGCGTCCAGCGAGAACCGTATTGACGGGGATGTGTTATTCAGTTGGCAGTGCTACGCGCCAGGGGAGCAGTTCATTCACCCGATTGTTCGGCCAGTCTGCTATGACGTTAAGCACATGACGGAGGTAGCTTTCTGGATCCACGCCGTTCAGTTTGCACGTCCCGATCAGGCTGTACAGCAGTGCTCCCCGTTCACCACCGTGGTCAGAGCCGAAGAACAGCCAGTTCTTTCTTCCCAGACTGACCATCCGCAGCGCATTTTCAGCGATATTATTGTCCGCCTCAGCCCAACCATCATCTGCATAGTACGTCAGTGCCGGCCACTGGTTCAGGGCGTATGCGAACGCTTTCGCCAGTTCTGAGTGTCGCGACAGGGTTTTCATCTTTTCATGTAACCAGCTTTCCA
>NZ_JAEPBH010000183.1 GCF_016632365.1 Tenebrionibacter intestinalis | reverse complement strand
TTTTTCTCAGGTAAGGAAACTTGCTGAACAATCTTAATGCTGTCCTTCCCTTCAGATGCCCAATTACATGTGATACTGAAAGCCTCGGCGGAATCTTCACCAACAAATGAACATGATCTACCTGTACATTCAGCTCAACCACTTCTATCCCGAGCTGTTCACTTGAGATCCGTATTTGTTTATAAACTTCACGACCAACATTGTTACGCAGGATGCGAAATCGGTACTTGGGTGTCCATACGATATGATATTGACAACACCAGAGCACATGAGATGCTTTCTGGAATCTACTCATGGTTAAATCCTTATCAGTTATGGGGATAACAGATTCGGATTTTCCCATGAGTAGCATTACTGGCAGAGCCAACCTGTTGCTGACCACCTCCACAGGAGGTGGTGTTCAGATGGGTATAAA
>NZ_JAEPBH010000182.1 GCF_016632365.1 Tenebrionibacter intestinalis | reverse complement strand
GGAGAAGGAGCAGCAGCGGATCAAGGAAGCGCAGCTTATCGGGGAAATCGGCAGCCAGGTTAGTGATATCCTGCGCACGGAAGGGAAAATCGCGGGCGAGAAGGCGAAGACGGACCCGGCTGCGCTGGCGGCAGCCCGTAAACAGCTTGACGCCGCAGGCGAGCCATATACGGAAGAGGATGTCAGGAAGCAGGCTTACCTCAACGCGATGAAGCCCTGGGGCACCGGCAGTACCATGCAGCAGGCGGTACAGGCCGCGACGGCCGCGGTGCAGGGGCTGGCGGGCGGCAATATCGGCCAGGCGATAAGCGGTGCAGCTGCGCCGTATCTGGCGGAAGTTATCCATAATATGACCACCACGAAGGACGCCAGCGGTAAAGAGGTGGTGAACACCCAGGCGAACCTGATGGCGCAC
>NZ_JAEPBH010000181.1 GCF_016632365.1 Tenebrionibacter intestinalis | reverse complement strand
ATTGCCGGGCGCAATCTGACGCTGAACACCGTGACCACGGCGCAGCAGGAAAACTATTACGGCGACCGGCAGCACTACGACCTGAAAACGCAGACGCAGGAGGTGGGCAGCGCCGTGAGCAGCGGCGGCAGGCTGACGCTTACGGCGGGCAACAACCTGAACGCGCGCGCCGCAGACGTGACGGCAGGCGGGGCGCTTGCGGCCGGCGCGGGGAATAACCTGACTATTGAAAGCGGGGAGAGCACGCTTGACCACGTGACCCACGATAAGTGGAAGAAGAAAGGATTTTTGTCGAAAACCACCCAGGAAACGCACCATGAAACGCACCTGCGCCAGGCGCAGGGCAGCAGTTTTAGCGCAGACACGGTGACGCTCACGGCGGGCCGCGACCTGAGCGTAAAAGGCTCCACGGTGG
>NZ_JAEPBH010000180.1 GCF_016632365.1 Tenebrionibacter intestinalis | reverse complement strand
CGTTATCTCTGTGTGTCATCGCAGTTGACTGGAGTGGCTATCCATCACAGGAATATCACGTACTCCGTGCCAGTTTGCTTTGCGACGGGCGTTCCATTCCGTTACTGAGCTGGATAATTCCTTCGCAAAAACAGCAAAATGTGCAAATTCAGAACGCGTTCCTTGATGCTCTTGCGAGTGCGGTAAACCCAAAAGCACGGGTCATTATCGTGACTGATGCCGGTTTTCAGAATGCCTGGTTCAGCCATATAAAACGGCTGGGATGGGACTTTACTGGCCGCGTCCGGGGCAGGGTGAAATTCAGACTACAAAAAACAGGTGAATGCTGGCATGACGTCTGCGATATCAAAGCTCAAAGACATCCGTTAATTAAAGCAGGTGACTGCCCTGTCCACCTGGGGGCCGGGACACTGGGTC
>NZ_JAEPBH010000018.1 GCF_016632365.1 Tenebrionibacter intestinalis | reverse complement strand
TCCCCATGCGAGAGTAGGGAACTGCCAGGCATCAAATAAAGCATAAGGCCCGGTCGAATGACCGGGCCTTATGCTTTATTGTATTCAACACGCTTGTCGCTTACGCCGTTGTGGTTATTAATTGATTTCTATAAGTTCGGCTGGTACCAGATATGCGCATACTCTCCATTTCTGGTAGGCTACGAGTTTGGTAAGGCCAGGCGATGCAAATCTACCTTATTACGAGAAAATTTACCTCAGCGCTATAATATAGCAGCCGTGTCTCGTTATTTATAATTAATATACATAGCGCAGTTATTTAGCTTTGTTTATGCCCTACATTTTCACACTCTCTCCTTAATTACCGCCTGAAGCTGGTTTTTCTCCATTATTTTTACAAAAGACACGAGTTGATATTATTAATTACTCAGCGTCAACCCGCATGGGTGATAAGCTTTAAACAGAAATCTTCGGTTACTTTTATAAGCTAGGTACTGGCTGCGTATTAACAAAGGAATTAATATGAAAAATATCATCGCCATAGCGCTGCTGTCCACTATGCTGGCTGGCTGCGCCCATGACTCTCCCTGCGTCCCGACCTACGACGATCAGGGGCGCCTGGTGCATACTAATACCTGTATGAAAGGCACGACTCAGGATAACTGGGAAACAGCGGGCGCGATTGCCGGTGGGGCTGCGGCGTTAGCCGGTTTGACGCTGGGCATTGTCGCTCTCACTAAATAAACTTTAGCAGGCGAGCGACCGCAGGCTTGCCGTTCTTTTTCTTTATGGGGTTAACTGTTTCATTACCCGCGACATATAGTAAGCGTATCTTTATTATCGAAGGTAATCAGGTAATGTTTTTAGCGGCATTAATCGAAAGAAATTAGTGCCCCGGTAAGACAGCAACGCGCCGGTTTTAAGTGTATTCCGGTCTGTTTTTGTATTGATCTGAGAAGTGTACATGCATTAAGCACGTAATAAAAAAGGCGCTGTCCTTATGGACAAGCGCCTTTTCAGTCATGAACCAAATCAGTTCATGCCATATTATCAAAACCATGGTTTTTTATGGTTTCCCGTCGTTCAGTAATGTTCATTCATCCAATTGATATATAACGTAATTAACCCTATTTTTGTTTGTTTTGGTTTATCCTCGTTCATAGAGTAACATTGCAATGTGTAGTCAGTGGTGTAGTCAGTGCCACGTATGAACTGAGGTTTTCTATGGCTGGTGGAACCAACAAACTGAGCGATACATCGCTGCGCAAAATGATCGGCAGGGAGAGCCCGGGCGATAGCTTTTATGCTGATGGTGATGGCCTCAGTGTGAAAGTCTCGAAGGCCGGTATCCTGACCTGGTACTTCACATATCGGATCGGCGGTCGCACTTCGGCGCCGCAGCGTATAAAGCTGGGTAACTACCCGGACTTATCCCTGAAAGCTGCCAGAGAGAAGCGGGAGCAGTGCCGGGGATGGCTGGCCGAAGGGAAGAACCCCAGGCACCAGCTTAACCTGACGACGCAGGAGAGCCTTAAGCCGGTGACCGTCAAAGAGGCACTGGAATACTGGATCCGGGAGTACGCAGAGCATAACAGGGCCAACGTTGTCCGCCACAAGGCCCAGCTCGAAAAGCATATCTATCCCTACATTGGCGCCCTTCCGCTGGCGCAGTGCGAAACCCGTCACTGGCTGGAATGCTTCGACCGCACAAAGAGTCAGGCGCCGGTGGCCGCCGGGTATCTCCTGCAGATGTGTAAGCAGGCCGTCAAATTCTGCCGTGTACGGCGCTATGCGGTGAGCAATGTTCTCGATGACCTGACCATTGCCGATGTCGGGAAAAAGCAGAATAAGCGCGACAGGGAACACACCAGGGAGGAGCTGGCCGATATCTGGCGGGAATCCACGGGCATGAAGTTTAAGCCCTACTATGCGGCCATGATGCGCCTGCTGGTGGTGTTTGGCTGCCGTACCCAGGAATTGAGGCTATCGCGCTGCGGGGAGTGGGATTTCAAAGAGTGGGTGTGGACGGTTCCAAAGGCGCACAGCAAAGGCGGGGAAAGAATATTACGGCCTATTCCCGTAGTTATTCGCCCATACCTGCAGGAACTCTGCGACCGCAACCGCGATACAGGGCTGCTGCTGGGCGAGATGAAGAAGCCGGAGGCGGTCAGTCAGTGGGGGCGCAACGTCTATAAGCGGCTTGGCCATTTTGAACCCTGGACGCTTCACGATCTGCGCCGCACGTTCTCCACGACGCTGAACAATATGGGGATAGCCCCTCATGTGGTTGAGCAGTTGCTGGGGCATACCCTGGGCGGCGTGATGTCAGTTTATAACCGTAGCCAGTATATGCCTGAAAAGCTCGACGCCCTGAATAAGTGGATGGATAGATTAGAGGTTTTGACTGCTGATCACTCAAATATAACTTTCCTTGAGGTGGCTAAATGAGCAAAAGAATAAAGAGCAAACGAGATTTACCGAAAGAGTTTGACTTGAAAAAATATGAGAAATTAGAGTCATTATCTGATAAAGACCTTTTTAGACAGCTTTATTGGAGGATGGATTGGAAAGATAAAAATTGTGGCGAAGAGCTTGCTACATATTTTTTGGAATACGGCTGCGAAGTGCCTTTATTCGACCACGATCCATTTGGGGAAATTAAGGTTGAACCTTCTGATGGGTATTATGAACAGTTTAAAGGTGGGCGTGAATTTGTCGAAAAATATCAACGACATACAAAAAATAAAAACAGGCTGTCGGTAGGTTATGGGATTGGTGTGTTATCGCGCATGGAGGTTATGCACTTTTCGCAAGGTGTTGACTGTAAAGGGGATAGAAAAGGAAAACCATTCTATATTCCTGACGAAGAAGTTAGTGAACTTTTAAAGGACGATATTACTAATCACGGAAAACTGGTGTCTTATGCGTCAGACCCTGTTAGCTTGATAATGGAAGGGGGGTCGCTTTATATTTCTTTAGATCTAAATGTGCCAGATGAAATATTGATTTCTGACATGAAAAATCTTTTGCCAAAATGGAGGGGAGAATTAGGCATTGAAGCGGAAGAAATAAAAATAAATAATTCGTGGCCGGTGATTAGAAAGAAGATAATTGAATATAATGTGTTGCCATATATTGACTTGCATTCATGGGCCAATATAAAGGCGGTTTCAATACCTGGTGGAGTTCTCGCTGTTTCTTTATTTCCTGATGGAGATAAAGAGCAGTTTGCGATAGCTCAAACTATTAGACCTTTTATAGATAGACTAATGACCTATGAGTCCTTAGAAAAAATCAAGAGGGAAATTTCTAAATAGTGAATCTCTTTGGTTTTTTCCAAGTGGATTTCTATGCATTTTTGCGGTGATGTTTGTCCAGTTTGTTTGATTAAAGATGCCCTCGAACTTTAGCGAACGAGGGAATTTTTTTATGAACCATCTTAACCAATCTTCTAATTATGCTGATCGAATGATCCGCGAGGCTGAGTGCCGTAGCCTGACAGGTCTGTGCAGAACGACCCGCTACCTGATGGAAAAAGAGGGACGCTTTCCCTCCCGCCGGAAAATGGGTGGGCGTGCGGTTGGCTGGCTTCTGTCTGAGGTGACAGCCTGGCAGCAGGCACAGCCAAAAGCTGGCACCGATAAAGCTGCGTGAGGTGGGGTATGTCCAAATTTGGTCACACCCCCAAGGGGTGTACTGCATTGCCGTATACCCCTGGACGGGGTAGCCGGGGGTATACGAACTTTTCCGCACCCCGTAAAAGCCCGCCGATCAGGCGTTACGCAAATTTGCGCTTCGGTAGCTGGTGGATAATTGCGCAACTCTTTAAAGAGTGTGCAACACCGTTGCAGTTCTGCAACTCGGTCCGTTATCCAAATTTTGGGTATCACTCCTTGTCAGATTCCTTGGCCTTCTTGCGCTGGCGGCGCTTTATCTCGCCCTGCATTGCCGTAACAATAAATTGGGCTGTACTCTCACCTTGCTCTTTAACCTGTTCCATTGCTTCAACAACTTCATGCGGTGCGCGAGTCTGCAATTTTTGTGACTTGTCGTTCTTTGTTCCTGTTGCCATTACTGAGCCTCGTGATATCTGGTGGAGTACAGAATACCAGAATAAAAATGAAATAAAACCCTTGAAGTGGAATCCACCTTGTGTTTATAGTGGAGTCCACCTTAAGCGAGTTGCTCTTGAGGAACAGCGAAGCCCGGCAGTGTTACCAGCACTAACCGGGCCTCTAACCAAACCGTTATCGGAGGTAACAGCTATGGCTTTCATTAAGTCTACCCAAACGCGCCCTCAATATCAGTACCGTTTTCTGGCTCTGACAGCTACTGAGGGCCAAATTATCCACATTGCTGCCCACACTGAGCATGAAGCGCGCCAGCAATCCCCTTTAGGCTGTGTGTTGGTATTCGCTGGTCGCCTACCGCTGCCGGAGGTCCACCATGCCTAACAACGCCCCTATCAGCATTGAAGACGAATTGCGTCGGGCAGAAACGCTTCTGGCCGCTGCTGCTGAGTTGCATGGTGGAAGCCAGGACGAACAAGAGATTTCCTTCAAACTGATGGATAAGGTTCTGATGCGTCTGCGCGCCATGAAGGAAGCATACGATTCCGGGAGGCTCCATGCGTGACATCTATCATCACCTGGCGGCTCATAGCCCTGAATTAACCAACCACAGTGACGAATACCTCAATGACTACAGCAGCCACTGTAGCGAAAGCGCGCGGGCGATTGTGTCCGCTCTTAAGCTGGTGGGGAACCTGGTCCTTGATGCGTCAGACAATGAGAATTATTCAGATGAGGATGCCCGCCGCGACCTTCTCCTTGTTAGTGATGTCCTTCGTCATTTACCGAGGCTGGCCCAGGCGCTGGAGCAGAATAGCTATACCGCTGAGTATGTCCTGAGGCAGCGCAGGGAGGGTTCGAAATGATAAATCGCAATGAGTTTGACGCGCTGGTGAATCGTGTTGAGGTTCTTTCTGGTCGCGTCCGTGACCTTGAAGGCAAGATTCAGGCGCTCACCGAAAGCCAGGGGAGAGAGATTCCCTCCGGTATGGCGCCGGTGACTGCGCTGGCCGCTGAATATGGGATATCCACAAAGAAAGCCGAAGAGCTGGCGCGTAACACGGGTGTGATGCTGGTGAAGTGCAAAGGCGGTGGATACATCGCCTTTGAAGAAAAGTTTCGGGACAGCGCGCGGCAGGTGCTCAGAGGCGCTAAGCGTAAGTATGGCTCTGCGTACTGGTATCACCCGCTGTTGGGTAAATTTCAGATGAGCGGGGGGATTCCGAAGTGAGGATGAAGAACGCCCCAAACGTTAAAAAATTGCCTACGGACCCGATGGGAGAAGCGATTATTTTCGCTGGTAGTGATGCCTGGATGTATGCCAAAGCCTGGGAAGAAATGAACCCGGCAGGTGATACCATACCGCCGGTGATACTGGGTGATAAACAGTTGGCAGATCTGGAAAGGCTGAATATCGTCAATAACGGTCGTCGTTATGTCCGGGTTTACCGCGGCGGTAACCTGACTGAACAACAGATAACTATGATAGCGACAAAACTGGCGCTGGCTGATGTGCGGGAAGCCCGTTTTTATTCTGAATCTTATGATCTCATGGAGAATTGGACAGACCAACTGGAACGGTTGCGTAAAGAAGCTGAATCCGGAGAAAGTACCGTTATCACTCTGCCGGTGGTGAAAAAGGACAGTGAACAGGCGCCCGGCGATGAACTTAAGCCCAGAATAGAAAGCCGTAGCGATGGCGTATTCTGGATAACCCCTAAGGTGGACAAGGACAACGGCGAGATCATCCATAACGAAACGTGGCTGTGCTCGCCGCTTGAGGTGGTAGGTTCCGGTAGTGATGGAGCAGAGCGCTATCTTGTTTTACGCTGGCGTTCGCCGCGTGGCCACGAAGATATTACCAGGGCGATCCCCTGTGCTGATATCGGTGAGCGTGACGGCTGGCGTTCACTTAAAGCTGGTGGGGTGAACGTGACCACTAAAAGCACTTTTCGGGCCATCCTGGCCGACTGGCTGCAGCAAAGCGGCGCTGATCGGGAATGGATTATCACCCATACCACTGGCTGGCATCATGGAGCATATATCATGCCTGATGGTGAAGTGGTTGGTAATCCAGAAACACCCATTCTCTTTAATGGTCGTAGCGCTGCATTTTCCGGTTATGCCGTTGCGGGTACGGTTGCCACCTGGCGGGATTCCGTCGCCTGTCTGGCCGGGGGCAATCCTTCTATGATGCTGGGTGTGGCGGCGGCATTATCCGCGCCGCTTATCGGCTTGGTAGGGGCTGATGGTTTCGGTGTCCATTTGTTCGAGCAGTCGAGCGCCGGTAAGACCACCACAGCCAATATTGCGAGCAGCCTGTGGGGTGAGCCTGATGCTTTGCGGCTTACCTGGTACGGTACTGCGCTTGGCATCGCAAACGAAGCGGAGGCGCATAACGACAGCCTGTTACCGCTTGATGAGGTGGGACAGGGAAGCAGCGCCAAAGATGTTGCCACGTCTGCTTACACGCTGTTTAACGGTGCCGGAAAGTTGCAGGGAGCCAAAGAGGGCGGCAACCGGGAACTTAAACGTTGGCGCACTGTGGCGATCAGCACCGGGGAAATGGATATTGAAACCTTCCTTTCTGCTGGTGGACTCAAGGTTAAGGCGGGGCAACTGGTGCGTCTGCTGAATATCCCTATGGAGAAATCGACAGTCTTTAATGGCCTGCCGAATGGTAAGGCTCATGCTGATGCATTGAAAGAAGCCTGGATCGAAAACCACGGGGCGGCGGGGCGTGAGTGGGTTAAATGGCTGGCGGCTCACCAGCAGGAAGCAAAACAGGCGGTACGGGACGCACAAACACGCTGGCGCGGCCTCATTCCGGCTGATTATGGTGAGCAGGTACACCGCGTGGCCGAGCGCTTTGCAATCCTTGAAGCAGCGCTGGTAACCGGTGCGCCGATTACTGGCTGGAGCGAACAGGCCAGCCGTGACGCTATCCAGCATAACTTTAACGCCTGGGTGAAAGAATTCGGCACGGGAAACAAAGAGCAACAGCAGATCATTGAACAGTGTGAAGCGTTTCTGAATGCTTATGGGTTCAGCCGTTATCTTCCGTATCCTGAAACTGATGCCCGTGATCTGCCGATTAGAGAGCTGGCCGGATACCGTACCGGAAGCCAGGCCGGGGATGATTCATATAAGTTCTACACGTTTCCGGCGGCATTCGAGCAGGAGATCGCAAGTGGCTTTAACCCGCGCCAGTTTGCCAAAGCGTTAGCCAGTGCCGGAATGCTGGAAGCCGGGGATAATGGCCGACATAAGAAGAAGGCGCTTCGCAGGATGGGAGGCAAACAGCATGTGTTTTATGTCCTGATGTTTTCGCCAGACGAAGAATAATCTTTCTTACATGTGTGAGGTAAAAATTAGTGGGTTACGTGGGTTATACAGTGGATAAGTCTATTAACGTTATGATTTTAAAGGATTGATATAACCCAGTCGTAACCCACTTTACCCCGTTTATAACCCACTAGCAGGCCAAAATAACCCACTAAGAAAATCGTAACCCACTTTAAAAATGGCAAAGTGGGTTATTTCGGTGGCTTTGTGGGTTACACCTTTAAGTTGGTAAAATGTTACTTTATTGAATTTAAAGGAAAATAAATAATTAGCAGGCTAAGATAACCCAGTAACCCACGTAACCCACTAAGTTTTGTTTATATACGCGAAAAAACGTGGTGAAAAATGTGAAAGCCATCAGCCGGGGAAACCCGGTTTTTTGTTCTCGTCGTTTCATTAAATGAAACGTTATTGATCATTGTTGCATTTTAATCAACACTGTATGTCAATACAGTACAAATGAAGGTAATGAAAATGACGAAGCAAAAAGCAATGTCGGTATACATCGACGATGAAACGGCCCTGGCATTAAACAGCCTGCGTGAAGAGGTGCGTCAGCGCTTCGACAGTGAGGGGCTTCCGGGTATGGCTCCCACTATTGGCTGGCTGGCGCGTTCCCTGCTGCGTGAAAAGCTGGGGCTGGCTAACAACAAAAGTGATGCGCCGGGCGCGGTGTAAGGCGGTAGCTGATGGAAATTTCAGTGTATGAGCCCATTGAGAGCACAACGGCCAGGCGTTTTCGTGATGCCCTGCAATCTGCCCGGGGGCCGGTAACGGTCGCCATAAACAGCGGTGGGGGCAGCGTGACCGATGGTATGGCGATGTTCAACGCCCTGCGTACCTATAAAGGCCATTCAGTGGCCCGCGTTGATGGTATAGCTGCATCGATGGCAACTATCGTTGCGCTGGGGGCCAGGCGGGTGGCGATGGCCGATAACGGCTGGTGGATGGTTCACAACCCCTGGGGAATCATGGCCGGTGAAGCTGGCGACATGCGCCGCCAGGCTGATGTGATGGAGCAGATCGGCAAAACCATGATGGATACCTATGTAGCGAAAACCGGCCTGCCAGAGGCTGATATCAAAGCCATGATGGACGCCGAGACCTGGCTGACGGCGGAAGAAGCGAAAGAGAAAGGCTTCATTGATGAAATCTATCCGGCAGAAGGACAGGCTTTTGCGATGGCGCCGGGGTGTGGTCGGCTGGTGGAGAAATTCACCCGGACGCCGGATCAACTACGTGAGCAGATGAAGGCACCAGCCAGCGGGCAGAGCATCGAGCAGCGGGCCGAAACGCTTTTTGCGACGTGGAAAGACCGTCCTTGGGCGGCGGATCTCAGGGCTGAATTTGTGAAAGGCTCCATCTCCGAGGAGCAGATAAGACAGAAAATTTTGAACAAACTGGCAGAAGGCACCACGCCGTGCGCCGGTCCGGGAGCGATAGGCATGTATACAGACAACGGGAATATTGTAGGGGATTCGGTAAAGGCGGCGCTGATGGCGCGTACCGGGCTGGAGAAGGCAGAGGCTGACAACCGATACAACGGCTATACGCTGCGCGAACTGGCGCGGGCTTCGCTGGTGGATCGTGGTGTGAGCGGTATTCCGGGCAATCCGCTGGGGATGGTTGGTCTGGCCTTTACTCACAGCAGCAGCGACTTCGGCGGCATTCTGGCCGATGTGGCGAATAAATCTTTACTGAAGGGCTGGGATGAATCTCCTGAGACGTTCCAGTTGTGGACAAAAAAGGGCACCCTCCCGGATTTTAAGATTGGGCACCGTGCCGGGCTGGATGGCTTTAAGTCTCTGCGCCAGGTTCGCCCCGGTGCAGAATATAAGTATGCCACCACGTCAGATCGTAGCGAGCCGATCGCCCTGGCGACTTACGGAGAACTGTTCAGCGTTGACCGGCAGGCCATCATTAACGACGACATGAGCGCGTTAACTTCCGTTCCTCAGAAGATGGGGGCCGCTGCCCGTCGTACAGTCGGTGATTTGGTTTATGCGGTACTGCTGAGCAATCCGAAGATGGGGGATGGAACACCTGTTTTTCATGAGAAGCATGGGAACCTTTTAAAGGCGGTGGATCTGTTTATTGACGGGCTAAGCGCTGGACGTAGAGCAATGCGAATGCAGAAGAACGGGGCGGGCTCCGTTCTGAATATTCCGCCGCAATTTCTCCTGGTCCCCGTTGCGCTGGAAGATCGCGCCACTCAACTGATTCGCTCGACTTCATTACCGGAAGCACAAAATAGCGGAGTATTTAACCCCTACAACGACGCTCTGACTGTAGTCACTGAAGCTCGTCTTGATGCCGACAGCCTTAAATCCTGGTACCTGCTGGCCGGACAGGGGCAGGACACGATCGAGGTGGCTTATCTCGATGGTATTGATACGCCGTACCTAGAACAGCAGCAGGGCTTTACCGTGGATGGTGTGACGTTCAAGGTGCGCATCGATGCGGGGGTGGCTCCGCTGGACTGGCGCGGACTTGTTAAGTCTGAAGGGGCTTAAAAGCCAGTGGATAGCCACTCAGGCGGTCAGCAGGCCGCCTTTTTTGCGGGTCCTCCTGGCGATTTTGAGCACCGAGGGGGCGAGGACACGCGGGAAACGGCTGATTTTTGGGTTTTTATGGGGCACCACCATCATCACCACTTACTTTTTAATTAGAGGTTATTAATCATGAGGTTACGCTATCTTAAGGCTAATGAGGCGGCAATTAGTGTCGAAAATGGCGAGTACGTCTTTAGTATCAGTGAGATTGCCAGGATGCTCGGTATTCATCGACAGACGGTAAAGAAAATCATTTTAGATCATGGGATTGAAGGTAAAGGAGTGCGGAAAACGCATAATCTGTATGCTGTAAAAGATATTGCTTTTTGGCATTTTAAGCCGAAATGGTATTAATTTCTGGTGAAATACTCTGTTAGACATGTTCATCATCGAGTGTACACCTGTAGCGCCGCCTTATGTCAGGCGTTGATGAATTTTACCTGTCTTTAGAGCTGGTGGGGCAGCCCGGCGCTTTTTCTGTCTTTTACTCCGGCCAGTTCTGCCGGGTGACAGTTTTCACCTGCTAAGGAGGAAACCTCTGATTAAACCTGAAGCGATATTGATGGAGATGGCACGCCTGCAGGGGCTCGACCTGAACGGGCAGGATCGCCTGGTTATTCGTACCCGGGTGGGAAATGCGCTGGTGGCCAGAGAACGGCACCGTAGACGCATGAATGCGGGGCCGTACCAGTGGAAGAGGCCGGATCATCCACGTCGGTAGTTGTTCACTAAAGTGCGCGTTTGTTCGCGGCGCTGTGTAGTCAGTGGTGTAGTCAGTTTAATAAAAAAGGCGTTAACCTATGAGGGTAAACGCCTTTCTTTTCAACGCATTAGCTGACACCAATCAGTTCATGCCATATTTTTTCAGTTTTTTACGCAGCGTGCCGCGGTTGATACCCATCATTAAGGCTGCACGGGTCTGGTTGCCACGGGTGTATTGCATCACCATGTCCAACAGAGGCTGTTCTACTTCAGCCAGTACCAACTCATACAGGTCATTAACATCCTGACCATTCAGTTGAGCAAAATAGTTCTTCAGTGCCTGTTTAACCGAGTCACGCAGGGGTTTTTGAGTTACCTGATCCTGAGAGTTAACGGTAGAAACGGTCAGTACGTCAGAATTTACGCGTTGTTCGAACATAGTTCTGTCAGCTCTTTATTTCTGTTTACGCAAAATTTTCGAAGTATGCCTCCAACGCCTCCAGTTGTTCACTGGCGTCCTCGATAGCGTTGAATGTGCGCCGAAACTGGTCACTGGGCGCGTGCTCCTGAAGATACCAGGAGACGTGTTTACGTGCGATTCGGTACCCCTTTACCTTGCCATAAAAGGCATGGAGTTCCCGAACATGCGCGCAAAGTAAGCGCTTAATCTCTGCCAGCGGCAGGGGAGGAAGCAACTCACCCGTGTCCAGATAATGCTGGATTTCCCGAAAGATCCAGGGTCTCCCCTGAGCCGCGCGTCCTATCATCAGAGCATCCGCTCCTGTATAGTCCAGCACGGCTCTGGCTTTTAGCGGGTCAGTAATATCGCCATTCGCAATAACTGGAATGGATACTAACTGCTTAACTGCCCGAATACTGTCGTATTCTGCGTTTCCCTTAAACAAACATGCCCTTGTACGGCCATGAATGGTCAGGGCCTGAATACCACAGCTTTCGGCCAGTTGGGCAATCTCCGTGCAGTTACGATGCTCAGGAGCCCAGCCAGTACGAATCTTCAACGTAACCGGAATGTCCACAGCCCCGACAACCGCGGTGAGGATCCGTTTCACCTGCTCCGGGTACTGTAAAAGGGCAGAACCTGCCAGTTTACGATTCACTTTTTTGGCCGGGCAGCCCATATTGATATCAATAATCTGAGCGCCGTTTGCGACGTTTATGCGGGCGGCTTCGGCCATTTCTTCGGGTACGCAGCCGGCAATTTGCACGGTACGCACGCCTGGCTCATCCACGTGCACCATTCGTAAACGGGATTTGTCGCTGGCCCAAACTTCCGGGTTAGACGACATCATTTCCGAAACGGTCAAACCTGCTCCCATCTCATAACACAGCGCCCTGAATGGCCGGTCGGTAATGCCTGCCATAGGCGCTGCAATCAGGCGATTTTTAAGCTGGTGTTGTCCGATGCGCATGAGTTAAGAAATGACCATACTGTGCCTGCAAGGCGGCGTATATTACGCATTTTTTGCGCGAGATGAAAGGCCAAACTTTGAACAATCAGATGTCGCAGATCAATGAAAGTGTCATGCAAACGCTACACTTGAAAATAAATCATATTTATCAATTAGTTACTTTTGGCTGTTTGTTTTGTGCTCTTTTGTTTTTTTTAGGATATGTTTGTCTTAACGTTTCAGATTTGGCAATCAGTGCGGGTTTTTATGCTGATAAAATAATGAATATTGGATTATTCATATTATTTTTAACTCAATTAAGCTATGTTTTAGCTAAGAGACGGGCAGGGTAGCCTGCCCGTATAAGGTTTTAATCCAGTATCATACGACCGTGTAATTTCTGCACGGGTCGATTGTTTGGATGATGCATAACAGCTTTAAATTTTTTAAGCTGATCTGCTGAGATTGTCAGCGGATGTTTCATTACAACCCAGCGGACGCCTTCGGTACATGGCGGTGTGGTCAGTGAGCCGGTATAGCGCCAGTGGGTTTTGTTGGTTGGCAGGAGATTATTCACATCAAACTCGACGCGTAGCGGAGAACCCTTATCCGCTTCGTCAGGCATAACCTTCCACAGTTTTTCCAGTTCAGCGTTAGACGCGCCAACGTTAAACATTACCGCAACTACCGCCATTTCTCCCTCATCATCCTGGTGTACGAGGTGCATTTCGAGCGGGTAATGTTTACCGTTTACGGTATTTTCGCTCGGCGCATGGAAGTGAAATTGCCTCAGGGTGAACTTTTCATCGTCAAGCTTGATATAGCTGGCCTTATCATCGTCGCTCCAGGTTGCCTGGATGGTGTGACCGTTGTTCAGTAAATAATCCGGGCCGCTGCTATAGAAGGATTTAAGGGGGCGTATATGCGCTTTATAAGTGTGGCGGATATCAACGGGCGATTGATTCCGACCTTTCTGGCACTGTTCCCAGTCTTTATTTAATCCGGCCCAATTCTCCGGGGAAGTATCACCTTCATAGCCCCATTCAGAAGCGGATGCGATTGCCGGCAGCAGCGCGAGCGCGAGCATAATACCGTTAAATTTCTTTGCCATAATTATTCTTCCATTGAATATTGTCGTTTTTTATAAATGCTGATTGCAGCGAAGTATAACGGCAGGAATTATAAGGCTATTTGTACAAACAGTGTAATTGAAATAATACGAAAAAGCGGCTTAAACAGGCCGCTTTTTAGATGTATTTAGTTTTTTGTTCCGGTTATTCTGCACCATTCAGCTTTTTCAGCTATCGGTTCGAGAGAGAAGATCTCCTGGTAAGCTTCACAAACGCTTTCAGCCTGGCTTGCGAGAATACCGGATAGCCCAATCACTCCTCCTTTTGCCGGCAGTATGCTGATAAGCGGCGCCAGTTCCCGCAAAGGGCCAGCCAGGATATTGGCTACCACGACATCGGCATGAAGGCCGTTTGGCTTATCCTGCGGCAGAAAAAGCGCCAACCTGTCTTCAACGCCATTGCGTCGCGCATTGTCCCGGCTGGCCTGAATGGCTTGTGGATCGATATCGATTCCGATTGCACGCGCGGCGCCGAGCTTGAGCGCAGCAATGGCAAGGATGCCCGAGCCGCAGCCAAAGTCGATTACCGTTTTACCTGCCAGATCGAGGCTGTCGAGCCACTCAAGGCATAGCGCGGTAGTGGGGTGGGTTCCGGTGCCAAACGCCAGGCCCGGATCAAGCATGACATTAACCGCAGACGGATCGGGCACGTCGCGCCAACTGGGGCAAATCCACAGGCGCTCACCAAAGCGCATAGGGTGGAAGTTCTCCATCCATTCGCGCTCCCAGTCTTTATCCTCAAGCTGTTCGATTTTGTGGTGAAAGCCTGCGCCCAGCAGCGGATGTTGTTCCAGTGCGGCAACGGTGGTTTTCATGTCCCATTCGGCGTCAAACAGGCCAGTGACGTCGGTATCGCCCCACAGCCGCGTTTCACCCGGCAGTGGTTCGAAGACTGGCGTGTCATGGGTATCCTGAAAGGTGACACAAACCGCACCGTTTTCGGTCAGCGCATCACCCAGTTGTTCTGCGTTCGCACCAGAGGTATTAATTTTTAGTTGAATCCACGGCATGACAAAGCTCTTTATTTATCTGTGGGTGAAAGGGAAGTTTGGTTGTTTACTGTGCAGCCGAAGCGGTTGCCAATAAGAAAACTTAGTAGACTGAGTAGTAGCGAGGGCACAATGGGATGAAACCCCATAATCTCCAGGTTAAGCGTTGCTAACACCGCGTAGAGCACGCCGCCGACAAGCATTGCGCTCAGAGCGCCTGCGGCATTAGCGCGTTCCCAGTAAAGGCCAAGCACCAGCGGCCAAAGGAAAACGGCTTCCAGCCCGCCAAAAGCCAGTAGATTAAGCCAAATAATCATCTGTGGCGGTTTCCAGGCCGCCAGAAGCAGCAACAGGCTTAGCGCCAGCGTAATCATGGCAGACATACGCTTAAGGCGTTTTTCATTATTTACATCTTCAGGACGCTGGCTTAACCACAGATCTTTAACAATTGTCGCTGATGATTGCAGCAGTTGCGCATTAATGGTGGACATAATCGCCGCCATCGGCGCGGCGAGAAATATCCCGGCGGCAACGGGCGGCAACACGGTGACCATAAGCGTTGGAATCACACTATCGGGAATAGCCATATCTGGAATGACCGCGCGGCCCAGCGCGCCAGCCAGATGCATACCCAGCATCAGCACTGCCACGACGATAGTGCCGAGAATAATGCCGCTGTGAACGGCTTTGCTGTCTTTATAAGAAATGCAGCGTACCGCCGTGTGCGGCAAGCCGATGATACCAAAGCATACCAGCACCCAAAATGAAGCAAGGAAAGCGGGCGAGAGAATATCGTCTGCGCCCTGCGGCGTAACCAACTTAGGATCAATATGCTGTAACGTACTGACAGCGTTGCTTAGCCCGCCTGCGGCGTGCACGACGCCTGCCAGCAACAGCAGCGTGCCTATAAGCATTACCATGCCCTGCATGGCGTCGTTGAGCACGCTGGCGCGAAAGCCGCCAAAGGCGGTATAGAGTGCGATACTGATACCAAAGATTAGCAGTCCGGCTTCGTAGGGTATGCCTGCGGCGGTTTCCAGCAGGCGCGCGCCACCGATAAACTGCACGGTCATCGCGCCGATAAACGCAACCAGCAGGCTTATGCTTGCCAGCCATACCAACAGGCGGCTTTGGTAGCGGGCATACAGCATATCGTTGAGCGTGACGGCGTTGTAGCGGCGGGCGAGTATAGCGAACTTTTTACCCAGCACGCCGAGAGACAGCCAGACTGCGGGGAGTTGAATCATTGCTAACAGCACCCAGCCGAGACCATATTTATATGCAGCGCCGGGGCCGCCAATAAATGAGCTGGCGCTTATGTAGGTGGCGGTGAGAGTCATAGCCAGTACAAAGCCGCCCATTGAACGGCTGCCAAGAAAATATTCGTTGAGGAAATTTCCCGCCTGCCGACGGCGCATTGACCAGGCCGACAGGCCGAAAACGACCAGCAGATAGGCAATAAGCGGCAGGATAACTTCAGTCTGCATGGGTATCCTCCAGAGGGATATCGCGAAACAGCACGCGTACCATAAGCCAGCACAGCAGAATAAAAATTAGCGGCACCAGCAGACAGGCCATTTCAAACCAGTGCGGCAGGCCAGTAGGGCCATTGCCGGCATCCGGCAGCCAGGCCGCGGCAATCCAGGCCGCCAGGTAAAGCAGAGTCAGCCACGTCGTCCAGCGCGCTTCTTTGTGAGCCTGAACAAAACGGTTATCCATTGTTGTTTTCCGGGTTATCAGCCAAAACGGCGATTGTAGGAGAAAA
The DNA here is from genome assembly GCF_016632365.1 of Tenebrionibacter intestinalis. Classification (GTDB taxonomy): domain Bacteria; phylum Pseudomonadota; class Gammaproteobacteria; order Enterobacterales; family Enterobacteriaceae; genus Tenebrionibacter; species Tenebrionibacter intestinalis. Next base: position 62,789 of record NZ_JAEPBH010000018.1, on the reverse strand, counting down.
AAGAAAGGGCCGGAAGTCCGGCCCTGGCGGAGAATGTTTAAAGCTTAGTCGTGCAGACCAAGCTTTTTCTCCAGGTAGTGGATGTTGGTGCCGCCGTGCTGGAAGTTCTCGTCGTTCATAATACGCATCTGCAAATCAACGTTGGTTTTAATACCGTCGATGATGAGTTCCTGCAGGGCGTTGCGCATACGCGCGATAGCGACATCGCGATTTTCACCGTAGCAAATAAGTTTGCCAATCATGGAGTCATAGTACGGCGGTACGGTATAGCCGGCGTAGATATGCGATTCCCAACGTACGCCAAAGCCGCCCGGCGCGTGGAAACGAGTGATTTTGCCCGGGCTTGGCAGGAAGGTATTCGGGTCTTCGGCATTAATACGGCATTCCACCGCATGTCCGTGTACGACAATTTCTTCCTGTTTAACCGACAGCGGTTGGCCTGCGGCAATGCGCAACTGTTCTTTAATCAGATCCACCCCGGTTATCATTTCTGTTACCGGATGCTCAACCTGAATACGGGTATTCATCTCAATGAAATAGAATTCTCCGTTTTCAAACAGGAATTCGAACGTACCTGCGCCGCGGTAGCCGATATCCACGCACGCTTTTGCGCAGCGCTCGCCGATATAGCGGCGCAGCTCTGGGGTAATGCCCGGCGCCGGCGCTTCTTCAACCACTTTCTGGTGGCGGCGCTGCATAGAGCAGTCGCGCTCAGCCAGGTAAATGGCGTTGCCCTGGCCGTCCGCCAGGACCTGAATTTCTATGTGGCGCGGGTTTTCCAGGTATTTCTCCATATACACCATGTCGTTATTGAATGCGGATTTTGCTTCCGCACGCGTCATGGTGATGGACTGGGCCAGTTCGGCGTCATTGCGCACAACACGCATACCCCGGCCGCCGCCGCCGCCGGAGGCTTTGATAATAACCGGGTAACCAATGCGTTTTGCGATGGCGCGGTTGTTATCCATATCGTCTCCCAGCGGTCCATCGGACCCCGGAACGCAGGGAACGCCGGCTTTTTTCATGGCGCTGATGGCGGAGACTTTATCCCCCATCAGACGAATGGTGTCGGCTTTCGGGCCAATAAAAATAAAGCCGGAGCGTTCCACCTGTTCAGCAAAGTTGGCGTTTTCAGACAGGAAGCCATAGCCTGGATGAATGGCTACCGCGCCAGTGATTTCGGCGGCGGAAATAATCGCCGGAATATTCAGATAGCTTTTTACCGACTGCGCCGGGCCGATACAGATAGTTTCATCTGCCAGCAGTACGTGCTTCAGATCGCGATCCGCAGTGGAATGCACCGCAACAGTTTTAATGCCCAGTTCTTTACAGGCACGAAGAATGCGCAACGCGATTTCACCACGGTTAGCGATGACAATTTTATCAAGCATGGAAGGCCTCGTTACTCGATGATGACCAGCGGCTCGTCGAATTCTACCGGTTGTCCACTTTCCACCAGAATGGCTTTTACTACACCTGCTTTATCAGCTTCGATCTGATTCATCATTTTCATCGCTTCAACAATGCACAGCGTATCGCCGGCATTGACTTTCTGACCGACTTCAACAAAAGCTTTTGCTTCCGGGCTTGGCGTGCGGTAGAAGGTGCCGACCATTGGCGAGCGGACGATGTGGCCGCTGATTTCAGCGGCAGCCGACGCTTCCATGACTGGCGCGGCAGCAGGCGCAACGGCATTTGATAACTGCGGTTGCGCAACAGGCGCGGCCCATGCCTGCTGCATCATCGGCATGCCCTGGTTTGGAACGGCGCGACTAATACGCACCGACTCCTCGCCTTCAGCGATTTCCAGCTCAGCAATACCTGATTCTTCAACCAGTTCGATCAGTTTTTTTATTTTACGAATATCCATTTGGGGTTCCGTACTCTTTGTTTAGTTAGTATATGTCAGACGCTTAACCGCGGTCTGGAGTGCCCAGGAGTAGCCATCGGCGCCAAACCCACAGATGACGCCAGCGGCAATATCAGAAAGGTATGAATGATGCCGAAAAGGTTCACGCGCATGAACGTTGCTCAGATGAATTTCGATAAACGGGATATTCACCGCCAGCAGCGCGTCGCGCAACGCCACGCTGGTATGCGTGAACGCGGCCGGATTAATCAGGATATAGTCAATATGGTCTTTAGCCTGATGAATTCGGTCAATCAACACATGCTCTGCGTTAGACTGCAGGCTTTCGAGCGAAACATTCAACGCTTCTGCCTGTGCGCGTAAATCGGCCACAATATCTGATAACGTCAGCGTGCCATACTTCTCTGGCTCACGGGTGCCGAGCATATTAAGGTTCGGCCCGTTTAAAAGCAAAATTTGCAATTTACCCGACATTGTGACGCTAACTCCTGCAATTATCATGAATATGACAAAATATACCTTCAATTCTACATTGTCACGTCTAAACGAGTTGAAAATGTGCGGAAAAAAACCGGAGGCGGCGTATTATAATAATTTCAGCGCAAATAGCTGCTAAATACTGGTCTTATCAGGGAAGATAATCAACCACCTGTGATAATAAACATAACAAACTCAGATGTTTCGCCGGGTTGCCTGAAAACAGCTTAGTGACGCCAGCGGCGAAGTTTACGGTAGCGCAGGGCTAAAAGCACGCCAGCGGCCAGCGCATAGAGAACCGGTTGAGGGGAGAGAACCTTTACTGACCACAGATAGTGAATGGGGGCGAAGATGGCGATCAGATAAATGACGTTATGCAATTTTTGCCAGTTTCGGCCCAGTTTCTTTTGAGCGGATTGCGTGGATGTTAACGCCAGCGCCAGTAACATCGCCCAACTGACAATACCCAGCGTTAAATAAGGGCGGGTTAGCAGTTCATTCGCCAGCAGGTTGAGGTTATTTACCCCCAGTTCAAGCAGCGTGTAGCTTAACAGGTGCAGGGTTGCCCAGGCGAAACACCATAGCCCAATCAGCCGGCGCGTGCGAATTAATGCAGGTTGTTTTATATAGCGCGCCAGCGGAGCGACAAGCAGCGTCGCCAGCAGTAGTTTGAGCGCCATTCTTCCCGTGAAATGCTGGATATCTTTAGCCGGGTCGGCGCTAAAATAGCCCTGATTTGCAGCATAAAACAGCCAAAGCAGCGGCGCAAAAGCAACGAGATGGAGCGCCGCCTTAAGGCGGGTAATGTGTTGTGGCGTGATTCGCACTCAAAAATTCTCCTGTAGGTTCAGGCCGTGGTAAAGCGGGCTAACGCTGTCGGCATAGCCGTTAAATAAAAGCGTGGGTTGACGTTTAACATCAAGAATGCCGCCCGCGCCAATAACGCGTTCTGTGGCCTGTGACCAGCGAGGATGATCGACGTGGGGATTCACATTTGCATAAAAACCGTATTCATCGGGCGCCGACAGATGCCATGTGGTCGGCGGCCTCGCTTCCTGCAGTCGGATGCTGACAATGGATTTAATTCCTTTGAAACCGTAATTCCAGGGAACGACCAGCCGCGCCGGCGCGCCGTTTTGCGGCGGCAGCGCTTTGCCATATACCCCAACAGCAAGCAGTGTTAAAGGGTGCATCGCTTCATCAATACGCAACCCTTCAACATAGGGATAAGTTAACCCGCCGCCAATAAAGCGGTCTTTCTGCCCCGGCATTTCCTCCGGGCGGAACAGAGTCTGGAAGGCGACGTATTTTGCCCGGCTGGTGGGAGCGGCATCTTTAAGCAATCGATGTAATGAAAAGCCTACCCAGGGTACGATCATCGACCAGGCTTCAACGCAGCGCATGCGATAAATGCGTTCTTCCAGGGGATAGCGCGACGTCAACTCATCGTGCGATAGCGTCAGCGGGCGTGCGACTTCGCCATCAACCTTAAGCTGCCAGGGCGTGGTTGTCAGCCTGCCGGCATTGGCAGCCGGATCGGCTTTATCAAGGCCGAATTCATAAAAATTATTATAACCAACAATCTTGTCTTCGGGCGTCAACGGCAGCGCTGCCTGCCATTTTTCGGGTTTACTGAACGTTAACGCTTCGCCCATTGGCGCAGGCGGACGATCGTTGCCCTTAAACCATGATAAAAAATTCGCCTGCGCAGCGCCCGGCAGCATCAGCGTTCCGCTGCCGATGCCGAGCGCCTGGAGTATACGGCGACGCTGCATAAAAAATACCGCTTCGGCGGTGATATCAGCTTCGGTAAACGTTTTTTTCTTCATAAACCATACCCGTGATGATGCGTTGTCATCAGTATGAGGTATGGATTAAAAAGACGCGGCGTTATGATTCAATTTTCACCAGCGTGCGTCCATGAGCGCGATTTTCCATTATCGCGGCTGCGTATTCAGCGACGCGATCCAGCCCGATTTCAGTTGCTGCTGTCTGGTAGAAGCTTTCCGGTAAATCCTTCGCCAGCCGTGCCCAGGCCGCCAGACGGCGCGGTAGCGGCGTCATCACGGAGTCCACGCCTTGCAGGCGTACATTGCGTAGAATAAACGGCATTACCGTGGCCGGCAGGCTGAATCCGCCGGCGAGGCCGCAGGCGGCAACGCAGCCGCCGTACTGCGTTTGCGCCAGCACGCTGGCAAGTACCTTATCGCCTACGGTGTCGATAGCGCCAGCCCACTGTTGTTTTTCCAGCGGACGGCCGTCGGCGAACGTTTCGCGACCGATGATTCGGCTGGCGCCAAGCTGGCGTAAATAATCGTGAGTGCTTACACGTCCGGAGGCTGCAACCACCGTATAGCCCAGCGCGTGTAATAGTGAAACCGCCGTACTGCCCACGCCGCCGCTGGCGCCGGTTACCAGTATTTCACCCTGTTGCGCAACAACCCCCGCCTCTTCAAGCGCCATAACACACAGCATGGCGGTAAACCCCGCAGTGCCGATAACCATCGCCTTGCGGCTGTCCAGCCCCTGCGGCAGCGGCACCAACCAGTCGCCTTTAACGCGCGCCAGACCGCTCAGGCCGCCCCAGTGGTTTTCTCCTGCGCCCCAGCCAGTGAGTACAACATCCTGCCCAATATGGAAACGTGGATCTTCGCTATGGCGTACGCGCCCGGCAAAGTCAATGCCCGGCACCATTGGAAACTGACGTATAATTCTACCCTTGCCGGTTATCGCCATCGCATCTTTATAGTTCAGGCTGGAATAAACGACTTCAACGGTAACATCGCCTTCAGGCAGCATGGTTTCGTCTACCGGCTGTAACGTTGCCTGCGTTTTATTGTCCTGCTGCTGAAGAATTAATGCCTGCATAAAATGTTCTCCGGAAAATAATACGTTCTGAAAATACGTTTGTACTACTATACTCGTTACCTGTTTCCATACGGCGAAAATTTCCATTTGCGCAAGAAAGAACACAGCGGTTTACCTGGAAATTTGATACAGTACTTATCCTGACTTAGTAGTTAGCGCTCACTTTAAGCCTGCGGGCCTGTGTTGGCGCGTTTTGAGGTGCCACTGGCCAACTTTCCGACGGAGTTAACACAAGGATGCGCTTAACGACGAGAATTACTGCCTTTGCGGCTATGCTGACGGGAATTGCGGTATTTATCACCTTGTTGGGCGCTTCATGGAGTTTCTATCAGTCTGTTCACGGGAAGGTCGCGCAGCGTATGGACGCTATAATGACGCTGGTGGATATAGATTTGCTCACCCATTCGCCTGAAAAACTGGGCGAGCGGCTTTATGTCGTGATGCTGCCGCTGGATATCTCTCGCCTTACTGTTTTATCCGGCAAAACCGTGGTGTTGGATTATGAAATGCCGTCGGGTTATCTGAAGACCAGACAGCAGTACATTATACGCACGCGCACCGCGCGTCTGCTTAAACATCCCAGCTTTACCGTTGAAGTGGTTTATCGCGATCCTATTAACGATTATTTTCACTCGCTGGTGACCACGGCGCCGCTGTCCATCGCGATTATTTTTATGATAGCGATGGTGTTGCTGACCTCTCGCTGGATAAGGCGGCAGTTTATCGGGCTTGAGCAGATGGATAATCGCGCCGCGCGCATCCTTAACGGAGAAAGAGGTTCGGAGGTTTTAGGCGCGACAAATGAATGGCCTGCTCACAGCAGCAGGGCATTGGATATGTTGTTAAAAGAGCTGCAGCATGCCAGTGAGCAGCGTAGCCGTGTAGGCACGCTAATTCGCTCCTATGCCGCGCAGGATGCCCAGACCGGCCTGAATAACCGCCTGTTTTTTGAAAGCCAGCTTGCCACACTGCTTGAAGACCGCGAGCATGTTGGGGCGCACGGTATTGTGATGATGCTGCGTTTGCCGGACTTTGACATCCTGGGCGAGACGTGGGGGCGTAACGCGGTTGAAGAGTATCTTGATTCGCTTATTAATCTGCTTTCAACATTTATCACTCGCTACCCGGGCGCGCTGCTGGCGCGATACTTCCAGAGCGATTTTGCCGTATTGCTGCCGCACAGTACGTTAAGAGAGGCGGACGGCATCGCCAGCCAGTTGCTCAATTCGCTGGATGCGCTCCCGCACACCCGCATGCTCGACAGACACGATATGCTGCATATCGGCATTTGTACCTGGAGTAGCGGCCAGACGGTGGATCAGGTGATGGAGCACGCTGAAGAGGCGGCGCGTAGCGCGACGCTGCAGGGGAGCAACGGCTGGGCGGTCTACAGTCTGGCGCAGCCGGACAAAGGGCGCGGAAATGTTAAGTGGCGCACAATGCTTGAAGATATGATGCGCCGCGGCGGACCTCGCCTGTATCAGAAGCCTGCGGTTATGCGCGATGGGCTGGTTCATCACCGTGAAATTATGTGTCGCATGATCGACGGCGAGCAGGAGGTCATGCCTGCTGAATATATGCCGCTGGTGCAGCAGTTTGGCCTGGCGGAGCAGTACGATCGCCTGTTGATTTCGCGCATTATTCCACTGCTGCGGTACTGGCCGGAAGAGTCGCTGGCGATTCCGGTAACCGTAGCGTCGCTGTTGCATCGTCCATTCCAACGCTGGCTGCGCGATACGCTTATGCAAAATGAAAAATTGCTCAGAAATCGAATTCTTTTTGAACTTGCTGAGGCAGATGTTTGTCAACACATCAGCTCGTTACAGCCAGTGATTCGTCTGATAAAAGCGCTGGGGCCGCGCATCGTCATCACCCAGGCGGGCCTGACGCTGGTCAGCACGGCATATATTCAGGCGTTTGACCCGGAACTGATTAAGCTGCATCCGGCGCTTGTTCGTAATATCGACAGGCGTACCGAAAATCAGCTTCTGGTCGGAAGCCTGGTGGAAGCCTGTAGCGGTACCCGCACCCGAGTCATGGGCGTGGGGACGCATACTCGCGGCGAGTGGCTGGCGTTGATTGAGAAGGGCGTTTCCGGCGCGCAGGGCGATTTCTTTGTCGGCCCTCGCCCGCTTGACAGCAACGTGAAAAAATATTCACACAGATACCCTGTTTAACCTGTTGTTTAACTGGTTTTCACGTAGAATGTTGCGCGCTGCATCACAAGGGGGCGTTACGCCTGCCGGCGATATCGCAGTATTAAATAACACGGGTTCGTTGCATCCCATAGTTACAGGACACAAGAAGCTGCGCCCATAACACCGTTTTCTCCGTCTTTATGGCGATGCGTGTGTGTAGCGAATGTAACGGGTGAAATGAGCCGTACTATTTTTCACCGAAGCAGAACGTTTTTGCGCCTTGTCGCTGCTTCGCGTGGTTGGTAAAGTAAGCGGATTTTGTTTTCCGCCCCAGCTTTCAGGATTATCCCTTAGTATGTTTAAAAAATTTCGTGGCATGTTTTCTAATGACCTGTCCATTGACCTGGGTACCGCGAATACCCTCATCTATGTTAAAGGACAAGGCATCGTACTGAACGAACCCTCAGTGGTTGCTATTCGCCAGGATCGCGCAGGTTCTCCCAAGAGCGTAGCGGCCGTTGGCCACGATGCAAAGCAGATGCTGGGCCGTACGCCTGGCAATATTGCCGCTATTCGTCCGATGAAAGACGGCGTTATCGCCGATTTCTTCGTTACTGAAAAAATGCTGCAACACTTCATCAAACAGGTTCACAGCAATAGCTTTATGCGCCCAAGCCCGCGCGTGTTGGTCTGTGTGCCGGTGGGCGCAACCCAGGTCGAACGTCGCGCTATTCGCGAATCCGCTCAGGGCGCCGGCGCCCGCGAGGTTTTTCTGATTGAAGAACCGATGGCGGCCGCGATCGGCGCGGGTCTGCCGGTTTCAGAAGCGACCGGCTCTATGGTAGTGGATATCGGCGGCGGTACAACGGAAGTGGCGGTTATCTCCCTGAACGGCGTTGTCTACTCTTCGTCTGTACGCATCGGCGGTGACCGTTTTGATGAAGCCATTATCAATTATGTGCGTCGCAACTACGGTTCGCTTATCGGAGAGGCGACTGCCGAGCGCATTAAGCACGAAATCGGTTCCGCCTATCCGGGGGATGAAGTACGTGAAATCGAAGTGCGTGGGCGTAACCTGGCCGAAGGCGTACCGCGCGGTTTCACCCTGAACTCGAATGAAATCCTTGAAGCGTTGCAGGAGCCGCTTACGGGTATCGTCAGCGCCGTTATGGTTGCGCTGGAGCAGTGCCCTCCGGAACTGGCCTCTGATATCTCCGAACGCGGTATGGTGTTGACCGGCGGCGGCGCGCTGCTGCGTAATCTCGACAGGTTACTGATGGAAGAAACGGGTATCCCGGTCGTTGTCGCAGAAGATCCGCTGACCTGTGTGGCGCGCGGCGGCGGAAAAGCGCTGGAAATGATCGATATGCACGGCGGTGACTTGTTCAGCGAAGAGTAATTTGTCGCTGCAGGAAGGGGGCGTCGGCCCCCTTTTCCGAATTCGGGAAACACACAGTCTATGAAGCCGATTTTTAGCCGTGGCCCATCGCTGCAAATTCGCCTCATTCTGGCGGTAGTGGTGGCGCTTGGCGTGATTATTGCCGACAGCCGTCTTGGTACGTTCAGCCAAATCCGAACGTATATGGATACGGCCGTCAGCCCTTTCTATTTTATTTCAAACGGTCCACGTGAACTTCTCGACAGCGTGTCTTTGTCGCTCTCTACTCGGGATCGTCTGGAAAAAGAAAACCGGGCGCTGCGCCAGGAACTGCTGCTGAAGAACAGCGAGCTGATGATGCTGGGACAGTATCGCCAGGAAAACGCGCGCTTGCGCGAATTGCTGGGTTCGCCGCTGCGTCAGGACGAGCAGAAGATGGTCACGCAGGTTATTTCTACTGTCAACGATCCTTACAGCGATCAGGTTGTGATCGATAAAGGCAGCGTGAACGGCGTTTATGAAGGCCAGCCGGTCATTAGCGACAAAGGCGTGGTCGGCCAGGTCGTTGCTGTCGCTAAGCTGACCAGCCGGGTGCTGCTGATTTGCGATGCGACCCACGCATTGCCGATTCAGGTATTGCGTAACGATATCCGCGTGATTGCTGCCGGTAACGGCTGTACGGACGATCTTCAGTTAGAACACCTGCCTGCGAATACCGACATTCGCGTCGGGGATGTGCTGGTCACGTCCGGCCTTGGCGGGCGCTTCCCGGAGGGATATCCGGTTGGCGTGGTATCGTCTGTGCGCGTGGATAACCAACGTGCCTATACCGTTATTCAGGCGCGCCCGACCGCAGGCCTGCAGCGTTTACGCTATTTGCTGCTTTTGTGGGGCGCTGACCGTGAAGGCCTTAATCCTATGACCCCGGAAGAAGTGCATCGCGTTGCCAATGAGCGCCTGATGCAGATGATGCCTCAGGTGTTGCCTGCACCAAATACGATGGGGCCGCCTGCGCCCATTCCGGCGCCGGCAACCGGTATGGCGGCGTCCCCCGCAGAGGAGGCGCGGACATTGCCCGCGCCTGCGGCGAGCCCGGCGCCGTCTGCGCCGCAGGGAGGCCGCTAGTGGCGAGCTATCGTAGCCAGGGGCGCTGGGTTATCTGGCTCTCCTTTTTGATTGCATTACTGCTCCAGATAATGCCCTGGCCGGACAAAATTATTGTGTTCCGGCCTAACTGGGTGCTGTTGATTCTGATCTACTGGATCCTGGCGCTGCCGCATCGGATTAACGTGGGCACGGGGTTTCTGCTGGGCGGCATTCTGGATCTGATTAGCGGTTCAACGCTGGGCGTGCGCGCCCTGGCAATCAGCATTGTTGCCTGGCTGGTGGCGCTCAAATTCCAACTGGTGCGCAATCTCGCGCTCTGGCAACAGGCGCTGCTGGTTATGGTGCTCTCTCTGGCTGCTGACGTGATTGTGTTCTGGGCCGAGTTTTTGGTGATCAATGTTTCATTCCGCCCGGAAGTTTTCTGGAGCAGCCTGGTAAACGGGGTGCTCTGGCCGTGGCTTTTTCTGCTGATGCGTAAGATTCGCCAGCAGTTCTCCGTACAATAAGGCGCCCATGATCGATATCCTGCTTGCTTCTGGATCCCCCCGACGTCAGGCGCTGCTCAGGCAGCTTGGCGTATCGTTTACGCACGTCATACCGGGTGTGGAAGAGGTTCGGCATGCCGGTGAAACCGCTCAGCAGTACGTTTTGCGTCTGGCGCAGGATAAAGCGCGAGCCGGCGTGGCGCTTGCCGGGCGCGACTTGCCGGTACTCGGTGCCGATACCCTCGTTGTTCTTAACGATGAAGTGTTTGAAAAACCTCGTGATGCGGAGCACGCGTCTGCCATGCTGCGTCGTTTGTCCGGCCAGACGCATCGGGTTATGACGGCGGTAGCTATTGCCGACAGAAAGCGAATGCTGGATTGCCTGGTGATAACGGAAGTGACTTTTCGCACGTTGTCGGAGCAGGATATTGCCGATTACGTCGCCAGCGGCGAGCCGCTGGATAAGGCGGGCGCGTATGGCATTCAGGGCGTCGGCGGCTGTTTTGTCAGAACAATAAACGGCAGCTATCATGCTGTTGTCGGTTTGCCGCTGGTAGAAACCTGGGAGCTGCTGCGCAATTTTCACGCGCTGCGTGATGAATGGGGACAAAATGACGGCTGAATTGTTGGTAAATATTACCCCGTCGGAGACGCGGGTTGCGTACATTGACGGAGGGACGCTACAGGAAATTCATATTGAGCGTGAAGCGCGGCGGGGTATTGTAGGCAATATCTACAAAGGTCGTATTAGCCGGGTCCTGCCGGGTATGCAGGCGGCATTTGTAGATATTGGCCTCGATAAGGCCGCCTTTTTGCACGCCTCCGATATCATGCCCCATACCGAATGCGTGGCCGGAGATGAGCAAAAAAATTTTACCGTGCGTGATATTTCTCAGTTGGTGCGCCAGGGGCAGGATCTTATGGTGCAGGTGGTTAAGGACCCCCTTGGCACTAAGGGCGCAAGACTTACTACTGATATCACGCTGCCGTCGCGCTATCTGGTTTTTATGCCGGGCGCCTCTCACGTCGGCGTTTCCCAACGCATTGAGGGAGAAGAAGAGCGCGAAAGGCTTAAGCAGATCGTTGCCGAATATTGTGATGAGCAGGGTGGTTTTATCATTCGTACCGCAGCCGAAGGCGTTAGCGCTAAAGAGCTAAGTTCGGATGCCGCGTATCTTAAGCGCGTCTGGCATAAAGTGATGGAGCGTAAAAAACGTAACCAGACGCGGTGCAAGCTCTACGGTGAACTGGCATTAGCGCAGCGTGTGCTGCGCGATTTTGCCGACGCATCCCTGGATCGCATCCGTGTCGATTCGCGCCTGACTTACGATATGCTGCTGGAGTTTACCGCCGAGTATATACCTGATATGGCGAATAAACTTGAGCACTATAGCGGCTATCAGCCCATTTTCGATCTTTACGATGTCGAAAATGAGATTCAGCGTGCGCTGGAGCGAAAAGTTGAACTGAAATCAGGCGGCTATCTGATTATCGATCAGACAGAAGCGATGACGACCGTCGATATCAACACCGGCGCGTTTGTTGGGCACCGCAATCTTGATGACACAATATTCAATACCAACATTGAAGCCACGCAGGCCATCGCCCGCCAGTTACGTTTGCGTAATCTGGGCGGTATTATCATCATCGACTTTATTGATATGGGGAATGACGATCATCGTCGGCGCGTGCTGCATTCTCTGGAGCAGGCGCTGAGTAAAGATCGCGTAAAAACCAGCATTAATGGCTTTTCAGCGCTGGGGCTGGTGGAGATGACGCGCAAGCGCACCCGCGAAAGCGTGGAACATGTTCTGTGCCATGAATGCCCCACTTGCCACGGTCGTGGAACGGTAAAATCGGTGGAAACCGTCTGCTATGAGATTATGCGAGAAATAGTACGCGTACACCACGCTTATGATACCGATCGTTTTCTGGTCTATGCTTCTCCCACCGTCGCTGAAGCGCTTAAGGGAGAGGAGTCCCACGCGCTGGCTGAAGTTGAAATCTTCGTTGGCAAGCAGGTGAAAGTTCAAATTGAACCGCTCTACAACCAGGAGCAGTTTGACGTCGTCATGATGTAGCTGCGGCGCGGCCGCTGACAAGGAGTATAAAGGTGAGGCGACTGCCGGGTATACTGCTACTCATAGGCGCAACGCTAATTGTTATTGTCGCACTGCTGGTGAGCGGGCTGCGCCTGCTGTTGCCGCACCTGGATACCTGGCGGCCTGCGCTGGTTGAAAAAATCGAGCAGGCCGCTGGCGTGCCGGTATCTGTCGGGCGCGTTAATGCCGCCTGGCGAAATTTCGGACCAACGCTTGATGTGCGAAATTTGCAGACCGGCCTTAAAGATGGCGGAAGCCTGGAAGTGCAGCGCGTTACGCTGGCGCTGGATATCTGGCAAAGCCTTCTTCACCTGCGCTGGCAGTTTCGCGATCTCACTTTTTATCAGATGCGGATGCGCCTTAACGCGCCGCTGGTAAAGAATAACGGGGATAACATTGAGCCGGATCGCATTGTCGATCTGTTTCTGAATCAGTTTGATCACTTTGACCTGCGTGACAGCGCCGTTAGCTTTGTCACGCCCTCCGGACAACGGGCCAGTCTTGCTATTCCTCAACTGACCTGGCTGAACACTCATCGCCGCCATCGCGCCGAGGGGCAAATTAGCCTGTCAACCTTTAATGGGCAGCATGGCGTTGTGCGTATGCGTATGGATCTGCGTGATGATCAGGGGCTGCTCAGCAATGGCACGATCTGGATGCAGGCGGATGATGTTGACGTTACCCCGTGGCTTAGCCGCTGGATGAATGAAAAAGTTAAGCTCAGCCATGCGCGCTTTAGCCTGCAGGGCTGGATGACGGTGGAAGGCGGCAGGCCTGGCGGCGGCGACTTATTGCTTAAACAGGGCGGTGCGACCTGGCCCGGCGATGGCCGCACGCACCGGCTTTCCGTAGACAACCTTACCGCACACGTTAGCAGGATTATTGATGGCTGGCAGATTGCGATCCCGGATACCCGTATTGAGATAGATGGGCTTAAGTGGCCGAAGGGGGCGTTAACGCTCGGCTGGCTGCCTGAGCGTGAGGCCGGCGGCCCCGGCGGCGTACGCAGCGAAGAGCTGCGCGTGCGCGCCAGCAATGTGGAACTGGCGATGCTGCTGCCTTTGCTGCCGGTGGCGGAAAAGTTCGCACCTGAAGCGAGCGGCGTGTGGCGCACAATGCAGCCTCAGGGAAAGATTGAGGCGCTGGCGCTGGATATCCCGCTACAGCAGCCGGAAAAGACCCGCCTTCAGGGGCGATGGCAGGATATCGCCTGGCGACAGTGGAAGCTGCTGCCTGGCGTAGAGCATCTTGCGGGTAATGTCGCTGGCAGCCTGGAAAACGGCCGACTTGTGCTTACGATGCGTGGTGCGCGTATGCCATATAGCGGCGTATTTCCCGCACCGCTGGACATTGCCGCAGGGAGTGCAACGCTCGACTGGCGCAACGATATAAATGAGGGGTTCAGCCTGTCGGGGAAACGTATTGATGTGCAGGCGAAAGCGTTATGGGCTAATGGCAGTTTTCGCTATCTCCAGCCAAAGGGGGGGGCGCCCTGGCTGAGCATACTTGCCGGCGTTCGCACCGCTGACGCCAGCCAGGCATGGCGCTACTTTCCGGAAAACCTGATGGGCGAAACGCTGGTGGGTTATCTGAGCGGCGCAATCAAAGGCGGTCAGGTGGACAATGCCACATTGGTTTACAACGGTAATCCTCACCTGTTTCCTTATAAACACAATGAAGGGCAGTTTGAAGTGCTGGCGCCGCTGCGTAACGCCACCTTTGCTTTCCAGCCCGAATGGCCCGCGTTAAAAAATCTGGATATTGAACTGGATTTTTTGAACGACGCGCTGTGGATGAAAGCGCCGGAAGCGATGCTTGGCGATGTGAAAGCAACAAATCTTGTGGCGGCTATTTCTGATTATGCGCGCAGGAAGCTGCGGATTGATGCTGATATACGCGGACCGGGGCGGGCGATCGGGCCTTATTTCCGGCAAACGCCGCTGCGTGATTCGCTGGGGGCCACCCTTAATGAACTCCAGATTGATGGGGATGTGAGCGCTCGCTTACATCTTGATATTCCGTTAAATGGCGAAAAAGTTACTGCGAAAGGCGACGTTATGCTACGCCAAAACTCGCTTTTTATTCAGCCGCTTGGTAGCAAGCTGGAGCGCCTTAGCGGTGATTTTAGCTTCAATAATGGCAACCTGACCAGTAAGTCGCTTACTGCGCGCTGGTTTAATCAGCCGCTCGGCCTGAATTTCACGACTCATCAGGGAGCAACGTCGTATGACGTGGGCGTCAATCTAAACGGCAACTGGCAGCCGGCGGCGACCGGGTTGCTGCCGCCGGCGCTGAACAGGCAGATTAAGGGCAGCGTGCCGTGGAAGGGGACGGTAGCGATTACGTTGCCCTATCACGGTAGCGCAACGTATAACGTCGCATTAAACGGCGAACTGAAAAATGTGAGCAGTCAGTTACCCTCTCCACTGGAGAAAAATGCGGGTGTGAATCTTCCTGTCAACGTGTCCGCAAAAGGCGATCTCAGGCATGTCGATATTATCGCAAAAGCGGGCGACGGCGGTCGTTTCAACAGCCGCTGGCTACTGGGAGAAAAATTACGACTCGACCGCGCCATTTGGGTGACGGATAGTAAAACGCTGCCTGCGTTACCAGATAAAGCGGGCGTGGAACTGAATCTGCCGCCGCTGGACGGCGCCGGATGGCTGGCGTTATTTCAGCAAGATACTATGCAGCGGTCCCGCGACAGCGTGCTTTTTCCAAAATCGATAACGCTGCGCACGCCAGCGCTTATGCTGGGCGGCCAGCGCTGGAATAACCTTGGCATTGTATCGCAGCCGGTAAGCGGCGGCACGCGCGTTAGCGTTCAGGGACGCGAGCTTACCGGTACGCTTATGATGCGCGATAGCGCGCCCTGGCAGGCGGATATCAATTACCTTTACTACAACCCCGAGCAGGCGAAACCAGGCGATACGTATAAGAACACGCCGTTTATGCCGACCCGGCAGATAAGTTTTAGCGGCTGGCCCAACCTGGCGCTGCGTTGTGCGCAATGCTGGCTGTGGGGGCAAAAATATGGGCGCATCGATGCGGATTTAACCGTAAAGGGAGATACGCTCAGCCTCAGCAACGGCGTGCTGGATACCGGCTTTGCCCGGCTTAACGCGCAGGGGGAGTGGGTTAACCGCAAAGGTGAACAGCGCACGTCGCTTAAGGGGCAGCTTCAGGGAAAACGTATTGATGCTGCGGCGAGTTTTTTTGGCGCCAGTAGCCCCATACAAGGGGCGTCGTTTAATGTGGACTACGATTTACACTGGCGAAATGCGCCGTGGCAACCGCAAGAAGCCTCGTTGAACGGAATTGTGCGTACCCGTTTTGGCAAAGGGCAGATAGCTGAATTCGGCACCGGGCACGCCGGGCAAGTGCTGCGCCTGCTGAGTTTTGATGCGCTGTTGCGCAAGCTACGTCTTGACTTCAGCGATACGTTTAGCGATGGATTCTATTTTGACGCCATCCGAAGCACCGCCTGGATTAAGGATGGCGTGTTACATACAGATGATACGTTGATCGATGGGCTGGAGGCGGATATCGCTATGAAAGGGGCGGTCAATCTGGTGAAGCGCGAACTGAACGTAGAAGCGGTCGTTGCGCCGGAAATCTCCGCAACCGTAGGCGTGGCGACGGCGTTTGCCATTAATCCTATAGTCGGCGCCGCCGTGTTTGCCGCCAGCAGAGTGCTGGGGCCGCTGTGGAGCAAAATTTCCGTACTGCGCTACCGTATTACCGGGCCGATTGAGCGGCCGCAAATTAATGAAGTGCTGCGCCAGCCGCGAGCAAGCAGCAAGTAATAAACCAACAAAAGCATCTGAGTTTGCGCTTTAAGTTGACGTGAGCGGTGGATTATCCCAGTCTCACCAGATACCCCATTGCCGGGTCAATAAACGAATGAGTAACGAAAAATGAGTTTGAAGCTGGTTAGTGAACAATTACTCGGGGCGCATGGCCTGAATCATCAGGATCTGTTTTCCATCCTTGGCCAGTTGTCTGAGCGGCGTCTTGACTATGGCGATCTCTATTTCCAGTCCAGCTATCACGAATCCTGGGTGCTGGAAGACAGCATTATTAAAGAGGGTTCATACAACATTGATCAGGGGGTTGGCGTTCGCGCCATCAGTGGTGAAAAAACGGGGTTTGCCTACGCCGATCAGATTAGCCTGCAATCGCTTGAGCAGAGCGCCCATGCGGCGCGCAGCATTGTTATGGAACAGGGTGAAGGGCGTGTGCGCACGCTAGGCGAAGTCACCCATAAATCGCTTTATACTGCCGTTGACCCGCTTACCAGCCTGAGCCGTGAAGAGAAGCTGGATATTCTTAAGCGTGTTGACGCCGCGGCTCGCGCGGCCGATCGCCGCGTACAGGAAGTTAACGCCAGCCTGACCGGCGTGTATGAACTGATTCTGGTTGCCGCAACCGACGGTACGCTGGCGGCGGATATACGCCCGCTGGTGCGCCTGTCGGTCAGCGTGCAGGTTGAGCAGGCGGGTAAGCGTGAACGAGGCACAAGCGGCGGCGGCGGGCGTTTTGGCTATGAATGGTTTCTTGAAACAGTGGAAGGCGGCGACGTCCGCGCCGATGCCTGGGCGAAAGAGGCGGTGCGTATGGCGCTGGTAAATCTTGACGCCGTTGCGGCGCCGGCCGGTACGCTGCCCGTGGTGTTGGGCGCGGGCTGGCCGGGAGTGCTGCTCCATGAAGCGGTCGGCCACGGCCTGGAAGGCGACTTTAATCGCCGCGGCACCTCGGTGTTCAGCGGCCAGGTAGGGGAACGGGTCGCCTCGCCGCTGTGTACCGTAGTGGACGATGGCACAATGCTGAACCGTCGCGGTTCACTCGCCATTGACGATGAAGGCGTGCCGGGGCAGTACAACGTGCTGATTGAAAACGGCGTGCTGAAAGGTTATATGCAGGACAAGCTTAACGCGCGTCTGATGGGGGTTGAGCCAACCGGTAACGGGCGCCGTGAATCCTATGCGCACCTGCCGATGCCGCGTATGACAAACACCTATATGCTGGCCGGGAAATCCACGCCGCAGGAGATAATCGAGTCGGTGGAGTACGGTATTTTCGCGCCAAACTTTGGCGGCGGGCAGGTGGATATCACCTCGGGTAAATTTGTGTTCTCTACCTCCGAGGCCTATCTGATTGAGAAAGGTAAAGTAACCAGGCCCGTGAAGGGGGCGACGCTCATTGGCTCCGGTATTGAAGCGATGCAGCAAATCTCAATGGTAGGTAACGATCTGCGTCTGGATAATGGCGTAGGCGTTTGCGGTAAAGAAGGGCAAAGCCTGCCGGTTGGTGTAGGACAACCGACGCTTCGGGTGGATAACCTGACGGTTGGCGGCACCGCCTGATGCCCGTTTCCCCTTGTGTTTGCAAGGGGATCACCGTTCTTCAATACCGCCTTTGCCCTCACGCATATTCTGATAAATCAACGCGAACTTATTAAAATACTCCGCCAGATAATTTATGCATACCTGTACCTTCAGCGGCAGCTTATCCTTTTCGGTATAAAGCGCATAAACAGGACGAGGATCGGACTGATAGTGCGGAAGCAGCGTTTCCAGCTCGCCCCGATTTACCTGGTCGATAACCCACATTAGCGGTACGTAGGCAATGCCGGCGCCGGCGGAGATCCAGCGCGTCAGCGTCATTGGGTCGTTAGTGGTAAAGCGCCCTTCAGGCGCAAGGCGGATGGCTAATCCTTGCGGAGCAATCAGTTCGAATTCATTATCCGGAAGCACGCTGTAGGCAAGCCAACTGTGCCTGGTCAGATCGCCGGGGTTTTCCGGCACCCCGTACTGCGCCAGGTAGCTTTTGGCTGCGCAAATTATCATTGGCATAGCCCCGAGTTTGCGCGAAAACAGACCTGAATCCTGCAAAGCGCCAACGCGGATAACTAAATCCAGCCCGTCGGCAATCAGGTCTGGCGCCGGAATGCCCGTAACCAAATTCACGGTCAGACCGGGATATTCTCTGAGCATGTCAACCGTCATCTCTGCCAGGACATTTTGCGCCATAGTTGAAGAGCTGCCGATGCGCAGCGTTCCGGTAGGGGTATTATTAAAAGCGTCGAGCTGTTCATGCACCTCCTGTACTTCATACAGCATTTTGCGGCAGCCCTGATAATAAATTTTACCGGCTTCAGTAAGGCCAATGCTGCGCGTGCTACGGTTGAGTAGCTTTACCTGTAGCTCATTCTCCAGCCGTGACACGGTCTGACTGATGGACGATACGCTCATTTGCAACTGCCGGGCCGCAGCCGTAAAGGAGCCGTGTTCGACCACTTTGGCGAAGACCGACATCCGTTTTAATCTCTCCATTGTTCACTCTGGCTTAAAAGTGATTTAGTTCACACATTATAGATAACAGGTTAACTGTTACGTTACTATATTATTACTAACAACATCGTCGCCGCACGCTTGCCAGGTTGTTATCGGCCATTATGTCGCGACAATCCGCGGCATATAAAAAATCGGCTACCTGCTTTCTTTCAGGATTAACATGAGTTTATTTCCGGTTATCGTGGTGTTTGGTCTGTCTTTCCCACCGATATTCGTTGAGCTACTTCTCTCTCTGGCGCTGTTCTGGCTGGTCAGACGCTTACTGGCCCCAACGGGGATTTATGACTTTGTCTGGCATCCAGCGTTGTTCAATACGGCGCTTTACTGCTGTCTCTTCTGGCTAATCTCGCGCCTGTTTGTTTGAGGTGGATGTGAAAACACTAACAAGAAAAATCGTACGTATGGCGGTAACGCTGGTGCTGGTATTGATTGCTTTTATCGCTATTTTGCGCATATGGAGTTTTTATACGCAATCGCCCTGGACTCGCGACGCCCGCTTCACCGCTGATGTTGTTGCTATTGCTCCGGACGTGGCCGGGCTGATTACCGATGTAAAAGTGCATGATAATGAGCAGGTGCAAAAAGGCCAGGTATTATTCACGATAGACCGGCCCCGCTATGAGCAGGCGTTGGCGCAGGCGCAGGCAGATGTAGGGTATTATACGTCTCTGGCAAATGAAAAGCGCCGCGAAGCCGGGCGCCGCAACCGGCTGGGTATTCAGGCAATGTCGCGTGAAGAAATAGAACAGTCCAATAGCGGGCTACAAACCACGCTGCACCAGCTCGCGAAAGCGCAGGCCACGCGCGAACTGGCGAAACTGGATCTGGAGCGTACCGTTATCCGCGCGCCGGCGGACGGCTGGGTGACTAACCTGAACGTTTACGTTGGCGAGTTTATTACCCGCGGCGCAACGGCCGTGGCGCTGGTAAAAAAAGACACGTTCTACGTACTGGCGTATATGGAGGAAACCAAACTCAACAGGATAAGACCGGGGTTGCGGGTAGAAATTACGCCGCTGGGCGCAGAAAACATTCTGACCGGTACTGTAGAAAGCATTTCGGCAGGCGTGACGAACGCCAGCAGCACCAGTGACAGCAAGGGGATGGCGTCTGTTGATTCTAATCTGGAATGGGTGCGCCTGGCGCAGCGCGTGCCGGTACGCATTCGTCTTGATAAGCAGGCGGGCAATCTCTACCCGGCGGGTACCACGGCAACGGTTGTTGTCACTGGCAAAGACCGGGACAGAAGTAAAACATCTCCTTTTATGAAATTGCTGCGCCGTCTGCGTGAGTTTGGTTAACTGACATGGACGCCTTTGCCATTTCCCGTTTACATCTGCGTTTTGCTATTAAACTCGCATGCGCGGTGGTGCTGGCGCTGTTTGTGGGTTTCCATTTTCAACTGGAAACACCGCGCTGGGCAGTGCTGACTGCGGCGCTTGTCGCAGCGGGTCCCGCTTTTGCGGCAGGAGGGGAACCCTATTCCGGCGCGATACGCTATCGCGGCATGCTGCGTATTATCGGCACGTTTATCGGCTGTCTTGCTGCGTTGATCATTATTACTTCGCTTATTCAGGCGCCGGTTGTCATGTTGCTGGTGGTATGTATCTGGGCCGGCTTTTGTACCTGGGTTTCTTCGCTGGTGCGCGTTGAAAATTCCTATGCGTGGGGGCTTTCCGGCTATACCGCGCTGATTATTATCATCAGTGTTGAACATACGCCGCTGGTAGCGCCGCAGTTTGCCATTGAGCGTTGCAGCGAGATTGTCATCGGCATCGTTTGCGCCATTGTGGCCGATCTGCTGTTTTCACCACGATCGATCAAACAGGAAATTGATAAAGAACTGGATTCGCTATTGGTGGATCAGTACCGGTTGATGCAGTTGTGTGTTGCGCATGGCGATCGCGAAGCTGTGGATAAAGCGTGGAGCGGGTTGGTCCAGCGCACCACCGCGCTGGAAGGGATGCGCAGCAACCTGAATATGGAGTCTACACGCTGGATGCGCGCTAATCGTCGTCTGCATGCCATTAATACGCTGCTGTTGACGATGATTACCCAGGCCTGTGAAACCTTCCTGGTACAAAACACACGGCCTGAGGCAATCGCGCCGGCATTTCGGGAATTATTTGCTGAACCCGTGGAAACCGTCGCCGATGTCCATAAGCGCCTTAAACATATTCGCCGTGTCTTCTCCTGGATCGGGGGGGGCGGCACGCCAGTGACGCTCTATAGCTGGGTCGGCGCGGCCACGCGCTATATGCTTATCCGGCGCGGCATCATTAGCAATACGCGCATCAGCGCCGTGGAAGAAGAGATCCTGACCGGCGAAACGGTTGTCAGGCCGGAATCCGCCGAGCGCCATCATGCGATGGTGAACTTCTGGCGTACCACGGTTTCCTGCCTGCTTGGCACGCTGTTCTGGCTATGGACGGGCTGGACGTCCGGTAGTTCGGCAATGGTGATGATTGCTGTAGTGATATCGCTGGCCATGCGTTTGCCGAACCCGAGAATGGTGGCGCTCGATTTTGTGTACGGCATGCTGATGGCATTGCCGCTTGGTTCACTCTATTTCCTGATAATCTTACCCGCCACGCAGCAAAGTATGCTGCTGTTGTGCATAAGCCTGGCGCTGCTGGCGTTTTTTATCGGTATAGAAGTTCAAAAGCGGCGTCTGGGCACGCTTGGCGCGCTGGCGGGGACTATCAATGTTCTGGTGCTTGATAACCCGATGACCTTCAAATTTAGCTCGTTTCTTGATAGCGCGCTTGGTCAACTGGTGGGCGCAGTGCTGGCGATGATGGTTATTTTGCTGATTCGCGATAATTCTCGCGAACGTACCGGGCGTACGTTGCTTAACCAGTTTGTGTCGGCGGCGATATCGGCGTTGACGACCAACAGGGCGCGTCGGCGGGAAAATCATCTCCCGGCGCTGTATCAACAGTTGTTTTTGCTGTTAAATAAATTTCCTGACGATATAGCCAAATACCGCCTCGCGCTAACGCTCATTATTGCTCACCAGCGTTTGCGCGATGCGCCGATACCCAACAATGATGATTTGTCCGCTTACCATCGGCAGTTAAGACATACTGCCGATCGTGTTATTAGCGCAGGCTCCGATGACAAACGTGCTCAACGTTTTCAGCAGTTGCTCGACGAGCTGGCGATTTACCAGGAGAAGCTGCGTAACTGGGATGCGCCGCGCCAGGTGACTGAACCGGTGGAACGGTTGACCAGCATACTTAATAAATATAAACACGCCCTGACTGAAAACTGACGCCTGCCGCCAGTGCGCCGACGCTCTGCGTCGGCTTTTCTATACTTACAGCCAGACTCGCGCTATCAGACAGGAGAAGAATATGGCAGATGTAGAATTAACGGGGCACGCGCTGTTTCGCAGCGGGTATCTGGTTGACGGTGAATGGCGCAATTTGAGCGAAACGTTCGACGTGGTAAACCCGGCAACCGGGGATGTTATTGCGCAGGTGGCGAAGGCCGGTCGGTCTGAGACTGAGGCGGCAATTGAGGCGGCCACGCGCGCCTTTCCTGCCTGGCGTGCGCAGACGGCGAAAGCGCGCAGTGAAATCCTCAACCGCTGGTATCAGTTGATGATTGAAAATAAAGCGTGGCTGGCGCGGCTGATGACCAGCGAACAGGGCAAGCCGCTAAAAGAGGCGGCAGGCGAAATTGACTATGCGGCAAGCTTTATCCAGTGGTTCGCCGAACAGGCGAAACGCGTCAACGGTGAAATTATTCCTCCCGCACAGCCTGGCTCACGTATCCTGGCAACTCGCGAACCGGTTGGCGTGGTGGCGGCCATTACGCCCTGGAACTTCCCGATGGCGATGCTCACCCGCAAGCTTGGCCCCGCGCTGGCTGCGGGGTGTACAGGTGTGATTAAACCGGCCAATAACACGCCGCTTAGCGCGTTTGCGCTGCTGGCGCTGGCGCAACAGGCAGGCGTGCCAGACGGGGTGTTGAACGCGGTAGCGGGTAACACGGCTGAAATTAGCGATGCCATTATGGCAAGTCACGCGGTGCGGAAAATTTCCTTTACCGGCTCGACCGAAGTCGGCAAAACGCTCATGCGTAATGCGGCGAATACGGTAAAAAAAGTATCGCTTGAGTTGGGCGGCAACGCGCCGTATATCGTGTTCGATGATGCCTGTCTTGATGCGGCGGTTAATGGCGCGATAGCCAATAAATTCCGAAACGCAGGCCAGGTTTGCGTTAGCGCTAACCGTTTTTTTATTCAGGATGGTATCTACGATCGCTTCGTCAATAAGCTGGCTGAAGCGGTAAAGTCGTTAAAGGTTGGCAACGGCGCGCAAGAGGGAGTGGTGGTTGGACCGTTGATTGAACCGGCTGCGGTGAAAAAGGTACAGCAACATGTCGATGATGCGCTTAACAAAGGCGCGCGCGCGCTGACTGGCGGCAAACCGCACGCGTTGGGCGGTAATTTTTGGCAACCGACCGTGCTGATTGATGTGCGCGACGATATGCTGCTGACGCAGGAAGAAACTTTTGGGCCGGTGGCCGCCTGTTTGCGCTTTCATACTGAAGAAGAGGCGATTGCGCGTGCTAACGCAACGCCTTACGGGCTGGCTGCATATTTTTATACCCAAAATTTACAGCGAGTCTTTCGTGTCTCTTCCCGGCTTGAGAGCGGGATGATCGGGGTTAATGCCTGCTCGGTTTCGACTGAGCTGGCGCCGTTTGGGGGAATGAAAGAGTCTGGTCTGGGACGTGAGGGCTCGGTACTGGGGCTGGATGAATTCCTTGAGGTGAAAACGCTGCACCTTGGCGGGCTTTAGCAACAGAGGCGGCAGCGCTGCCGGTCAGTGGGGGCTACCTGTGAATGTTTCTACCTTCGACTTTAACAATATTACCTCAAACGATGAGTTTTTCCGGGCGTTTGAGCAGGTTTTTGGGCTGTCGAACAGAACAATCAGCGATCTGGATCTCCTCTGGGAAACCGTAACAGAGGGCGCGATACCTCTGCCGCAGGCGATTGAATTTGTTAATTTAAATGAATCCGGACGGCGGCGATTCGGCGCGCTGATACTGTTGTTTGAAGAAGCCGAGGAAGAATTGGTAGGCCTGCTACGTTTCAACGTGCAGGCGTGATGCCCCAAAAAAGCCCCTGGCTCGTCAGGGGCGAATCAACAGGCATAGACGGTGGAGCGCTATTTATACAATTCAGTAGTGGCATGCCAGGTATCGCCGGTATGCGCTTCGGTGATGTGATAGGCTAAAGCCCCCTTCTGTTCGGCTTTTTTACTCAGCGCCTGGCGCATATCCATCGGCGCGCCACCGACCTGGGAAACAGAAATCGTACCTACAGGTTTAAGCTGCTGCGCTTGTTGCGCGCTTATCTGATGCGCCGCTGCGCTAACGCCAAAGGTTATAAAAGAAGCAAGGCTGAGAGCCGCGGCAGTTGCGATAGTGTTCATTTTTAGCTCCTGAATTTTTTATACCGGCGGCCATAGCGGCAAAATATTTGGTATTCGTGATGCCGCCGGAAATGGATTTAGCTGTTGCGGAGATAATAGTTGCCGTCTGTTGGCATGTTATTTATACAGCTCGGCGGTAGCATGCCAGGTGTCGCCGGTACGGGCTTCCGTTATGCGCCAGGCGCTGGCGCCCTTCTGCTCGGCTTTTTTGCTCAGCGCCTGGCGCATATCCATCGGCGCGCCGCCAACTTTGCTGACGGAAATAGACCCTATCGGCTGGCGCCCCTGAGCCTGCCCGGCGCTAATAGGGGTGGCGGCAAAAGCGCCAAATGAAAGCATAGACAGCAGACTTAATGCGGTAACGGTAGTTTTAACGTTCATAATGTGTTCCTTGTCGTAATCTTTTTGTGATTTTTATTTAAATGTTATTTAGTGATCTTAATCACAAAACAAAGTATACACTAATAACTATAAAAATTAATACCACGCTAACTATAACCAATGAAACTTTGAGCTCTGAAACCCGTTTATTATGCAAATTGGTTATTAAAACGCAGTTTTTTTCACTCGTTATGAGTGTTTTTTTATTAAAATCAAAAGGCTATAGAAAATTTGCCTTTTGTGCGGTCTTTAACCGTAAGGCGGGGCGTGATGGCAGGTAGAAAAAAGGTACCGCCCGGGCGGGCGGCTCAGAGTCAGAGTTCCTGTTCGAATAAAACCAGAATAGCTTCGTATAGCTGGCGAACGGTGAAATTACGCGACGGCGTGGTAAATATTGTATCGTCGCCTGCAATGGTGCCAAGGATGCCTTCGGCTTTGCCAAGTGAGTCCAGCAGACGGGCAATCAGTTGGGCTGCGCCGGGGCTGGTGTGAATGACAACAACCGCATCGTTGTAATCAATGTCGAGCACCAGATTTTTTAGCGGGCTGGACGTGGTGGGAACGCCAGGTTCAACGGGCAGGCAGTACACCATTTCCATTTTGGCGTTACGTGTGCGAACTGCGCCAAATTTTGTCAGCATGCGTGAGACTTTCGACTGGTTGATATTGTCGAAACCTTGCTCCTGTAACGCCTGAACAATTTCGCCCTGGGAACTGAACTTTTCTTCTTTAAGCAGCGCTTTAAACGCTTTCACCAATTCTTCTTGCCTGGAGGAACTTCGCATAGGTTGTGTTACCTGTTAAACGATATAAGCCACATTATTATGCAGTAAAATGCACATTAAAGATGAAACAGGGGCTAAATAAGCGGGAAAGCGCGTTATTTTACCAAAAATCACCCACAATAAATACGCCGGTCGTTCGCCAGCGCTGATTTCCGGTCTGGTAGCGGCTTTTTACCAGGCGAAACAGGCGGGCTTAGCCTTTAAAGCAGGGAATAGTGTGGCAACGATCAAGGTTAAATAAATGTTATTAAAATGAAGTTGTTTTGCCCAATGCTACGGGTGTAATGTTATGCGTTGTCGCATGTTGTTTTTCAGGCAGCAGCGTGGCGAGTGCTGATTTTCACGTCAGGTTAAACGCAGGGCTATTGTTAAATCATTGCCTGGCTTAGCAATACGGGCCTGCAATGTTTGTATTTACCTGCTCCGTAGTTTATGGTCGCCCGCCACAGCCAGAAAGACTTAGCTAACTATAATAAGGAGTTTAGGATGAAAGTTGCAGTCCTCGGCGCAGCAGGCGGTATTGGCCAGGCGCTGGCACTTCTGTTAAAGACCCAATTGCCCTCAGGTTCAGAGCTCTCCCTCTATGATATCGCTCCCGTCACACCGGGGGTCGCCGTCGATCTGAGCCACATCCCTACCGACGTTAAAGTAAAAGGTTTTTCTGGCGAGGATGCCACGCCTGCGTTGCACGGCGCGGATGTGGTATTGATTTCTGCGGGGGTTGCCCGCAAGCCGGGTATGGATCGTTCCGATCTGTTTAATGTTAACGCCGGTATCGTTAAAAACCTGATTGAACAGATTGCGAAAGCCTGCCCGAAAGCCTGCATTGGCGTTATTACCAACCCGGTGAACACTACTGTTGCGATAGCGGCGGAAGTGCTGAAAAAAGCAGGGGTTTACGATAAAAATAAACTGTTTGGCGTAACGACGCTGGATATTATCCGTTCCAATACCTTTGTTGCTGAGCTGAAAGGTAAAAAAGCGACCGAGCTGGAGGTGCCGGTTATTGGCGGGCACTCCGGTGTGACCATCCTGCCGCTGCTGTCTCAGATTCCGGGCGTTACTTTTAGCGATCAGGAAGTGGCCGGGCTTACAAAACGTATCCAGAATGCGGGAACAGAAGTGGTTGAAGCTAAGGCCGGCGGCGGCTCCGCCACGCTATCTATGGGGCAGGCCGCAGCGCGTTTTGGCCTTTCTCTGGTGCGTGCGCTACAGGGGGAGCAGGGCGTGGTTGAATGCGCCTACGTTGAAGGCGATGGCGCCTGTGCCCGCTTTTTCTCGCAGCCGCTGCTGCTGGGGAAAGACGGCGTGGCGGAACGCCGTCATATCGGTAAACTCAGCGCGTTTGAAGAAAAAGCGCTCAACGATATGCTGGATACGCTCAGAAAAGACATTGCGTTGGGCGAGGAATTTGTCAGTAAGTAATGGTGGTGTATAACCCTTAACAAGTCCAGTCGCTGCGTTTTGATGCGGGTAACTTAAGGGAGTATGTTCCGTTTACTTAAGCCCGATGACAAAGGGGCTTTCTGAACGGGAAAAGTGGGTCGCCGCAGCCCTTTTTGCAAATGGCGGCGGCCCTGCAAAGGCAGCATTGCTTCGCGGCGCGCTCATCTTTCGACCAACAGCCTGCAACCGGCTCGGTTTGACGCTCTGTTTCGTTTCGCCTGTTTTTAGCAAAAGCGTGTTATGTCAGTTATTGAATTCATATTCCTGGATAGTGACCTGGAAAGTTAATTTGCGGTCTTCACGCATCACTTCTACCGGAATAACCGAACCAGGGCGAATTTCAGCGACCTGATCCATTGTCTCCAGCACGGAGATCGCCGGTTTATTATTCACCGCAATAAGCACATCGTTCGCCTGTATCCCCGCGCGCGCAGCCGGGCCATCCTGCGCGACTTCGTTGACAATAATCCCCTGAATTTGATCAATGCCGGGTCCGGGGCCATGCAGGGAGGGGCTGTTACGCCCGGTAATGCCGATATAGCCGCGGATAACCCGACCATCGCGGATAAGCTTGTCCATAATTTTGGTCGCCAGTTGTACCGGTATGGCAAAACCTAAACCTTCCGGCGTTTCGCCGTCGTTGCTTTTGTCAAAAGAGAGTGTGTTGATGCCCATCAGCTCGCCCAGCGAGTTGACCAGGGCGCCGCCTGAGTTACCGTGATTAATGGAGGCATCGGTTTGCAGAAAATTCTGGCGGCCGGAAGGGTTGAGTCCTACTCGCCCGGTGGCGCTGATAATTCCCTGGGTAATGGTCTGCCCAAGGTTGTAGGGGTTGCCAATCGCCATCACGACATCCCCTACGTGCGGCGTTCGCTTCACATTAATAGGGATAACCGGTAGATTTGACGCGTTGATTTTGAGTACGGCGAGATCGGTCAGCGAATCTGAACCGACCAGCAGCGCCTCAAAAATGCGTCCATCCTGAAGGGCTACAATGATCTGGTCTGCATCATTAATTACGTGCTTATTCGTAATGATATAGCCGCGATCGTCCATAATAACGCCGGAACCAAGCGTACGGATCTCCAGTTGATTACGCGCGGAACCGTTCACCCCGCGGTTATAAACGTTCACGACGGCAGGCGCCGCACGGCGAACCGCAGCGTTATAGCTTACCGGCGTTTCATCTGCGCTGCCGGTTTGGGGCGCAATGAATGGGCTTTGCTGACGCAATGCCGGGATAAACGCGAGCAATAGCCCGGCAACAATTAATCCAACAATCAGCGGGCGCAAGAGTTTCAGCATCATGGAGCGACGTAATCAAAGAAGAAGACGCAGGGAGAATAACATGAGTTTAGCGGACATCCCACGTGGATGTCCGCCGAATTTTGCGTTAACGCAGCAGAATATAAAGGTTTTCTTTACCGCGTATTATGCTCAACGCAATGAGATCGGGTTTCGATTCGAGCTTCTTACGCATTTCTGTGATACTGCGCACGCGTTCGCGGTTCACGCCGACAATCAGGTCGCCTTTATGCAATCCTGCCTGCGCGGCGACGCTGCCTTGCACAACATTATCGACTTCAATGCCTTGTGTGCCGTCTTTTAACTGACCGTCGCTAAATGTCGCTCCCTTTAACGCTGGAATAATTAATTCAGCGCTCGCAGAGGATGCGGTGTTGCTGTCAAGCGTTACCTCTACTTCCATCGGCTTGCCGTTGCGCAGAACGCCCAGCTTCACTTTGGTACCCGGATCGGTAGTGGCGATACGCGAGCGTAGTTCAGCAAAACTGCTAAGTGAGCGGCCGTTCAGGGATGTAATAACATCTCCGGCTTTAATGCCGGCTTTTGCGGAAGCGGAATTTGGCAGGACTTCGCTGACGAAGGCGCCGCGCTGCGTATCAAGATTAAACGCTTTGGCAATATCCGCATTCATTTCCGTACCGCGCACGCCCAGTAAGCCACGCTTGACTTCGCCAAACTGAATTAACTGTTTTGCCAACGCCAGCGCCATATTGGATGGAATGGCGAAACCGATGCCGACATTGCCGCCTCCGGGGGCCAGAATGGCGGTATTGATGCCAATGAGCTCGCCATTGAGATTTATCAGCGCGCCGCCGGAGTTGCCGCGGTTAATAGATGCATCCGTCTGAATAAAGTTTTCCAGCCCTTCCAGATTGAGTCCGCTGCGACCAAGCGCGGAAATGATGCCGGAAGTGGCCGTCTGCCCCAGGCCAAACGGGTTGCCGACGGCGACGGTAAAGTCACCTACCCGGAGTTTGTCAGAATCGGCAATCTTTACTTCGGACAATTTGTTGGCTTTTTCCAACTGCAGCAGCGCAATATCACTCTGTCCGTCGCTGCCGATAAGTTTGGCGCTGAACTCACGACCATCGCTGAGTTGTACGGCAATTTTCTGCGCCTGTTTAATCACGTGGTTGTTGGTAAGCACATAGCCTTTTTCGGCATTAATGATAACGCCCGATCCCAGGCTCTCAAACTCGCGGGGCGCGCCTTCGCTAAAGTTATCGCCGAAGAATTTTTTTAGTTCCGGCGGAATTTGCACACTCTGCTGAGGCACCGAGCCTTTCACTTTAATGCTCACGACCGCAGGCAGTACTTTTTCAAGCATGGGGGCCAGGCTTGGCATTGCGGGTTGGCCTGCAACCTGCAGCGGTAGCGCAGCATTAACGGACAGCGACAGCGCTAATCCAGTGCTCAGCGCCAGCGCGCTGAAAAATAGTTTAGGTCTTTTCATCGCTACAGAATCTCGTTACCTGACTGTTGGGACGTCGGTGTGCGGCGGAAAAAGTAGGGCGCCTCGCGCCCTGTAAAAAATCATGTTACTCATGCCGGCTACGGTCTGCGCGCAGCAGGCCGGATGCGCCGTCTGAATAGTCGCGCGGCATCTGAACCGGCGCCTGATCGTTGCTGGCTTCAGATTCGCTCAGGCGGTTGCGAAACGGGTTTGTTTCCGCCGTCATTTCAGGTAGCAGCGTGCTGGAACTTTTCGCCATGTGTTGATAAAGCTGGCGATAGTCCTGGGCCATTTTGTCGAGCAGCTCTGCGCTTTGCGCAAAGTGGCCAACCAGCTCTTCACGCCAGTTTTCCAGTTCGGCCTTTTTCTGTTCCAGCTCGTATTGCATGGCATGCTGCTGACGTAATTTGCGGTTGCCAAAACGCATCGCGACAGCGCCGATAATAAGACCGACGACTAAACCAATGATCGCGTATTCCCAGGTCATGAATGACTCCCGTTGTTTTGTTGTTCCGTAGCGTGCTGAGGCCGGACGGTTGTACGCGCCTCTGTCTGTTAGCCACTATAACTGTTAAACCGCCAGAAGTGGAATCCCGCGCGTACATCGCTTAATGTAGGGCGGACTTTTTTTCGCCATCTGCGCTTATTGATAAAGAATGATAATAACACCATGCAAAGCCTTTCTCCGATAGTTCGCTATCAGGCAGCCCTTAACGAGGGCGCTTATCACGCTGATGATGTACAACGCGAGGCGATTTCGCGCCTCGATCTTATTTGGCAGGAGCTTGTAGCCAGAGAAAAGGCCCCGCCGGTTTCGTCAGGGCTGATGGCGCGTTTTGGTAAACTGCTGGGTAGGCGCCCTGCGTCGCAGGCGGAACCGGTACGCGGCCTCTATATGTGGGGGGGCGTTGGGCGTGGCAAAACCTGGCTTATGGATTTGTTTTTCCAGAGTATTCCTGGCGATCGCAAGTTACGTCTGCATTTTCACCGCTTCATGTTACGCGTACACGAAACGCTAACGTCGTTACAGGGCCATAGCGATCCGCTGGAAAGCGTCGCTGACGGGTTTAAAGCGCAGGCGGACGTTATTTGCTTCGACGAATTTTTTGTTTCTGATATTACAGACGCCATGCTGCTGGGTGGGTTGATGCAGGCGCTGTTTCGGCGCGGTATTACGCTTGTGGCCACATCCAATATCCCGCCGGATGCGCTTTATCGTAATGGGCTACAGCGCGCGCGTTTTTTACCGGCCATTGACGCTATCACGCGGCACTGCGACGTGTTAAACGTGGACGCAGGAATTGATTACCGCCTGCGTACGCTGACCCAGGCGCATCTCTGGCTGTCGCCGTTAAATGAACAGATGCGCCAAAAAATGGCGCATCTGTGGCAGGCGCTGACAGGCACGTCGATACAGGCGGCGCAAACGCTGCAAGTGAATCATCGTCCGCTGGCGATAGCCGGCAAGGTTCACCAGACGCTGGCCGTGTCTTTCACGACGCTATGCGTGGAGGCCCGTAGCCAGCATGACTATATCGCGCTCTCAAAATCGTTTCATACCGTGCTGCTCTACGATGTGCCGGTAATGACGCCAACGATGGAAAGCGAGGCCCGGCGCTTTATTGCGTTAGTGGATGAGTTTTATGAACGACGCGTGAAGCTGGTTGTACTGGCGCAGGCCGCCCTGTTTGATATCTATCAGGGGGAACGGCTGAAATTTGAGTTTCAGCGCTGTCTTTCGCGTTTGCAGGAGATGCAAAGCGAGGATTATCTTCAATGTCCCCACCTGCCTTAACTGGTACAACTGGGTGTTTTCATTTGTGTTTTTAATGCCGCGTCGCCCGCCGGCCTCAACGTCCTTTACATACGCTGCGGTTGCTGGGCCACGAATGATATCCGGCATCGGACAGGCTGCCCCGACATCCGTCGCCGCGCCGTTCACAGTAAAAAGGGGTCGATTTTTATGCGTGACTTCTCTATAATCCTGCGACCCCACGTTACAACAAAGTTTTTTTCCCGAAACTTTAGTGTGCCGGTGAAAACTATCCGAGGGGGTAGGTTTACTGGACAATGTCGTGTGAACCTTAACTGATTTGAAACGTTTGGGTGAACACCTGCGTGTAACTTATATTTGGGTAAGCTTTTAATGAAAACTTTTACAGCTAAACCAGAAACCGTAAAACGCGACTGGTATGTTGTTGACGCGACCGGTAAAACCCTGGGCCGTCTGGCTACCGAACTGGCTCGTCGCCTGCGCGGTAAGCATAAAGCGGAATACACTCCGCATGTTGATACCGGTGATTACATCATCGTTCTGAACGCAGAGAAAGTTGCCGTAACCGGTAACAAGCGTTCTGATAAAGTGTATTACCACCACACCGGCCACATCGGTGGTATCAAACAAGCGACCTTTGAAGAGATGATTGCCCGCCGTCCTGAGCGTGTGATTGAAATCGCGGTTAAAGGCATGTTGCCGAAAGGCCCGCTGGGTCGTGCTATGTACCGTAAGCTGAAAGTTTACGCGGGTAACGAGCACAATCACGCGGCGCAGCAACCGCAAGTTCTGGACATTTAATCGGGATTACAGGCAATGGCTGAAAATCAATACTACGGCACTGGTCGCCGCAAAAGCTCCGCCGCTCGCGTGTTCATCAAACCGGGCAACGGTAAAATCATTATCAACCAGCGTTCTCTGGAACAGTACTTCGGTCGCGAAACTGCCCGCATGGTCGTTCGCCAGCCGCTGGAACTGGTAGAGATGGTTGAGAAACTGGATCTGTACATCACCGTTAAAGGTGGTGGTATCTCCGGTCAGGCGGGGGCGATCCGTCATGGCATCACCCGCGCGCTGATGGAGTACGATGAATCTCTGCGCTCTGAACTGCGTAAAGCTGGCTTCGTCACCCGTGACGCGCGTCAGGTTGAACGTAAAAAAGTCGGTCTGCGCAAAGCTCGTCGTCGTCCGCAGTTCTCCAAACGTTAATTGTCTTCGTACAATTTGCGCAAAACCCGGCCTCAGCGCCGGGTTTTTTGTGGGAGCGTTTTTGTGGATATGCGCGCCTGTTGCGCTTTTGCATCAAATCCGCAAATCCCTTCCTCACATGTTGCCTAAAATCTGGTAAACTATCATACACTTTTATGCCCAAATGGCGGTTACCGTTCCCGTGTCGCTCAAAATGACAACGGGTATGGCGTGCTGGCAGGAAAGGGTACATAACTACGCCGGTCCTGGTTGCGGCTGGCAGCTTGGTTTTTTTGAATACACCTGGAGGTTTTCATGGCTGTCGCTGCCAACAAACGTTCGGTAATGACGCTGTTTTCTGGTCCTGTTGATATCTATAGCCATCAGGTACGTATTGTTTTGGCTGAAAAAGGCGTCAGTTTTGAGATTGAGCATGTTGAGATGGATAATCTCCCTCAGGACTTGATCGACCTTAATCCAGGCCAGAGCGTACCCACCCTGGTTGATCGGGAACTCACCTTGTGGGAATCCCGTATTATCATGGAATATCTTGATGAGCGTTTTCCTCATCCGCCTTTGATGCCGGTTTATCCGGTTGCTCGCGGGGAAAGCCGCCTTTATATGCACCGTATCGAAAAAGACTGGTATTCACTGATGAATATTATTCAAAACGGGAGCAATCAGGAAGCGGAAACGGCGCGTAAGCAGTTGCGTGAAGAGTTACTGGCAATTGCGCCGGTGTTTACCCAAAAGCCCTATTTCCTGAGCGATGAGTTCAGCCTGGTCGATTGCTATCTGGCGCCGCTGCTGTGGCGTTTGCCGCAGATGGGCATTGAGCTGAGCGGCGCAGGCGCGAAAGAAATGAAGGGTTATATGACCCGCGTATTTGAGCGCGACTCATTCCTGGCTTCCCTGACCGAGGCCGAGCGTGAAATGCGCTTGCAGGGTCGAGGTTAAGTTTGATGGATATTTCGCAGTTAACGCCGCGCCGCCCGTATCTGCTGCGGGCGTTTTATGACTGGCTGCTGGATAACCAGCTCACGCCGCACCTTGTGGTGGATGTAACGCTGCCTGGCGTGAATGTGCCAATGGAATACGCGCGTGATGGGCAAATAGTGCTCAATATCGCGCCGCGTGCCGTAGGGAACCTGGAACTGGGCGACGATGAGGTGCGCTTCAATGCGCGCTTTGGCGGCGTACCGCGCCAGGTTAATGTTCCGTTGGCCGCTGTGCTGGCGATTTACGCGCGTGAAAATGGCGCAGGCACCATGTTTGAGCCGGAAGCAGGTTATGACGAAGACGTTCCTGAACTGATGGAAAACGACGTGGAAGACGCGAGCGGTTTGATGTCGGTTATCGATGGCGATCGTCCGGACAGTGACGACAAACCCGATCCGGATGATGTGCCGCCGCCGCGGGGCGGACGACCTGCGTTACGGGTCGTGAAATAACGCAACGCAGCCAGGTAGTTGCGGCTGTTAGCAAACGCCGATACGCGCGGCTTCGGCCCGAAAAGGCAGAAAAGAAATTAGAAATCAGCCGGTTGAGTTTCGGCTGACGGCGACGGGGAGGGCAAATCACGTTTTTGTCCTCCCCGTTACTCATCTGAGGTCAAAAAACGGTTTTGCCCCTTTGCCATCAAACTGACTACCCGCCAGTAAACTGGCGGGATGCCGCCTGCGGTTAAACGTTGAGGAAGTTCATAATCCCGTCTGCGGCTTTACGGCCGTCTGCAATAGCGGTTACCACCAGATCCGATCCGCGAACGATATCACCGCCGGCGAAAATCTTCGGGTTGCTGGTCTGAAAGGCGTTTTCGCTGCCTTGCGGCGCCACTATGCGGCCCTGAGCGTCCAGTTCAACGCTGTGCTTCTCCAGCCAGCTCATGGCATGTGGGCGAAATCCGAAAGCCAGAATAACCGCATCCGCGGGCAGGGTGTGCTCTGAGCCTGGGATGATTTGCGCGCGGCAGCGGCCTTTGTCGTCTGGCGCGCCCATTTCGGTACGCGCCATTTTCACACCGCTCACCCGGCCATTGCCATTAATCTCAACGCCCAGAGGTTGTACGTTGAACTGAAAGTCCACGCCTTCTTCACGCGCGTTTTTAACTTCGCGTTTTGAACCCGGCATGTTGGCTTCATCACGGCGATAGGCGCAGGTTACGTGCGTTGCGCCCTGGCGAACAGCGGTGCGCACGCAGTCCATTGCGGTATCGCCGCCGCCCAGCACCACCACGCGTTTACCTTCCATGCTAATATAGGGTTCACTGGCATCGGCGTTAAAACCCATTAGCTGTTTGGTATTTGCAATGAGAAACGGCAGCGCATCGACTACGCCCTG
Organism: Tenebrionibacter intestinalis; assembly: GCF_016632365.1. Taxonomy (GTDB): domain Bacteria; phylum Pseudomonadota; class Gammaproteobacteria; order Enterobacterales; family Enterobacteriaceae; genus Tenebrionibacter; species Tenebrionibacter intestinalis. The sequence goes on along the minus strand of NZ_JAEPBH010000018.1, from coordinate 27,886 downwards.
TGCATCTTCATTATCCAGCCCGCCGCGCATTGACTGATAGGTGCCGACACCGAGGAAAATGGCGTCATATTCATTCAGCAATGCATCCAGTTCGATATCTTTACCTACTTCGGTGTTGAGTTTGAATTCAATACCCATACCGGTAAAGATTTCACGGCGACGCGTCATCACCTCTTTTTCCAGCTTGAATGCCGGGATACCAAAGGTCAGCAGGCCGCCGATTTCCGGATGACGGTCATACACCACCGCTTTCACGCCGTTGCGCGTCAGCACATCAGCGCAGGCAAGCCCGGCAGGACCTGCGCCGATAATCGCCACGCGTTTACCGGTTTGTTTTACGCCGGTCAAGTCCGGCCGCCAGCCCATCTCAAATGCTTTGTCGTTGATGTAGCGTTCAATATTACCGATAGTGACCGCGCCAAATTCATCGTTCAGCGTGCAGGCGCCTTCACACAAGCGATCCTGAGGACACACGCGCCCACATACTTCCGGTAACGTGTTGGTCTGGTGAGATAACTCGGCCGCTTCAATGATGCGCCCTTCATTGGCCAGCTTTAGCCAGTTAGGGATGTAATTATGAACCGGACATTTCCACTCGCAGTAAGGATTACCACAGGCGAGGCAGCGGTCTGCCTGCGCTGTAGCCTGGCTATCGGAGAAAGGTTCGTAGATTTCGACAAACTCAATTTTACGCAGCTTGACGGGCTTTTTCGGCGGATCAACACGCTGCAGGTCGATAAACTGATAAACGTTCTGACTCATGACAACCCCTTACTGTGCCTGCACGCGCAGCTCGGCTGCGGAACGGCTGCGGTGACCTAATAACGCTTTCACATCGCTGGATTTTGGTTTTACCAGCGCAAACTTCGCAGCAAATATCGGCCAGTTAGCGAGGATCTCCTCGCCGCGCTGCGAACCGGTATGCTGCACGTGCTCGGTGATAAGTCCACGCAAATGCTCTTCGTGTATCGCCAGTTCTTCCACGCTCAGCACTTCCACCAGCTCCGGGTTGACGCGCTTGCTGAACTCGCCGTCTTCGTCGAGCACGTAGGCGAAACCGCCGGTCATGCCTGCGCCAAAGTTCACGCCGGTTTTACCGAGCACGCAGACGATGCCGCCGGTCATGTACTCGCAGCCATTGTCGCCGATGCCTTCCACCACGGTAATAGCTCCGGAGTTACGCACAGCAAAGCGCTCGCCCGCACGCCCGGAGGCATACAGACGCCCGCCCGTTGCGCCATACAGGCAGGTGTTACCGATGATGCTGGCGTCGCAGCCGCGAAACGCCGAGCCTACCGGCGGGCGCACCGCGATAAGCCCGCCCGCCATGCCTTTGCCGACGTAGTCGTTAGCATCGCCTGTCAGGAACAGCTCAACGCCGCCTGCGTTCCAGACGCCGAAACTTTGCCCGGCGGTGCCGTTAAAGTGCGCGCGAATCGGATCTGCCGCCAGCCCCTGGTCGCCGTATTTGCTGGCGATATAACCTGACAGCGTGGCGCCTACGGAGCGGTCGGTGTTGCGGATATCAAACCACAGCGTTTTACGCTGGCGCTCGTCAACAAACGGCTGCGCCTGCCTGAGCAATTGCGCGTTCAGCTCACCGGTATCAAACGATGGATTGCTCTCGGTGCAGTGTACCGCTTTGCCGGCCAGTGGCTCGGCTGTTTCCAGTAGTCGCGACAGCTCAAGTTTTTGCTGTTTAGCCGTGAAGCCTTCAAGCTCTTTAAGCAGGTCGGTGCGGCCAATTAAGTCTACCAGGCGCTTTACGCCCAGCAGCGCCATCAGCTCGCGAGTTTCGCGGGCGATAAACTCAAAGTAGTTAGTCACCTTAAACGGCAGGCCGTGATAGTGATTTTTGCGCAGCTTATCGTCCTGGGTTGCCACACCGGTTGCACAGTTGTTCAGATGGCAAATACGCAGATACTTACAGCCCAGCGCCACCATTGGACCGGTACCGAAGCCGAAGCTTTCCGCGCCGAGAATGGCCGCTTTGATAATGTCGAGGCCGGTCTTGAGGCCGCCGTCTACCTGCAGGCGAATTTTGTGGCGCAGGCCGTTTGCCACCAGCGCCTGCTGGGTTTCCACCAGCCCCAGTTCCCACGGACAGCCTGCATATTTCACCGACGTCAGCGGGCTGGCGCCGGTGCCGCCGTCGTAACCGGCTATCGTTATCAGGTCAGCATAGGCTTTCGCCACGCCGGTGGCGATAGTGCCAACGCCAGGCTCGGACACCAGCTTCACGGAAATCATCGCCTGCGGGTTGACCTGCTTGAGGTCGAAAATGAGCTGCGCGAGATCTTCAATAGAGTAAATATCGTGGTGCGGCGGTGGAGAAATCAGCGTCACGCCTGGCACAGAGTAGCGCAGTCTGGCAATGTACGGCGTGACCTTATCGCCGGGTAGTTGGCCGCCTTCGCCGGGCTTCGCGCCCTGGGCGACTTTAATCTGGATAACGTCGGCATTGACCAGATAAGCCGGGGTTACGCCGAAGCGGCCGGACGCTACCTGTTTAATGCGTGAGACTTTGTTGGTCGCGTAGCGCGCCGGGTCTTCACCGCCTTCACCGGAGTTAGAAAAACCGCCGAGGCTGTTCATGGCCTCGGCCAGCGATTCGTGGGCCTCCGGGCTGAGCGCGCCGATGGACATCGCTGCGGTGTCAAAACGCTTAAACAGCTCGGATGCCGGTTCAACGTGTTCGACGTTGATAGCCTCGCCCTGCGGGTTCAGCGCCAGTAAATCGCGCAGCGTCGCCACCGGGCGTTCGTTCACAAGCGTCGCGTATTGCTGATAATCGCTGTACTCGCCGCTCTGCACCGCTTTTTGCAGCGTTTGAACCACGTCCGGGTTGTAGGCGTGGTATTCGCCGCCGTGTACGTATTTGAACAACCCGCCGGCATCCAGCGGTTTGCGCGCAAGCCAGGCGCGCTTCGATAAATTCATTAAGTCTTGCTGAAAATCGCTGAAGCTGGCGCCGCCGATGCGGCTGACAACGCCCTGAAAACACAGGTCTGTCAGCTCGCGATGCAGGCCTACGGCTTCGAACAGGCGCGAGCAGCGGTAAGAGGCGATAGTCGAAATGCCCATTTTGGACATAATCTTATAAAGACCTTTATTAATGCCATTACGGTAGTTCAGCATCACCGTTCGGTAGTCTTTGGCAAGCGCGCCGGCATCGACCATGCGCGCCAGCGTTTCGTAAGCCAGATACGGGTAGATGGCCGTCGCGCCAAAGCCTAACAGCACGGCAAAGTGGTGCGGATCGCGGGCGCTGGCGGTTTCAACGATGATGTTGGCGTCACAGCGCAGGTTGCTTTCCACTAACCGGGTCTGGATAGCGCCCACCGCCATCGGCGCCGGTACCGGCAGACGATTTGGCGCGATGTTGCGATCGGAGAGCACCAGTAATACGGTACCGGCCTGCACCATGCGTTCTGCTTCGTCGCACAGCGCTCTTACAGCGGCTTCGAGATCGGTTTGGGTCGCGTCGTAAGTGATATCCAGCGTATCGGCGCGATAATATTCTTCTTCCTGCGTCGTGAGCTGCTTGAAGTCGGAAAACAGCAGAACGGGCGATTTAAAACTCAGGCGGTGCGCCTGGCCTTCTGCTTCGCAAAAGACGTTCATTTCGCGGCCAATGCTCGTGGCCAGCGACATCACATGCGCTTCGCGCAGCGGGTCGATTGGCGGGTTTGTTACCTGAGCGAACTGCTGGCGAAAGTAATCATATATAATACGCGGCTGACCGGAGAGAACGGCAAATGGCGTATCGTCGCCCATCGAACCGGTCGCTTCCTGGCCGTTTTCACCCAGTACGCGGATAACGGTATCCAGCTCTTCAGCGCTGTAGTTAAACTGCTTCTGGTAGCTTGCCAGCAGGTCGTCGTCCATTTCGCGGGCGCCGACGCGCTCATCCGGCAACGCTTCAAACGGCACCAGGCGACGTACATTTTTTTCCATCCACTCTTTATAGGGGTGACGGCTTTTGAGATCGTTATCCGTTTCGGCAGAGTGCAGAATGCGGCCGCTGCGGGTATCGATTACCATTAACTCACCGGGGCCGACGCGGCCTTTTTCCACCACTTCATCCGGCTGATAGTCCCAGATACCAACTTCAGACGCGCAGGTGATGAGCTTATCCTTGGTAATGACGTAACGCGCCGGGCGCAGGCCGTTGCGGTCAAGGTTGCAGGCCGCAAAATGGCCGTCTGACATCACGATCCCCGCCGGGCCATCCCACGGTTCCATATGCATGGAGTTAAAATCAAAAAATGCGCGCAGTTCCGGATCCATTTGTGGGTTGTTTTGCCAGGCGGGCGGCACTAGCAGGCGCATCGCGCGTACAATGTCCATGCCGCCTGCCAGCAACAGTTCCAGCATGTTGTCGAGTGAACTGGAGTCGGAGCCAGTTTCATTTACAAACGGCGCGGCATCCTGCAAGTCAGGGATAAGCGGCGTTTTAAATTTATAGGTACGCGCGCGCGCCCACTGGCGGTTGCCGGTGATGGTATTAATTTCGCCGTTGTGCGCCAGGTAGCGAAACGGCTGCGCCAGCGGCCAACGCGGTACGGTGTTCGTGGAAAAACGCTGGTGAAACAGGCAAATAGCCGATTCCAGACGCAGATCTGCAAGATCCAGATAAAAGCGCGGCAGATCCGCCGGCATACACAGGCCTTTATAGATATTCACCAGGTTTGACAGGCTGCATACGTAGAAATCGCGATCTTCAATGCGCTTCTCAATGCGGCGCCGGGCGATAAACAGGCGTCGTTCCATATCGCGGGGGCGCCAGCCCGCCGGGGCGTTGACAAAAATTTGCTCAATGCGGGGCAGGGAGGAAAGGGCAATCTCGCCGAGTACGTCGGTATTGGTCGGTACTTCACGCCAGCCGACGATAGAGAGCGTTTCGCGCTGTAATTCTTCTTCCACAACCTTACGACAGGCGCGTGCTACGGCATCGTCTTTGTTCAGAAAGAGCATGCCGACTGCGTAATTTTTAGCAAGCCGCCAGCCGCGTTCTTCGGCCGCCAGGCGGAAGAAGCGATCGGGCTTTTGCAGCAGCAGGCCGCAGCCGTCGCCGGTTTTGCCATCGGCAAGAATAGCGCCGCGGTGCTGCATACGAGCCAGCGCATGAATGGCCGTGCGCACTACTTTGTGGCTGGGTTCGCCTTCTATGTGGGCGATCAGGCCGAAACCACAGTTATCCCTTTCGAGGGATTTATCGTACAACATATGAGTGAACCTCCCCAGGCTCTGCGGGATCCCCTGTAGCGGTTGCGAGCGGGCGCAGCGAGGGCAAGACGACGGTATAAAGCGCGCTGCGCTCGCCCGTTTCGCCTCCCCTGAACCATCGCAGCGGTTACACAAGTATTAAGGACTTGTTTGGAGGGAATCTTTAATTACTGCATAAATATGATGGAGGGAGTCTCCATCGAGATAGCTTCCAGCGAAATTCCAACTTATCGGGAAAGCGCACACAGGTCAAATGGCAAATTTATCGGAGCAGCTAAACGCCGGAAAAACTTTATCTCATTGTTTTAGCGTTGTTTAACAGGGTTTTTCATACCTAAACGCCGCCTTTTTCCGCTGCACAGAGTGTGATCTGACTCACTAATGGAAAGCGAGAAAAAAGCAGGTGAATTCTGTTATGTTGGATTATGGTAGACATTTATGCTGATAAATGGAGTAAGTCTGCAGTATGACTCTGTTTTTAACCCCGGTTGAAATTCTTTATTTAAACGCCGTCAGTATTATTAAAAATAATCACCTGCGTGATGATTTAAAAGCCGTTATTTGTGAATAAAAATTCATTTTTAACATATGGGAGGCGGTTGATCCACGTCATCGCCATGAACGTAAGAAAATGGCAGGCTGGCGACCTTTTATCCGGCCATCCTAACGGCGTATGCAGCTACAAAAATTAGTAAATATGTTTGGCGGCGATCTCAGCCGCCGCTACGGCGAAAAGGTTCATAAACTGACGCTGCATGGCGGTTTCAGTTGCCCTAATCGTGATGGTACGCTTGGGCGCGGCGGCTGTACCTTTTGTAACGTTGCCTCGTTTGCTGATGAAGCAGAACAGCATCGCTCCATTAGTGAGCAACTGGCGCGTCAGGCTGGCCGCATCAATCGCGCCAGCCGTTATCTGGCCTATTTCCAGGCCTATACCAGTACCTTTGCCGAAGTTCAGGTATTACGCAGCATGTATAAAGAGGCGGTCAGCCAGGCGGATGTCGTTGGGCTGTGTATCGGCACCCGCCCTGACTGCGTACCGGAAAGCGTGCTCGATTTACTGAGCGAATACCGTGAACAGGGCTATGAAGTGTGGCTGGAGCTGGGTTTACAGAGCGCGCATGATAAAACACTGCGTCGTATTAATCGTGGGCATAATTTTGCCTGTTACCAGCAGACAACCCGGCGGGCCAGGGCGCGTGGCCTGAAAGTATGCTGCCATCTTATTGTTGGGCTGCCGGGGGAAGATGGCGCGGCTTGCCTCACTACGCTGCATAAAGTGGTGGAAACCGGCGTTGAAGGAATCAAACTGCATCCTTTACATATCGTGTCCGGCAGCACAATGGCGAAAGCCTGGCAGGCCGGGCGACTTGCTGCGATAACGCTTGAGAACTATGCGGTGATTGCGGGTGAAATGATTCGCCATACGCCGCCGGAAGTGGTGTATCACCGCATTTCCGCCAGCGCGCGACGGCCCACGCTACTTGCGCCGCAGTGGTGCGAGAACCGCTGGACGGGGATGGTCGCGCTCGATAGCTGGCTGCAGGCGCACGGCGCGCAGGGATCGGCGCTGGGCCGGGCATGGCAACCGCGCTGAATAAGCGCCGGCATTTTTCCAGACAGGCGTATTTTTCGAGCGATATCGCACGGTTTTGCTTTCCGACGCCTGGCGCGCTTGCTCCTTTCTCGCCACTCACCTTATTTTAATTATATGATTGGGCGCTGAAAGCCTGACATTATGGCGACTTTCGCCATTGCGCGACGCCCTGTCCGCACACGTTTAATCCTCGTGCTGCGTTTTTATTATGCTTTTACAGCGTGTTTATCGCTGAAACCGCCTTGTGCCTGGCCCATAACGCTGCAAAGGAACTTTCATGAAGCAAATCCGCAAACTGGCTCAGTATTATGTCGATCTGATGATGAAGTTGGGCCTTGTCCGCTTCTCCCTGCTGCTGGCGCTGGCGCTGGTCGTGCTGGCTATAGTCGTGCAGATGGCGGTAACTATGCTGCTGCGTGGTCAGGTAGAAAGTATCGACGTTATCCGTTCCATCTTTTTCGGCCTGCTGATTACTCCCTGGGCCGTGTATTTCCTTTCGGTGGTGGTTGAACAACTGGAAGAGTCGCGCCAGCGGCTCTCGCGGCTGGTGGAAAAGCTCGAAGAGATGCGCGAGCGCGATTTAATGCTCAATGTGCAGCTAAAAGACAATATTGCCCAGTTAAATCAGGAGATTGCCGAACGTAAAAAAGCGGAAGCGGAGCGCCATACTATGCTTGAGCAGTTGCAGGTAGAGATGAAGGAGCGTGAAGAAACGCAGATGCGCCTTGAACAGCAATCCTCTTTTTTGCGTTCTTTTCTCGATGCTTCGCCGGATCTGGTGTTCTATCGTAATGAAGACAACGAATTTTCCGGGTGCAATCGGGCTATGGAGCTACTGACGGGCAAAAGCGAGAAGCAGTTAATTGGGTTAAAACCCCCCGAAGTCTACGAACCGGCGATTGCGCAGAAGGTGATGGAATCAGACGAGAAAGTGTTCCGTCATAATGTATCGCTGGCTTATGAACAGTGGCTGGATTATCCCGACGGGCGTAAAGCCTGCTTTGAAATTCGCAAAGTGCCGTATTATGACCGTGTGGGGAAACGACATGGCCTGATGGGGTTTAGCAGGGACATTACTGAACGCAAGCGTTATCAGGATGCGCTGGAGCGCGCCAGTCGAGATAAAACGACCTTCATTTCCACCATTAGCCATGAGTTGCGCACGCCGCTTAACGGTATCGTTGGTCTTAGCCGTATTTTGCTGGACACAGAACTAACCCAGGAGCAGGAAAAATACCTGAAAACTATTCATGTTTCCGCGGTGACGCTTGGCAATATATTCAACGATATTATAGACATGGATAAAATTGAGCGCCGCAAAGTGCAGCTTGATAACCAGCCTGTTGATTTCACCAGCTTTCTGGCTGACCTTGAAAACCTTTCCGGCCTGCAGGCGCAGCAGAAAGGGCTGCGCTTTATTCTCGAACCCGACTTGCCTTTACCGCATAAAGTCATCACCGACGGTACGCGCCTGCGCCAGATTCTGTGGAACCTTATCAGCAATGCAGTAAAGTTCACCCAAAGCGGCCAGGTAGTCGTTCGGGTGCATTATCAGCACAACAGCATGCTGCGTTTTGACGTTGAAGATTCCGGCATCGGCATTCCTCAGGAAGAACAGGACAAAATTTTCGCCATGTATTATCAGGTAACGGGCAGCCACGGCGGCAAGCCCGCGACAGGTACGGGTATCGGGCTGGCGGTATCGCGGCGGCTTGCAAAAAGCATGGGGGGAGATATCACCGTTTCAAGCCTGCCGGGTAAAGGCTCGATCTTTACGTTGACGGTACACGCGCCGCATGTAGAGCAGGCGCAGGAGGATAGACTGGAACAGGACGATGTGCCGCTGCCGGCGCTGCATGTGTTGCTGGTAGAAGATATTGAGCTGAACGTGATTGTCGCGCGTTCGGTGCTGGAGAAACTGGGCAACAGCGTTGAGGTCGCCATGACCGGTCAGGCCGCGCTGGAAATGTTCAGACCGGGTGAGTTTGACCTGTTGTTGCTGGATATCCAGCTTCCGGACATGACCGGACTGGATATTGCTCGCGAGCTGCATAAGCGTTTTAACAAAGACGCGCTCCCGCCGCTGGTGGCCCTGACGGCCAACGTACTTAAAGATAAAAAAGAGTACCTTGACGCCGGAATGGATGACGTATTGAGTAAGCCGCTGGCGGTGCCGGCGTTAACGGCGATGATTGAAAAATTCTGGGGTGAGTGCGCCGGAGGTGAAACCAGCGCTGCCGCCGCTGCGCAATATCACGAAGGCAGGCATGATGCACTGCTCGATATGGACATGCTTGAACAGTATATGGAGCTGGTCGGCCCGAAATTAATTACCGATGGTTTGACCATGTTTGAAAAGATGATGCCCGGCTATCTTAGTCTTCTGGAATCCAACCTGACGGCGCGTGACAGGAAAGGCATTGTGGACGAGGGGCATAAAATCAAAGGGGCCGCCGGTTCCGTTGGGCTGCGTCATTTGCAGCAACTGGCGCAGCAGATTCAGTCGCCTGAGCTTCCTGCATGGTGGGATAACGTAGGGGAATGGATTGAGGAGCTGAAGCAGGAGTGGCAGCACGATGTCGCGGTGTTGAAGGCCTGGGTTGCCCGTGCGCAAAAAAAATGACCCCGGCCAGGCCGGGGTGCGCGAATACTGCGCCAACACCAGGGAAATCATTACGCCGCCTGTTCAGATTGTGTTGTGGGTTGTGGCGGCGCTTAAACGAAAGAGGCGTCTTTTTGTTCAGGCAATAAGATAGCAAATCTTACACTGTTTGTTACTTGATTCAGTAAAATATGTGAAGCATAGCGTTCTTATTAATAAAATTACTTTAGCTTGTCTGACCATTAGAAAGGAATGCCAGTATGAAAAAAATTGGTTTGGTACTAAGTGGATGCGGGGTTTACGACGGCTCAGAGATTCATGAAACCGTGATTACGCTGCTTGCAATCGCTCGTGGCGGTGCGCAGGCCGTGTGTTTTGCGCCGGATAAAACTCAAGAAGATGTAATCAATCATCTTACCGGCGAGCCGGTACCGGAAAGCCGCAATGTACTGATTGAGGCAGCGCGTATTACCCGTGGCGCGATTAAACCGCTGGCTGAAGCGAAGGCGGCGGAGTTGGATGCGCTGATCGTCCCCGGCGGTTTCGGCGCAGCTAAAAATTTAAGCAATTTTGCCAGCCAGGGCCGCGCCTGTACGATCGATCCGGATTTTGCAACGCTTGTGCGCGACTGCCACGATGCGGGCAAGCCGCTCGGTTTTCTGTGTATTGCGCCTGCGATGCTGCCTGCCATTTTGCAAATGCCGCTGCGTTTGACCATAGGGACTGATATTGACACCGTTGAAACAATTGAAGCTATGGGCGGTGAACATATATCGTGCCCGGTTGACGATATCGTAGTGGATGAGGCGCACAAAATTGTCACCACCCCGGCTTATATGCTGGCGCAGCGTATTGATGAGGCGGCGGACGGCATTGAAAAGCTGGTAGCCAACGTGTTGGCGCTATGTGAGGATGCGTAAGCTGCGTTCGATAAGGGCATGGGTGACGCGCTGGCTGCGAAGAATAGTCATTGTGCTGATTGTTTTCTGGAGCGGCGGTATCGTGCTTTTCAGTTTTTTGCCGGTGCCCTTTTCCGCGGTTATGGTTGAGCGCCAGCTTAGCGCATGGCTGCATGGCAACACAGGCTACGTGGCGCATTCAGACTGGGTGGCGATGGAGGATATTTCACCGTGGATGCCGCTGGCGGTTATTGCCGCAGAAGATCAAACGTTTCCCAGCCACCGGGGGTTTGATGTCGCGGCTATACGGAAAGTACTGGCAAGCCGTGGGGAAAACACGCCTATGCGCGGCGCTTCCACGCTGTCGCAACAGACGGCGAAAAACCTGCTGCTTTGGGATGGACGTAGCTGGCTGCGTAAGGGGCTTGAGGCAGGGTTGACGGCAGGCATTGAGCTGGTGTGGAGCAAGCGCCGGATTCTGACGGTTTATCTGAATATTGCTGAATTCGGCGAAGGTATATTCGGCGTGGAAGCCGCCGCGCGCCATTACTTCCACAAGCCCGCCAGCCGCCTGACACAGGCGCAGGCGGCACGCCTGGCGGCCGTGTTGCCTAACCCGATTCGCCTGAAGGCAAACGCGCCTTCAGGCTATGTGCTGGCGCGTCAGCAGTGGATCCAGCATCAGATGCGCCAGCTCGGTGGTTTAACCTTTCTCAGGCCGGTTATGGGGGAAAAACGGTTGGACGTTAAGCGTATTTTTTGATCCGTAGCGGCAACTGACGGGTTATGCGCATCTGGCACGATTATTCGTTTATTCCGGCGTTCCAGCCAGATGTTCTGTCAGAATTCGTTTGCAAAGTGAATGCCTCATGACGCAACCATGACAAATGGGGCGGCGCAGGCGTTTAATCAAACCTGCATCGGACTAAAAAATTGGCAAACCGTGCAGCGGGGTTTATAGCAACGGACAACCTGCTCATGAGAATAAGTGATTGTAAGACTGATATGTCCACTGCCGTATTGAGGCGTGCGGGAAAATAAAATACGGAAAAATGGCTGTCGGCGTTTTATCGATAACTTGCAGATGGCGGCCCGGAAGCCTGATGTCGGCTGGAAAAAAGTTAAAAAAATCGCGAAATTTTAAATTTTATTTAATTTTCAATAGATTACTCTTGTTTTTTCCTTTCACCTTCCGTTTTATCCGTCCATAGTATATTACGCGACAGCGTTTAAGATTATTAAAATTACCAGTAGGCTGGCGTAGCGTTCAGTCCTCATCGAAACCGGCATTGAACAGCGCGACGACAGCGCTGAGCGCTTCCTGTTCCTGCGGGCCGCTGGCTTCCACTTCAATATGTCCTCCCTGGGCGGAATCCAGCATTAACAAGGCAATAACGCTGCTGGCCTCCGCTTCGATGCCGCTTTCGTTACGCAGCAAGACTTCCGCATCAAAGCTCTGCACCAGATCAAAAAGCTTCATCGCGGGCCGGGCGTGCATGCCCAGCCGGTTTGTGATTTCAACGGTTTGCCTGACGGTCATGTTTTACGTTTTTCAAGCGTGCGATGGCGTGACTGAACGTTCTTCCCGCGTGAGCGGAAGTAATCGGCGAGCTGTTCTGCCACGTAAACCGAACGGTGTTTACCGCCGGTGCAGCCGATAGCAACGGTCAAATAGCTACGGTTGTTGGTTTCCAGCATCGGCAGCCAGAGCTCGAGGTAACTGCGGGTCTGGTAAATAAAGTTATGCACTTCGGTGTGTCTGTCGAGAAACGCGGCGACGGGCTTGTCCAGGCCCGTCATTGGGCGCAGTTTAGGATCCCAGTGCGGGTTTGGCAGAAAGCGCACGTCAAATACATAGTCGGCGTCTATGGGAATGCCGTGTTTGAAACCAAAAGATTCAAACACCATAGTGAGTTCGCGTTCACGTTTGCCAAGCAGGCGCGTACGCAGCATTTCCGCCAGTTCGTGAACGGACATCTCAGACGTGTCGATAATCAGATCTGCGCGCGAGCGTAGCGGCTCCAGCAGATCGCTTTCCTGGTCGATGGCGCTTTCCAGCGATAAATTTTTGCTGGAGAGCGGGTGCAGCCGGCGCGTATCGCTGTAGCGGCGAATTAACGTGTTGCGATCGGCATCGAGAAAGAGCAACTGTGGTGAGAATGACGCAGGCAGATTGCCCATCGCCTGCTCAAAAATCTCCGGCGATTCCGGCATATTACGCACGTCGATACTCACCGCCGCCGAGATTTTACGTTCTGCCAGCGTATTGGCCAGCTCCGGAAGGAGCACGACCGGCAGGTTGTCCACGCAGTAGAACCCCATATCTTCCAGGGCGCGCAATGCCACAGACTTCCCTGAACCAGAGCGGCCGCTGACAATCATCAGCACCATGATACATCTCTCCCCACTGAGAAAGCTGCGCTATACGCAGCCAGGCTTATTCATCGATGTTTGAATTGTCTGTGATGATTTGCCACAGCGCTTCATCAGTTTGTGCGGCCCGCAGGCGGCGACAAATATTTTTATCGGCCAGGCGCTTTGCAGCCAGCGACAGGGTATGCAGATGGACTTTTGTCTGATCTGCCGGTACCAGCAGCGCAAATAAGAGATCGACCGGCTGATTATCAATCGCATCAAAAGCAATGGGCGTTTCCAGTTGTATAAAAACTCCCACGGCCCTGAGTGTATCTTCTTCCAGTTTTCCGTGAGGGATAGCGATGCCGTTGCCAATGCCTGTGCTTCCCATGCGTTCACGCGTCAGAACCGCATCAAACACAACCTGAGGCGCCAGCCCTAGCTGCTCTGCGGCTATTTCGCTGATAATCTCCAGCGCGCGTTTCTTGCTCTGGCAATGTACGCCGACCCGGGTACATTCCTGATTAAGAACAGTGCTCAATTGCAGTGCCGAATCATTATTCATCATCATTTTACCTGAGTTTCCCGCGCCCAGCCGGGTAGCGAGGCGCGGGAATTCCCGGATTATCAGTGTTGTTTTAATTTGTCTTTATGCTTGTTTAACTGACGGGCCAGTTTGTCGATTAGACCGTCAATCGCGGCATACATGTCCTGGCCTTCCGCGCTGGCATGTAGCTCTCCGCCGTTAACGTGCAGCGTGGCATCCGCCGCATGCGTCACCTTTTCCACTTTCAACACAATATAGACCTGATTGATCCGTTCAAAATATTGCTCCAGCTTAGCGAATTTTTTATCAAGGAACTCGCGCAGGGCCTCGGTAATTTCGACGTTCTGTCCAGTGATATTGAGCTGCATAAGTGTCTTCCTTATCAGGTTGGGTCAAACCAGTTGTTTACGTTGGTTAGACGGAGGAATCGATAAAGACTCTCGGTACTTTGCAACAGTACGGCGCGCCACCATGATCCCTTGATCGGAAAGTATAGTGGTGAGCTTGCTGTCGCTCAGCGGTTTGGCGGGGTTCTCCGCAGCAATTAATTTCTTCACCAGCGCGCGGATTGCCGTAGAAGAGGCTTCGCCGCCGCCTTCGGTATTCACGTGGCTGGAGAAGAAATATTTCAGTTCAAAAATACCGCGCGGGCTGTGAAGGTATTTTTGCGTGGTGACGCGTGAAATTGTGGATTCGTGCATATCGACGGCCTGGGCGATGTCCGCGAGCACCATTGGTTTCATATATTCTTCGCCGTGTTCAAAAAAGCCTTGCTGCTGCTCCACAATGCAGCGGCTTACGCGCAGCAGGGTGTCATTGCGGCTTTCAAGGCTTTTAATCAACCATTTCGCTTCCTGAAGATTGCTGCGGATAAACTGGCTGTCGGCTGTGTTACGCGCGCCGTTGCCCATTGCGGCGTATTGCTGGTTGATCTTCAGGCGCGGGATGCTGTCGCTATTAAGCTCAACGCTCCACCGGCCCTGTACTTTGCGCACCAGCACGTCGGGAATCACATATTCCGGCTCGCCGGTTTGAATGGACTGCCCGGGGCGCGGATCCAGCGACTGAATAAGCGCAACGGCCTCTTTCAACACATCTTCTTTCAGGCGCGTCAGGCGCATCAGAGTGCGGAAGTCATGGTTTGCCAGCAGATCGAGATAATCGGAAATAATCAGCCGGGCATCAGCCAGGCGTGGCGTTTGCGGGTTGAACTGAGAGAGCTGGATAAGCAGGCAGTCGCGCAAATCGCGAGCCGCAACGCCTACCGGGTCGAAACGCTGGATGCGTTTAAGCACGGCTTCCACTTCTTCACGCGTTATTTCATCGTTGCCCAGGCTTTCCATAATATCTTCGATCGGCACAGTGAGATATCCCGTCTCGTCAACGGCATCCACAACAGAGGTGGCGATAGCGCGGTCGGTATCTGAAAAGGGCGTGAGCTGAACCTGCCACATCAGATAGTCCTGCAACGTCTGGGTGGTTTCCCCCTGGTAGACCGGCAGCTCATCAACAAGGTAGTCGCTGCCGGTCCCTGAAGGCGTTCCGGCGGTGTAGATTTCATCCCAACTGGTATCAAGCGGCAGTTCGTCGGGCATTTCGCGCTGCTCAAGTGCTTCGCTGCTGTCAAGCGTTTCGCGATCCTGGGCTGCCTGGGCGTCTATTTCCTCATGAGGATCGGTTTGTTCAAGCAGAGGGTTGCTTTCCAGCGCCTGCTGTAGTTCTTGCTGAAGTTCCAGCGTGGAAAGCTGCAACAGGCGAATGGCCTGCTGTAACTGCGGCGTTATGGCAAGCTGTTGACTCAGCTTTAATTGCAAACCCTGCTTCATATTCAGAGCAACATTCCTCAAAAGTTGTGCCAGCCTGACTTATCCCCGCTGAATCGCTGTTCAACAAGGGGCGCTGCCTGGCACAGCGCAAAGCTACCCTATCAAAGTCTGAACTCTTCCCCAAGATATACGCGTTTGACCTGCTCGTCTTCAAGTATCTCTTCCGGTGTGCCGTGGGCGATGAGATGCCCCTGGCTGACGATATAGGCGCGTTCGCAGACTGCGAGAGTTTCACGCACGTTGTGGTCGGTGATTAATACGCCCAGTCCGCTGTCGCGCAGGTGTTCAATAATACGCTTGATATCAATAACGGAGATGGGATCCACGCCCGCAAAGGGTTCATCCAGTAAAATAAATTTAGGGTTTGCGGCCAGCGCACGCGCGATCTCCACGCGGCGGCGTTCACCGCCGGACAGCGATTGCCCCAGACTTTCGCGCAAATGGTCGATATGAAACTCTTCCATAAGTTCTTTGGCACGATCTTCGCGCTGTTCTTCGCTTAAATCTTCACGGATTTGCAATACGGCCATCAGATTGTCGTAAACGCTCAGGCGGCGGAAAATAGAGGCTTCCTGCGGGAGATAGCCGATGCCGCGGCGCGCGCGCGCGTGCAACGGCAGCAGGCTGATATCTTCATCATCAATAATGATGTTGCCTGCGTCACGCGGCACAATGCCGACAACCATGTAAAAAGTTGTTGTTTTGCCTGCGCCGTTAGGGCCAAGCAGGCCGACGATTTCCCCTGACTTAACGGTCAGACTCACGTCTTCAACCACTTTGCGGCCTTTATAGGCTTTGGCGAGATTTTTAGCGATAAGAGTTGCCATACCGGATTACTTCTTCTTCTGACCAGCGTTGTTTTTATTCTGGAGCTGAGAGGGCACCAGTACGGTCGTTACACGCTTGCCTTTTTCGCTAAAGGCCTGCATTTTTTGCTCCTTGACGAGATAGGTTATCCTGTCGCCTTTAATATTGCTGTCAAGCTGTTCAAGCCAGGCGTTACCGGTCAGCACGACGTAATCGTTTTGCAACTCATAGCGCATTTTATCTGCGTGGCCTTTTACCGGCTTGCCGTTATCCTGCATCTGATAGAATGTGGCGGGTTTGCCGTAGCCTTCCACCACTTCTTTGCCCTGCTCGCCGCCCGGGCGGGTGACCACGACCTTATCAGCATTAATCTTTATGCTGCCCTGAGTGACGATAACGTTGCCGGTAAATGTGACGATATTGCCCTGCATATCCAGCGCCTGCTGATCGGATTCGATATGGATTGGTTTATCCGTATCGCCGGTCAGCGCCATAGTTGGGAGTGAAGCCGCCAGAAGCATGCCGGCCATAACAACAGTAAGGCTGTACTTATTTATTTTGAATTTCATAGGAGGTTTTAACCTTTTCAATCAGCTCGGCAGTTTTCTTGCGTAAATTCCCACGCATTTTCAGACCCCTGGAATTAAACGTGGTTCCGTAAAGCGTAACGAGATCGTCAGAGGTAACATCCTGAGTCACAAGGTTTACCTGAGCATTATCGGTAGTGATTTTTCGTAACTGCGAATCGGCCGTTAGTGCGTTAACCTCGACGTTGCCATACAAATAAAGCATACGATCTTCAGTCAGTTTTGCGCGATCGGCGCGCACCGACCAGGTTTCGATTTTGTTCGTATCGTAGACAGTCATCACCGGGCGGGTAAACCACGATATGGCCGTATCGGAATAGTGCTCTATGTGATCGGCAATCAGGCGATAGTTCAGCGCGCCCGCAGGGCTATATACCACAGTGGTTGAGCCTTCGCTTTTATAAGTGGGATCGCTGGCGTTCCGGGCTACCGGCGCGTCGGCGTCACGGTTGGCAAGATTCACGCCGATAAGGATAAGCGCAATCAGCGCCAGTACGATGACAGTCCAGCGTTTTAACTTACTCATAGTGATTGCCCTTTGGCCTCATCAAGCTTGCCCTGCGCCAGTAGCAGCAGATCGCAGACTTCGCGCACGGCGCCGCGGCCGCCGCCGATACGGGTAACGTAGTCAACGCGGGGCAGCAGCAGCGGGTGGGCGTCAGCGACCGCTATGCTAAGGCCGATTTGTTCCATAACCGGCCAGTCAATCAGATCGTCGCCAATATACGCCACGTTATGCGGCGCCAGCGCCAGCGTATCCAGCAATGCCCGATAGGCGATAAGCTTATCGGACTGGCCCTGATAAAGGTGTTTAATTTTGAGCGTCGCGCAGCGATCTTCAAGCAGCTTTGCTTTGCGTCCGGTGATTATCGCCACCTCAATATTGGACGTTAACGCACAGCGGATGCCGTAGCCATCGCGCACGTTAAACGCTTTTAGCTCTTCACCGCTATTGCCCATATAAATCAGACCGTCGGACATGACGCCGTCTACATCAAGTATCAGCAGGCGAATATCCTGCGCTTTTGCTATAACGCGCGCGCTTACCGGGCCATAACAGGTCGGCAGCATCGCTTCCGGGTTGCTCATTTACCGAGAATCCTTAATTCAGACTACGCCAGCGCGCAGCAGGTCATGCATATGTATCACACCGAGAAGCTGCTCGCCATCGGCGACGAGAACGGCGGTAATGTGGCGCGACTGCATAAGATTGAGCGCATCCACGGCCAGCGTGCCGGGACGAACGCGAATACCGCCTGCCGTCATTACGTCGGTAATACGCAGGTGATTGAGATCCACGCCCATATCAAATACGCGGCGCAGGTCGCCGTCGGTAAAAATACCGGCAATTTTCATGTCATCGCCGCAGATGACCGTCATGCCAAGATTTTTACGGGTGATTTCCAGCAACGCGTCGCGTAGCGTGGCGCTTTTGTCTACGCGCGGAATCTCATTGCCCGTATGCATAATATCGTTTACCCGCAGCAGCAGCTTTCTGCCCAGCGCGCCGCCTGGGTGCGATAACGCGAAATCTTCGGCGGTAAAGCCCCGCGCCTTAAGCAAAGCCACGGCCAGCGCATCGCCCATGACCAGCGTTGCCGTGGTGCTGGACGTAGGGGCCAGCCCCAGCGGGCAGGCTTCCTGAGGCACTTTCACGCACAGGTGTATATCCGCCGCGCGGCCCATTGTGCTTTCCGGGCGGCTGGTTAACCCAATTAACGGCACCTGAAGGCGTTTTAATACCGGGATCAGCGCCAGGATTTCGTTAGATTCGCCGGAATTAGAGATGGCAATGACGATATCTTTCCCGGTCACCATACCGAGATCGCCGTGGCTGGCTTCACCGGGATGGACAAAAAAAGCCGGGGTGCCGGTACTGGCGAACGTAGCGGCCATTTTGCGCCCAATGTGCCCGGATTTCCCCATACCCATGACCACGACTTTGCCCTGGCAGCGAAACATCATCTCGCAGGCGCGCGCGAAATCCTCGTTAATATACCGATCGAGCTGGGCCAGCCCTTCGCGTTCAATATCTAACACTTCTTTACCCGCCAGTTGGAAGTCAAAACCCGACGGTATTTCAATGTGCGACATAATCTTTCCCAGTTTACCCCAGGGGGCGAGTGGCGGTAACAAATACCACGATAGTCCAGGCGACAAACCCGCAGATTAATAGCGCCCCGGCGTAGCGGCTTATGCCGCGAGGGCGCCGCCAGCAAAGCAGGGCGAGAATCACGCTAGCCGCCAGCATCACCCCGTAGTCTCTGACCACGGCTTGCGGATCGAAAGCGCCGGGAGAGAGCAACGCTGGAAGGCCCAGCACAATCGCGATATTAAAAATATTGGAGCCGATAATATTGCCAATGGCGATATCGTCTTCACCTTTACGCATGCCGGCAAAGGCCGTCGCCAGTTCCGGCAGGCTGGTGCCGATGGCGACAATCGTCAGGCCCGGGATCAGCTCGCTTACTGAAAATGCAGTCGCCAGTACGGTAGCGTTGTCGATAATCATTTTTGTGGCGACCGGCATAATTACCAGCGCCACCGCCAGCCAAAGAAAGGCGACCGGCTGGCTGGCTTGCGGTAGCTCGGCAAGCTGCTCGCGGGTGAGCGAATCGCTGCCCTGGCGCTCCGCCAGCCGTGCGATTTTAACGGTTATAAGTAAATAAATCACGGCGGTAAGCAGCAGCAATACGCCTTCCATACGCTCCAGTCCGCCATCCCATAGCATTATGCCGCACAACAGGCTCATTATTAACATCAAAGGCAATTCGCGGCGCAGGACGTTTGAGTGGATGACGAAAGGGTGGAGCAGCGCGGCAAGCCCGAGGATCAGCAAGAGGTTAGCGATATTAGAGCCAATAGCCGTACCGACCGCCAAATCCAGTTGGCCATTCAGTCCGGCGGCCGTAGCTACGATAATTTCCGGTAACGAGGCGCCGATGCTAACAATAGTCATGCCGATAATCAGCGGCGCGATACCCAGCCCGCGGCACAAAATAGACGCGGCGAATACCAGTCGGTCGGCGCCGTAAGTCACCATAACTAAGCCAATAATTAACAGCACCGTTGCTAAAAGCACGCAGGCTCCTTTCGTCAGGTATAATCGCCGCTCCGCTGGCCTGAAAGCACCGGACACGCCTACAGTTTACATCATTACGAACAAGTCTTAATTCTGACTTTATGCGGGACAAAAGTAAAACAAATGCCAGGTTTTGCTAACGGGTGCGTGGGTTATTCTGTAAAAATGGCGTGTGATGGTCAGACTGGCAGTCTGCCGCGTATCCTTATTGAATGGAAAACAAAATTAATGCGCCAGACGCAAAACAATCTGGTCGAAGTACGGGGAGTGACCTTCTCCAGGGGAGAGCGGCGAATTTTTGATGATATCTCGCTCTCGGTGCCGCGCGGCAGGATTACCGCAATTATGGGGCCGTCCGGCATTGGTAAAACTACGCTGCTGCGCCTGATCGGCGGGCAGATACAGCCGGAACGCGGGCAAATTCTTTTTGACGGCGAAAACGTGCCGGCAATGTCGCGCTCGCGCCTCTTTGAGGTGCGCAAACGCATGAGCATGCTGTTTCAGTCTGGCGCGCTGTTTACCGATTTGACCGTGTTTGAGAATGTTGCCTGGCCGCTGCGTGAACATACACGATTGCCGGAACCGCTGCTGCGCAGCACCGTCATGATGAAGCTTGAAGCCGTGGGGTTGCGGGGGGCGGCGCAGCTTATGCCTTCTGAGCTTTCCGGCGGCATGGCGCGCCGCGCCGCGCTGGCGCGCGCGATTGCGCTGGAGCCGGATCTCATCATGTTCGATGAACCTTTTGTCGGACAGGATCCGATTACTATGGGCGTATTGGTTAAGCTGATTTCTGAGCTGAACAGTTCGCTTGGCGTTACCTGCATTGTCGTTTCGCACGATGTGCCGGAGGTAATGAGTATCGCTGATTATGCTTACATTGTGGCCGACCAGCGCATTGTGGCGCAGGGCAGTCCCCGACAGTTGGAAAACAACGCTGATTCACGGGTGCGCCAGTTTCTGGACGGCATGGCGGATGGCCCTGTGCCGTTTCGCTATCCTGCCGGCGATTACCAACGAGATCTTACTGGATCAGGGAGTTAAGTTACTCATGTTTTTAAATGCACTGGCGTCACTGGGCCATCGTGGGTTGCAAATCTGCGCGTCCTTTGGCCGCGCCGGTTTTATGCTGCTTAATGCCCTGACCGGGCGGCCGGCGTTTCGCAAGCACGCGCCGCTGTTGATTAAACAGCTCTATAACGTTGGCGTGCTGTCATTGCTTATTATCATCGTTTCCGGCCTGTTTATCGGCATGGTGCTGGGGTTACAGGGATATTTAATACTCACCACTTACAGCGCGGAAACCAGCCTTGGCATGCTGGTGGCGCTATCGCTGCTGCGCGAGCTTGGGCCTGTCGTCTCTGCTTTGCTGTTTGCCGGGCGCGCCGGTTCCGCGCTTACCGCAGAGATTGGCCTGATGAAGGCCACAGAACAGCTTTCCAGTATGGAGATGATGGCGGTCGATCCCTTGCGCCGCGTGATTTCGCCGCGCTTCTGGGCAGGGGTAATTTCGCTACCGCTGTTATCGCTGATTTTTGTCGCTGTGGGAATCTGGGGCGGGGCATTGGTTGGGGTGAGCTGGAAAGGGATCGATAGCGGCTTTTTCTGGTCTGCGATGCAGAACGCCGTTGACTGGAAAATGGATTTGGTGAATTGCGTTATCAAAAGCGTAGTTTTTGCCATTACGGTCACCTGGATTGCGTTGTTTAATGGCTATGACGCGGTGCCGACCTCCGAGGGAATCAGCCGGGCCACCACGCGTACCGTTGTACACGCTTCGCTGGCGGTACTGGGGCTGGATTTTGTACTGACTGCACTGATGTTCGGGAATTGAATTCATGCATACGAAAAAAAATGAGATTTGGGTCGGTGCGTTTATGCTGGCCGCGCTGCTGGCGATAATTTTCCTTTGTCTGAAAGTGGCGAATGTTAGCGCTATTAGCAGCGAACCGACGTATCGTTTATACGCTACATTTGACAACATCGGCGGTCTGAAGGCGCGTTCGCCGGTTCGCGTCGGCGGGGTCACCGTTGGCCGCGTCAGCGACATTACGCTTGATGCTAAAACGTATCTGCCGCGCGTTACGATGGAGATTGAGCGCCAGTATGATCGCATTCCGGACACCAGTTCGCTGGCGATCCGCACGTCTGGCCTGCTGGGCGAGCAGTATCTGGCGATAAATATTGGTTTTGAAGATCCTGAGCTGGGAACCGCTATTCTTAAGGATGGCGATACGATTCAGGATACGAAATCGGCAATGGTGCTGGAGGATTTGATAGGCCAGTTCCTCTATAAGAGTAACGCTGATGACAACGCTAAGAGCGCTGGCAGGAGCGGTGAACAATCGGCTGAAGATAACGGGGCGCATACGCAGCCCAGTGCGACGAATTGATTGAAGGAGAATATCCATGTTTAAACGTCTGTTAATGGTCGCCATGCTGGCGATTGCTCCGCTGGCAATGGCGGCCGATCAGTCCAATCCCTATAAGCTGATGAATGAGGCCGCGCAAAAAACCTTCGATAGACTAAAGAACGAACAGCCGCAGATTCGGCAAAATCCGAATTACCTGCGCAATGTGGTGGAACAGGAACTGTTACCGTATGTGCAGGTGAAATATGCCGGCGCGTTGGTGCTGGGTCGTTATTATAAAGGCGCTACGCCCGCGCAGCGCGATGCCTATTTCGCTGCATTTCGCGAGTATCTGAAGCAGGCCTATGGCCAGGCGCTGGCAATGTACCACGGACAAACTTATCAGATCGCACCCGAACAACCGCTGGGTGATAAAAACATTGTAGCGATACGCGTGACGATTAACGATCCCAATGGCCGCCCGCCGGTGCGCCTGGACTTTCAGTGGCGTAAAAATTCCCAGACCGGTAACTGGCAGGCGTTTGATATGATTGCAGAAGGCGTCAGTATGATCACGACCAAACAAAATGAGTGGAGCGACCTGCTGCGTACTAAAGGGGTGGGCGGCCTGACCGAACAGCTCAGGGCTATCTCCCGCCAACCAATTACGCTGGATCAGAAAAAATAATGGCGGATCAACTGCGCTGGCAGCGTGAAGGCGATACGCTGCGCCTGTTTGATATTCTTGAATATGAAACGCTTGAGCCGCTGTGGCAGCAGCGCGTTAGCGCAACGAAAGGGGTTGCGTTAATCGATTTAAGCGCCGTTACGCGCGTGGATACTGCCGGGCTGGCGCTGCTTGTGCATCTGGTTGCAGAGATTAGGGCGCGCAATGGCCAGGCGCGAATAACCGGCATCAGTCCCAGCCTGCGCACGCTGGCAAACCTTTATAATCTTCCGGAAACGGCGTTTCCTCTGGCATCCTGAATTTTCAGCAGGTTATCCGTACGGCCCCGATTGAATTACGTTCAGGGCCGTTTTGTTTGTTTAAGCGCGCGTGACTTTCCTCTAAGATGTGTGGCTGTTTCCACAATTCTGACGAAATGCTTCCATGGAAAATCATGAAATCCAGGCCGTGCTGATGAAGGCGCTGCCCCTTGAAGAAGTCCACGTTTCTGGCGATGGCAGCCATTTTCAGGTTATCGCGGTAGGCGAAATGTTTGCTGAAATGAGTCGCGTAAAAAAACAGCAGGCGGTTTACGCGCCCTTGATGGAGCTCATCGCTGATAACCGCATTCATGCCGTTTCCATTAAAACCTACACTGCGCAGGAATGGGAACGCGATCGGAAACTGAACGGCTTTTAAGCGGTGGGCGTGCCGTCGATAGCGATTTTGACATTATCTGGAGAGCGGTTTTATGGATAAATTTTGTGTGCAGGGTCCGACCCGGCTGAGTGGCGAAGTGACGATCTCCGGGGCGAAAAATGCCGCCCTTCCGATCCTGTTTGCGGCCCTGCTGGCGGAAGAGCCTGTAGAAATTCAAAACGTACCCAAACTGAAAGACATTGACACCACCATGAAGTTGCTCAGCCGGTTGGGTACGAAAGTGGAGCGTAACGGGTCGGTGCATATCGACGCCAGTCAGGTGAATGTGTTTTGCGCGCCTTACGACCTGGTAAAAACGATGCGTGCTTCCATCTGGGCGCTCGGGCCGCTGGTCGCGCGTTTTGGCGAAGGCCAGGTCTCTTTGCCGGGCGGCTGCGCTATTGGCGCGAGGCCGGTTGATCTGCACATCAGCGGTCTGGAGCAACTGGGCGCGGATATCAGGCTTGAAGAAGGGTACGTTAAAGCCTCTGTAAAAGGGCGTCTGAAAGGGGCGCATATCGTAATGGATAAAGTCAGCGTGGGCGCCACGGTGACCATTATGAGCGCGGCAACGCTTGCGCAGGGAACCACAATTATCGAGAACGCCGCGCGCGAACCGGAAATTGTCGATACCGCCTGCTTTCTGAATACGCTGGGCGCGAAGATTTCCGGTATGGGAACCGATCGTATTACCATTGAGGGCGTTGCACGCCTGGGCGGCGGTACCTGGCGGGTTATCCCGGATCGTATTGAAACGGGTACGTTCCTTGTGGCGGCCGCGGTTTCTCGCGGCAAGGTCATTTGCCGTAACGCCCGCCCGGACACGCTTGACGCCGTGCTTGCTAAACTGCGTGAGGCAGGGGCGGATATTGAGATTGGGGAAGACTGGATAAGCCTTGATATGCATGGCCAGCGTCCGAAAGCGGTGAATATCCGTACGGCGCCGCATCCGGCATTCCCAACCGACATGCAGGCGCAGTTGTCGCTGCTCAACCTGGTTGCGCAGGGCACAGGGGTGATTACAGAAACCATTTTCGAAAACCGCTTCATGCATGTACCTGAGTTGATTCGCATGGGCGCTCACGCTGAGATTGAAAGCAATACGCTGATTTGTCACGGCGTAGAAGAGCTGTCGGGCGCGCAGGTGATGGCGACCGACCTGCGGGCTTCTGCAAGCCTGGTGCTGGCAGGTTGTATTGCCCAGGGAACGACGATTATCGATCGCATCTATCATATCGATCGCGGCTACGAGCGCATTGAAGATAAACTTCAGGCGCTGGGCGCGAAGATTGAACGCATCGCGGGCGAATAAAGCGCAAATCGACACAGCGGCAAATAACCGGGGCATGCCCCGGTTTTTTTATTCATAGCTAAAAACCGCGTCCTGTGGAGGTGGTTATCGGCCTGGTTTTGGCTCTGCCTGTAAAGACCTACCCATACCAAAATCCCTGACCGTTAACCCCACAACTCACGTGCTGTGGCATTGTCAATATCATCTCGTCTGGACGCCAAAAGGCCGTTGTCGAATACTGAAAGGTAACGTAGGGAAGGAAGTCTATCGTCAAATCTGGATTCTTAGAAAAAAATTTAAAATACAGTAAGTTGAGTTAAATGTTCAAATTGACCATGTTCAGCTTCTGGTAAGAATACCGCCGAAACTGTCGGTGTCAGAAGTGATGGGACATCTGAAAGGCAAAACGGCGATAAGGTTGCTCAGTAAGTTACCCTGGCTGCGTAAGCATAAGTTGTAGGGAAACTACTTCTGGGCCAGAGGTTACTGCGTGGATACCGTAGGTGTGAATGCGGAAATGATCCGCAAGCACGTAAAACATCAGGAAAAGCAAGAATAGGATGAAAAGCAATTATCGCTGCATGATGTGTGAAGCGAGGGCTCTTCGAGTTCGAGCTTAGTACGCCCCTGTGGGGCGCAATCAAAGCCGCCTTCTGTGAAGGCGCAGATTGTTGACAAGGAAGGAAAAAACGGGGTTTTTCCTTCCTTGTGGTAAGCAGGAGAAACTCAATGCATTGATTTTCCTTGTTTTTTATTGAATTTCATCCATCCTGTCTGCGACAGGATAGGGTTTGTCAGCAGTCTCCCGCCTTCTGTGAAGGCGGATTTTTATTTGTAGAGAACTGCGCCCGGTTGAGGGAGGCCGTATGCTTTAGCAGTCCGCGCGGTTTTTGTACCCCGTTGGTTGCGTTAGCGTCAGGTTTTTGCATTTTTCTCTACGGGG
This sequence comes from Tenebrionibacter intestinalis, assembly GCF_016632365.1. Classification (GTDB taxonomy): domain Bacteria; phylum Pseudomonadota; class Gammaproteobacteria; order Enterobacterales; family Enterobacteriaceae; genus Tenebrionibacter; species Tenebrionibacter intestinalis. The sequence goes on along the minus strand of NZ_JAEPBH010000018.1, from coordinate 2,407 downwards.
TGAAGAAAAATGCCGCCTCATTCTCATTCCGGGATGCATGTTTACGAGCGCTTGCGAATAAACTGCCGGCGATCGATGAACTCATGCGTGACTGGATCGTGATAGCGGGACGGCCAGATAACCCAGGGCTCCGTGCCGATTGCTTCGGCAATAAGCTGTTCTCCCCTTGGCCACGGGCGCGTTAGCGCGTTAGCCAGCGTGGATGAACTAAGGCCAGCCTGCCGTGATACCGCAGCCAGCGATGTTCCACGTTTACGCAGTGCAGCGATGATATCGGCATGATGCCAGTCGATGAATTGACGTTCCATTTTCTCTCCCCGTCTTTAGATGGCAGGTTTGTTTTTCTGGAACTTTATAGCATAAGTTCAATTTATTGATTCTTGTTGTTTCTCAAAAAGGGCAGGTTTGTGTGCTGCCACACAAAGGTGGTGAAAGACGATGTAATTACAGGGCAGGCCGCACGCCTGCGGGCGCGCGGCTGGGGAAAAGCTTAACGGAAATTAATGGCTGCGCTGGACGGCGATATGCGCAAGGCCGATAAGCGCTTTTTTATACAGAGAATCCGGCAGAGGCGCCAGCGCCGCAATCGCTTTATCCGCCTCATCTTCCGCGCGACGGCGGGTCCATTCCAGCGAACCGCAGGCGGCCATTGTTTCCAGAACCGGCTCCAGTAAATGGCGGCCGTTACCCTGTTCGATAGCGTGTCGAATCATTTCTTTTTGCTTCGGCGTACCGTGATGCATGGCGTGCAGCAGCGGGAGGGTGGGTTTACCTTCGTTAAGATCATCGCCCACGTTCTTACCCAGCGTTTCGCCATCGGCGCTGTAATCGAGCAGATCGTCGATTAGCTGAAAAGCGGTGCCCAAATAGCGCCCGTAATCCTGGAGCGCTCGCTCCTGTTCTGGCGTCGCGCCGGCGAGAATGCCTGAACACTGGGAGGCGGCTTCAAACAGGCGTGCGGTTTTACTGTAAATTACGCGCATGTAGTTCTCTTCGGTAATGTCCGGGTCGTTCACGTTCATTAACTGCAGGACTTCACCTTCAGCAATGACGTTGACGGCTTCTGACATAACCTCAAGCACTTTTAGCGATCCCAGGCGAGTCATCATCTGAAAAGCGCGGGTGTAGATAAAATCGCCGACCAGCACGCTGGCGGCGTTGCCAAAGGCGGCATTCGCCGTCGCTTTTCCCCGACGCATGTCGGATTCGTCAACCACATCGTCGTGCAGCAGCGTCGCCGTATGAATAAATTCAATAAGCGCTGCGACAGCAATGTGCGCCGAACCTTCATAGCCGAGCGCACGCGCTGACAGGACCGCGATCATAGGGCGAATACGCTTTCCGCCGCCGCTGATGATGTAGTATCCCAACTGATTGATGAGCTGAACGCTGGAATTAAGCTGTTCAAGAATCGCCGCATTGACACCCGCCATATCTTGCGCGGTTAACTGATTAATATTCTCTAAATTCATCGCAAAATTCTGGCTATCATGCTGTTGACCATAAGTCCGTATGTGGTGATAAAAGGGTTACGGATGGTAAATGTAGCTCAGATTGTACCGAAAAAACGCCTCAGATAAATGTTGCTCTCACAGTTGCGCTTTTTTTCTGCATGGGCTCACGATCGGGCTTGTCAAAGCTTCGCGATTTGCGTAATATTCGCGCCCTATTGTGAATATTTATAGCGCTGCCTGCATCACATAAAAGGGCATGTGCGAAATGCGGAGTTTTATATGTACGCGGTTTTCCAAAGTGGTGGTAAACAACACCGAGTAAGCGAAGGTCAGACCGTTCGCCTGGAAAAGCTGGACATCGCAACTGGTGAATCCGTTGAGTTCAACCAGGTTCTGATGATTGCTAATGGTGAAGAAGTCAAAATCGGCGTTCCTTTCGTTGATGGCGGCGTAATCAAAGCTGAAATCGTTGCTCACGGTCGTGGCGAGAAAGTTAAAATCGTTAAGTTCCGTCGCCGTAAACACTATCGTAAGCAGCAGGGCCATCGTCAGTGGTTTACTGATGTAAAAATCACTGGCATCAGCGCGTAAGGGGAGCAGAAACTAATGGCACACAAAAAGGCTGGCGGCTCAACCCGTAATGGTCGCGATTCAGAAGCAAAACGCCTGGGCGTAAAACGTTTTGGCGGCGAAGCCGTTCTGGCAGGCAGCATCATCGTTCGCCAGCGTGGCACCAAATTTCATGCTGGCAGCAATGTAGGCCTCGGCAGAGATCATACTCTGTTCGCGCTGGCTGACGGCAAAGTTAAGTTTGAAGTGAAAGGCCCGAAAAACCGTAAATTCGTCAGCATCGTTGCTGAGTAAGTTTTTCGCGTCCCGGTAACGGACAAGAAGCCCCGCAACGCGTTGCGGGGCTTTTTATACCCATCTGAACACCACCTCCTGTGGAGGTG
>NZ_JAEPBH010000179.1 GCF_016632365.1 Tenebrionibacter intestinalis | reverse complement strand
GGTGGACAAGGCAGGCAATGAGGGGCCGCAGGTCTCCGGCACCAGCGATGCGGGCTGGAGCTTTACGGTGGACACCACTGCGCCGGGCGCCGATGTGTTCGAATCCGGCAGCATTACGCTGACCGACGCCGTGGGTCCGGTTACCGGGCTGGTTGAAGACGGCAGCACCATTGACGACGCCCAGCCGGTCTACGCCGGTAAAATTACCGAAGCCGGGCTGGCCGGCGGCGTGGTGCTGGTAAATATCTACGATAAAGGCGAGCTGGTTGGCAGCGCGGCGGTGGATAAATCGACCGGGGCGTGGAGCTTTAAGCCGGGCAGCGCGCTGACCTCCGGCGGCCACGGCCTGACCGTATCGGCCGTGGATGCCGCCGGCAACGAAGGGCCGCAGGTCTCCGGGACCAGCGATGAAAGCTGGGAT
>NZ_JAEPBH010000178.1 GCF_016632365.1 Tenebrionibacter intestinalis | reverse complement strand
AATCAGTAATATTTCCTGAAGCGGCCTCGCAGATATTAACTTTGTTCATGCATCCAGTGCTGTGTTTTTATTCAGCAGGGTATAATGAACGCAGCAAAGCAACCGAAAGACCGCAACAGGAAAATCGATAAAATAGAAAATTCTGATTATTAAAGAGCGCGACATGAAAGTGTTCAAAGCACTTCCATGCCGCTGACCACAGACAACTAGAACNAGTGTTCAAAGCACTTCCATGCCGCTGACCACAGACAACTAGAACGGAGTTGAATATGGCTGACACCAATCTTAAGCCAGGAACCACCATTGCCAAAACACAATCGAAACTTTTGGCAGGCAATACAGAAAAACACGAGGCAGTACGCAAAAATAACGATCGCAGCTTGCCCAGGAAAGCAGAACCCAAAGTATTAAGGGATATGACGGTCAG
>NZ_JAEPBH010000177.1 GCF_016632365.1 Tenebrionibacter intestinalis | reverse complement strand
CCACATTGTTCGGCACTGATGATTGCGCGTTATCGTGTCGTGAAGCGCCTGCCATAGTCGTTCCACATGATTCACCCAGGGTGAGTAAACTGGCTGGTAAATCACCCTGAACTTCGGATTCTGCTTCAGCCAGCGCTGCGTTTCCCGGCTTTTGTGGATAATATAATTATCCACGATGAGCGTTATCGTTTTTGCCCGTCGGTATGTCGCTTTCAGATGCTTTAACAGACTGATAAATAACACTGAACTTTTACTGTTTCCACCCACATAACTGACTTTACCTGTTCCGCTGTGCAGCGCCCCTGCCAGATAATATTTTTCATTCTGTCCCGGCGTTACCACACCTTTTTGCTGCCCGCGTAGCTGCCAGTCCGCACCGATTTTGGGATTAAGATGGATATCCACTTCATCTTCATAAAAGACCGGATGCTC
>NZ_JAEPBH010000176.1 GCF_016632365.1 Tenebrionibacter intestinalis | reverse complement strand
GTTGGTAAAAGTGTAGCGGTATTAGGCGCAGCTATTTAGTATCCTCCCTTCCCTCAGAAAGGATAAGTAAACCCCTTCTTTTTTCATATCTAGTTCAATTTTATCAGCACCTGAGAAACCTGATGGCTGTGATTTATAAGGTATCAACCCTCTTTCATAAATCTCCTGGTAAGCAACTCCAATACTTTCGATTAACCTATTAACATTAATTGTCATTTATACCACCCCTGACCTATGTTTATTTGATGCATTTTTTCTCTTGCCGCTTCAAGTTTTTCTTCAGTAGCACCTATTTCTTTAAGCTTTGGTTTTAAATATTAGTTGTGCGTATTTTATCTGTGTGGGCGGTATCAAAATACCGCCTGCAAAGAGAAATGTTTTCGAGGAAAAGGGGTGGTACTGATCCTACCCACGTAATATGGACACAGCCCTAAGCGAG
>NZ_JAEPBH010000175.1 GCF_016632365.1 Tenebrionibacter intestinalis | reverse complement strand
CTGGGCCACAGGATCATCCGTAAACGCAGTCGCTACGGCGATATGCGGGTGGTCTCGACAATCCCACACGATAAGGCCAGAAACTTCGCGGCCTCGCTGACGGCACTGTTATCAGGTAATTACAGTGAAAGTAAAATCGATATGGTTGAAATACTTAACCGGAAGCTGAAAGGCTGGGCTATGTTCTATCAGTTCGTTGATTTTAAGGCCAAGGTCTTCGGTTATATCGACCGTGTCGTGTTCTGGAAGCTGGCTCACTGGCTGGCCCGCAAATACCGTACAGGTATCAAAATGCTGATGCGTCACTGGTGTAAGCCACCAAAACCCGGGCAGAGTAAGACATGGGTTTTATTTGGCAAAACCAATCATGGCAAACTCAGTGGTGAAATCCTGTACCGGTTGGTCGGGCAAGGCAAGAAGCTGTTCCGCTGGCGTCTAC
>NZ_JAEPBH010000174.1 GCF_016632365.1 Tenebrionibacter intestinalis | reverse complement strand
GTTCGGTATAACTATCTGAGCCATGAGCAGAAAGCGGAAAAGGAAAAAGAGCTTTCTGAATGTAAAACTGATTCTTGTAAAGCTTCCACTGAAGCGAAATGGACAGGTATCGATTTAGCTCAGGATGCCAGTTTTGCAGCAGGTATGCTTGCTGGTGTTCCGGCCGGATTATACGACAGCGTTGATGGTATTGTGAAAACTGCCAGCAGTCCGGTGGAAGCGTATGAAGCGCTGAAATCCCTTTTCAACAGTGGAGATATCCTTGGGAATGTCTCTGATGCAGTGAAGCAGTCCTATATTGACCGCATCAACAAAATGGAAGCGGAGTATCAGAAGGCGGGAGCCAGCGGCTCATTTAATGCAGGCGTTGAGGGTGGAAAACTTGTTACGGATATTGCTGGCCTGCTTGCCGGTGGTGCCGGGCTAACGAAAGCCGGTGCGTTGCTGACAGAGAA
>NZ_JAEPBH010000173.1 GCF_016632365.1 Tenebrionibacter intestinalis | reverse complement strand
TGAGAATAATGCGCTGGGCGATGGATTTTCCCTGCCGAAGGGCATGACGGATTACGGCCTGGCGGCACAGTCCTGGAATCAGTATGCGCAGGAGAATAATCTGACGCCGGAGCAAACCCAGGCCGGGCTGGACAGGCTGGCGAAAGGAGATCTACCGGAAGGGGCGAATATCACAAAAGTTATTGTGGATGGTTATAAGGATGGCGTGATGATAGCGGGAGCGGCGTATTTAGGGCCGGCAGCTTCAGTAAGTAAAGTTGTTGGTGGTGCAGTAATCGCGGAAATTGCTAATGGTACCTATCAGTGGTACGACTTGAGCAAACCGGGCAATGAAAATAAAACCTGGGATTACAAGGGAAGTGTTTCGGCGGGTATTACCGGGGCGCTGGCTCCGGGGCGCGGCGTCTGGCAGAACGTTGGCATAGCTACGGGTGGCGCGGTGTTTACAGACGGGCCTGATATAGGCTCTGTTGGTGG
>NZ_JAEPBH010000172.1 GCF_016632365.1 Tenebrionibacter intestinalis | reverse complement strand
TTGCTTAGGGTTGTGTCCATATTACGTGGGTAGGATCATTAAGCATTCTCAGCGTGGTTCAAAGATGCGGACGCCGCATCTTGTTCCCCTGTCGCGACAAGCTCTCGCCATTTTGGAAAAGATCAAAAGCATGAGTGGAAACCAAGAGCTGATTTTCGTGGGCGATCACGATCCGCGTAAGCCGATGAGTGAGAACACGGTGAACAAGGCTCTACGAGTGATGGGCTATGACACGAAAACGGAAGTGTGCGGGCATGGTTTCAGGACGATGGCTTGTAGTTCTCTGATAGAGTCAGGATTGTGGTCGAGGGATGCTGTGGAGCGGCAGATGAGCCATCAGGAACGTAACTCTGTACGTGCGGCCTACATTCATAAGGCTGAGCATTTGGGAGAGCGTAGATTGATGGTGCAATGGTGGGCGGATTATCTGGATGCTAATCGGGAGAAGAGGATTAGTCCTTTTGATTTTGCTAAATAGCTGCGCGGAATAGTAGATCACTTTGAGGGA
>NZ_JAEPBH010000171.1 GCF_016632365.1 Tenebrionibacter intestinalis | reverse complement strand
GCCACCAAAGCGGCCACAGATAAAATGGCCACGGCCAGCGACGGGGACCGCGAAAAAGCGAAAGCCGACTGGGAGAAGGCCAACCCCGGCAGGCTTGCGACGGCTGACGATATCAACGGACAGGTGTATCAGAACTTCTACAATGCCGCATTTGCGGAAACGGGGCTGGGAACGGGCGGCACGATACAGCAGGCGGTGCAGGCCGCGACGGCGGCGGTACAGGGACTGGCAGGCGGGAATATCGGCCAGGCCATCAGCGGGGCGGCCGCGCCGTATCTGGCAGAGCAAATACACAAACTGGCCCCGAATGAAGAAAGCCGCGCAATGGCTCATGCCGTGGTTGGTGCTGTAACCTCCTGGGCTGCGGGCAACAGTGCGGCAGCGGGAGCCGCCGGCGCGGTAACCGGTGAGCTGATGGCCCAGTTGGTGATGGCGCAGCTGTATCCGGGTAAAAAGGTCAGTGACCTGACGGAAACAGAGAAGCAGACCATCAGCGCGTTAGGCACGCTGGCGGCTGGG
>NZ_JAEPBH010000170.1 GCF_016632365.1 Tenebrionibacter intestinalis | reverse complement strand
CTGTGAAACGACAGACTGGGTTGATGCGGGTGAAAACGTCCTGCTGTTCGGCGCCAGCGGGCTGGGAAAAAGCCATCTGGCGGCAGCGATCGTGGATGGCGTTGTAGCCCAGGGCTACCGGGCCCGGTTCTACAGCGCCGGAGAGCTGCTGCAGGAGCTGCGCAAAGCCAGAGCGCAGCTGAAACTGAATGAGCTGTTACTGAAACTGGATCGCTACCGGGTGATAGTGGTGGATGACCTTGGTTATGTCAAACGCGACAACGCTGAAACGGGCGTGCTGTTCGAGTTAATCGCGCATCGGTACGAACGCGGGAGCCTGGTGATCACCAGTAACCATCCGTTCAGCACGTGGGGCAGCATCTTCGTGGATGAGACGATGGCGGTGGCCGCTGCAGACCGGTTGATCCATCACGGATATATGTTCGAACTGAAGGGAGAAAGTTACAGGAAAAAGACGGCAAAGGCAGTAACCAGCGCGGCTTAACGCCGCACTAAAGGATGCGGCCAGCATAGTTGGCGCCAGTCGGCAAAACTA
>NZ_JAEPBH010000017.1 GCF_016632365.1 Tenebrionibacter intestinalis | reverse complement strand
AAAGCGCGCAAATGCTGAACGCGCGCCGCCGTTCCCTGTTCAGTAGTTCCAGTTCAGGCTTATGCCCATGGTGACCGGGCTGGTCTGAAAACCGTCGGGTCTGGAAAACGGCACGCCGGCAAAGACGTCATAACCGACGCCGAAGGCGCTGCCCCGCAGGCCCGCCGCCCCGCCGGCCAGGTGGTTGCCGATGCGCATCGTTGCGCCGTTGCCGCCAACTTCGCCGTAATCCGCGCCAAGGTAGAATTCCATGCCGGGCACCGGCGTACTCCAGCCGAGATCGTTACGCACAAACCAGCCGCGCCCGGCGCTGAGCGCGCGTTCGCCGTCAAAGCCCCGTACCGTCCAGCGGTTGCCGATGGAGAACTCCTCCTGCGGCGTAAGCGGCGTGTTGTTAAGCTGGCGGGCGTACTGCACGCTATAGCGCAGACGCTGCTCAAACAGCGTGAATGGCACGTTCAGACTGGCGTCAAGGCGCAAAATTTTACTCAGCGCCGTCGCATCGCCGGTATATTCCTCCGGCGCTTTCTCAGCGCCGAACCACCGGGTGCCGCGCTGCCAGCTTATGCCCGCATCCAGCGTGCTCTGGCCGATATAGTGACGGTGTTGCAGGCCCGCTTTCCAGCCGGCGGTACGCCGGCGCTGCACTTCCACTTCCGTATCGTTGATGAAGTTACGGGACTCACGCGACGTCACGTCAAACGAGAGCGTGGTTTTCTGACTGCCGCTGCGGTGCAGTACGCGGCTTAGCTGGCCGGTCACGCTTTTGCTTTTACCGCTGTAGCGGTAGTCGCCATCAAGCCCCGCCACCGTTTGATGGTAACCGTAGTCGTTCGCCGTCAGGCTAAAAAGCCAGTACCCAAACGGCACGGAATAATGCAACGTCAGGTTTTCATTGCCCTTAACGCCTGCGCCGTTCAGGTCGTGGCTGGCGGAGACATAGAACATATCGCTCAGGGCAAACGGGTTATCAAGATAGAACGTCAGCCCGCCCTGCCAGCGCCCGGTGCCGCTCGTGCCGGAGTCGTCAAGCGACGCGCCCACTCGCCACATGCGCGACTGCCGCCAGCTAAGGGCAATATCGCTTTCACCCGGTTTGTCGGCAGGCAGAATTTCCATCGAGGCCTGCGCCGTGGGCAGGCGCTGTAAGTTTTCCAGCCCCTGCTCAATATCACGTAAATCAAGCACATTGCCTTCATGCGCCGGGAAGGCGCTGTACAGCCACAGCCAGCGCCCGCTGTCGGCGCTTAGCCGCACGTGGCGGGTCATGCCCGGCAGAATAGTCAGTTGTAGCGTGCCGCTCTTAAGATCCTGCGCGGGCGCCAGCACGCGGGTGGTGACGTAACCGCTGGCTATCATGCGGTTTTGCAGCGCGCTCATTAGCCTGTTAATGCCGCTGGTGCCCAGGCATTGCCCCTGGCCCTGGTCGGCAATGCGCCGCAGCGGCAGCCAGCCGGGCAGCGTTTGCGCGCCGGAAAGCGAGACGCGAGTAACAGGGTAGCAGGGCGTTTCGGCGGGAAATTGCAGCTTTGCGCTCAATTTTTCGGGGCCGGAAAGCCGAACGTCAGGCCCGGGCGGCGCCAGACGCTGTTCAAGCGCTTTTTGTTGTTCCTGCTGGTAGTTGAATTGATCGACGCTATCGGCAGCCTGCGCGGCGCCACAAAGCATAAACAAGGCAAAATACGTCTTTAACTGACGCTTATATTTATACATTACGAAAGCACGTCCCTTAAATAGAGGTAAAATGGCTGCTCTTTTCCTTAAGCTATTGCCGATTATGCCTTGTCATTAATAAAATTAAACCGTCACGGAATTTTTCAGAATAAAATAATTTTTATAAGCAATCCCACAGCAATATAGGGATGTCACCGAAAAGAATATAGCGTTTTTACTTTAAAATCCGCAGGTTGTGTTTATTTACTTTTCAGATTGCCATAAGAGATATATTCATGCCGTAAATATATCAGGCTGTGTCCCTTAAACTTCATGTTGCTGGATTAAGGGACACAGGCTGGGGGGCAGTTTTCGGTCTGTTGCCCCGGCACGGTTTACGAGAAAACAGGCCTGTTCCGGCATAGCCGGAGAGTTTTCATAAGTACCCGTAAGTCACGAAAGCGCGTTGTTAAACGCCGGTACGTGCCGCATCGGCGCGAAATGGCAGAGATATAAACCAAGCACTGAGACTGCTGACAAACTCCATCCTGTGGCAGACAGGGAGGTTGAAGGTCAATAAAAATATGTTAAATCAAAGCATTGATTTTCGCCTGCTTACTACAAAGAAGGAAAAACCCCGTTTTTTGCACGCTTTTTTATTTTTTGGCCGATCGCGACCAGGCGCAAAGCCACGCGTTTGTTCGCTTTGCCACAGCCAGACGCGCCCGTAAGGCGCCTGAGAACGTTGCCAGACCCCGTAGAAAAAGCGCAAATCTGAACGCGCGGGCGCTCACGCACGGCCAGGTATTTTTGCCGTTTACCGCCCAACGCCTTTACCACTTTCACGGTCGGTAAAATCCGGCCCGATAATGTCGATACGGTCGGTACAAATAATATCCACGCCCAGCTCAAGCAGCGCCTGCGCGCGGCGCGGCGTATTAACGGTATAGGCCAGGATACGCAGCCCCGCGTTTTTGATTTCCTGCACGCGCGCAGGCGTCAGCAGACGATGGTTAAGATGCAGCGCCACGCAGCCCAGCTCCCGGGCCAGCGCGCGCCAGTCGTCGCGCCATTTATCCAGTAACAGACCGCGCGGCAGCTCTGGCGCAACGCGTTGCGCCGCCGCCAGCGCGCACGCTTCAAACGAGGAAAGGAGCGGTACATCCATGCCCTGCCACAGCGCGCGCGGCAAGCGCGACAGCGGCGCCGGTTTCCTCTTCGGCGCCGGTCGTCGGTTTAATTTCGATATTCGCCAGCATGCCGTAGCGGCGACAGCGCGCCGCGACATCGCTGAGCAGCGCCAGCGGTTCGCCTTTGAATTCGCGCCCAAACCAGCTACCGGCGTCCACGCCGCTTAGCTGCCGCCACGTCAGTTTGCCCGCCACGCCCCAGCCGTCGCTGGTGCGATCCAGCGTATCGTCATGCAACAGAAACGGCTGTCCGTCCTGCGACAGTTTGACGTCGAACTCAATCATTTTGTGGCCGTAGCGCGCGCCGGCATCAATGGCCGCCAGCGTATTTTCCGGCGCCAGCTTACCGCCGCCGCGATGGGCGGCGATTCGGGGGTAGTTCCACTGCTTCACTGTTTTACTCTCGCATCAGGCCTGGCCGACAGCCAGGCAACGGCAATGCCGCTATGATGCAGCAACGGGAAGACGGAGTACAGCAGCAGCCTACGGCGCGGGGGCTGCCCGTATTATCGCCAACTGCGCGGATATCTCCCGTTAAGAATGCAAAAACGCTATTTGGATTCGCTTTTTGATAAACATAAAGACGCAAAACGATGTTTATCCGCCTGAGACCGCTGACAAACCCTATCCTGTCGCGGTCTGGATGGCTGAAAGGCAATAAAAAATAGGGGAAATCAACGCATTGTTTTTCGCCTGCTTACCACAAAGAAAAAAGGAAAAACCCCGTTTTTCCTTCTTTGTCAACAAACTGAAAGGCGAAAATCTACGTTTATCCGCCTTTGTCAGCAGCCTGTGCGGCCCGCCGCGCGGCAAAAAGGCGCGTTAAGACATGATCAATCCGCCATCGACATTAATCGTCTGACCGGTGATATAACGGGCGTCCTCAGAGGCAAGGAACGCCACCAGGCCCGCGACGTCTTCCGGTTTCCCGGCGCGCTTAAGCGGTATGCCTTCCACCCATTCGGCCATCAGTTCGCCTTTGCCGTAGCGTTTTTTATCGCTGCTGAGGATTTCACCCCATACCCGGTCGTTATAGTCCCACATTTCGCTTTCGATAATGCCGGGGCAAAAGGCGTTAACGGTGATATTCCACGGCGCCAGTTCGTGGGCCAGGCTCTGGGTGATGCCGATAACGCCCATTTTGCTGGCGGCATAGTGCGGCGTATAGATAAAGCCCTGTCGCCCCTGGCCGGATGAGGTATTAATCAGGCAACCGCCGTTTTGCTTTACCATATATTTCGCCGCTTCGCGACAGCACAGCCACACGCCGGTGGTATTCACCGCCAGCACTTTTTCAAAATCGGCTTTCGGCATGCTGTCGAAGTAATCGATGGTGATAACGCCCGCGTTCTGGATGGAAATATCAATGACCGAAAATCGTGCCGCCGCCTGTTGGTAAAGCTGCCGCACCTGCTTTTCATCGGTGACGTCGGCCTGAAGCGGCAGGATTTCAACGCCGTAACGCGCCGCAAATTGCCCGGCGGTGTCAAATACCCGCTCTGCATTGGATACCATTACCAGGTTTGCGCCATCGCGTGCGAAACGCTCGGCAATTCCCGCGCCGATACCGCGACACGCGCCGGTAATCACAACCGTTTTTCCGTGAAAATTACGCTGCATTGTTTTCTCCTTACGCCCGCCTCGCCGCAGACCGGCGGGCACATTTCAGTGGGATGCTTTCCAGTGGGCGCGGGCAACCGCGTCGCGCCAGCCGAGATAGTCGCGCTGTAACCGGGCATGGCGCGCCATGTCCGGTTGCCAGGTTTCATGGTCGGGCAAAAGCGCCAGCAGATCGTCGTCGTTTAACCCGCCCAACGCTTTACGCGCCAGCAACCCGGCGCCAAGCGCCGAGAGTTCCGCCGTGGCGCTGCGCGCTACCGGGCAGCCGAGCAAATCAGCCTGAAACTGCATCAACCAGCGGTTGCGCGTGGGGCCGCCGTCCACCATCAGGGTATTGAGTTGAAATTCCGGGTGCGCCTTCATGGCCTCAATGACATCGGCAATCTGGTAGGCAATAGCCTCCAGCGCGGCGCGCACCAGGTGCGCCGGCCCGCTGCCGCGGCTCAGCCCGCAAATGATGCCGCGCGCCTGGTCATCCCACCAGGGGGCGCCGGAACCGGTGAGCGCGGGCACAAAATATACGCCATCGGTGGATGCAATGGATTGCGGCAACCGCTGAAACCACTCAAGACGCTGCGCCTCGTCCAGCGTGCCGTGCCCCATTGCCTGTAGCATCCACGCCAGCCCGTCGCCGGTGTGGGGAATATTGCCTTCCAGACCGTATACCGCGCGCGCGCCGTCGTGCCAGGCTAGCGTGGTGGCGAGTTGCGTAATACGCATATCCGGCGTGGGCAGCGGGGCCATCACCGATGTTCCTGTGCCGTAGGTCGCCTTAATACCGCCCGCGCGCCCCAGCCCGTGGCCATAGAGCGCCGCATGGGAATCGCCCACCATCGCCAGAACGGGGATACCGTCGGCAATGCCGTCTACGCCTTTCGTCACGCCAAAACGCCAGGCCGACGGACAAATTTCCGGCAGCGCCGCGCGCGGGATCCCAAACAGCGCCAGCATGGCGTCGTCCCACTCCAGCGTATGCAGGTTCACAAGCTGCGTACGCGCGGCGTTGGAGTAATCGCAGCGAAACTGCTCGCCGCCGGTCAGGTGCCACAAAAGCCATGCATCGATAGTGCCAAGGCAAATTTCTCCGCGCGCCGCGCGCGCTTGCCCCTGCGGCGTGTTGTCGAGCAGCCAGCGCATTTTCGGGGCTGAAAAGAGCGGTGCGACAGGCAAACCGGTGGTGGAACGAATAATCTCGTTCTGCCTGTCACGACGAAGCTGTTCGCAAAACGGCGCTGCGCGCGAACACTGCCAGCTCAGCGCAGGCGACAGCGGCCTGCCGCCGTCCCGCAACCAGCCGATGGCGGTCTCCCGCTGGTTGCTCACGGCAAGCGCCGCCACATGCCGCGCGCCTGCCTCGTTAATCACCTGGCGCAGCACGGTAAACGACGCCGCAAGCAACGCCTCGCCGTCCTGCTCCACCCAGCCCGGCTTTGGCGTGGCAAGCCTCAGCGGCAATGAGGCCTTTGCCACAACCTCGCCGCGCGCGTCTATCGCCACGGCCTTAACGTTGCTGGTGCCTTCATCGAGCGCAACAATAAGCGGCTTATCCATGACTCACCTCCGAAAGAGGCGCGACGGTCGGCTTCTTTTCATGCCTGCGCAGCAATATCACCTTATTTTGCAGCCGCTGCTGGAACTGATCGATGACGACCGCCGTGACAATCACCACGCCTTTAATCACCATCTGCCAGAAGTCGCTGACGCCCATCATCACCATGCCATCGGCAAGAAACACAATAACAAACGCGCCGATAATCGAACCGGACACCCGCCCACGTCCGCCCGCCAGCGCGGTGCCGCCGAGTACCGTTGCGCCGATGGCGTCCATCTCAAACATGTTGCCGGTCATCGGATGCGCGGTTTGCAACTGTGAGGCCACAATCAGCCCCACCAGCGCGGCGCACAGCCCGGAGAAGGCATAAACAAAAATTTTGACGTTAACAATGGGCACGCCCGCCAGCCGCGCCGCCGGCTCGTTGCCGCCGATGGCGTAGATGTAGCGCCCAAGCGGCGTTTTGCGCGTCAGCCACAGGCCGATAAGCAGGAAGCCCGCCATCAGCCAGATAGGGATATAAACGCCAAACAGCGTACCGGTTCCAGGCAGGGAAAAACCGGTGTTGCCAAGCGCATCAGCGCCGTTGAGGTTGGCGTAGGTGCCGCCGTCGTTAAACAGCAGCGCCGCGCCGCGGGCCACATACATCATGCCAAGGGTGCAGATAAAAGGCGCCACGCCAAGGCGTGTTATCACCGCACCGTTGATAAAACCAATCACAATGCCCACCAGCGCCGCCGCCAGTATCACTTCCGCCACGTTGAGAAACAGCACTTTGTCGCCCCACAGCGGTACGCCGTTGGTCAGCAGCGCGCCGGCCACCATGCCGCAGAACCCGGCGACGGCGCCCACCGACAGGTCAATACCGCCGGTGAGGATCACAAGCGTCATGCCGATGGCCAGCAGTCCGGTGATGGCCACATGCTGAGTCATGATGAGTAAATTGGACGTCGTGAGGAAATTTGGCGCCATTACGCTGAAAAAACCGATGACAATCAGCAGCGCGATAAAGGTTCTGGCCTTCAGCAGAGTCATGTAGAGCATATATTTCTGATTCATTATTCTCTCCAGCCGTTATTCCACGGGCGTTGAAGCGCTGATGAGTTTTTCGCGCGTCACTTCAGCACGCGCTAAATCGGCGGCGATACGCCCATCCGCCATCACCAGTACGCGATCGGCCAGGGCCATCACTTCATCCAGTTCCGACGACGAAAACATGACCGCCAGCCCCTGGCGCGCCATTTGCCCAATCAGGTGATACACATCGGTTTTCGCGCCCACATCGATGCCGCGCGTCGGCTCGTCGAGCAGCACCACCTCAGGTTTTGTCATCAGCGCCTTGCCCAGCACCACTTTTTGCTGATTGCCGCCGCTAAGCGAGGTGATGGGCAGTTCGCTGTCGCTAACTTTGATCGCCAGCCTTTGCACCATATCCTGCACGCCGTCACGCTCCTTTTGTTCGCTCAACCACGACCATGAGCGCCAGAAGCCGCGCAGGCTGAAATCCGACAGCGTCATGTTGGATTTGATGGACATAAGCTGCACCACGCCCTCGCCCTGGCGGTCTTCCGGCACCAGCGCAATGCCGCGCTTAAGCCGCTGCTGAAAGCTGAGTTTTTCCACCGCGCGGCCATTAAGCGCCACGCGCCCGCGCTGGCACGCCAGCAGGCCGGTCACCCCTTTGAACAACTCGGTACGCCCGGCCCCCAGCAGGCCGTAGAGGCCGATCACCTCGCCTTTACGTAAGCTAAAGGAGACGTCGTTAAGCCGGTAGCCGCCGTTCTGATGCAGCGCAGTCAACCCCTGCACCGCCAGCGCTATCTCGCCCTGAACGGCCGGCTGGTAGTCGAAGCGTTTTTTCCTGTCGCCGACCATCTGTTCGATAATCCACGGAACGCTGGCCTCACGCACTTCGCGCTCGCAGATAAAACGCCCGTCGCGAAAGATTGTGATGTGGTCGCCAATTTCCATCAGCTCTTCAAGGCGGTGGGAGATATAGATAATGGTCACGCCGCGCCGTTTAAGCTGCTCAATAACGTTAAACAGCACCCGCACTTCTGACTGGCTCAGCGCCGAGGTGGGTTCATCCATAATCAGTACGCGGGTATCTTTGGAAAGCGCGCGGGCAATTTCCACCAGTTGCTGGTGGCCAATGCCCAGCTCTCCGAGCGGCGTTTTAGGGTCCACGTCCAGCTCCAGGCGCTCAAGCAGCGCTTTCGCCAGTTGATACTGATACGTTTCGTTGATGCGCCCGCGCTGGAAGTATTCGTTAGCGATGAAAATGTTATCCATCACGTTCATATTCGGGAACAGGTTGAGTTCCTGAAAAATGATGCTGATACCGTGCTTTTCCGCCTGGTGGGTGGAACCCAGCGTTACGGGCTTGCCGTCAAGTAAAATTGTCCCGGACGACGGCGTTTCCACGCCGGCCAGCAGTTTCATCATCGTTGATTTACCCGCGCCGTTTTCACCAATGAGCACGTTGACTTTGTTGCGATAAACGCGGTAATTCACATCGTTAAGGGCGATAACGCCGGGATAGACCCGCGAGACGCCGCGCGTTTCGATAATAACGTCGCGCGCTGTCGCTTCGGGCAAGCTGTGGGCGTTCTGGCTCATCACACGCCTCCCTGCGCACGCACGGCTTTCGCGGGGGTGATTTCTGGCAGGCGGGCTGGGATATCCCAGACGCTGAATACGCCGTCTATCGTCACCGTTTCACCCGGCTGCGGATTGAACGTTTTCATCATTGCGCCCGCGCGTTCGTTAATCGCACGGCTGAAGTCGCCAAAGAGCGCCTGATCGTTAAAGTCCTGATAACTGACGCCCTTATAGCCGTCACGCAGCGCAGTGCCGCGAAGCGTCGGCCCCAGTTGCACGACCGCGGTTTCACCACGGCTGTCTTTTATGAACACTTTGCCGCTGCGTGAAGCGGTATCGACTTTCTCAACGGTGCCGCTAACGCGCACGGCGAATACGCACGGGTTTTCAGGCTGCGCGCGCCAGCCGTACTGTATGCAGGCGCTATCGAAATCATCAGCGGCGCTCAGCGCGCGCATGAGTTCGCCCGCCGGGCGCGCGTCATCGGCTATCTGCGGCACAATTTTTTGCTGCCATGTCTGGTCGATATTCGCCATATGCGGATTGGGCGGATTTTTTAAATCCGCCAGTTCCTGCCTGGATACGATACGGCAACCGCCCAGCACCGGCGCCAGTAGCATTAACGCCAGCCAGAGTTGTCTGGACATAATCGGTTCTCCTTGTGCGCCCCAGGTCTGAGCGCAACAGCGTTAGCCTCAGGATTTAAAATTAAAATCCTGCACTTTATCGGCGTTATCCTGATTAATCAGGATGCCCCGGAACATGACGCGCTGTCTGGCGGGCTTTTCGCCCTTCTGAAGATAGTTATCAAGCCAGGTTACGCCCTGCGCCGCAATAGCCTGGGCCTGGAGCATAACGGTAGCCTTAAGCGCGCCGGCTTTCACCGCATCGCGCTCGTCGTTGCTGCCGTCAATGCCGACCACAATGACGTCGCTGCGGCCTGCGGCCTTCAGCGCCGCAATCGCACCCAGCGCGACCGGGCCGTTGCCGCAAATAACGCCTTTTACGTCCGGGTGCGCCTGAAGGATGCTGTCCATAACGCGCTTGCCGTCAATCAGGGTACCTTTCGCATCCTGGCGCGCCACGCTTACCATTTCGGGATACTGGTCAATAACCTGGTGGAAAGATTTAGAGCGGGTAACGCAGTTGTTGTCGGCAAGGTTGCAGGTAAGTTCAGCGTATTTTCCTTTTTCGCCCATATCTTCCACAAACACGTTCGCCACTTCAGAACCGGCCTGGAAGTTGTTATGGGTAATCTGCGCCAGCGCCACATCGTCAACCGGAATTTCGCGGTTAATCAGCACTACCGGAATCCCCGCCTGCCGCGCTTTTTTAACAGCCGCCACGCTGGCGGTGGAATCGGCATTATCGAGAATGATGCCCTGCACTTTTTTACCAATGGCGGTGTCAATCAGCTCGTTTTGTTTTTTCACGTCTTCGTTATGGGAAAGGACGCTGGTTTTATAACCCAACGCCTTCGCTTTTTCAGTCGCCCCTTTTGCCTCCGAGGCGTAATACGGGTTATCAAGGGCGTTCACCATAATAAGGAGGGTGCCTTTATCAGCAGCGTGCGCCGCCAGGGAGAAGGCGCAGGCGGCGGTTAACAGGTTTAAACGCAATGTCATCATGATGTTCTCTCTGTATTCCCCCTGTGGGGGTTTGTTATTGTCGGGTACAGCGAAACAGCGTAATGCGTTGTTTGGTTCGCCCGCGCGGCTTACCAGATGGTGAAGCCGCCGTCTATCATCAGGTCGGCGCCGGTAATCATGTCGCTGCCGTTGCCGGCAAAGAACAGCACTGCGGCGGCGATTTCATCGGTGTAGGCGAAGCGGCCTAATGGAATCAGCTTTTTCATCGCCTCCCCCTTCTCGCCGCGCCAGGCTTTTTCACCCATCGGCGTCAGCACAACGGTAGGTGACAGGGTGTTAACGTTAATGCGGTATTGCGCGAACTCTTTCGCCATGACTTTCGTCATGCCCAGCAGCCCCGCTTTGGCTGAGGTGTAGGCCACATGGTTATCGATGGCGATGGAAGCCGCCTGCGAGGCAATATTGATAATTTTGCCGCCGCGCCCGGCCTGAATCATGCGCTTCGCCGCTGCCTGAGCGCACAGGAAGGGGCCGGTCAGGTTGACCGCAATTTGCTTATTCCACTCTCCGAACTCCGTTTCCAGCACTGGTTGCAGCATCACATAGCCTGCGCAGTTCACCAGAATATCAAGCTGGCCGTAGCGCGCGTCCACGCGGGTAAACGCCTGCTCCACCGACGCCGGGTCGGCCACGTCGCATTCAACAAACAGCACGCGCGAGGCATCGAACCGCTCTGCGGTTTGCTGCGCCTTTTCGCGTTCGAAGGCCGGATACAGCAGCGCCAGCTTCGCCCCTTTCTCCAGCAACATTTCATTGCTTGCCATCGCGATGCCGCCCAGCCCGCCGGTCACCACGGCGACTTTGTCGGTCAGGCCGCCCGTGTCGTCCACGCCGTAGCGCAGGCTGACGTCATATTCACTGCTCATCGGTCTCTCCTCAGGCAATTGCGCCCTGCGCCGCCTGTTCCAGCGTAAAGCGCAGCCCGTTGGCGTCGATATGGAACTGTTGGCGCAGCGCCTTACGGCTGCTGCTGTGGGTAAATTCGTAGGGCGGCACGCCAAGCGCGGTAAAGCGCCGGTTCAGGCGGCGCTGGTGCAGGATTTCGCCAATAATGCTGGCGAGGCCGCCGCTAATCACGTGCTCCTCCATTGAGATAACATGCGAATGCGCCGCAATGAGTTCGCATACCGCCTGAACGTCAAGCGGCCAGAGCGATGGCAGGGAAACGAGGGTAACGTTCGCCAGATCCGCCGCCAGCGCTTCATGCACGATGGTGCCAAGGCAAAACACCACGGTATCGCGCCCTTGCCGCACCACAACCGGTTTGCCGGGCGTAAAACGCGCATCACCGTTTAGCAGCGGCACTTTGTCGCTGTCCATGCGGATATAAACCGGCCCGCGGTGCGCAATAGCGTGCAGCGTCACGCCGCGCGCCTGGGCGGCATCGGCCGGCGCAAAAATTTGTAGGTTGCCAAAAGTGCGCGCAATAGCAATGTCGTTCATGCAATGGTGGGTAGCCCCAAGCGGGCCGTAGGCAAACCCGGCGTTCAGGCCAAGCATTTTGACGTTGGTGTCGGTGTAGCAGACATCGTTTTTCACCTGCTCATTGGCGCGCGCCAGCAAAAACGGCGCGGCGTTAGCCGTAAAAACGGTGCTGCCGCTTAGCGCCAGCCCGGCGGCAATGCCTACCATATTCTGCTCAGCGATACCGACATTAATCACGCGCTCGGGAAAGGCGCTTTCAAACGGCGAGATTTTTGAGGTTGAGGTGGAATCAGCAACCACAACGTTGATATTCGCGCCGCCCTGCTGGGCGTCAAGCAGGGTGGCAATAACCGCATCGCGTAAGTCTTGCATCATTAATCCTCCAGTTCCGCCAGCGCCTGGGCGAGCTGTTTGTCATCAGGCACCAGGTGGTGCCAGGCCGGGACGTTGGCCATAAAGGATATGCCGCGGCCCTTCTCGGTGCTGGCGAGGATAACGCGCGGCTTGCCGGCAGAAGGCGCGTTTACCGCCTCAACGAGCGCGACCGGATCGTGGCCGTCACACTCCAGTACCTCAAAGCCAAAAGCGCGCCATTTATCGGCCAGCGGCTCCAGCGGCATGATGGATTCGGTTTTCCCCGCCAGTTGCAGACGGTTGCGATCGACAATGGCGACCAGGTTATCAAGCTGAAATTTGCTGGCAGACATCGCCGCCTCCCAGTTGGAGCCTTCCGCCAGCTCGCCGTCGCCCAGCAGTACAAAGGCGCGACGATGCCCCCGCCCTGCCAGTTTGTTGCCAAGCGCAAGGCCGACGGCGACAGGCAGGCCGTGGCCGAGGCCGCCGGAGTTAATTTCGACCAGTTCCGGTAGTTTCTGGCGCACCGGATGGCCCGCCAGCAGGGTATCGTCACCCATATATTGAGTAAGCACTGCGGGGTCGAGCAGCCCCATCGCCGCGGCGCTGCAATAAAAGCCGCCCGCGCCATGCCCCTTGGAGAGGATGAAACGGTCGCAGTCCGGGCGCGCCTGTGCGCGATCCATTACCGCCATATAAAGCGTGCAGAGAATATCGATTTCTGAAAGATCGGCCCCGGTATGGCCTTTACCCGCCCGGTGGTTCATCTGCAGCACATAGCGCCGGGCCTGTCGCGCCGTCTTTTTGATTGCCTGTACGTCCACGCTTACCTCCAGATCGTCACGATCTTATAACTAAAAAGGCACAGATCGCTTTCATTTGATTTTCGATCGAAAATGTATAGCGTTTAATTAACCGTTTCTGTGGCGCTGATCAAAGATTAAACAAAAGCGTCTACTCTATCCTCTCACCCCGTCATCCCCGCGACAGCGCGCGTAGACATGCGCTTTGCAGATAAGTTATCCGGCGAAAAACGCATTTTCACCAGAGGTTACGAGCAAACTCGCAATCCCCCGTAACGAGCGCTACACTGCGTGGCAGATCAGAAAACAGAGCAACAGGCGCAGAATCAGGAGCATTTCGATTGAAAACCAGGAGCGAACAACTGGCGGATATGCAACAGCGCAGGGAGAAAATCCTTGAAATGATCCGCGAAGACGGCACGGTTACTGTGAAGCAACTGACCGAGGCGTTCGATCTCACGCAAGCGACGATCCGTACCGATCTGCGCGAGCTGCAAAAACAGGGGTTTGTGCAGCGCTATTACGGCGGGGCTACGCTTGCGACGGGCAAACAGAACACCGGCGCGCTGCTGCTGGAACGCCAGGTCAATCTGGAGGAGAAAAACGCCATTGGCCGCCTGGCCGCACAGCAAATCGAAAACGGCGATGCGGTCATTTTCGATTCCGGCACCACGACGACCGCTATCGTCGATCATCTGGCGCACATTCATCGTCTGTCGGTGACCACTAACGCGGTAAATATCGCGCTGAAGCTTGGCGGCGAACCAGGCATCAATATTCTGCTGACCGGCGGCACATTTAAGTTCCCGACGCTTTCCACTTCCGGGGAAAAGGCCGCAAGCTTTTTTGAAAACGTGCTGGCGGAAAAGCTGTTTCTCGCCACCGCCGCTATTTCGCCGCGCAGGGGGCTAAGCTACCCAAGTGAAACCGATATTAACGTAAAAAGCGCAATGATCCGTTCAGCGAAGACGGTGTACGTTGTGGCGGATTCCAGCAAAATTGATAAGGTGTCGATGTTCGCTCTGCCTTGCGCGTGGAGCGATATTCATTATCTGATTACCGATAAAGGGATTAGCGCCGGGGCGGTGAAGGCGTTTGAGAAACTGGGGGTAACGGTGCTGGTGGCGGGGTGATTTCAGGATCGTGGGAACCAGGCATTAGAATAATTGTTGATGTCCGGGCTAAACATATGCCTCAAAATCCAGTACGCATTTCATATTAACCGCTGGAGCTCCATACATATGGAGCTCATCACAGTAATTACTAATTCTGAATAAATCATAGCAATAATCCCGGTATGAAAAAAATTACCAATGTAGACTTTGAGCTTGTATAACACCAGCATAGTGCCGGTCCGTTAACGATACAGTTCCTCGATGGTTCACCGGCTGGTTAATGAAATACTTAAAACGGTATTAAAAACACTATAATTTAAATTGTTAAATATTTCCTTTGATATATTTCAATAGAGAAACCTTGATGCGAATCTATAATATTCAATAGGTTATAAAATAAATTGTTATTAAGTGTGCAAATATGAACTCGAAAAAATCACAAAATAACATACTAGAAAATAGCATTAGTAAGATATCTTCATCTGATTAATATCAAAAAATCAAAATGGCTCTCCAATTCATAATATTTTATGGGTGATTTTCTCTAAATCAAATAAATTAATATATATCACGATTGCATTAGCATTGAAATTAATGTTATTGTTTTGTTAAAAATTACAATCTATTGGAGCTTAAAGGATTAAGCTGATGTGAAAGCTTGAGTTACACGATCTTGTACTTAATGAATCTTTTCGATACATGGTGAATTATAGCTGAAATTACTATTAATGGTAAAGTCTTCAATTTTCCGATTGGAACAAAAATGTCTGGAGTGATAAATGAAATAGATTCTATTGACTCTCAGTGCAGGCAAGGCCAATGCGGAAAATGCTTAATTGAGATAGAAACTGGGGCACTAGGTGCTGTCAGCAATAAAGAGAAGATTTTTCTGGAGTTGATGGATCTTAACCCTGAAAAATATAGATTACTTTGCCAGTGTAGCTTGAATTCCAAATCAGTAGTAAACAGTTTTGAGGGATGAAATGAAATTTAGTAATGAAATCATGGATGAGCTAAGCAAGCTCTCAGACTTAAATAATTACCGTGGAATAATTGCTGTTGCCGGTGATTGGGGAGTAATTCTTGGTACAATAGCAATATCTATCTACATGGATAATATTTTCATTTATCTTTTTGCCGTTATAATTATAGGTACAAGACAGCGGGCTCTGGCTACAATACTCCACGAGTCAGCTCATCGTGTACTTGCAAAAAACACTAATCTAAATGATATTCTTGGAAAATACTTTAGTGGCTATACAATATTCCAGACGTTTCAAAAATATGCTAAAAGTCATGTAATTCTGCACCATAACTATCTCGGTAAAAAGAATCGTGATCCGGACTATAAATACTATATAGAAAGCGATCTTTTTCAAGAGACAACTACAAGACACTTTATAATAAAACATTTAATTAGCCCATTATTTTTAAGCAAATCCCCTTCATTTCTTAAATATTTATTAAAAAATAGGCTTGGAGATTTTAACGATCCTGAGTTTAAAAAATTATTTATATTGTGGATTACTATTGCTGCGATATCTATCTATACGAATAGCTTCCATTTGTTAGTTCTTTACTGGTTTATCCCACTCATTACATCATTTCCGATGGTTGGATGGTTTATAGAAATGGCAGAACATTTTCCCATTATCGAAAATAATAACGATATTGATCAAACATGGAACCGATTTAGTTCTAAACCTGAACTATTACTCACTGGAATGCACGCTGAGAACCTACATCTGACGCATCATCTGATGCCTAATATTCCATTCTGGAATCTTCACAAAGCTCATAATATTATGATGAGAGATCCAATTTACAAATCCAGAAATGATGACATGGGTGGCATATTCCACTCTGTTAAAGGTCGAAAATCACTTTGGAGTAAAATTCTGACTAATTATTTTACTAATCCCAGGAGCATAGAGGTTAATAATGAAAAAGGCTAAATACATAGGAATTATTTATGCTCTTCTTGCTGCAATATTTAATGGTACCGTTGGTGTGATGAGTGTTAAGCTTTTTCAGGCTGGGCTTTCATCAAGTGAAGTTGCGTTCTATAAATGTTTAATAGGTCTTTTAATTCTGATACCTGTTATAATTTTATCGGGAAAAATAAACATCACTGCTCAGTTTGTAAAATCGAAATGGATCGTAGGTTTGATATGTGCATTTCTAGGTTTTTTTGTGCTTTATCATTTCGAAACTAAAGCCTATACAACAACAAATGTATCAACGGTTGTATTTATTCTTTTTGGAAGCGCCACTGTTTTCTCTTTTTTACTATCAGCCATTTCTGAAAAACGTATTTTATCGTTAAAAGAAGTCATAACTATTGTACTCTCTGTCTATGGGTTATATTTGATTTTTTCTCAGGATGGCGAAATGAATATTACCTTAAATGAAGGGTTAATTTGTGCCATCATTGCTGGCTTGGGTTACGGAGGATTCCTTTTCCTCTCTCGAAAATTCAGGTTTGGTGCCGGTATCCCACAGATGTTTACTCTCTTACTTTTCGGTTCAATTTATTTAGCCATCCCTTTTGATAAAACAGTGAGCATTTCTTCTCTGGATATATGGAGCATCGCGCTCTTGATACTTCTGGCCATTCTTCCAACAATAGGCGGATTCTGGTGTACAACTAAGGCTCTCACTCTTACCTCAAGTCAATCCGTGCAACTGATCGAACTTTCAGAACCCATTTTTGCCATCGTTTTTAGTCTCCTGCTTTTGGGTCAAATGCCGAGCCTGGTACAAATGGCAGGAGGTGGATTTATTTTTGCTTCAATTTTCCTTCATGAGTTCAATATTATTGAACGTTTAGCGCTTTACTGGCGTTTAAAAAAAACAATGTAAAGCATGGCCACCTTATGTGGCCTTTTCTATACCACTGTCCTCTCCTGGCTACGATTGAGACATTTCAGACTGTGGTGTGAACATAATTTAGGCTCACAACATTATTTTTTTCCATCTTTGAAATAGTCATTATTGAGTAGGTCATTGCAGGAAAAACAACCTCCAACCAAGCCCTGTGCAACGATACGATATTCAAGGAACCTCTTAGCTGGAGGATCTTTTATACAAAATACGTGCGTCTGTAAAACGCACTTTAATTTCATTAACGGCTATTTCATTTACCCCCCCAGATACGCGCTTCTCACCGCTTCGTTTGCAAGCAGCGCATCGCCGGTAACTTCGAGCACCACATGGCCGTTTTCCAGCACGTAGCCACGGTCGGCGAGCTTCAGCGCCTGGTTGGCGTTCTGCTCCACCAGAAAAATAGTCATGCCCTCGGCGCGTAGCTGCTCGATGGTGTCAAAGATTTGCTGAATAATAATCGGGGCCAGGCCAAGCGAGGGTTCATCCAGCAAGAGCAGGCGCGGGTTGCTCATCAGCGCGCGGCCGATAGCCAGCATTTGCTGTTCGCCGCCGGACATGGTGCCCGCGCGCTGCGTCCGGCGTTCATGCAGACGCGGGAACAGGTCGTATACCCACTTTATACGCGTCTGATACTGCGGCCTGTCGGTAAAGAAGCCGCCCATCGCCAGATTCTCCTCCACTGTCATGCGCGAAAATACGCGGCGGCCTTCCGGCACAATCGCTACCGCCTCACGCATAATTCGCGCAGTAGCCCAGTCGGTGATATTTTTGCCGTCAAAGACTATCGTGCCGTGCGTGGCGCGCGGGTCGCCGCACAGCGTGCCAAGCAGCGTGGTTTTCCCGGCGCCGTTGGCGCCAATGAGAGTGACTATCTCTCCCCGGTTGATATACAGGCTCACCTCGTGCAGCGCCTGGATTTTGCCATAGTGCGCGCTTACCCGGTCGAAGGTTAACATCGCTTTTTCCATTTACGCTTCTCCCAGATAGGCGCGGATGACGTCAGGGTGATGACGAATCTGCTCTGGCGTGCCGTTCGCCAGCGGCGTACCCTGGTTTACCACGTAGATGCGATCCGAAATGCCCATTACCAGCTTCATATCATGCTCAATAAGCAAAATCGTGGTGTTATGTTGGTCGCGCAGCTCGACTATCAACTCATCCAGCTCTTTGGTTTCGCGCGGATTGAGGCCTGCCGCCGGTTCGTCAAGCATCAGGATTTCCGGCTGCGTAACCATGCAGCGGGCAATCTCCAGCCGACGCTGCTGGCCATAGGCCAGGTTGCCGGCCTGCCGGTTAGCGTGTTCCAGCAGACCGATACGCGCCAGCCACACGGCGGCGCGATCGAGCGCGTCAGCCTGGCTGCGGCGAAACGCCGGGGTGTTCAGCAGGCCGGAAAAAACGCCGGTTTTTATCTGCTTATGCTGGGCCACCAGCAGGTTTTCAATCACCGTCATTTCACGAAACAGACGCACATGCTGGAAGGTACGCACCACCCCGAGACGGGCGATAGCCTGGCCGGGCAACCCTTCCAGATGTTTATCGCGCAGCTTAATCGTGCCGCCGCTCGGCCTGTAAAAACCGGTCAGACAGTTAAATACTGTGGTTTTACCCGCACCGTTAGGGCCAATCAGCGAGACGATTTCGCCTGCATTAAGCTTCAGCGCAACGTTGTTAACGGCAAGCAGGCCGCCAAAGCGCATCATCAGGCCGCTGACGGTCAATAAGGGCTGACTCATGCCTGCTCTCCTTTTGCATTATCCTTTTTCAGCGCCAGGTGCGGGCGCTTCATCGGCAGCAGCCCCTGGGGACGCCAGATCATCATCAGCACCATCAGTCCGCCGAGCATAAGCATGCTGTACTCGTTGAAATCACGCATCAGCTCGCGCGACACCACCAGCAGGATAGCTGCAAGAATAACGGCGAACTGCGACCCCATGCCGCCCAACACCACAATAGCCAGCACAAAGGCTGATTCGGCAAAGGTGAAGGATTCCGGGCTGACAAATCCCTGACGTGCGGCAAACAGCGTGCCGGCAAACCCGGCGAACGCAGCGCTAATGGTAAACGCCGTGAGTTTAATGCGCGTAGGGCTTAAGCCCAACGAGCGGCAGGCGATTTCGTCTTCACGCAGCGCTTCCCAGGCGCGGCCCAGCGGCATGCGAAGCAGGCGGTTAATGACAAAAAACGTCAGCACAACCAGCAGCAGCGCCACCAGGTAGAGAAAAATCACGCGATCGCTGGGGTCGTATTTAATGTTAAAGAAGTTGCTGAAGGTATCCCAGCCGCCTTCTCGCGCCGTGCGGCTAAATTCCAGGCCAAACAGCGTCGGTTTAGGGATCTGGCTGATGCCGTTCGGGCCGCCGGTGATTTCGGTATTATTGAGCAGCAGGATGCGCACAATTTCACCAAATCCCAGCGTCACTATCGCCAGGTAGTCGCCACGCAGGCGCAGCACCGGGAAACCGAGCAGGAAACCCGCAGCGGCAGCCGTCAACCCCGCCAGCGGCAGGCACGTCCAGAAGCCCAGCCCGTAGTAGTGGTTTAAGAGCGCGAACGTATACGCGCCGATGGCGTAAAAACCGCCGTAGCCCAGCACCAGCAGGCCGGAAAGCCCCACCACCACGTTCAGCCCCAGGCCAAGAATGATATAAATCATAGTCAGCGTGGCGATATCCACCGTTCCGCGCGATACCATAAACGGCCATGCGACGGCGATAACCAGCAGCGCAATCAAAAACAGCTTTTGTTTTACCGTAGAACCGTCAATTGTCGGCAAAACAAAGCTCGGGCCGGAAACGCGCTTTAGTCCGTTTTGTACAAACGGGCGCAGAAGCTGGAACAAAAAGACTATGGCGGTGCCGATAGCAATCCACTCCCAGCGCACGGGCGCTGCGCTGTCTACAACGAGCTTTGTACCTTCCAGGCCAAGCTGTACTCCCATGAAGACCGCAGCCAGCACGAAAAACAGGGCGGCCGGGAACAATGCTCTTGCAAAATATATCGGCTTCATACTTTTTCTACCTCCGGGCGGCCCAGAATCCCGGTCGGCATTACCAGCAACACCACAATCAGCAGCGCGAAGGAAACAACGTCTTTGTATTCCGTACTCAGATAAGCGGAGGTCAGCGCCTCGGCCACGCCGAGTATCAGGCCGCCGAGCATCGCGCCAGGAATGCTGCCGATACCGCCCAATACCGCTGCGGTGAAGGCCTTCATCCCGGCCATAAAGCCAATGTACGGGTTAATAACCCCATAGAACTGACCGAGCAGCACGCCTGCTACCGCAGCCATTGCCGCGCCAATAACGAAGGTCAGGGAGATAACGCGATCGGTATTGATCCCAAGCAGACTCGCCATTTTCAGATCTTCTGCACAGGCGCGGCAGGCGCGGCCCATACGCGAATAACGGATAAACAGCGTCAAAGCCAGCATCGCCAGCACGGTTACCGTCCAGATAACTAACTGCATAGTGGTGATGGAAGCGGAGAAGCGCTCGCTGCTGCCTACCGTCCACTGGCCGCTGAACAGGCTCGGCAGCGCAATATCGCGGGAACCTTCGGTCAGGCTGACGTAGTTTTGTAGAAAAATGGACATCCCGATGGCGGAAATCAGGGCGATGAGCCTTCTGGAGCTACGCACAGGCCGGTACGCCACGCGCTCTATACTCCAGCCGTAAGCGCTGGCGATAATAATTGCGCCGATAAACCCGGCGCCCACCAGCAGCCAGCTCGCATCAATACCCATCATCAGGAGCGCTGCGATTATCATAAACGAGATGTAGCTGCCTATCATGTAAACTTCGCCGTGGGCGAAGTTGATCATGCCGATGATGCCGTACACCATCGTGTAGCCGATGGCAATGAGCGCATAAGTGCTGCCCAGCGTCACGCCATTGAACATCTGCTGCAAAAAGTAGAGGAATTGCTCAGACATAAGCGACCCGCGTGCGTTATTGCGCGGCTACCGATGAGGAACCATCGGCATGCCAGCGAAAGACACCAAATTCAAACCCCTTCAGGTCGCCTTTTTCGTCCCAGGAAAGCGGGCCGATAACCGTTTTTGCGCCATGAGCTTTGAGATCTTTCACCAGATCCTGCGGCTCTGCGCTATTGCTGCGCTCAAGCGCGGTCGCAAGCGACTGTACGGCGGCATAGGTTATCCAGACATACGGGCCGCTCGGATCTTTTTTCTGCGCCTTTAGCGCCGCAACGATGGCCTGGTTTGCCGGCTCCCGATCGTAGCGCTTAGGCATAGTCACCAGCAGCCCTTGCGCCGCATCGCCGGCAATATTAGAAAGCGAAGTGTTGCCCACGCCTTCCGGCCCCATAAACTGGATAGCCAGGCCCTGCGCGCGCGCCTGACGCAGCATTTGCCCCATTTCCGGGTAGTAGCCGCCGTAGTAAACAAAATCGATATTTTCTTTTTTCAAACGCGCCAAAAGCGCCGAGAAGTCTTTTTCACCAGCGGTGATGCCGTCAAAGAACACCACATTCGCGTTGCCCTGTTTCAGGCCATCACGCACCGAGCGCGCCAGCCCTTCGCCGTACTGTTGTTTATCATGTATGACAGCGATGCGCTGCGGCTTCACGTGGTCGAGAATATATTTCGCCGCCGTCGGTCCCTGGGCGGAATCCAGGCCCGCCGTGCGCATAATGGTGTCGTAACCGCGTTGGGTCAGTTCCGGATTGGTCGCGCCTGGGGTAATCATCAGAATACCTTTATCGGCATAGATATCGGAGGCAGGCTGCGTGGAGGATGAGCACAAATGCCCAATCACATATTTAATACCGTCATTGACTATCTTGTTGGCCACGGCTACCGCCTGTTTCGGATCGCAGGCGTCGTCATACTCCAGAGCCGTGAGTTTATTCCCCTTCACCCCGCCTTTTTCATTGATATCTTTGATAGCCTGCCGCGCGCCGTTAAATTCCATCTCGCCCCACTGCGCAACCGGGCCGGACAGCGCGCCAACAACGGCCACTCTGATATCTTCTGCCGCCGCCGCATGCGCAACAGCGAGGGCGACCACGCCCGCAATCAGTGTTTTCGCTTTCATACTGAAGCATCCCCATTCGTGATGTCGTTATTGGTTTTATTAAATTCACAACGTGCTGTTGTTTTTATAAACAGCGTTATTTTTATCTAACTGACTAACGTTACGGCCATTTTTAACGTCAGACCCCACGCCAATTACATATAATTCAGTCGATTAAACACGGATATTATGCTGTTTTAGCATCCGGATAAACAAAAAAAGCGTGAACCGCAGAATAATATATCGTTATTTTGCGCTAAAAAATCATCAAAAGTTAGCCGAGTACGCCATAAAAAAATATATTTTATGATTAATGAACCACTATTAAAGGGTTTGACTACTTGATTCGCCTGTAGAATGGCGCAATGAGAAACCCACGCATCCGTACAACCGGATACATACTTTAAGCCTGCCAACGATAAAGCCACGTTATGAAACTGACTATTGTGCGACTGCGCCGCCTGAGCGAACAGGACATTCTCGATCTCACCAAAATCTGGCCTGAATACTCGCCAAAAACCCTGACGATGGATGACGCTCACCGTATTTACGCCGCAAAGTTTAATAACCGCCTGCTGGCGGCTGTTAAAATGACGCTACGCGGCGCTCAGGCCGAGCTGGATTCGCTACGGGTAAGGGAAGCCACGCGCCGGCGCGGCGTTGGGCGATATTTACTGGAAGAACTTATACGCGACAACCCGGGCGTCAACGACTGGCGTATGGTGGATACTGGCGTAGAAGACCGAAGCGTTATGGCCGCTTTTATGCAGGCGTCAGGTTTTCGCGCACAGACCGGCGGCTGGCAAAAGCAGGATTGACAGGCCATAAAGCAGGGCGCCGTCCGGCCTGCCTTAAAAAAGATTAACCCACAAGCCACAGAGGGAGCCAAAACTTCATGCGGGCGTTTTCCTCAGCAATAAAAAACGCCGGCCAGAGCACGCCCTGACCGGCATTCGCGTACGGCGGGTCAGGCCGGCTGGCCCGTCATGCCGCCCGGCTGCGCATTATTTCGCATCGCTCGCCGTACCGTTAGCGTGCCAGGTAAAGACACCAAATTCAAACCCCTTCAGGTCGCCTTTTTCATTCCAGGCCAGCGGACCCATCACGGTATCCACGGTATTCGCCTTAAGGTATTTAACGATTTTATCCGGATCTTCAGATAACTTCAGCCCCGCAGTGAGCGCCTGCATCGCCGCATAGGTCGTCCAGACGAAAGCGCCGCTTGGATCTTTTTTCTTCGCTTTGATGGCCTCCACAATGGGCTTATTGGCAGGCACCTGATCGTAGTTCTTCGGCTTGGTCACCAGTATCCCTTCAGCAGCCTCGCCCGCAATATTCGACAGCGAAACATTAGCGACCCCTTCAGGCCCCATAAACTGCGTATTCAGACCCGCCGCACGCGCCTGGCGCAGCATCTGCCCCATTTCCGGGTGGTAACCGCCGTAATAGACAAAATCAATATTTTCTTTTTTCAGGCGCGCCACAAGCGTTGAGTAATCTTTCTCGCCTGCGGTAATGCCATCAAAAAATACCACGTCAGCGCCGCCCTTCTTCAGGCCATCGCGCACCGCACGCGCCAGGCCTTCGCCATATTGTTGCTTATCGTGTATGACTGCAATGCGCTGCGGTTTAACGTGGTTAAGAATATATTTTGCGGCCGTCGGTCCCTGATCGGAGTCCAGGCCAGTCGTGCGCAGCACCAGTTCATAGCCGCGTGCCGTCAGCTCCGGGGCAGTCGCGGCAGGCGTAATCATCAGGATGCCTTCGTCTTCATAAATATCAGACGCCGGCTGAGTGGAAGAGGAGCAAAGATGACCAATCACATATTTGATGCCGTCATTCACCACTTTGTTGGCGACGGCTACGGCCTGCTTTGGATCGCAGGCGTCGTCATATTTTACAGCAACCAGTCGGTTGCCATCCACGCCGCCTCTGGCATTGATGTCATTAATCGCCTGCTCTGCGCCTGTAAATTCCTGATCGCCATACTGCGCCACCGGGCCAGACATTGCGCCCACTACCGCGATCTTAATATCCCGCGCCAGAACCGAACTACTCATTGCCAGTGCAATACATCCTGCCAGCAAGGCTTTACCCGTCATTTTCATTCTCCCTTTTTCCGTTGTCATGGTGTTTAATTTCCACATTCCCATCCTGTTTGAAATATATCTCCATTGAACGACGCAAAATAAGCGCAGCACGAATGGAAAACTCCATTTTAACCACCGTGAACAGAGCTCCCGGCTAAAAATACTTTATTTCCTGCGAATTGAAATAAGAAATTCAACCAGCGAATAACATAATGAAAAACGATAATGAAGATGCCTTTTTGGGCAGAAGAAAGCAAAAGGAAAAACAGAAGACGGACCAGATGTAAAAACACCCCGACGTCGTCAGACCCCGGGGCGCATTTTTGCGGCGTGGCTTACATTCAGGCTTCGATAGCCGCGCGCAGTTTTTTCATTGCGTTTTTTTCAAGCTGACGCACGCGCTCTGCGGAAACGCCGTAGCGATCGGCCAGTTCCTGCAGCGTGGATTTGTTGTCTTCATCCAGCCAGCGGGCGCGGATAATGTGCTGGCTGCGCTCATCCAGCCCCTGGATGGCCACAGTCAGCTTGTCGGCTGCGTGCTCTTCCCAGTTATCGTCTTCAATGCCATCGGCGAAGTTAGACGTTTTATCCTGAAGGTAAAGCACGGGCGCCATCGGCTGGCCGTCCTGCGCGTCGTCATCGCCGGGCATGTCGAACGTCATATCCTGCGCGGCCATGCGTGATTCCATCTCACGGACGTCTTTGCTGCTTACGCCCAGTTCACGGGCCACCATTTCAACTTCATCCTGGTTGAACCAACCCAGGCGCTGCTTGGTTTTACGCAGGTTAAAGAACAGTTTACGTTGCGCTTTTGTCGTCGCAACCTTCACGATGCGCCAGTTGCGCAGCACATATTCGTGAATTTCCGCTTTAATCCAGTGAACGGCAAACGATACCAGACGCACGCCCACTTCCGGGTTGAAGCGGCGCACGGCCTTCATCAGGCCGATATTACCTTCCTGAATCAGGTCTGCCTGCGGCAGGCCGTAACCGGAATAGTTACGAGCAATATGAACAACGAAGCGCAGGTGAGACAGAATCAGCTTTTTAGCTGCTTCCAGACTGCCCTGGTAATGCAGCTTTTCAGCCAGCGCCCTTTCTTCCTCAGCCGAGAGCATCGGCCAGGCGTTGGCGGCCCGGATATATGATTCCAGGTTGCCAACCGGGGCTAAAGCCAAAGTTTGCATTTCTTTAGTCATTCAAATCCTCACATTATTGTTGGTTTCGGACTCGCCCCCATCAGGCAACGAAGCCGAACCGATACTGTGCAACGAGAATACTCAACACTTAATCATCAGACCGTGAGTTTATCCACAAGTTCAGTGTTAATTGTTAATAAAATTACATACAAATTGTGACAGAGCTATGAAAAAGCGCAGACAGAAAGAAGGTTGCGGGGTCGCAACGCCCCCTCTGCTACGGACTCCCGTAAGCAGCGGGGGATTATACCAGATATTTATTACTCGGGGGTAAAGTGACGTAAATGTTGCACCGTCGCAAGCCAGGCGGCGATCCAGCCAATCATTGCTGCAATAAGCAACAGCAGCAGGCATTCATCAAACGAAAGGCCGCTGATAGAAAATTTAGTGCCAAATACCCGCGCCACGTCGCCTACCGCAGAAGACAGGCGCAAAACCAATACTTCAGAGAGGATCAACGATAAAAACGCCCCGCTAAACCCCAGCAACGCGCCGCCGTACAAGAAAGGACGCAGGATAAACCCATCCGTCGCGCCAATAAGCTTTTGCACGTTAATGGTATCGCGGCGAGCGAAAATGCTCAGCCTGACGCTATTGCCAATAACAAGGAACACCGCTGCGACCATCAACACGCCAATCATGGCTGATACGCGCCCTACCAGCCCGGTCAGCGCGGCAAGCCGCGCAAACCAGCTATCATCCATACGCACTTCGTCCACGCCCTGAAGTTTTGCTACGCGATCGCGCAGTGTGTTGAGCGAGGCGTTGTTCTGGAAGTCGATTTTCGGCTCAATGACCGCAACCGCCGGCAGCGGGTTTTCTTCCAGCATGTCCAGCGCGCCGCCAAAACCTGACCAGTTGCGAAATTCGCCCAGCGCTTCATCACGCGAAAGATAGTTGACCTTCGCCACGCCCTGCTCGGCCTGAAGTTGGCCGACCACCTGTTGCGCTGCGTCATCATCGAGCGTTTTATCGAGATAAACGGTGATTTGCGGCGTTGGATAATACTGCGCCGCCGCCTGGCTGACGTTTTTGTAAACCATATAGCAGACGCTGGGCAGCGTCAGAGAGATAGCGATGACCATTACGGTCAGAAACGTAGCGAACGGCTTGCTGCGCAGATCGGTTAGCGCTCCCTGCCAGGCATAGCGAAACTGCTCGTTAACGGTTCCTTTACGCCCGCCGGCTTTCGCTGAAGGCGCATTTCCTCTGCCGCGCCGCGCCGCGCCGCGAATAGCGTCTTTGGTTCGCCCTACGCGGTTATTTTTATCAAAGCGGTTACTGAAACGTTTGATGCGATTTATCGCGTTGCGTTTAATCATCACAATGGCCTCCATGCAGGTGTCCATCGCTCAGGTTCAATACCCGATACGGGCGGCGGGAAATCAGCGCCAGATCGTGGGTCGCCATCAATACCGTCACGCCCACCTGATTAAACTCTTCAAACAGGCGTAAAATCCCTTCCGACAGCGCATTATCCAGGTTGCCGGTAGGTTCATCCGCCAGCAATACCGCCGGTTTGTTCACCACAGCGCGGGCGATGCCCACGCGCTGCTGTTCACCGCCTGAGAGTTGAATAGGGAAGTTTTTCGCTTTATCAAGCAGCCCAACCTTATCGAGCGCCGCCGATACGCGGCGACGGATATCGTCGCTGCTGGCGCCGGCGATGATAAGCGGGATCGCCACATTATCGTAAACAGTACGATCCATCAGCAGATGATGATCCTGAAAAATCATACCGATCTGCCGGCGTAAAAACGGCACTTCACGGCTTTTCAGGCGGCTGATGTCATGGCCGCCAAACCAGACTTTGCCCGCGCTCGGGCGCTCAATGCCGCAGATAAGCTTGAGCAGCGTGCTTTTCCCCGCGCCGGAATGGCCGGTCAGAAACGCCATTTCTCCCGGTTGCAGGTGTAGCGACACGCCCTGGAGCGCCTGCCTCCCACCGCGATAGGCCTTGCTGACTTGTTCAAAGCGAATCATTGTCAATCCTCTCGGGCAAAAAGTGCCTCAATAAAGTCGCCCGCGTTAAACGCACGCAAATCTTCAATACGCTCGCCAACGCCGATATAACGAATCGGAATGCCAAACCGATCGGCGACAGAGAAAATCACCCCGCCTTTGGCGGTGCCGTCCAGTTTAGTTAAGGTAATGCCGGTCAGCCCCACGGCTTCATGGAACAGTTTTGTCTGGCTAATGGCGTTCTGCCCGGTGCTGGCGTCGATAGTCAGCATTACTTCATGCGGCGCGTCTTCATCAAGCTTTTTCATCACGCGCACGATTTTCTTCAGCTCTTCCATCAGGTGTGATTTATTCTGCAAACGCCCGGCGGTATCGGCAATCAACACATCCACATTGCGCGCCTTCGCCGCCTGAATAGCATCAAAAATCACGGAGGCGGAGTCTGCGCC
Organism: Tenebrionibacter intestinalis; assembly: GCF_016632365.1. Taxonomy (GTDB): domain Bacteria; phylum Pseudomonadota; class Gammaproteobacteria; order Enterobacterales; family Enterobacteriaceae; genus Tenebrionibacter; species Tenebrionibacter intestinalis. The sequence goes on along the minus strand of NZ_JAEPBH010000017.1, from coordinate 51,210 downwards.
GGTATGCTGCGCCACGACAGGAATATCGTTGCGCTGGCCCCAGATCTGAAGCTGTTCTACCGCCGCGGCACGGAAGGTATCGCCTGCCGCCAGCATCACCGTTTTGCCTTGCTGCTGGAACTGGCGCGCCAGCTTACCGATAGTGGTGGTTTTCCCTACGCCGTTTACCCCGACCATGAGGATGACAAACGGCATGCGGCCTTCAATGTTTAACGGCTCGTCCGCCTTCGCCAGGATACCGCCCATTTCATCTTTTAGCAGACCGTACAGCGCCTCAGCGTCGCGCAACTGCTGGCGGGAGGCGCTTTCTGTAAGGCGTTGAATAATTTTGCGCGTGGTTTCCACGCCCACGTCGGCAATCAGCAATTGTTCTTCCAGCTCCTCAAAGAGGTCGTCGTCGATCTTCTTGCCGCGGAACAAGCCGACAAATCCGGAACCCAGGTTCTGTCTGGTTTTAATAAGGCTGCGCTTCAGGCGCGCAAAAAAGCCGTCTTTTGTCGGTTTTTCCTGTTCCGCCGGGGCGCAAGCGTGAGTCGCTAACGCGTCGGCGTCATTCGGCGGGGTCTGTTCTTTCTCGCCTTCAGCCTGTTTAAGCGTTCGCGTTGCCTCATCTTCAGCGCGCTTCGCCTCCTGCGCATGACGGGCCGCCTCTTCTGCCTGATGCTTTTGTTCTGCGGCAAAGGCGGCTTTTTCAGCGGCAAGGACGGCCTCCTGCGCGATACGCGCTTCTTCATCAGCCTGTTTACGCGCTTCAGCGCGGCGATTTTCCTGCGCGATACGCGCCTGTTCCGCGCGTTTTTCCTCTTCCTCCTGCCGGGCCGCGCGGGCGGCCTGCGCTTTTAGCTCTTCCTGCGCAACGACAGCCTCTTCTTCAACGATGCTCGCCTGCACCGCCTGCCAGACGTCAGCCTGCAGCCCGGCGACGCTGTCGTCGGCATTACGCGCGCTTTCCTGTTGGCGCTTCTCGCTTTCAACCGCCTGCTGGCTAATGTTGACGATATCTTTTGCAAAGGCGTCCGATTCAGCCTGCGTATGGGGCGTCGCCGCATCGTCAGCAGCCGGTTGCTCCGGGCTGTCCTGCCCGGGAATTTGCGTTGTTACTGACTCATCAGGCTGCGCTTTCTGGCCAAAACCCAGCCAGGAAAAAAAGCCCTTTTTCTTTTCTTTTGCCATTGGCGACTACGCTCCTCGCTGTTATTCATCGCGCAGCTACGTCCTTATGCCGCACGAGCTGAAAATAATGGCTTAGTCTAACACTTTCCCGTCGCGGCATCACTGTGCCGCAATCGGCGTAAGCCCCTGTGTTAATAGCGGGCATTCATAACACAGCCCCTACTTTCTTCGCCTCGCGCTCGCCGTTAGAATAGCCGCCAACTTTCTTCCAGTAATAAGCATGATGAAAAAAAACCAGCGCGGCGGCAGCGGCCAGATCCGCATTATCGGCGGCCAGTGGCGCGGCCGAAAGCTTCCTGTTCCGGATAGCCCAGGGTTGCGCCCCACCACAGACAGAGTTCGCGAGACGTTGTTTAACTGGCTGGCGCCCTATATCGTTGACGCCCGCTGCCTTGACTGCTTTGCCGGCAGCGGCGCGCTTGGGCTTGAGGCGCTGTCGCGTTATGCCAGCGCCGCCACGCTGCTGGAAAAAGACCGCCTGGTTGCCCGACAGTTACAGCGTAATCTTGTTACGCTTGGCGCAACCCGGGGCCAGGCTATCGCCGCCGATACGCTGGCATATCTGGCGCAATCCGGCGAACCACACGATATCGTATTTATCGACCCGCCGTTTCGCAAAGGGCTGCTGGAGGAGACGCTCGGCCTGCTGGAGCGCCACGGCTGGCTGGCTAACGGAGCGCTTATTTATGTAGAAAGCGAAGTGGAAGCCGCGGCGCCAGCCGTGCCGCAAAGCTGGGTTTTATACAGAGAAAAGGCGGCCGGGCAGGTCGCAAGCCGCCTTTATATCCGCCAAACGCAGGAGAATAACCATGCTGATTAACCTGGGGCGGCTGCTGATGCTGGGCGTCTGGGCGTTTATGCTGCTAAATCTGTTCCAGCCTTTTCCCAGGCCGCTGAATATTTTTATTAACGTGGCGATGGCGTTTACTATTCTGATGCACGGCCTGCAGTTAACGTTGCTCAAATCCACGCAGGCGAAAGGCGCCGCGCCGCTTAGCAAGGCGCAGGAGTTGCGCATTTTCGTCTTTGGCGTGTTTGAGCTGTTGGCTTTGCAAAAGCAGCAAAAGCGCTAAGGCGCGGGCGCGGGAATAAAGCCCTCATAGCGGCTGCCGCGATACCGGACGCTTCCCCTCTGCCCGACGGACAGCGCATGATACTGCGCGGCGCTGACGCGAAAGCGCATCAATGCGCCGCCGTTTAACGGGCGAAACTGCACTTCATAACGCATGCTATCCTCTACGCCTGTGACTTCACGCTGGCGCGAGCGGCGGTCGTTTGCCGGCGTTTCTCGCTTCGCTGCCACCGCCACGCTGCGGCTCGCCAGCGGTTGCGCATCGTTTTCGGCCTCTACCCGGCGCTGGTGCATAAAGCGAAACGACGCTAAAACCACAATCAGCGCCACAATAACGATGAAGAAAAAAGGGGGCTTGTTCATTATCCTGACTCCCGTTGCCGTGCTGCGCATCATAGCGCGCGCGAAGAAGCATTGTCATCCGGCTGCGTTGCCCACTAGACTGAATTCAGGCTGCATGCCCGGCGCATGCGTAAGAATAACGGATTCAGGAATTTATCATGCTGTGGTCGTTTATCGCTGTTTTCTTTTCCGGCTGGCTTTACGTGGATGCCTCCTGTCGCGGTCCCGCATGGCAACGCTGGGTCTTTAAACCCGTCACGCTATTACTGCTGCTGCTGCTGGCCTGGCAGGCGCCGATGTTCAGCGCCGCCGGTTATCTGGTGTTGGCGGGGCTGTTCGCAAGCCTTGTGGGCGATGCGCTTGCGCAATTCCCGCAGCAGCGCATGCTTTACGCCATCGGGGCGTATTTTCTGTCGCACCTGCTTTATACCATCTGGTTTGCCAGCGGTATGTCGTTCACATTTTTCTGGCCGCTGCCGCTGACGCTGCTCATTATTGGCGCGCTGTCGATCGCCATCATCTGGTCACGGCTTGATGAGTACCGCTGGCCTGTATGCACGTTTATCGGTATGACGCTGGTTATGGTGTGGCTGGCGGCGGAACAGTGGTTTATGCGCCCAACCGATAGCGCATTTTCCGGCTTTGCGGGCGCATCGCTGCTGCTGCTCGGCAATATTATCGGGTTTATCAGCCACTATCGCCGCCGTTTTCAGGCCGACAGCGCGATTGCCGCCGCCTGTTACTTTGGCGGGCATTTCCTGATTGTTCGCGCGCTTTATCTGTAGATTAGCGCTTGACTCTGGAGTCCACTCCAGAGTGTAACCTTCCGGCAATGTCAGTTTTCATTGCCGGAGGCTATGATGTCAAATCCCACACTGAATCAAACGCCGCGTTTCGAACGCGCGACGCTACGCCCGCTGGCGACGCAGCCTGGCGGTCAGCCCACCCCTGTTGCAGAAGAAACGCCTGCGCCCAAAAACACCACCCGCTATAGCTGGCAGGTTCGCGGGATGGACTGCGCGGCCTGCGCCCGTAAAGTGGAAAACGCCGTGCGCCAGCTTCCGGACGTGGCCTGCGCGCAGGTGCTGTTCGCCACTGAAAAACTGATTGTTGACGCACGCAGCGACGTACGCCACGCCGTGGAAAGCGCCGTCCAAAAAGCGGGCTATACGCTGTTGGCTGGCGGTGAAAAAGCGCCTGCGCCGTCGGGCTGGCGTGAAAACCTGCCGATGGGCGCGCTAATTGTACTGATAGCGATAAGCTGGGCGCTGAGCCGCATCTCGCCGCCTGCGGGGCAAATCGCCTTTATTTTTACCACGCTGGCAGGGCTGTGGCCCGTTGCCGGTAAAGCGCTGCGCCAAATCCGCGCCGGCACCTGGTTTGCCATTGAAACGCTGATGAGCGTAGCGGCCGTTGGCGCGCTGCTCATCGGCGCCACGGCGGAAGCGGCGATGGTGCTGCTGCTGTTTCTTATCGGCGAACGCCTTGAAGGCTTTGCGGCCAGCCGCGCAAGGCGGGGCGTAACGGCGCTGATGGCGTTACGCCCTGAAGTCGCCACGCGGTTGCGCGACGGCCAGCGTGAAACGGTTGCGCTTGCCGAATTACGCCCTGGCGACAAAATTGAAGTCGCCGCAGGCGGCCGCCTGCCCGCTGATGGCCGCCTGCTGGATGCCGCGGCAAGTTTTGACGAGAGCGCGCTGACCGGCGAATCCGTTCCGGTAGAGCATTGCCGGGGCGAAAAAGTCGCGGCGGGCGCCACCAGCGTCGATCGTAAAGTGCTGCTTGAAGTCGTCAGTGAACCGGGCGACAGCGCGATTGACCGCATTCTGCGCCTGATTGAAGAAGCCGAGGAGCGGCGCGCGCCGATAGAACGTTTTATCGATCGTTTCAGCCGCATCTATACGCCGCTTATTATGGGGCTGTCGCTACTGGTCGCCGTTGTGCCGCCTCTGGCGCTGGCCGCGCCCTGGGCGCCGTGGATCTATAAAGGATTAACGCTATTGCTTATCGGCTGCCCGTGCGCGCTGGTTATCTCAACGCCTGCGGCTATTACCTCCGGGCTGGCTGCGGCAGCCCGGCGCGGCGCGCTGATTAAAGGCGGCGCGGCGCTGGAACGCCTGGGTCGCGTGAAACAGTTCGCTTTTGACAAAACCGGCACCCTGACGGCCGGTAAACCGCAGGTAACCGCGCTGTTCCCCCTTGAGGGCATGAATGATGACGAGCTGCTGCGCCTGGCCGCCGCCGTCGAGCAGGGTTCCACGCATCCGTTAGCACAGGCAATTGCCGCCGCCGCCGCCGCTCACGGCCTTGCCATACCCGAAGCCCACGATCAAACAACGCTAACAGGCTGCGGCGTAGAGGCCCGCGTGGAAGGAAAAATGCTGCGTCTGAGCGCGCCCGGCAGGCTGCGCGAGGGCCTTCTGAGCCAGGAGATTGCGCAGTTGATCGCCCGGGAAGAGGCGTCTGGACAAACGCTGGCGGCGCTCCAGGTCGAGAGCCGCGTGGTCGGCATACTGGCTCTGCGCGATGAACCGCGTCCTGAAGCGGCGCAGGCCATATCACAGCTAACCGCGCTGGGCATCCGCAGTATTATGTTAACCGGCGATAATCCACGCGCCGCAGCCGCCGTAGCACAGCCGCTGGGGATGGATTTCCGCGCCGGGCTGCTGGCGGAAGATAAAGTCAGGGAAGTGAACGCGCTCAACAACCGCGCGCCGCTGGCGATGGTGGGGGACGGTATTAACGACGCCCCGGCCATGAAGGCCGCTACGCTTGGCATTGCTATGGGCGGCGGTACGGATGTGGCGCTGGAAACCGCCGACGCGGCGCTCACCCACAACCGGCTGAGCGAACTGGCCGTGGTGGTGCGGCTGGCGCGCGCCACACACCGCAACATTCGTCAGAACATCGCCATTGCGCTTGGGCTGAAGGCCGTTTTCCTGGTAACGACGCTGATGGGGCTAACCGGGCTGTGGCTGGCAGTGCTGGCGGACTCCGGCGCCACGGCGCTGGTTACCGCTAACGCGCTGCGGCTGTTGCGTAAAAAGTAACGTTTAATCAGGAAGTAATCAGCGCCCTTTGCGCAACAGGTAGCGATATGGCAAGGACGCCGTATGCTGCGCCAGCAATTCATGTTCCATAAAACGGCAAAAACCGGGGATGTCGCGGGTCGTGGCCGGGTCGTCGGCAATAATCAGCAACGTTTCGCCGGCCTGCATACCACGCACGGTTTTACGCACCATCATCACCGGCTCCGGGCAGCGCAGCCCCTGCGCATCCAGCGTATGGTCTGCGCGTGCAAAAGGTTCGGACATAGCATTCTCAGGTGGATGAAAAACCGCATTAGTTTACGCCGCGCAATTTTCCACGCAAGCAAGGCGAACGATCGCGCATAAATTCACCGTTGCATTCACGGCGCAAAACAGTATTATGCGGCGCTTTCAGCGGCGAACCGCGTTCGCCTACGTATATCTGGGTTCCCTCACCCCATTGTAAAAAAGGTTCAGTATGGTCGCTTTTTCCTTACGCCAGCGCCGCAGCGCGCTTATCTGGCTTTCTCTGTTTCATCTTCTGGTGATTATTTCCAGTAACTATCTTGTGCAGTTGCCGGTTTCCGTTTTCGGCTTTCACACAACCTGGGGCGCGTTCAGCTTTCCGTTTATCTTCCTTGCCACCGATCTCACCGTACGGGTGTTCGGCGCATCGCTGGCAAGGCGCATTATTTTTGCCGTGATGGTTCCGGCGCTGGCGGTGTCTTATCTGGTTTCCGCGCTATTTTATATGGGGGGCTGGCAAGGATTGGGCGCGCTGGCGCACGTTAATTTATTCGTCGCGCGTATCGCCTGCGCCAGTTTTATGGCCTATGCTCTTGGGCAAGTTCTTGACGTTTATGTGTTTAATCGCCTGCGTCAGAACCGCCGCTGGTGGCTTGCGCCAACGGCCTCTACGGTGTTTGGCAACGTCAGCGATACGCTCGCCTTTTTCTTTATTGCTTTCTGGCGCAGCCCCGATCCGTTTATGGCCCGTCACTGGGTGGAAATCGCGCTGGTGGATTACTGCTTTAAGATAATTATCAGCACAATCTTCTTTCTGCCCACCTACGGCCTGTTGTTGAATATCGTGCTAAAGCGGCTGGCCCGCTCGCAGAACGGCGAAGCCTGGCAGCCAGTCTGAATCGCATCTTATGATAAGATGCAGGAGAAGCCGTTAAGGCTCCATAACCTGTAAGGAAGAATCAATGCGCAACCTGGTAAAATACGTCGGCATCGGTCTGTTGGCATTCGGGCTGGCGGCCTGCGATAACAGCAATACGCCGACAGCGGCGAAAAGCGGTAAGGCACAGAGCGCTAAATCCGGCAAAACGGTCACCCTGCTGGACGGTAAACTGAACTTCTCCCTGCCGACGGATATGTCCGACCAGAGCGGAAAAGTCGGCACTCAGGCGAACAATATGCACGTCTATTCCGACCCAACCGGCCAGAAAGCCATTATTGTTATTGTCGGCGATGCGACAAATGCCTCCCTTGACGTGCTGGCAAAGCGCCTTGAAGAACAACAACGCACCCGCGACCCGCAGCTCCAGGTTGTCACCAATAAAGCCATTGACGTAAAAGGCCACGCGTTGCAGCAGTTTGACAGCATCATCTCCGCCCGCGGCCAGACCGCATGGTCCTCGGTTATCCTCGGCAAAGTAGACGGCAAATTGCTGACAATGCAGCTTACTCTGCCTGCCGATAACCAGCAAAAAGCGCAGAGCGAAGCAGAGCGCATCATCAATACGCTTACCGTGAAGTAAGTTGTCTGCAAAATCTGGATGGAGACCACCGCAGGCGGCAGCAAACTGGCGATTCTACCTGGCCCTGGTCGCCCGAAAAAAGCCGTCTGCCGTAGCGCGCCACTGGCTAAAACGCAATGCGTGATTATGCGCGCGGCATCGGGTAAGCGTTGTCAGTACGGAGCGTGCGCTATAGCGGGAAGTTATCGCGCATTTTCACACCAGCCCGGGGCACGGTTCGGGTTGCCTGCTTCGCCAGGCAGCCGTTAATTTTACCACTTCTTAACATTTTAGTTTGCTGTTATAACAGGTTTACCTCATATAAAGAGTTAGCGTTATGACAGCTTCATTTCTCACCCCGCTTCCCCTTATCCAGGCGCCGATGGCGGGCGTTTCCACTCCGGAACTGGCCGCTGCGGTCAGTAACGCCGGGGCGCTTGGTTCTCTCGGCATCGGCGCATCCTCGCCTGACCAGGCACAGAGAATGATTCGCCGCACCCGCGAACTGACCGATAAGCCTTTTAACGTAAATCTTTTTTGCCATGCCCCGGCGCTGCGCAATACAGCGCGGGAATCCGCCTGGATTGAACGCCTTCGCCCGGAGTTTATGCGCTTTGGGGCGCAGCCGCCCTGCGAGCTACACGAAATTTATCGCACCTTTATTAACAACGCCGGGATGCTGGATGTGCTGTTGGCCGAGCGGCCCGCCGTAGTCAGTTTCCATTTCGGCCTGCCGGACAGCGCAGCGCTGTTAGCCCTTAATCAGGTGGGCATCATCACGCTGGCCTGCGCAACTTGCGTTAGCGAAGCCGAATTGATTGCCAGCGTCGGTATCAATTTTATCGTGGCGCAGGGCGAAGAAGCCGGCGGCCATCGCGGTATATTCGACCCGCAGGCGCGCGATGAGCGACTGTCAACGCGGGAACTGGTTCGGGCTATTCGCCGGGTAACCGATGTGCCGGTCATAGCGGCGGGAGGAATGATGGATGGCGAAGATATCGCCCTTGCGCTGGCTACAGGCGCCGTAGCCGCACAACTCGGTACAGCATTCATTCTTTGCCCGGAGTCTGCCGCAGACGAGGGCTATCGCGCTACGCTCGCCAGCGAGCGGGCGCGTCGAACCGTACTTACCCGCACCCTGTCCGGCCGCCTGGCGCGCGGCATCGCCAACCGGCTAACTTTGTTGCCGGATCAAGAAGAAATGGCCGATTATCCAGTGGCTTACGATCTGGCAAAAGCGCTACACCGCATTGCCAGCCAACAGAACTGCCAGGAGTACGCCGCGCACTGGGCGGGCACTGGCGCGCAGCGCGCCAGACCCATGCCGGCCGGCCGGCTGGTAGCGACGCTGGCAGAAGAAATCCGCTCCGCACAGCGGCAAATATAACGATGCCGTAGCGCCTTAACACTATCGTTATTATGTAAAATCCACGTTAACCCCGGTCCTGAAAAACCCCAAATGGCTTTTCGCCCGTGTGGATTAACGGTCACCCTTAAACCTGCATGGATGCTGCCAGGCGCGTGCAAAAAAATCACGCCTTCTGATGAGAGCCAGAAGGCGTATCGGCATAACTGAATCAGGCGAGTTTAAAGTTATTCACACAAAAATCTATGCGCGGACTTTCACTTTCCATCATTTGCTGACTGGCGTATATCGACGTGAACAGCATGGCGTTTTCATCATCTTTCTGCGCCACCAGAAGGTATTGCCATACCGTCACATCAGGCGCGGCAAGAAAGGTAAATATCATTTTCAGAACGTTTGGAAACGCTGGCGCGCCGGTAAACGCGCTTTTTTCAATTAAATTGAATTCTCTGCATTTCTGCTGCAGTATAGCTAACTGGCCTGACGCATAGCCTTCCAGCCCCGCTCCCGGCTGCAATCTGTCGCGTGTAACCGTAACATTTTGAAGGCCCTGCGCGACTACAACGTTAATCGTCTGCACGCCGGCGCCCTGCGGCGGGCAAAGCGTTCCTTCAGGACAGACACTGTTTTGTTCCATTCTTTTCTCCCTACACACATCCTTTATTGGCGGTTATTATCATTGAGGTTTTACATAACATGCAACAAAGACAGCGTAATTTGCTGAAATAATAACATCCGGACGCTTTAATTTTAAACTTTCTAATAAAAATTAATTTTTAATCAATGCGCTATCTTTCTGGCCTCTGTTTATAAACTTCTGAATGAAACAAAAATAATAATTTTTCAGAACGTTTATCAATAAATAACGTTGCCCAGTTTCCGGGCAACGATTACGGCAGTTTATTTCGCTAATTATTGCGTTTCTTCGACTCTTCATAACGCAGGTACATATCGCAGGCCGTTAAAAACTCATCGTGCCAGTACCAGTAAAGATGCAGAAAATAATAACCAATACACGGCAGGAAGCAGAGTAAAAAATAGGCCTCAAAGTTTGCAGGCGCATTCATTAACGCCAGCAACGCGCTAACCAGCATAATCCAGATAACCAGTACCGCCAGCAACACCAACAGCCGGACAAACAACTTTTTTTCACGCAATGCGTTAAGCGGCAACCCGCTTAAAAAAGAAAAATCAATTTCTTTTAAGAAGATACGCCCCAGAAAGATATAGCGCTTTGATAAACGCGCAAAGGCCAGGTTGATTGCCAAAACAATAATGCACAGTATCAGCATCGCCACCATCAGGTTTGCTGTAAAGTAGCCATTTCCTAATGAGAAATCCGCACTCTCTTTTAACGGGCTTACTGATAACACGTTCACAACCGTCGTCAGCGCAATAAAGATGCTTACGTACTGATACATGCTTTTGAAACGCACTTTGCCGGGAGCCGACGACAGTACCTGCTTAACGTAGGCCGGCCTGAGCATACGCAATACGATAAATGCCAGCAGCGGCGCGCCTGCAAACAGGCAAACCGTCCCCCAGGCAGCGGAGGGCAACATCAGGCATATTTTCACCAGCAGCCAGTATATGGCCATCAGAAGCAGGCTGACTATCGTGGGGCGGGTGAAAAACGTCTGCGCTTTTGGACAGGGTTTGTCTGCAAAGTAGTCTACATCAACGCGTCCGATAACACAGCTATAGGCCCAGTATGGCTTAAACTCGTAAATCAGGTTAAATAGCGTCACCCCCAATATCACAGCAATAATCCCGCTATCGCCAGGCGTGATGGAAAAGTTATTATTCTTCCAGAAAAAGCCCAGCACGATACACATAACCAGGTAAAAGAAAGGCAATACTTTCCTGTCCTGGAAGCGAATAAATTTAAAATAATCAGGAATCATAAATCACCATGAGTATCTGATAATTTTCTGCAATGCAGGGCCATTGTCGGTGAAAAGCCGTCAAAATCGTTAAGCATATGCCCAAGATACGCTTTATTACTTACCTCAACAAAAGTCACCGGCGACGGCTGGCTTAAAAAGCGCATCATCGAGGCCGTCCACTTCACGGTATGGGTTAAGTGCAGCGCCAGATTTTCTTTAATCTCTGCCGGGTCGGTCACCGGCTCGCCAGTGACGTTCATCAGGACTTCGTGCTGCGGTGTCTGAATCGCAATATTCGCGAGGAAATCGCGCATCTGCTGTACGCCGTCGTCCATCAGGCGCGTATGCCACGCGCCGCTGACGCCAAGCTTAGTTGTTTCAATGCCCTGCGCCATCAGTACCTCAGTCATCTCACGCAACGCAACGACCGTGCCGCCAATGACCTGCTGGCGACGGCTGTTATCGCAGCTAATATCAACCCCGATCCCCGAATCGGCAATCAGGGCGGCCATAGACGAATAATCTATGCCTTTAACCGCCTGCATGGCCCCTTTATTCACCTTGCTCAGTTCATCCATCAGCCGTGAGCGAAAGTGAATCATGCGGAAAAGATCGTCCAGCGTTACGGCACCCGCCGCATACAGGGCCGCATACTCACCCACGCTGTGGCCGCAGGAACCTGTAATACGCGCCTCGTCCAGCCTGTCGCGGCAAAGCGCATAAAGTGTCGCGTTAATGGCCGTAACGGCGACCTGCTGGTTTGTTGTTTGCACCAGTTTGTTCATTGGCCCTTTCAGGCAAACGCGGCGTATATCCGTGCCGGAAATATCGCTGGCGCAGTCCCAGATTGCTTTCGTCGTGTTGTTAATATCCCAAAGGTCGGCGCCCATCCCAATAGTGGGATTACCCTGCCCGGCAAAAATTAAGGCAACTGATGCTGTTTTAATATCCATATTAAAAACCTTAAAAATGATATTTAAAGCCTAAATAAGTTCCAACCGCTTCGCCAAACAGGCCGAATTCGGAATGTTTGCTGCCCAGAGCGGTATATACCCCGGTATAAACGTCAAGTTTTTTATCAAGCCGATCGAGCGGCTTGTTATAATGAATGCCCAGCATCGCGCTGGCATCAACCATATTCAGCACAGCATAAGGCTGTATCACGGAGCGATCCGCCAACAGTAAACTGGCCCAACCGTTAATATAATGCTTGCCCAGCAGGCTACCTTTACTGGAAGCATTATAATTTTCCGACGCCATCAGATACTTGTAGGCGTCAAACGCTTGATCCAGCGGCGCGTAATTAGTTCGCTGATTCAGGAATTTCACTAAATCCGTCTGCTGACGCCATTGTCCGGAAGAATACCCTTCGCTCTGAAAATAGTATTCGAGGCCAAGCTGGCTGAATCGATCGGTGGTATATTGCATCCCCAGCGCCAGCTCCACGCCGTTCTTTTTACGAATGCCGTAAAGTTCGGAAGGAAAAGCGTAACGCTCCACCATTCGCGCTTTATCCCCATCCATGTGTCGCCACTGCTGGCGATCGTGCCATGCCATCCCGGCGTTAATAACAAACTGCGGCGTCCAGTAATAGCTGTTTGATATCGCAACAGAACGGGCGTCGCCGAGCAACAGATTCACCGAGGGCGTATGCTTATCCATACGGTAGTCCGTATACGTCAACAGGTAACGCTCGCGCGCATTCGCGCGCCTCGATGCCGACCAGTTACTGGATGATTCGTAGCGCTTATCAATATCGGTTAGTTTCGGCGCAACGGTTAATGAGAGCGAATAATTTTGCGTATCCTGCGCGAGCGTCGCTCCCCAGAATGATTCAAAATAGCTCTGCTTCATGGACGGATCGTAAATACGTGTCGTTTTGAAACCGGCGTAATATCCTGCTAACAGATTTGATGGGGATTTAAGATAAAAAAGCCCCTGCTTCGTACGGATTTTCCCTACATCCAGCCTGACGCTGGAGGATACATTGTAAGAAACCCGAAACCGGTCAAGCAGCACCCGCGTGCGGTTGTCATCTTTTTCAAACGCTCCGGCGTCACGGTATGAATAGTAGGCCAGCCCGTACAACGCTATATCCACGTTGAGTTTGTTTTCAATCACCTGGCAACTGTCCGCGTATTTTACGGCAATGTCGTTAAACGTATTGCGGCCGGTATAGGGGTTTTTACCGTCGATCTTCCACAGCGACGGCCGTTTGTTTACATAAGACATTTGCCCAAATACCACCACATCGGGCGTGGACAGACAGGTCGCCAGTAACGGCAAAGGCGCCAGCAGTCCAGGCAGTACAGGCAAATACCTCAATTGCCACCCCGCTGAATATATTCCTTGGTAAAATTTGACAGCGGCAGGGATTCAAACCTGACGTCGCTGTATTCCATTACGGAATAGCCGCTACCGTGACGCGTATCGGTCACGACAATTTTAGCCGGGCGCACTTTACCAAGTAGCGGTTTGAAATCGTGGTAAGTCACCTCTTTAAGCGGCCTGTCATCCAGCGAGTAATACACGGCTTTAAACGGGCGATAGCTATCTTTTTCCACCAGATAGGTTATTTTCGGGTAAGTCACTTCCGGCGATTTTCGCACCAGCGCCAGACGATAACAGGTAGCGTTCGCGCAGGTCTCCTCCCCCTGAAGCGTTGCGTTATAGGCATATTCAAAGTTAGTGACAATGACATCGCCGTTAGAGATCTGCCCCAGCAGCCGCTGCGAACGGGAAATGGGAATGGGGCGGCGAAGATCCGGCGTATAAAGCCACAAATCATACCAGTCAGAGAGGAGTATTTTGCCTTTATCGCGCGGCGGATAGATGAAGCGCGCCAGCGAACGGGCGTCCGCCGGCATGCCGTTCTCAGGCTTTAGAAAACGCATCGATACGTCCAGCACCTGTTTATTGGTCGGCTGAACGGCGCCCGATTTGTATTCCTGTACGGTCACGGTATAGCGAAACGGTTTGTTCGGCGAACGCACTTCATCCGCCCGACGGATAATTTCCAGCGCCTGCGCATCCTGAGTATCGGCCCGGGCTGGCCCGACAAGCATCAGAAAAGGCAGCAACAACAAAACGATACGGACTTTCATGCTGATTTCCTTATACAAATTTAAATGCGTCCGAAATATTGAGCTTCGCTGCGCGTACCGCAGGCAGCACCGAGGCCAGCGATGCCGTAAGCACCGGTAAAACCAGCGTTATCCAGATAAGCTCAACGCTATTGGTTTTAATAAATGCGGTGTAGCCCTGGGTCTGCCCCGGCGAAGGCGGCATTGCAATCCCGTTAAGATTAATGACGCAGGCTATGGCATAGCCGATAAGCAAACTGCCCAGCGCGCCGACAACGCCGATAAAGATGCCTTCCAGCAGAAAAAGCCGGGTAACGTGGCCGGGCCGCAGGCCAATCGCCCTGAGCGTGGTTATCTCCCGGGTGCGCTCCACGATATTCATCGTCATTGCGTTGCCGATCATAAAAATCACAATCAGCGCAACGATCGTTTTAATGAAGAAATAGATCCCCGACAGCAGCCCTTCGACCTGCTGATAAAACAGGGAGAGCGTTTTCCAGTCTTTAACGATAAGCGGCAGGCGTTTATCTGCGATAAACTTTTCAAGCTTTGCAGTAAATTCCGGCAGGTCGGCATCATTTTTTAAGAGGATCACAAACTTGCTCACGCCATTGGTATTCATCATACGCTGCGCCGTTTGCAGCGGGATCTTCATCGCCACATCGTCATAATCTTTAATGCCGGATTCAAATATACCGCGCAGCCTGAGCGACAGCGCCCCCTGTCCCCCCTGTGCGTTGACAACCAACACATCCAGCCAGTCTCCATAGCGGGCGTTCAACGTTCTTGCCAGGCCGCTGCCCAGCGTAGCCTCATCCTGCTTAATACGCGAAAGATCGCTGCCGGAAATCAGCTTATCGAACGAACCGAGCTTCAGCGCCGGTAGCGGCTCCACGCCTAATCCGGAAAAATAGCTGGAGGTCTCGTTTTCATATTGCGATATCACACCGGTAAACTCCAGTTGACCGGAAATGGTCGAAATATATTCCGCCAGATCGCCGTCATTGAGGATATCCGCCTTCAGCGCATCGTAATTATTGATAATACTTTTGCTTTTATTCGAGGTCTCGAAATAGCTCTTATCGTAAATCTGCAAGTGTCCAATATTGGTTCTGACCGTCTGCTCTTTTAGTATCCAGAACGAATAATTAATAAAACCACCATACAGAAATATCGCAACCCCTCCGAGTATAATGGCGGCGATAGTGGAGAACGAGCGCCGCTTATGGCGAAACAGATTCAAAAAAGCGAACTTCACATCCTGCGTTTTACAAACCACACACCAGAGTAAAAACCCTGCAATCAGTAAAACGGCGATGCCGGTTAATAACATCCCACTCGTCATTTATTCACCCTTCACCAATGGCATAACAATCTGAGTGACTTCGCTGGCGTCCCATTCCGGCGTGCCGTTGCCCAGCGCCAGCAATCTGGCCTGAACGGCGCCGCCGTTTTTCATAGCCTCCAGCAACCCGGCCGCCTGCTTGTCTTTTTTACAGCTCAACAGCGCCCGGTAGCGCATGAAATTAATATGCGCCACTATTTCGTCACTCCAGGTTTCCTTTTGCCTGAGCAAAATATTCGCGTCATTTAACGCAACAACGCAGCGGCCCAGCTCCTCTGGTAAGTAGGCGTCAATGCGCATGCGTAAGTAGCGTACCCGCGCGTCGTTTTCATGAGAATCCACAGCTTCATCAAGCCAGAAAAAGCCCAGCTTGGCGTATTCAGAGGCGTTAACCACATCGTTCACGGATTTATAATGGTTCGCCAGGCGCAGCATTCCATAAGAATAAAAAACCAGTGACGACACATTATTCTGTTTTTTGTACTCGCTGTGCAGCTTATTGGTCGTTTTTACCAGTTCGCTCGCCTGTGTTGGGAATCCCCTTTGCAATACGGTTTCTACTTCCGGCGCGCCCGCTGCCGCTGAGAAAGCCAGCGCCATCCCCAGCGCCAACGCAAACTTATTGAACCGAGTCATAGATTATTTCCCCATCCTTGATTTCTATGACGCGCCGCGCGCGATCCTTGAGCTGCGTGGAGTGCGTCGAAACAATAAACGTGGTTTTTGTTTCTTCGTTGATTTTCATCAGCAGATCCAAAATGGCTTCACCCGTCGCCAGATCCAGGTTGCCGGTCGGCTCATCGGCCACCACCACCTGCGGCTCATGGGCCAGCGCACGGGCGATCGCCACGCGTTGCTGCTGGCCGCCGGAAAGCTGACCGGGTTTACGTTCGCCAAGCGCGCCAATGCCGACGCTTTCAAGATAATGCAGCGCCTGCTGCTTCGCCGTTTTCTTGTTGTAGTTCCCGTTAAGAATCAGCGGATAATAAACGTTATCAAACGCGCTGAGCACCGGAATCAAATTAAAAAACTGGAAAATAAATCCAAGGTGACGGCTTCGAACAACGGAAAGCTGATTTTCATTAAGATCGTTAAGCGCTTTATCAAGAAATATCGCCGTTCCGGCGCTGGGTTTATCAATGCCGGACAGGATATTCAACAAGGTGCTTTTTCCGCTACCTGACGGGCCGCATAGCGCGAGAAACTCCCCTTTTGCAATTTCAAGATTAATATTTTTTAGCGCATCGACTTTGTTCTCGCCCAGCCCATAGCTTTTGTAAATATTCATCAGCAGTATTGCCGGCAGTTCCTTAATGTTATTTGCCATAATGTCTTTCCATAATCTGGCGCTAATATCGGGTATCAAAACAGGCGTAGCCGCCAAAATTATCGGGTACGAGCGTTCTCATTTTTCCCGACGAACCGGCATGCTGCGTCAGATAAACCCAGCCCAGCGCCGGAGAGAGACAGCCGCTGGCGCCGTACATATCCACAAGGTTAACCGCATGCGGCGCGGCCGTATGGCGGCGGTCGATAAGCGCCTGCACCGGCTCGCACTTGCGCAAGCCGGTATAGGCAAACAGGTCGATATCGTTACCGGCTGCCAGCAGACTCGCGCGCAGCGCATCATCGTTGGCCGGCGTGATATAGCCGCCGCACTCCACCTGCATTCCGCCCTCGCGGTTGCTGAAAATAAAGCAGCCAACGCGCTCAACGCAGAGGTTCATTTTAATATCTTTATGGCGCTCGCGCCTGCTGCGAGGAATATCCTCTTCAGACATCACCAGCACCGGTACCGCGCGGTAAGCGGCACAAATCACCACAAAATCAAAGATATCCCAGTCAAGATAGTCCTGAGCGACTTTCATTGCCTGCACCAGAGACTGCTTTTCACCGCGAATTTTACAAGTGAAATCTTTTACCGAGAATTTCTTTACCAGGTTCTTCGGCAAGGTGTCGATCATGGCCGTATGCAACGCACTGGAGATATTCTCGAACGGCCCGGACTCCCCCCACGCATCAACGTAAATAAACGCCGTGCGCGCTTTCATCAATTGCATACGTGCTTTAGCATTCATCTGCTGTAGCGCGCTATCGCAGACCTGATCCATTACATCAAGGTATTTTTTATAAAGCGGCGTGCGGATTATCTCTCTGGCATACCCTTCCTGCGTAGTGCCAAAGCGTTTAAATCCCCAGCCGTGGGCGCCGGTCGATTTTAACGACCGGTTATACATGTGGGATTCCCACACATTCAGCCAACCCGGATAAAAAAAACAAACGCTTTCATCCGGCTCAGCCATGGCGAATGTCGATAAATACATCCTGATTTCCCTATCCGTTTACTGCACTGGTATCGGACATCACCATCCCGACGATGGAGCCATCGACGCCCAGCCCCATTTTTAAGAGATGATGCTTATTGTGCTTCACCACACCTTTATTCAACAGCACGTGCTGCGCTACGTTTTCACGAATAGCCATTGTCCCTACGGGTGACAGCAACTCGCCGTGGCTTAGAGTATGTTGACCAATAATTAAATCAACGATGCCGGAACCGGTTGTGGTGTAACCAATCTGGCCTTTATAGGCAAGCACAGGCACAGACTGCTCGCTCAGCAGGGAGGCGATCGCCAACGCCTCGGCTTTGTCGCTGGTTTCAGAACCGTTAGCGTGTGGAATAACGGCACACAGGCTATCGCACCCCACTCCCGCCTTTTCAAGCGCTTTATTCATCACTTTGAGAAGATTAGCGCTCAATTGCGCCGCATCATTGCTGCGCCCGGCGCTAATCTGCGCATAGGTAGACGTAAGGCGAATACCGCCTGCCAACTGACGCGCGGCTCGATGACGCGCGCTTTCCAGCACCACCGCGCAGAATCCTTCAGCAAACAGCACGCTTTTGCTGTCCTCGCCAAACGGTTGTACCTCTACACTATCAAGCATCGACTGGCTCTCAAGAAAATAGATATCCTGCGTTTTGATTTGTGAACAGTTCACCACCAGCACTACATCGACGCCGCCGCTGCCGATAGCCTGGCACCCCAGGTGTACGGCGGACAGCGAAGAATTGCTGGTACAGTGCATATTCGGCGGTAGCGTTTTAAGGCTGTAGCGCTTCGCAATATCCGCAGCCAGCTTATCCTGCGACATTTTAGACGCATGAAGATTCTGTACGGATTTTGTGAGGGTAACGTCTTCGATATCGTTATGGTCATAAAACGCCGCATAATCAATAACATCCACGCGCGGCCCAAGCCCGGTCAGATAGACCCGCACGTTATCCCCGGCAAGGCAACGCTTATCCAGCATTGCCTTGTCAAGCGCGCGATCGATCGTCTCGCAGATCCCATCAAACACATCATCATTTTTAATGGGTAATCTGGCTGTGAATTTATTTCCTTTTAATCCACACCGAATGGCTACTGCGTCCGTGTCAAACCAGTACGTTTTTTCAACGCGCCCGCCGCAGCGAAGGTTATCGATTAACGCCTCGCTGTCTTCGGCATAGGCCAGGCGCACGCTGTAGCCCGAAAGAATCGTCGCGTTTTCCACAAAGTCAGCCCCTGATGATGAATGCGTAGTAGTTGCCGCCTTCTGTTGCGCCTGTCAGCAGCACGTTGCGAAGAGTAGTTTGCAGCGGCGCGCTCACGAAGTTTATGCGTTCGTCGCAAAACGCTTCGGTGTACGGAATAGCCGGTACGGCCTGTTTCTTAATACAATCTACCAGCACCGCCAGGTTCATCAGACCTGCGGACGACTCCACAAAACCGAAATACGCGTTGTAGTTCACCACGGGCACCCGGGGGTTTGCCTGCCCAAACGTCTGCCAGATGGCTTCCAGCTCTACCTGCGTGCTGGCATCCGCGCCGTTGCTGGTGCCACACACCAAATCAATTTCTTTTGCGGTAATACCGGCATCGGCAAAGGCCCGGGCAATGGCCAGCGCCATTGCTTCGGCTTTTTCACTCAACTGCGTAGCGTCAAAATAACTGTTGCTGTTAGATTTGCCATAACCGGCAATTTCGGCCAAAACGTCTACGCCGCGCGCCTTGGCTGCGTCAGGATCTTCAAGCAGCAGCATGCAGGCGCCTTCGCCCGGCACGAAGCCTTTCGGGTTCTGGCCGTAAATCTGGTAGTCACATGCTTCGGCGGTTCTGTGGATCTTCTGCGTAACCGCATCCATATATAACGACATCGACGGGAAGTATTCGTCCGCGCCGCCCACCAGCACCTGAGGCTGAAGCTGCTGGCGTACTATCTCATACCCATAGGTCAGCGCGCCGAGCGCGGCGTTTTCACCGGTCGCAAGCGTGGTGGTATAACCTTTAATGCCCTCAGAGATACCGCAAAATGTGGCGATTGAGTTCATCAGGGAGCCGGGGAATTCCGAGGTGCGCACTTTACGCGGATCGGGCTTGAGGCTTTGCAGGTATTTATACGTCGTTTCCTGCGGGCCGCGGGACATACCCATCACCATACCCAGCTCGTCGCCGTCTTTTTTAATTTTACGCTTTGCGCTGCCCAGCGCTTCAGCCAGCGCGATCAAGGCAAATGTGCCGCCGCGGGTTGCCTTGCGCGGATCGAAGCGGCGCAGGTGCTTGCGAGGCTCAAGATTCGTCACCTGGAAGGTTTTAAAGTTAACGTCATTTTCCGGCAGCGCGCTGTCGTTAATGGTAAATTCCCCGCCCAGCAGGGCTTCAAACTGGCGCGTTTCAGTCAGCGTTGCCAGCAGTTCATGCGCCTCCTCCAGCGTATCGTCATAAAATTTCACTTCGCTCAGCGCCACCGGCTGCTTATCGCGGGCCCAGATATACTCCAGTATCTCGTTGAAGGTATGGCCGATAGCCGACACCGCGCCGAAGCCAGAAATGGCGACGCGCTTAGCATCATAGGTGGTTTGCGGCGTAGCGCCGGGACGCATGCTAACGATCATGCAGCAGTTATTACCGCCGAATGCGTAGTTATTTTTCATGAAGATGCCGACATCCTTCTCCCGAAATGCGTTCGGCACATAGTCCAGATCGCAGTTAGGGCGCGGAACGCCGAACTTCAGTGTCGGCAGCAGCTTCTTCTCCGGCAGCGTCACCAGGCAGGCAATCAGTTCGACGATACCCGCGGCGCCGATGTTATGGCCAAAGAAAGATTTCGTGGAACTTACCGGCATCTTTTCCGCATCAGGAAACACTTTCTTCATCGCCAGCGTTTCGATACGGTCGTTAGCCTCCGTTCCCGTACCGTGTACGTTCACATAGTCAATTTGCTCAGGCGTTACGCCCGCATTCTGCATCGCTTTGAGCATAACCTGCACGGCGCCGCCTGCACGCGGATCGGGCCCGGTTTCGTGATAGGCGTCGCAGGAGGTCGCGTAGGCAAGGATTTCACCGTAAATAGTCGCCCCACGCGCAACCGCATGTTCATACTCTTCGAGTACTACCGCACCTGCGCCTTCGCCAATAGACATACCTGAATGCCCGGAAAATGGCGTGCACGAATCTTCATGCATGACGTTCAGCGCGTAGAAACCGGCAAACGTCGGCAGATAGATAGGTTCGGTACCGACTGCCAGCATGGTTTTACTCTTGCCGTTCTGGATATAGTCATACGCCATGCCAACCGCGTTAGGGCTGGCAGTACAGGCCGTCGCCACCAGCTCAACGCCGCCCTTAAGGCCCAGTAGCGTCGAAACGCTGGAGCAGCAGGAAGCAAAACCGCCGGAATACATGGCTTTTTTTAGAGAAAAATCCTGAATACGCTGTTCAAACAGCGGCAGGAAGGCTTCCGTTCCCGCAGACGAGACGCCGACAATCATGCCCGTTTCATCCAGGCAGGCTGTATTCTTTTCCAGGCCCGCCTGCTGCAACGCATCTTTACTGACTTTATAAGCCCACAGCGCGGCATTATCGAGAGCTTCAACAATATCGGCCGGGATATCTGAATAATCTATATCGTGTAATACTTCAGCGGCACGCGCGTTATCAAACCATTTAGAGAAACGTTCGCTGTCGGCAACACCGCAGGTTTTATTCAACAGCGCCTGCTTAAATCCACCGAGGCTATCGGCCAGGGAGGATAAAATTCCCATACCGGTAATAACAACTCTTTTCCTGTTCGTCTTCATTTCTAATCCATTAAATTATTATTTCTGGCGCCGGGAATAGTAAGAACAATACGGCGCAGGCCTGGCCTGATACACAATTACGCGTTATTGCGTTGTGTTTCAAACCAGGCGCTGTCAAACGAGCAACTTATCAACGTAAAAATATTACAGCGCGCTCTTAGGCTTAGCGGCATCGATATAACTGTGCTCGGTAGGGCTAACCAGCATACTGAAGTTATAAAGGAACGGAACACTATTTGTTTTCGCTGCTACAGGGCCATTTTGCGTCTGAACAGAAAAACCATCGATATCAGAGTAAGCATATTCGCTGTCGATCAATGCCAGAGCGATAAACGACTGACGAGCAGGGGAATAAACGCCCTTCACGATAGTGCCTACTTCTACGCCATCAACCAGCACTTTATCATCAGAGGCAATCCCCTGACACTCAGCAACCGGCACGATACCGACCAGTTTACGCGATGAACCTTCGCCGGAGAGCGCGACAACCGCATCTTTACCTATAAAATCTTCTTTGTCGTACTGTACGGCCCACTGCATTTGCAACTCAACCGGGCTGCGGGAATAATCGGCATAGATTGAAGCTTCCCAGCATGGGTTTTCAACGCGCACAATATCCTGATAGCTAAGGCCGCCGGCCTTGAGGTTGAACTTTTCGCCACATTCCAGCAACTGCGTCCAGACATTCGCCAGGGCATCCCGATCGCCGATCAGCAGATAGGCGAATTCACCATGTTTACCGCAGCGGAACGCCATCAGGCCGTCATCGGTATTCATATATTCGTGGTACGGCAGGCCGATGATGTCAAAGCCATAGATATCAGACAGCACTTCCCAGGAGTAAGGCCCTTCGACCAGTACCGCTCCCCAGTTCTGGTCATCCATCACGCTGATTTCCGGCGTTTCCTCGATGTCGAGCTCATCTGCATTTTCAAGAATAGCGTTCAGGCGCGCAACAATTTCGTCCGCAGGCAGGTTTTCAGAAAGTATGTAATAGCCCTCATCGGTGCACAATACATACACATCGCCCCAGACGGTGCCGTCTTCATTGAGCACCAGTGAGTACATACCTTGCTCATCGCGAATGATTGAAACATCGGCAGAACACAAGTGATTGACCAGCGCCCAGGCATCATCGCCCATCACGCTGACAATAGACATATGGGAGTAGTCAACCAGCAGCGCCGTTTCACGCACCGCTTTATATTCCTCTTGCGGAGTATTCAGTAAAGACGGTACTGTTTTACCGTTATAAACGCCCATTTTCGCATTATTGGCTGTATGTAATTTATTAAGCGCGCTCATATCAGAACCTATTGAAAGTTAAATTGAAAATTAATGTTTTTTTCGATTTTTAATCACGAAAGAAGCCAGGTTGTTGATGCTTCTCATATAAGAAGGATCATCGCTTTCGCTTACCTGGATACCGAAAACTTTATCCAGCAACACCAGAATTTCTGTGGCGTCTACGGAGTCCAGCTTCAGGCCATTGCCAAATAGCGCGGTATCATCATCAATCTGGTTTACGTCTTTCTGAATATTCAGGCGCTGAATAATCTCCGTCTTAATGGTATATAAAACGGCCTTACGTTCTTCAATATTTTCTTTAATGGTACTCATGTATTCCGCTCCATGTGTAATTTATTTAACTTCCCGAAAATTAATTATTGTTCCCTGACTAATCAGCTTTTTGCCCACATGCGCCGACACCGCGTAATGCATAAAACCGCTGCTGTCAGAAAAAGCAAGCTTACTGGTGACTTCAATCGTGTCCCCGGGATAAGCAATGTCTTTAAATTTAAGGTTTTGCGACGCCAGAACGCCACGCACCTGGCTGCGGCGGGTACGAATAATCTCGCGCATCTTTTCATCGCCCAAACGCGCATAAATATCACGCAACGATTTTAATTCCTCTCCCTGCTGGCTCTGCCAGATATCGCAGATATCGCAAAGGAAAGAGAAATACTCGCTTGCCTGCCCAAAAATCTCCGAAATCATGACGCCCGGCATGATGGGATCTTCCGGAAAATGTCCCAGAAGATAAGGTTCATTATAGGTTATATGTTTAATGACCTGAACGTTACCGTTCTCGCCATATTTAAAGTCGGTAATTCTGTCGACCATAATCAGCGGCTGCCGCCAGCCGCCCATCTCCAGAAAAATTTTGGATGGAATTACATATTTAGACATACATCACCGCATCACTAAGCCGCCATCAATGACGATGGTTTGGCCGATAATATAACTGGACGCCGAAGAACTGAGATACACAATGGCGTTCGCGACTTCATCACATTTTCCCAGGCGCTTAAGCGGAATGGAAGAAAGCACATCACGCACCACGGTACGGGACACCTTTTTTACCATTCTGGATTCAATCATGCCGGGCGCTACCGCGTTAACCCGCACGCCGCGCGGCGCAAGTTCCGCCGCCAGCGTGCGCGTAAAGCCCAGCAGCGCGCCTTTAGAAGCGCTGTAATTGCTCTGGCCCACGCTGGGAATAATGGCGGCAATAGAGGCGACGTTGACAATCGCCGCGCTGTCTGATGAGCGCAGCAACATTAACAGTTCCTTTGTCAGCTTAAATGTACCGATAAGGTTAGTATCAATGACGGTCGTGAAATCTTCGACGCTCATTGAGGCAAACAGGCTATCGCGAACGATACCGGCGTTATTGATAAGCACATCCAGCTTTTTCACCTTTTCAGTCAAAAAGCGGCACAGCCCGGCAACCGCGTCGCTATCCGCCAGATCGCACTGCAACAGGTGAAGATTGCTTCCCCGTTCGTGGCTGCTCTTAAGCGTTTCAAGTTCGCTGACGTTTGACTTATAGAGCGCATATACACGGCAATCCTGCTCCAGAAATTTTGCGCATATCGCCTGGCCGATATCCCCGCTGGCGCCGGTGACAAGCACATCCTTGCCGATAAGGTCGTTATATTTATACATATTAATGCTCTTATTCCTTTATTAAGCAATAATCGTAACAGCCACTGCATGTGTACGACAGTGTGAAATACTGAGCGTTATTTTGGTTAACTTTCTTTCTTCCAGTATTTCTTTAAGTTTTCCCGTCAGCAGAAACCGGGGACAACCGTATTCATCATGTGTGACTTCAGCATCATGAAAAAGGATACCGTTACGAAACCCTAGCCCAACCGCTTTAACGATCGATTCTTTCGCTGCCCAAAAACCGGACGCGCGTTCATAGTCAGGATTTTCCAGCCGAATTTTTAAAATTTCCCGTTCGGTAAAAACACGCCGCAGAAAATCCATATTCCCTCGTTGAATCGCATCCCTGATGCGATTCACCTCTACAATATCCGTACCAACAAACATTATCATCCCTACCAGTTATAATTGCCAGGATACATTAAAACTGGCAGTGGCCTTATCCACCTCCAACTCGTCAGGGTAGAGCAGAGGCGTAGATAAAGAAACATCATAGGAGAAGGATTTTATATTACCTTTAAAGCCGGTTGCAGCCCCCATCAGTTTATTATCACTATACGCACCTTTAGCAGCGCCTGCAATTTGCCCATAATCCACGCCGGCATACCACTCCAGCCCCGGGATCCCGGTAGCGAAATTGACGTTATTTTGTACATAAAAGCCTTTATTGCCATTAAGCCCGCCGCTGTATTCAAACCCTCTCACGCTCCAGCGATTGCCAATGGAAAACTGATCCTGCAACGTTAATGCGTCAGGAGAATACTGCGCCGAAAACTTCATATCATAATAACCATTAAGCGATTTAATATTAAATAGCTTAATGTAATTGACATCCAGGTTAATAATATGACTCTGCTGGCTTACATCCCCCGACGCCATATCAGGCGTATACTTAGCCCCCAACCACGGCACAAATCGCTGGTAGGATAGCGCGCCATCCAACATGGCTCCCGGGAAATTCTGCTTATAACGTAGCGCCAGTTTTGTATTGAACATATCCCGCTTTTGTAGCGCCAGCTCTATATCATCAAGCCTGTAAGCAACGTCTCTTTTGATTAGCTCCACGCTGGCGCTAAGTTTTTTATTCTGATCGCGGTAAAATGTTCTGGCGCCTTTGAAGCTTAAATAACGGTTTTTTCCTACATAGTTAAATTTATATTTTTCAATATTGAGGCCCTGGCTGGTTTTACTGTTGCTAAAAAATAATTCATAATCCCAGTAGCCCCACGGCACCGAATAATAAACGCTTACGTTCTTATATGAACCGTCGCCACGTGAGGCATCAGACGATACTGAAGTGTAAAAAATATCGTTCATTCTTGCCTGATTATAAAGATATCCTGCAACGCCTGCCAGTACCTTACCGGTACTTTTATCGCCCCAGCTATTCATCCACGTGCGCAGGTTCCACTTTTTCCCTGGCGCCATATTAATAACAATATCGCTGTAGTTAATTTTTTCATCAGGAGCAATATTGATTTTAACATCAACGCCGGGGATCCGCTGAAGCACTTCCAACCCCTGTTCTATATCTCTCAAATTCAGGATATCGCCCTGATTAAAAGGTAGTATCCACTGCCTGACGTTGCCGCCCGTAATGAGAATTTTATTAATCTTTCCCGCTGCAATACGTAAACGAAGCTGTTTTGTCGATAAATCCTGATCGGGTACCTCAACACGCGTCGTCACGTACCCGGCATTAATAATATAATCCTGAACATAGGTTGCCAGAACCCGAATTCCCTCGCTACCGACACACTGGCCATCGGCCTGAGAAAGTAACTTATTGAGTTTCCTGTCCTGCAGGAAATCATCTTCAAGTATAATATTATTTATGACAAAGCAATTCTCTTCCTTCGGTAAAACCAACTCACCGGGGCCGTCAGCTTTCTTATCTGCAAATACATCTTTTTTAGACACCCGGTTTTCATGCCGCGTATTCTTATCAATTTCTTCCTGGGTCTTAACAAAACGGCTTAAGTCGTCCTGGGCATTAACCGGCAGTGTACTAAAACAAATTAAAATCAGTGCCAGTAACTTAATTTCATTTTTCATATTAATTTTTTATTTAAAAGGCAGCAGCATTGGCTGCCGCCTTTAATTTTAATGTCGGTTACAGACCAACGATTGAACCCCTGTTGTCAAGCTTTGAGGTCGTTAAAGTTGTACCTTCACGCCCGCCGATTAAACCAGAAGGCCTGTTTTCAATGTGTCTGGCCTGAACATTGGCCGTGCCTTTAGTGAACAGATTACCGGTATTATAAATCTTGTCCGCCACTGTTGCATTAAGCGCTTTATCAGCCACTATGTCCTTGAAATTATTAACATAATTAGCATTGATGTTAACCGTATTCCCTGCGGAAATAGTGTTGTGGTTATTAATGGTCCTGTTTGAGGTTAATGTCAAGTCATTACCTGCAGTGATCCAGCCATAGTTTGTGAAATTGTCAGAGACATTAAGCTTCAGGTTATTATCAGAGGAGATAATACCTTTCGCATTGTTGTCAATGATTTCTCCCGAGCTGGCCATATCTAACCATTTAACCTTAATATCTGTATCTTTCGCAGAGTAGATAGTGCCATAGTTATTTTGCAGCCAGCCGCCATCAATAACTACGCCGCCCCGGCCAACTAACTGACCATCAGTGTTATTAATTCTATCAATGGCATTCATTGACAAAACGCCATTATTGGCAATGATGCGGCTTTGATCGGCATGGATACGCTCACCGGTAATAGTAACCGCATTCTGACCGATAATGCCGCCTACCTGGCCAGACATACCGAGATAACGCCCATATTCCGCACCAAACTGCAGCCCATGATCGTTCTTAACATCCGTTCTGGCATTAATAGTAACGTCGCGCTTCGCAGAAATTAATGCATAGCTGTTATTAACTTCTGAGCCAGACGAGATATTTACGTCCAGACCGCCGGCAATCAGCCCACCCTGATTATTAACACGCTGGGCTGTGATGTTTACAGATCCATCATTGCTGGAAATCCAGCCGATGCTGTTTTCCACGGCGCCATTTAACGCCAGGATTTTAACATCACCGTTCATTGCAGTAATGGCACCCGTACCTGTATCCAGAGACTTACTCGAAATAGAGATAGCATTCGATGAGTTAATTTGCCCGCCACGGTTTGAAACATGGTCGTAATTCTGGATACTGATATTACCGGAAGAAACGATTTGACCGTTACTGTCAAGTTTGTTGGATTTTATTTCAATACCACCGTCACCGGCAATAATACCTTTTGAGTCAGAGGTATCAACGGCTGGCGTCCGGGTTTTATTATTCCACAACGTACCCCTGCTACTGTCAATCTGAACTTTACCTTCACCTGCACGAATCAGGCCGCTGGTATTATCGGTATTACCTTCACTCAACATGACAACGTCAGTATAAGAGTCGATCATACCATTATTATTATTTACATAGCTAGACTGCGTTGCAACATAATTGCCCTGTATCTGGCCATTAGAGTTTTCAAGATGCCCTGTGTCAAGCAGAACTACATTAGCGCTAATGCCAACTTTGCTGCCCTTACCGTAGTTTCTTAACCTTTCCTTATTAGTATTAATGGCTACAGTGCCTGCACCTGCAATCTTACCGTTGGTATTGTCAAGATATCCACTGCCAATATTAATATCGCCAGAAGACAGAATATTGCCGGAGCGAGAATTATTAATGGTGTTTTTGTTGGTATCAATATTAATGGCTTTGCCACTGGAAATCTTGCCGGTAACGTTATCAAGGCTGCCCGCAAGCTGCATATCAAGGTTACCAGAAGATTGTAAACTCGCATTGGAGTTAATTAACTGGCCGTTAGCATTAATCTGCAATTCGCTGTTAGCGGAAATAACCCCCTGGTTTCTGACCCCAACGCCCTTTTCGGTACTGACCAGCTTAATTTTGCCGGCATACATACCACCAAGTTTTGATACATCCACACCGTACTGCTCTTTCCACAGGCTATCCCACCAGCTAACATTTACCGGTGCCGTTACATTGTCCTGGGTATCAACCTTATTCGTGCCCGTGATAATAGTTAAATCAGACGGAGTACGGATTTCGCCAGTTACCGCGACAGAACGCGCCAGGATCGCAGTGGGAGAATCATTCGTCAGTTTATTATTAACCTTAATATCGCCGCCGCTCACGGTATAGCCTTTCAGCTCGCCATTACTCATGTCAGGCGTACCCGTAGTGAGGGTGACTTTATTAGTGTTAATAAACCCGCACGTATCACAGGTGATGCCGCTTGGGTTAGCAATGATAAGATGGGCCTTATCACCCGCCACTTCCAGCATTCCGTTAAGATTGCTTCTATTATTTGAAGTAACCTCGTTCAGAATGACTTTTGCAGTGCCTGCCGAAAGATTACCGTTACCCGCAATTTGCCCTGCCAACTGGGAGTTGACACTGTCCTTGCTGTTATTGAAAACCAGACCTTCTTTCCCTACATTCAGCTTATCGTAAACGTTATGCGAAATGCCGTTAGCGTTGGCTCCGTTGATGTTTACGACCGGCACGCCGTTCGCCATCACGGAAGCGCCATTTTTCATAACTATATCAGCATGTGCAGCAAGGGGTAGCGATAAAATAATTGATGCCGCTATAGGATTAATTTTTAAAAAGTTATACGTCCGTTTTTTCATTTCCATTGACCTTTAGTGAAATTAATACATGCACTACACTCGCTATTACAACCACAATAAATCCTCGCAGCAGAGTAATTAAACTTTCTGACGCGATTTGTAATTGTAAAGTCAACCAGAAAGAACACTACAAAACAGGCATTCTCCCTGACGTTGATTGATAATACACACATAAATAACACAAATTAAGAATTTTGACTATAAAAAAGCGGCCCCGGCACCACAATGCCATTTAATTTAATGAAAACTTCAAGCGTAATCAGCGTGAATTACTAATATATATAGTAAAGATACTAGCGGCATTAGTAAAAACATATCAGCGTAACTTTAACTTTCCTTTTAACCTTATATTTAAAAGGCTCTTTATTACATCGATATCCTTTACGAATATAATTAGCGCTGATAGTTATTATTTTATTATCTTGATAAGTTCTCCTGAATGTTTTAAATGCATAGTCAGAATGTGGCTTTACTGACGGGCACATTAATATTATTTAATAATTCGCTTTGCAGAGCATAAACAATAACGTATCCGGTATTGCTCAATACGGGGAAACGAAAATGAATGGCTCTACTCCACTGCCAGCCATGCCAAACGGGGTTAATCATAAGAAACCATACGATGCAGCCCCGTCAAAGTCACGACGAACGCCTGCCCTAATAATACCGCTATGGCTACACACTAAATCTGTCAGCGGCATACATTGCTTTAAACGGCTTAACGCCTTCTTTAGTACACCAGTACAACGTCTGCCCTGACAAGCCGTGACTTCCCCCTTAAAAGCCCGCATTGCGTTACGGTAAGTAAAGAAGACACGGGTTGCTCGCAACATCCGTTGCATAACAGGCAGCAGCGTCGTGCTGCCTGTTAACTAACGCAGCTTACAAACCGACTATTCTACCGCGATTAGTCTGGCTGGAGGCCTCTATTTGCGTACCTTCACGTCCTCCCAGCAGACCCGCAGCAGTATTCTCAAGGCGGTTAGCCTTAATATCCGCTAAACCATAGCTAAACAAATTGCCGCTATTGTAAATGGTATTTCGGGCTGTCGCATTTAAAGACTTCTCACCTACCAGGTCCTTATAGTTGTAAACGGAACTGGCGCCTACAGTAACCGCATTTTTAGAGTGGATAGTATTATAGTTATAGATAATATTATCCGAAGTTACATTAGCGCTGTTACCGCCGGTAATCCACCCGTAGTTCCTGAAGCTATTTTTAACGTTGAGATTAAGATCGTTATCTGCAACGATAAGCCCTTTAGCATTGTTGTTAATAACAGTACCAGAGGCTGCCAGGTCTAATGATTCGACGTTAATATCTGCATTGTTAGCTGTATATACAGTACCGTAGTTATTAGACAATTGCTTACCTACCAAAGACAAACCACCACGCCCTACTAATTGTCCATTACGGTTATTGATTCTATTATCCGAATTCAGCTTCAGCGTTCCGGAATTCGCAATTATGCGGCTGTTTTCTGAATAAACATTTTGTGCAGAAATCTCAACTGAATCCCGCCCGATGATGCCGCCCTTTTGGCCAACCATGCCGAGGTACCGACCATTAACACTACCAAATTGCAATCCGTTATTATTCTGCAGGTTATTTTTCGCCTGGACCGTTACATTGCGATCGGCGGAAATTAAACCATAGCTGTTATCAACGTTCGACCCTGAGATCAAATTAATATCGGAGCCAGCGGTAATTATACCACCGTTATCAATGCGCTGAGCCTGGATATGAACGTAATCATCTCGTGAAGAAATCCAGCCAATATTATTTTGCAGCGCTCCCGTTGTTTCGAGGCGAATACCGCCTTCTTCAGTGGTAATAGAACCTGTGCCTGTATCCAGGGTATTAGACTTAATTGCCACGCTTTTCACAGACATGATTTTTCCCGACCGGTTAGAGATGTGCGAATTACTCTGAATACCGATATCGCCGGAGGACTGGATCTGCCCATTGTTGGCAAGATAATTCGTGGCTATCTGAATACCGCCGTCACCAGCGACAATGCCTTTAGAATCTTCACTGTCCAGATCGGCCGTTCTGGTGCTACTGTTTGTTAAACGCCCTCTGGTAGCATCAATCTGCACCTTACCACTACCAGAACGAATCAACCCGCCGCGATTATTCACGTCGCCATTGCTCAACATGACGACATCGCCAACAGAATCGATAATAGCGTTGCTGTTATTCACGCTTGCGGACTGTGTGCCAACATAATAACCCTTGATCTGACCATTCTCGTTATTAAGTTGTCCCGTTTGCAATAATACGACGCCAGCTTCTATACCCACCGTATTACCCTGGCCATAGTTTGTCAGCGTATTGTTGTTAGTATTGATGCCTAAAGTGCCGGACGCCGCAAGTTTACCATTCCTGTTGTTAAAGTTACCGCTGCTGATCCCTATATCACCCGTCGCCATAATATTACCGGCAAGTGAGTTATCAATACTATTACGGTTGGTATCAATTGAAATTGATTTTGCACTCAGGATCTTACCTGTAACATTATTGATGCCGTTGGTAAGGTTAATACCGATATTACCCGTTGCCTGCAGGGTCGCGTTGGTATTGAGCAGGTTGCCTTTAGCATCCAGCAGGATATCCTTACCGGCAGAGATAATTCCCTGATTTCGCACCCCTACGCCGCTTTCGGTGCTTACCAGCGTAATTTTACCCGCATACATCCCCCCCAGCCTGGCCACGTCCAGGCTATAGGCATTTCTTCCACCTCTGGCGGTTACCGAACCGGTTACCTGATCGCTGGTATTGACGTAGTTGTTTCCAGTCACGATAGTCAAATCCTGACCAGAAGCGCGCAGCTCGCCAGCCACAGCAACGGAACGCGCCAGTATTGAAGTCGGGGAATCGCTCGCCATTTTGTTATTGATGGCGATAGTGCCGCCGTTAACCGAATATCCCTGCAGCTGGCCATTCTTCATATCCGGTGTTCCGGTTGTCAGCGTGGCTTTATCGGCGTTAATAAAGCCACAGCTATCACAGGTTATACCGTTAGGGTTAGCAATAATAAGTTGTGCCTTATCACCTGCGACTTCCATCATCCCATTTAAGGTGCTTCTGTTATTTGAAGTGACTTCATTGAGAATCACTTTCGCGGCGCCAGCCGAAAGGTTGCTGTTGCCCGCGATTTGCCCTGCTAACTGGGAAGTGACGCCATCTTTACTGTTATTGAAAACCAAACCTTCTTTACCGACATTGAGTCGGTCATAAACATTGTGTGAAATGCCATTCGCATTGGCGCCATTAATATTAATGACCGGTACGCCATTAGCCATAGCGGCGCTACCGTTTTTCATAACGATATCAGCATGTGCCGCGACAGGCAGGGACAGAATAATAGTTGCAGCGATAGGGTTAAAATTTAAAACCTTACACTTCCGTTTCTGCATATACAAATTTCCTTTAGTATAAAAAACAGATGTCACAGGACGCGTCACCATAATATTTCCGGCTAACAATCAGACATCTTTTGGGGGTGGTTATCAGCTTCACCGATGCTATCCGGGCGTACTATTCAGAACGAAAACTATATTAACTTTAATACAGTTCACAAAAACAAGCCCGTTGTTTATATCAATAACACAAAGCAAATACGAATGGAAGGCGTTAAGAATATATAGAAAGTCAGAAATTATACGATTCATACCACGTATATATACAAGGCGATTTAATAAATCATATTGTTATTAATAGTTTCAGGAAAAAACAGGTGGATAATTAACGCCATTATTAAAACCACCTTCCTTTATTCTCCATAAGTAACAGAGTAGTTGCACAAACAAAATACATATTTATTCAACACGCAAAATTAACATCATCACAACAAAAAAATGCCATCCCTTAAAGAAAAGTAAAGTCAACGCCACATAAAGCCCAGCCAATAAGGCATGTAGCGCTTACGCAGGGAAAACTCCATCTCCCATTTGTTATATAATTGTAACATAACAAGCAATTTGTTATTTCATCTGGCTAATTCCGGACATAGCGCTATGTCAATCGGCATGTTATTTTTACTGGAATTATTAAGCCTACTATAAAGATCGTGCTATTATTAGTTTTCAACGAAAACACAAAATATTTCAACACAACCCACAAAGATTACTAATTCATTTTCATTTAAAAAAAGCAAGTAATCGTCTGAGTTTCAGCGCAGCACAGAATATAAGTTTCCACTTTCTCTTTCATTAAAAAAATATTATACAGAACGTTCCGAACTATTTTAATATAAATTCAGTGATTTTAGTATTGCTATACTTCTCAAACCGACTTATCAACCTGACAGAGATCACAATAATTTAATAATCTTTATATTGATATCAGGTAAACACCTGTGCTGCTTTTTTAACTATGCCTGTAAGCAACCAGTGAGTCTGGCAACAATAAGCAGAATCCAACCGCCGGCAAAACACCGGGCGCCGCAATGGCGTCGACTGCCCCGGGTCATAAAGCCAGAGATATTCATAACAAAACGAAAAACGCACACCATCGTCGCCACGCATGCTTTCAAAATGTTTATCGCTCCGGCGACTATTTGAACCTTCGTTATGCCGGTACGCTAAAAAACCATTTCGCGCTTAAGCTCGCTTCGGCAAGCGTAAGACGTAACGGGCGATAGCTTTGTGTATCGTGCTTTACGTATGCGTAATGACATTTCCTGGCATCATCGAAATGCCAGAAAATGCTTAACGGTGAAGGGATAATTTATGGCTGGATTTACGGAAAATATTATTGTCGAACCCATTTAGTCGCGCTTACGCGCACCTAACGCCTGCGCACACGCCCAGGCGGAGCTCCATGCCCACTGGAAGTTGTAGCCGCCAAGCCAGCCGGTTACATCCACCACCTCGCCAATAAAAAACAACCCCGGCGCGTCCCGCGCTTCCATCGTGCGCGAAGAAAGCGCGCGCGTGTCAACGCCGCCAAGCGTCACTTCCGCAGTACGATACCCTTCGGTGCCATTCGGCTGCACTTTCCAACCGTGCAATCGCTGCGCGATTGCGACCCGATCGCGAGGGCTGAGCTGTTTTAACGTGATATCGGGAATATCGCCGGTAACCTGTAGAATGTCCACCAGACGCTTTGGCAATAGCTGAGACAGCGCGTTTTTCACGCTCTGGTCAGGATTGCTGGCACGCCGAGTCTGCAAAAACGCATCCACCTCCTGGTCCGGTAGCAAGTTAATTATCACCTTCTCGCCCGGTCGCCAGTAACTGGAGATTTGTAAAATCGCCGGGCCGGAAAGGCCGCGGTGAGTAAAAAGAATATTTTCGCGAAAGCTAACGCCGTTTTCAGCGCTCACCATTGCTTCCACCGATACGCCCGATAACGTCCGCAACTGCTCAAGCTGCGGTTTATGTAGCGTAAACGGCACCAGCCCGGCGCGCGTTGGCAGCACGTTCAGGCCGAACGCCTCGGCAATTTTATAGCCAAACGGCGATGCCCCCAGGCCGGGCATGGACAACCCCCCGCTGGCAATCACCAGCGCGGGCGCGTGTACCACGCCGCCATTTAGCGTCAGACGATAGCCCGCTTCGCTACGCTCAGTGTTTAGTACTTCACTGCGCATACGCACAGTAACGCCGCCCTTATCGCATTCACTCAACAGCATATCGACAATCTGCTGAGCAGATTCGTCGCAAAAAAGCTGACCGAGCGTTTTTTCATGCCAGCCAATATGATAACGCCCCACCAGGTCAATAAAATCCCACTGGGTGTAGCGCGCCAGCGCTGATTTACAAAAATGCGGATTGTTGCTCAGGTACGCGGCAGGCTCGATATAAAGATTTGTGAAGTTGCAGCGCCCGCCGCCGGACATCAGGATTTTGCGCCCCGGCTTTTTACCATTATCAAGCAGCAGCACGTTTAACCCCTGCTGGCCCGCCTGAGCGGCGCAAAACAGTCCTGCGGCGCCGGCGCCGACAATAATGACATCAAACATTTCCACGCTAAGCCCCCGCTTTTGAGGCCCGGATTGTAAGGTTTACGCGCTGAACGCACCAGCGACAAATACCTTACCTACGTTCAATACACTGAAATATAAAGATAAATTATTTTAGCTAATGACATTATCCAAAGTTAATGCCAAAAAAGTTTATATTTCACTTTGCCCATACCCGCATTGTCCCGGATAATGCGCCGCGTTCATGTCCTTATAAAATGGCGTAACGTCTATGCTACATCTTTTTGCTGGCCTGGATCTCTATACCGGGCTTCTATTAATACTTGCTCTGGTTTTTGTTCTGTTTTACGAAGCCATTAACGGTTTCCACGACACCGCAAATGCCGTAGCGACGGTTATCTATACCCGTGCGATGCGGTCACAGCTTGCCGTTATCATGGCGGCGGTATTTAACTTTTTCGGCGTGCTGCTTGGCGGATTGAGCGTTGCCTATGCCATTGTCCATATGCTGCCTACCGACCTGCTGCTCAATGTCGGTTCAGCGCATGGGCTTGCTATGGTTTTCTCCATGCTGCTGGCCGCGATAATCTGGAACCTCGGCACCTGGTACTTCGGCCTGCCGGCTTCCAGTTCTCATACCCTTATCGGCGCTATCATCGGCATCGGCCTGACTAACGCTCTGATGACCGGCACTTCCATTGTGGAGGCGCTGAATATCCCGAAAGTAATGGGTATCTTTGCGTCTTTGATAATTTCTCCCGTCGTCGGCCTGGTCATTGCCGGCGGCATGATCTTCCTGCTGCGCCGCTTCTGGAGCGGCACCAAAAAGCGTCGTCGTATTCATCTCACACCGGCCGAGCGTGAAAAGAAAGACGGTAAGAAAAAGCCGCCGTTCTGGACACGTATCGCTCTCATCCTTTCCGCCATCGGCGTCAGTTTTTCCCACGGCGCTAACGACGGGCAAAAAGGCATTGGTCTGGTCATGCTGGTACTTATCGGCGTGGCGCCTGCGGGCTTTGTCGTTAACATGAACGCCAGCGGTTACGACATTGCGCGCACCCGCGACGCTATTAATAACGTTGAGCTGTATTTTCAGCAGCACCGCGATGCGCTCAGCCAGGTTATTGATATGAATCCGATCATTCCGACGCCGGAAGAAAACAACGCGGATAAACCGCACGACTTCCACTGCGATGCCGCACGCGCGATGCATGCGCTGGAACGCTCGCGCCAGTTGCTCAACGGGCTGGAAAGCTATAACAGCCTCTCGGTGGAAGAGCGTGGCCACATGCGTCGCCTCTTGCTGTGCATTTCCGACACCGCCGATAAAGCGGCAAGCTTGCCGGGAGCGAAAGCTGATGATAAGCGCTATCTGAAAGAGCTGAAAAATGACCTGCTGCTTACCATTGAATATGCCCCGGTCTGGATCATTATGGCGGTCGCGCTGGCGCTCGGCATTGGCACCATGATTGGCTGGCGCCGCGTGGCGACGACGATTGGCGAAAAGATTGGCAAAAAAGGCATGACCTACGCACAGGGTATGTCGGCGCAGATGACCGCGGCTGTTTCTATTGGCGTGGCCAGCTATACCGGTATGCCGGTATCCACCACCCACGTGCTTTCCTCCTCTGTGGCGGGCACGATGATCGTGGACGGCGGCGGCCTGCAGCGTAAAACAGTCACCAGTATCCTGATGGCCTGGGTGTTCACCCTGCCAGCGGCAATTGGCCTGTCGAGCGGGCTGTACTGGCTGGCGCTGCACCTGGTCTAAGCGAAGACTGAAAAATGGCGAGCATAACGGCTCGCCACAGGGTAATAACAAAGAGGGCAAAACCGCGGTTTTGCCCTCTTTGTGGTTAACAGCCTAAAATCAACGTACTTATTCCCCCGCTTTAACGTGCCGATAAACTCACACCACACGCTTTTATATAACTGAATGTCAACGCCAGATTATCAACGCTACAAGGCTGACAATGACCAGCCCGCAAAGGGCGCTGGTCAGGATAAACTGGCGACGGACCCGCTCGCAGCGGCGGATAAATTCATCATCATGATGATCGCGGTAACGCTGCGCGTAAATATAGCGAACCAGGCGTATTTGCTTGCCTGGCTGCCCGTGGGAGGTAAAAAAGCCGGCGCCGTCAACGTACTGATACAACAGTGGATCACAGCCCCTCAGAACTACCAGCAGCGCGCGCAATGATGAGAAATAACGCGCCATATTCACAACACAAACAACACACAAAGCCCAAAACAGCGCGATAGTGCTGATCATACGTCATCCCCCCGGTTCTGCCCACAATGCCGCGCGCCAGGGCATTTCCACATACCCCGCCTCACTTCAGCAGCAGGCGACAGATAAAACCAGCCGACGCATGGCTACAGGTTCTGTCGGCTTACGGCGACGTCTGTTACGCCGCCGCCTTCTCATAGTGTAGGAGATGAGTGAATTTTTTTGCCACATATCAAAAACAGCATACGCCGGGTTTGCGCAGCCTGCGGGTAAGGGGTTAGCATGAATGCGCATTCACGCCATATTACGAAAAATTTAACTATAATTAAGTCCTTACGTAGAATTGCGTTATAGCTAATAAGGTACGCAGAGCGCGGGCGCGAAGTCAGCATAAAAGCAGCAGTCGCAATCCGCTCCATCTGGTCATCGACATCTTATGGAAGGAGTAACACTATGGCTTACAAACATATCCTCATCGCCGTCGATCTGTCGCCGGAAAGCAAGGTGCTGGTAGACAAAGCGGTATCGATGGCGCGGCCTTACAACGCCAAAATCTCACTGATTCATGTTGATGTAAACTATTCCGATCTTTATACCGGATTAATTGACGTTAACCTGGGCGATATGCAAAAGCGCATCTCTGAAGAAACCCACAGCGCGCTGACCGAACTCTCCACCGGCGCAGGCTATCCGATTACCGAAACCCTGAGCGGCAGCGGCGATCTGGGGCAGGTACTGGTTGATGCGATAAAAAAATATGATGTTGATCTCGTCGTCTGCGGTCACCATCAGGATTTCTGGAGCAAGCTGATGTCGTCTGCGCGCCAGCTTATCAACACAGTCCATATTGATATGCTGATTGTACCGCTGCGTGACGAAGAAGATTAACGGAGAAAACGCGCCAAAGGCAATGCAGAGGCAACCTTAGTGTGATGCCCGAAAGCCGGCCCGTACGCTACTGGCTGGCTTTTTTATTGGGTTTGCACGCGCTAAACCAGCAAGCGCTAACGAAGAAGGAAAAAACGGGGGGATTTTTCCTTTTTTGTGGTAAGCAGATGAAAACCAATGCTTTGGTTTTGCTTATTTTTTATTGTATTTCATCCATCCTGTCCACGACAGGATGGGGTTTGTCGGCCGTCTCAAACGCCTGCTATCAGGCGTTTTTATTTTCAGAACGCGGCGAACGGCTTCACACAATTTAGCTGGCTTTCTTCCGACGAAGCGGCGAGCTGCTGGCGGAGCGCGCCAACATATTGCACAGTAACTGAGTAACAAAACCCAGCGCAATGCCGCTCAACATATCCACAACTATAATCCCAAAGAGCGTTATCAGAAACGGCACAAAACGGAATAATCCCTGCCGCCACTGCTGCAGGAATACCTTCGGCGCTGCCAGCTTATAGCCGGTCGCAATCAGAATCGCCGCCAGTACCGGCATCGGAATCAGGCTGATAATCCCGCTAAACCATACTACAGCCGCCAGTAGCAGCAGACAGTGGATCAATACCGACAGGCGAGTGCGCGCGCCAGCGTTAACGTTTACTGAGCTGCGCACTATCACCGACGTTACCGGCAGCCCGCCGCACAGGCCGCTCAGAATATTGCCTGCGCCCTGGGCGTACAATTCACGATTTGCGCACGGTTCCGGGCGCTGATCTTTCAGTTTCTTAAGCGCCTCCAGGCTCAGCAGCGTTTCAAGACTGGCCACCAGTGCAATTGTCAGCGCGACGGTCCACACGCGCGGATTCATCAGCGCGCTCTGCCAGTCAGGATGATTCATTACCGCCTGCCACGCGGTTACGCTCGCAAGCTCCGGCAGCATAACCGTTTTTACCGTGCTCCGGGCATCCGCCGCCAACCACAGAACTGCCGTTGCGCATACCACGGCAAGCAGTGGCCCCGGAATCATGCTCAACATACGCCGGCGCTTCACAACGGACATATCCCAGCCAAACAAAATCGTCAGCGACACGATGGTCAACGCCAGCGAAAGGAACGAAAACTGCCCGTGCGTTTTATCAAACGCCAGCGCCACGGGCAGTTGCTGAACTATCAGCATGATGCCGATTGCGGCCAGCATCCCGGCAATCACCGAACCCGGCACCAGTGCAATCCAGCGCCCTGCCTTTAACCACCCCATCAACAGTTGTATACCGCCTGCCAACACAATGGCGGTCAACAGTTGCGGATACGAACCCAACTGCGCCGCAGACGCCAGTATAATTGTAACCAGTCCGGCCGCAGGCCCGCTCACGGCAAAGCGCGACGGGCTGAGAACCGCAACCATCAGTCCCCCGGTCACGCCGGTGACAACGCCCAGCACAGGCGGCAACCCGCACGCCTGCGCTATCCCCAGGTTCATGGGCAGCGCAACCAGAAAAACAATAATACCGGCCAGTACATCGCTACGAACACCCGCCAGACTCATTTATCATCCCTCCCATCCATGCGCATCAGCTCTTTCAAATGGCCGCAACCGATATCGAATACACAGCCCCATAGCGTCAGCGGCTGCTGCTGCGCCCAGGCTTCCTGCACAACCGGCAAAGCATGCAGGCGCGCAAACTGTATGCGAAGGTGCGCTTCTACCAACCTGTCGGCCACATCGGCATGGCTCTGGCAGCCGCCAGAACCTGAAATATCCATTTCCAGCCCCTGGCGCAGCGCGCTGACGCGACGCGTCAGCGGATTACCGGAGTGGTTAACCGGCTTTCCCAGCTTTAACGCAGCCAGTACG
The DNA here is from genome assembly GCF_016632365.1 of Tenebrionibacter intestinalis. Taxonomy (GTDB): domain Bacteria; phylum Pseudomonadota; class Gammaproteobacteria; order Enterobacterales; family Enterobacteriaceae; genus Tenebrionibacter; species Tenebrionibacter intestinalis. The sequence goes on along the minus strand of NZ_JAEPBH010000017.1, from coordinate 11,530 downwards.
CCGCCACAGCCGTAATGGCCGCACAGGATAATATTGGTCACTTTTAGTTCATCGATGGCATAGAGCATGACGCTCATAAGGCTTTCATCATTTTCATCAATCATGTTCGCAATATTGCGGTGTACAAACAGCTCACCGATACGCGAGCCTGTCAGTAGTTCGGGCGCGACACGGCTGTCAGAGCACCCAAGCCACAATGTATGAGGCTGCTGCCCCTGAGCATGACGGCGGAAGAAAGCGGGATCGCCCGCTACGTGTCGGTTGGCCCAGCTTCTGTTACGGGCAAAAAGCGTTTCAACGGGGTTCACGATAAGCGTCCTTTTATCTGTTAAGCAACAAAGTTGAATCAACGTAAAAGGATTTTCTTAAGAAATTCTTAAAGAATACTTATGAAATATAAGAACAGAGGAAAAAGGGGAATGCGAAAACCAGTAAACGCCCGTCGCAAAAGCAAAGCAATAGACTGAAAAATAATAACTTCCCTGCGCGAGCATTAATTTAAAGTACAAATAACGAAAATAACCACATAAATAACCATAATACAATAAAGAAAATTAAATTTATCCTGCGGGATAATCGACGCTCATACAGGCTGGTCTGGCGTGCCCGGATAAATATCAAAGCGATGATTTTTAGTGACAACCGCAGACTGCGTTACCCGCCCGGCCAGCGGCGCAGCATAATCGGGGCGTTTAACTACCACGCGCTTTGTCGCAAGCTCCAGCGCCGGCGCCAGCAGCCCATCGGCGTCCCCGTCCGTTCCTACCAGCGTCTGGAACACGCGCATCTCTTTTTTTACCAGCGCGCTTTTCTGGCGATGTGGATACATCGGGTCGAGATACACCACCTGCGGGCGCGGGCGAAGGGTTTGCAGCGACGACAGGCTCGAAGCGTGAATCAGCGTCAGACGCTCGCGCAGCCAGCCACCGATTTCCGGGCTGGCATAACCACGCGTCAGGCCGTCATCCAGCAACGCAGCCACGACCGGATGGCGCTCCAGCATTCGCACGCGACACCCCACGCAAGCCAGCACAAACGCATCGCGCCCAAGGCCCGCCGTGGCATCCACAACATCCGGAAAATAGTCGCCCCTGACGCCTACCGCTTTCGCCACGGCTTCGCCGCGTCCGCCGCCGAATTTACGCCGGTGCGCCATCGCGCCGCCGACAAAATCCACAAATATACCGCCAAGTTTTGGCTCATCAAGCTTGCGTAACTCCAGATGGGACGACGTTAATACCAGCGCCATCGGGTTATCCGCATCCTGCTCCAGCCCCCAGCGGGCGGCCAGAACAGCTAAGGCGCCGTCACCGGCGCCTGATTCATCAATCAAACAGATCTTCACGTGGGGTATCAGCCCTTAATACCGTAGTGCGCCAGCATCGCGTCCAGTTCCGGCTCACGTCCACGGAAACGTTTGAACAGCGCCATCGGCTCTTCGGAACCGCCGCGGCTAAGAATATTTTCCAGAAACGACAGCCCGGTTTCGCGGTTAAATATACCCTCTTCCTCAAACCGCGAATAAGCATCCGCCGCCAGCACATCGGCCCACAAATAGCTGTAGTAGCCCGCGGCATAGCCGCCAGCGAAAATATGGCTGAAGGCATGCGGAAAACGCCCCCAGGCAGGCCCTGGCACGACCGCCACCTGGCTTTTAATCTCACGCAGCGTTTCAAGGATTTTCGCCCCCTGCGTCGGATCAAATTCAGCATGCAGACGGAAGTCGAACAGGCCAAACTCAAGCTGGCGCAGGATAAACATGGCCGCCTGGTAATTTTTGGCTTCCAGCATTTTATCAAGCAGCGCCTGCGGCAGCGGTTCGCCCGTTTCATAATGACCGGAGATAAAGGCCAGCGCCTGCGGCTCCCAGCACCAGTTTTCCATAAACTGGCTCGGCAGTTCGACCGCATCCCACGGCACGCCGCTAATGCCTGCCACGCCGGCAGCTTCAATACGCGTCAGCATATGGTGCAGACCGTGGCCAAACTCATGGAATAGCGTGATCACTTCATCATGAGTAAACAGCGCCGGTTTGCCATTGACCGGGCGGTTAAAATTACAGGTCAGGTAGGCGACCGGCTTTTGCAGCGAACCGTCGGCCAGGCGCATTTGTCCGACGCAGTCGTCCATCCATGCCCCGCCGCGCTTATGCTCGCGGGCGTAAAGATCAAGGTAGAAGCTGCCGCGCAGTTCGCCCTGCTCATCAAACAGCTCGAAAAAACGCACGTCAGAATGCCAGACATCAATGTCCTTGCGCTCTTTCGCACTGATACCGTAAATGCGTTTTACAACTTCAAACAGGCCGTTGATAGCGCGGTCTTCCGGGAAATACGGGCGTAGCTGCTCATCGCTGATGCTATACAGATGCTGCTTTTGCTTTTCGCTGTAATAGGCAATATCCCACGGCTGCAGCGCCTGGACGCCATACTCTTTTTGCGCGAAAGCGCGAAGCTGGGCCAGCTCGGCTTCCCCCTGTGGGCGAGCGCGCTTTGCCAGATCGGTCAGGAAGTCCAGCACCTGTCCGGTATTTTCGGCCATTTTGGTCGCCAGCGATTTTTCGGCATAGCTGCCAAAACCCAGCAACAGGGCCAGTTCATGCCGCAGGCTCAGGATCTCTTCCATAATCGGGCCATTGTCCCACTTACCCGCATTCGGCCCCTGATCGGAGGCACGGGTGCTGTAGGCGCGGTACATTTCCTCACGCAGGGCCTGATTATCACAATACGTCATTACCGGCAGGTAACTTGGGATATCCAGCGTCAATAGCCACCCTTCCTGCTCTTTGGCCTGCGCCTGAGCATGAGCGGCGGCCAGCGCGCTTTCCGGCATCCCGGCCAGTTCGGTCTCATCGCTAATCAGCTTTGTCCAGCCCATTGTGGCGTCAAGCACATTGTTGCTATAAGCAGAACCCAGTTCAGACAGGCGCGCTGCAATTTCGCCGTAACGTTTTTGTTTATCCGCCGCAAGCCCGATGCCCGATAGTTCAAAGTCGCGCAGCGCGTTATCCACGGCTTTCTTCTTTGCCACGTCGAGCGTCGGGTAGCTGTCGCCGTCGCGCAGGTTGCGGTATGCCCTGTACAGCCCCTCGTGTTGCCCAACCCAGGTACTGTATTCCGACAGCAGCGGCAGCGTCTGCTCATAGGCCGCGCGCAGCTCCGGGCTATTTTTGACGGCATTCAGATGACTGACTGGCGAAAATATACGGCCAAGACGATCGTCTACCTCTGCCAGCGGCTGACACAGGTTGTCCCAGGTATAGGGCGCGCCCTGCGCCACCACGCTTTCTACTTTTTCACGGCACGCCTTTAGCGCATCGGTCACGGCGGGCACCACGTGTTCAGGCTGAATTTTCGAAAACGGCGGTAGAGTAAACGGAGATAACAATGGATTCGTCATAGGCTCGGTCCTGAAATGTTGTTTGTTTAGCGCATCATGCAGTGACAATACGTCGTAGCATGGGGGTTAGTGTAGTGAATTTCAATGGCGGGCGCGGCGGCAGGCTGCCTGCAACTCGGCGCCGTTTGGGTATATACTGGCCCCCTACCCGTTCCCCCACTTTTTTGGAAAACGCAGCCCGCATGCTCAGTTACCGCCACAGCTTTCACGCCGGCAACCACGCCGACGTCCTCAAACACACTGTTCAGAGCCTGATTCTGGAAGCGCTGAAAGAGAAAGAAAAGCCGTTTCTCTACCTCGATACTCACGCCGGCGCCGGGCGCTATCAGCTTGCCAGCGCGCGGGCTGAACGCACAGGTGAATATCTGGAGGGTATCGCCCGCATCTGGCAGCAGGACGATACCCCGGCGCAGCTAGAGCCCTATCTGAACGCCGTTGCGGCATTTAACCGCAGCGGCCAACTGCGTTACTACCCCGGATCGCCGTTGATTGCCCGCGAGCTACTGCGCCCACAGGACATGCTCCAGTTAACCGAGCTGCATCCTTCCGATTTCCCGCTACTGCGCGCCGAATTCCAGAATGATAAACGCGCCACGGTAGCGCGCGGCGACGGTTATCAGCAACTGAAGGCGAAACTGCCGCCCACATCGCGTCGCGGCCTGATACTTATCGATCCGCCTTATGAAATGAAAACGGATTATCAGGCCGTCGTTACCGGCATCAGCGAAGGCTACAGGCGCTTTGCCACCGGCGTTTACGCATTATGGTATCCGGTCGTTCTGCGCCAGCAAATTAAGCGTATGTTCCATGAGCTGGAGGCCACAGGCATTCGCCGCATATTGCAAATTGAGCTGGCAATACGCCCGGACAGCGATCAACGCGGCATGACCGCCTCCGGCATGATTGTGATTAATCCGCCGTGGAAGCTGGAGAAACAAATGGCGGCATTACTTCCCTGGCTGCACCGCAAACTGGCGCCAGGCGGTACCGGCCATGTTTCGCTTAGCTGGCTCGTGCCGGAATAGGCCGCGCCTGAGCCCGTTACACGCTTTGTAGGATGGGCGATAATGACGTTATTACGGACTGATGCAAGGTAACGACCATGACAAAACATTATGACTATATCGCCATTGGCGGCGGCAGCGGCGGCATTGCCTCCGTTAACCGCGCTGCCATGTATGGCAAAAAATGCGCCCTGATTGAGGCCAAACTGCTGGGCGGCACCTGCGTGAACGTAGGTTGCGTACCCAAGAAAGTGATGTGGCATGCAGCGCAAATTGCCGAAGCCATCCGACTTTATGGCCCGGACTATGGTATTGACGCTACGTTAAATCATCTCGACTGGGGCAAACTGATCGCCAGCCGTAGCGCCTATATTGACCGCATCCACGCCTCATACGACAGGGTATTAGGTAAAAACAACGTTGACGTTATCCACGGCTTCGCCCGTTTTGTCGATGCCCATACCATTGAAGTTAACGGCGACAGGTTAACAGCCGATCACATCCTGATCGCCACCGGCGGCCGCCCTGGTCGGCCGGCTATTCCGGGTGTGGAATATGGTCTTGATTCTGATGGTTTCTTTGAGCTTGATGCGCTGCCAGACCGTGTTGCGGTCGTAGGCGCAGGCTATATCGCCGTAGAAATTGCCGGGGTGGTGAATGCCCTGGGCGCACAAACGCATCTGTTTGTACGCAAACATGCGCCGCTGCGCAGTTTTGATCCCATCATTACCGACACGCTGGTTGAGATCATGGCCGCTGAAGGCCCGCAGTTGCATACCCAGGCAGTTCCCGAATCCGTGGTAAAAAACACTGACGGCAGCCTCACGCTAACGCTGGAAGATGGCCGCAGACAGACCGTAGACTGCCTCATTTGGGCCATTGGCCGCGAACCGGCAACCGACAGTATCAACCTACAGGCTGCGGGTGTGAAAACCGACGAAAAGGGCTACATTATCGTCGATAAATATCAGGCGACCAACGTAGCTGGCGTTTACGCTGTAGGCGATAACACCGGCCATATTGAGCTGACGCCCGTGGCCGTTGCCGCAGGCCGTCGCCTGTCCGAGCGCCTGTTCAACAATAAGCCAAACGAACACCTTGATTACAACAATGTGCCGACCGTGGTATTCAGCCACCCGCCGATTGGCACCGTTGGCCTGACTGAGCCGCAGGCCCGCGAGCAGTACGGCGATGAGGCCGTGAAGGTATACCAGTCCGCCTTCACCGCAATGTATACCGCCGTCACTCAACATCGCCAGCCTTGCCGCATGAAGCTTATCTGCGTGGGCGAGGAGCAGAAAATCGTAGGCATTCACGGGATTGGCTTTGGCATGGATGAAATGCTGCAGGGCTTTGCCGTGGCGCTAAAAATGGGCGCAACCAAAAAAGATTTTGACAATACCGTCGCCATTCACCCTACTGCGGCAGAAGAGTTTGTGACCATGCGCTAGCCGCGCGTAGCAACCTTTATCGTTATTCATTGCAATTAAAAACCAGGGGTCGGACGGCCCCTCGGATTGTTGACAAAGAAGGAAAAAACGGAGTTTTTCCTTCTTTGTAGTAAGCAGGCGAAAATCAATGCGTTGATTTTGCTTATTTTTTATTGTCTTTCATCCCTCCTGCCTGCGACAGGATAGGGTTTGTCAGCAGTCTCAGAGCCGGACGGCCCCGTTTTTTCCTGCCTGACGCCTGACCGGGCGCATCGCTATCGGCCCCTTCGCTTTACATGCCCATACTTCCGTTTATCCGCAAGCTATAACGAAAAATCAACGGCGCTTTTTACCGTGCAGGATGGAGAAACAGACCCAGCGATACGCCTGATAACGTAATTGCCTGACGGCATTATTTACTCAACAGATACAGCGCATTAATAAATTTTTACCCATGAAACGGGGCTGGCGGGTAGATATCGCCGCGATAACAAAATTAAGTTCACTGATAGCCGCAATAAACTAAACGCTGTCGCTATCCTGTATGCCGTGCGTCTGTTAAATCGGTACCATTAGGGTAACTTTTAACGTTTTGACTAAAACAGACAAGTTAACTTCTTATTGTTAAAATGCTAAATTCATAAATTCTATGATTTAAAGACAACTATTTTCACGTATCATTTTGGGAAAATAGCGCACTAACAGCCTGATGCAGCTAAAACTTCCCTCAACCAGGCGGATATAGCAATAATACTATCTAAGCCATCACAATTTCAGTGGATTATTTAACCACAAGTTAGTCTGGCAAGCTGCGTTAAATTTTTTACTAACAAAATGATTTGTAGGATATAGTTATGCATGGATTATTTGATGACTTTTCGCTGGATTTTTTCTCTCTAAAGAAAGAGGTTGCTATCATCACAGGCGGTTGCGGCGGGTTAGGGCGAGCGCTTACTGCGGCCCTCGCTAAAGCGGGTGCGAACTTATTCATTGTCGATCTCAAAGAACCGGATGAAGATTATATTTCTCATATTGAAAAAAGCGGCGTCAGCGTCGAGTTTATGTGTATTGATATAACCGAGAACGGCGCTGCGGAAAAAATCTTCCGCCGCTGTATGAATAAATTCGGCCGGATCGATATACTTATCAATAATGCAGGCATATGTAAAATTAACAACCCGCTAAAATTTGACCGTACCGACTGGGATCCAATGATAAATCTCAATCTAACCGCAGCCTTTGAAATGAGTAGAGAGGCCATAAAATTTTTTATTCCGCAACGAAAGGGGAAAATAATCAACGTTTGTTCTATTTTATCCTTTTTTGGCGGCAGATGGTCGCCTGGTTATTCTGCTACCAAGCATGCTTTAGTGGGTTTAACACGATCTTATGCTGATGATTTTTCAGAATACAATATCCAAATAAACGGTATCGCGCCCGGTTATTGTTTAACCGATATGACGACGGTACTTCACGGCAATCCTAAACTTAAAAGTTTAATTACCAACCATATACCTGCCCAACGCTGGGGCGAGGCTAAAGATCTTATGGGGGCGGCTGTCTTTCTTTCCAGCCGGGCTTCTGACTATGTTAGCGGTCATATCCTGGTTGTGGATGGCGGTTACTCCGTACGCTAAAAAATAGACGCAACGCAAACAACAGGCGTCAAAAAACCGGTAAATACGCTACGGGTTTATTAAAGCAGCCGGGCATTTCCCGATGGGCGCTCCTCTCCCCCCGAACGCGCTTTTCGCTCTTTACTTAGATAAAAGTCAGCGAGCGGCCGGGGACGACAGAAATATGAACAGAAACTGAACGCACTGCCTCGCCATTCATTCAGCCCCGGCAGCGCTCATTGTCATTAGGCGCGATATAACCGTTATTCCGATAATTCCGGCGATGTCTTCTTACGACAGAGCGGTTATTAGTGAAAACATGGGGCGCTATGCTCTCTTTTGCAGGTAACGCTCAATCAGCGCCAGCAGCCGGGCATTATCAACCTTCGTAAGTATTTGTACCGGCGCGCCGCGGGGAGCGGCAACGCCTACATTGACCCTCAGCTTGCCGTAGCGGCAGGTCGCGCCACGCGCCACGCCTTCCAGCGCCACGTCAAGGTAGTCGCTTTCGCTATCACACAGTGTCGGATCAAGCAGCCAGGCAATGGTTAACGCATCGTGGATCCAGCAGCCAGGCAACCCGCGTGTACGCATTGAATAGTCTATCCAGGGGCGCATGGTCACATTCAGGTAGCGCGTAATCGGGTTATCCACCCCGGCCAGCCGTTGAAGATCGGCATGCGTCATTTGCGTCTGGGTGGTGGTATCCATCGGCACAACCGTAATCGGCGCGCCGCTGGTCAGCACGACGTGCGCCGCCTCAGGATCGATACCGAAATTGGTATCTTTCAGATAGCCCGGTACATTAAATACGCCCCCCATAATCACGATTCGCTTCACCATCTGCGCCATATCCGGAAACAGACGTAACGCCATTGCGACATTTGTCAGCGGCCCAACGGCCACAAGCGTAATCACGCCAGGGTTATTACAGATAAGTTCGCCAATGGCATTCGCGGCCGTCGGCGGGCTAACTTTCGCCTTCGCCGCAGGCGTTACGCCACGCCAGAGATAGCGCAACCCCACATCGTCTACCGATGTATCCATCCGTTCACGCCAGGGGCCGGCAGGCTCCAGCAACGCATGCGCGGCTCCCCGGCATACCGGCACAGTACAGCCAAGCTGTCGAAGCATATCGCATGCTACCGCATAGCCCACTTCACTGGTCGTATTTCCCGCCACCGTAGTAATAAGCTCCAGGCTCATCTGTGGCGCGGCCAGCGCCAGGGCAAGCGCCAGACCATCATCCACGTTCGCGCCGGGTATCCCATTTCCGGGATCGCAATCAATAATTATTCGCATATTCAGCACAGCTTCTGGTAATAAACTTCCGGCTTTTTCCCAACAGACGGCCAGCCGCCTACGTCACACTGGCGGTAAACCACGCCCGCAGAACCGGCCAGCGCCAGCCGCCGCCGCAAAACACGCATTCGGTACCGGCCCTGACGGCCTGAACGCCAGAAATACGCGGTACCTGGCGTGCCTCCTGCCCCGTAAAAACCCCCAAGTGCAGACGAAAACGGTTAAATCGCATCTTCCGGCAAATTAAGATCGCGCCCGCGCGTTTCCGGCGCAAAGAAAGTGGTCACAAAGCCAATTGTCGCCATCAACATAAAATAGGCCGCCACCGGCCACCAGTGTCCGGCCCAGGAAAGCAGCGCGGCTGCTATCAGCGGCGCCGTGCCGCCGGAAATAATCGACCCCAACTCTTTAGCAAACGCCATGCGGGTATAACGGTTTGTAACGCCGAATAGCTCCACGCCCCACGCTGCCTGCACGCCAAAAATGCCCAGCGACGCAAGCGACATGCCGACTACGATCGTAGGAATCACAATTATTGGGTCACGCGAATCCAGCAGCATAAACGCCGGGAAAGCATAAAGAATCAGCAAAAAGCAAAAATACCGGTAGGTCACACGACGCCCGAAGCGATCCGACAGCCACCCTGCCAGCGGAATGACGGCAAACCCTAAAACAGAAGCGATAAACACGGCGGTTGTCGGCACCGATTTATCCACCATCAGCACTTTTGCGACATAACCGATGATAAACCCCTGTGCCAGATAAGACGGGCCGTTTTCACCGATACGCAAGCCGACCATCGTCCAGAATGCCCGGGTACGCCGCCAAAAGCTGCGATTATCGTATTGCCGGGCCGCATTACCGCGCTCCAGCGCCTCGCGACGCTGCGCTTCCAGCAGCGCTTTCTGGCGTTCGAACACCGGCGTTTCGCGCATGTGGCGGCGAATGAAAAGGGCTACGACTGCAATCAGCATGCTGCCAAGAAACGGAATGCGCCAGCCCCAGCTCATCAGGCTTGCTTTATCCATTTGCAGAACCAGCAGCCAAATCAGTGACGCCAGCAGCGTGCCGCTGTTAGAGCCCAGCGCAATAATGGAAGAGACCAGCCCGCGGCGATTTGGCGGAGCGTATTCGCCCAGCATGACGGTACCGCCTGACAGCTCAGCCCCCGCGCCCAGCCCCTGGGCGAAACGTAAAAAAACAAGGCAGGCGGGCGCCCACACGCCAATTGTCGCATAGCCCGGGATCAGGCCAATCAGCGTTGTTGACAGGCCCATCAGAGCAATCGTGACGATCATCACAACCTTACGGCCATGTCGATCGCCAATCCAGCCGAACAGCAGCGCGCCTACAGGGCGGGCGATAAACCCTACCGACCAGGCGGCAAAACTGGAAAGAAGCGCCATAACCGGCGTTGCCTCAGGAAAAAACACATCCCCAAAAATGATACCGGCGGCAAGGCCATAAAGCGCAAAATCAGCATACTCCATTGTTGTGCCAAGCCAGCAGGAAAACGTGGCGCGCCGGAAGTCTCTGCGTCCTTCATCCGTCGCCAGGCGTGCCTGGGCTGCATGCGCAACCTCGCGGTTCGGCACAGCGGAAGTACTTATACTCATTAAAAATTCCCTGGTATTGGAATATCCGTTTTATCTTTAAAAAAATCATTCCGTCACGCGTAAATTCTTACTGCGTTGAAAAATATCTTTATCCACTCACGTAGAACTGGCAATGAAAATAATCAGTTTTGAGTATATGATCACAATATGTTAATGAAATAGCATTAAAATTAGGGGTAACGTATGAATAAATCGCGTTTATTATCATAATTAAGCACTAATATTTCCCACGCATCGCTTAATTCCCCGGCTCCTGTCGCCCACTTAACGTTTTTAAAAACAAAAAGTTATATCACAAGCCTAACCCGATGCGTTAATGGCGAAACGCCCGCCGGGCAGGCGGCGCTTTATCGTCATCCTTGCCGTTAAGTTATACGATTGTGAAATTTCAGGCATCGACTGCGTATGTATATATAAAACGGCTAAAAGCGTTATCGCTGTGACGTTAAACATGGCGCCTTCATCACTCCGGCCAACGATACGGACCGTTATAAATAATTGTCGCCTGTGCTAACTGTATACCCACAGTATTGCTACCAGTGTTTAGCCACAATAATTTCGCTATTGCATTACGCGGATACGCAAAGGATAAGCGCCATGTGCCAGGCTTAATGCTCAACATGGCACAGGAGCAAAGAATGAAAAGGCAAACAGCTATTATCGCAGCAGGGTTACTACTCCCGCTTATTGCGGCGAAAGCCGCCGGGCCTGGGGCGCACGAAACGCCAACCCCGCATCAGCTTAATCACGAGGCCAGCCGCAGTGAAACTGAAGCTGCACGCGTGGCGACCCTTGCACAGGCCAAACAATTGGCCGACGCCAGCAGCGTACAAGTGCGCGATATACAGGCGCAAAAGCTGGGAAGCGATACGTATCTCCTGCGCGACAGCAGCGGGCAAATTCGCGCCACAATCCCCATCGCCGTGCTGGAGGCGGCCGCTGTCGCACCGTCAGACACCATCACGGTGGAAGGCACGCTTGATAAAAAACAAACGCCCTGGCAACTGCGGGTCTACCGCGTCGAAAAACGCTAATCCAGCCGCGCCAGTCCTGCAAGAGGTCAAAACCCAGCAGATGCATCAGGGCAAAGACATGATCGGTGAAGCCATCCCGGGAGACATGACGGATAAGCCATATTCCGCTAACTTTTTGCCCTTTACCTGTGA
>NZ_JAEPBH010000169.1 GCF_016632365.1 Tenebrionibacter intestinalis | reverse complement strand
TCCGAACGTGCGGTTTATCCCCGCTCGCGCGGGGAACACGTAAGACTGTGGTGCTATCTCATGAGGGGTAACGGTTTATCCCCGCTCGCGCGGGGAACACGAATGTGATTGTTGCTCAGATAAAGGCCAACGCGGTTTATCCCCGCTCGCGCGGGGAACACCATCAGAACAAATTGATAAAGAGACGGCTTCACGGTTTATCCCCGCTCGCGCGGGGAACACATTCTGCTGTTAATGCCATTGCGTCATGGCATCGGTTTATCCCCGCTCGCGCGGGGAACACTGTTAACGCCCGTCTGAAGCAAGCTTCGCAGTCGGTTTATCCCCGCTCGCGCGGGGAACACTCATTAATTGTCCGGATGGTTTCTGATAGTTGCGGTTTATCCCCGCTCGCGCGGGGAACACCCCCTGATCCAACTTCTCGCGCTCTTCAGTAGCGGTTTATCCCCGCTCGCGCGGGGAACACAGAAATTCACCCGGTCTTTGCGATTCAGTTGCCGGTTTATCCCCGCTCGCGCGGGGAACACATTTGTTGCT
>NZ_JAEPBH010000168.1 GCF_016632365.1 Tenebrionibacter intestinalis | reverse complement strand
GGTGTTTACAGACGGGCCTGATATAGGCTCTGTTGGTGGAGCAGCAGTAGGTGCCTGGACTGGTGGAGTGTTCGGGGAATATGCCCCTGGAATTGCAAGTTCGGTAACAGGAAAGGAAATACCTGGTTTTATATTTGATGCTACAGGTTCTTTTGGTAGTGAAGTACTAGGTGGGTATATTAAAGACGGACTAAATAGCAAGAAACCATCGCATAAAGTACAAAAGGATGAAGTAGAATGATTGCTTATATTAAATTATTAATGTATTCATGTTTTTTTTGTATTGCGCTTGGATTTATCCTTTTAGGAGTTGGGGCGTTCTTTATTTTTCTTACAAAGGGATACTTATTTTTCCCACTTTATCATGTAAAAAGGATGCTTGTATTTAGTTGTATAGCAGGAACAGCTATTACCTTAGCTACAATCGTCTTTAATCTGATTGATAAATTTAACACTCGTAAAAAGCCGCCTTCTGATTCTGTATAACCTCATAAATCCCAGCCAATAGGCTGGGATTGTTGTTGAGAATAATGCGCTGGGCGATGGATTTTCCCTGCCGAA
>NZ_JAEPBH010000167.1 GCF_016632365.1 Tenebrionibacter intestinalis | reverse complement strand
ATTATTAAAGGCAATTATGACGCCGGAGGCATAGTCCGCTGACCACTTCGCTGACTTGAGCTTGTGCCATTGCGTGACGATCGCTTCGAAAGAATTTCTGTTTTCAGCTTTGAGTGCGAGTTTTTGTTCTTTGCGAACTTCGTTCGGGTTGCGGCCTTCGGAAAGTTGCTTACGGGCTTCATTGCGTCGCAGGTGTGCCTCAGCAAGTGAGACGGTTGGGTAAACGCCGGGGGGAAATCATTTTCGGCTTACTGGCGAAGCGGTAACGAAAGTGTCAGCTTTTGCAGCCGTTAGGCTCAATGAGCGTTGACAGATCGGCCCCGTCATTCAGGGTATAGGTTTTGGCGTCAGGTTTGACGCGGCGAATTTACATATCATTCAGGCATATGTACAGGCCTCCAGAATCAAACGGAAACGTATACGCAACGCTATACGCTAATGACGCTGTATGCCAATGGCCGATATGGGACGTATCAGGAGTTAACAGAAAGGAAAAACGTTATATTGCAATAACCTCTGGACGAAAACGGACGTCACAGGAAGTGTTATTGGTGCCCGGACCCGG
>NZ_JAEPBH010000166.1 GCF_016632365.1 Tenebrionibacter intestinalis | reverse complement strand
GGTGATTTGCTCGCGTATCAGCGTTTGCTCATGGTAGCCATCGCCCAGGCGCTTAAGCTGATTATCCGGGTTGACGGCCAGCGCTTTTTGCATATAGTCGCTGCCCAGCCACGCTTTCTCCTGCGTAAAGCGCGGGTCGGTTTCCACCAGATACGCCGACGACGGACCAGGGTTGATACGGTACAGGCTGTTGTCCGGCAGCCGCGTGGAGGGCGCGGCAAGGCGAATTTCCCATTGCGTCTGCTCGCCGTCCACGCTCTGCGGGGCCAGCGGCAGCGTGATATGCTGCCCCGGCGGCACCTGAAGCGGGACGTCGGTCACGCCCTTTACCGGCCCGCCGGTAAGCAGGTCCGGCAGGGCAAGGGCAATATCGAGGCTCAACCCGCCGCCCTGCCCGGGCGCCTGCTGGCGCGCCACGTCGCCGCCGTCGCCGGAGACGCTGACCGCGTCGCGTCCGTTTACGCGGTAGCCCTCGCCGCTCTCGCCGGTATTGCCCTCCATGCGCAGCAGGCCCAGCGACAGCGCCTGGCTGACGTTCCTGCCGTCATACGCCGCATCGCCGGTGGCCGTGTGCCAGTCGCCCTTTTTAAAGAAAGAGCGCCGGA
>NZ_JAEPBH010000165.1 GCF_016632365.1 Tenebrionibacter intestinalis | reverse complement strand
GCGCCCTGTGGAAATGGTGGAACGGTAATCATGAGGAAATGAACTATCAGGCGGCGGTAGCAACAGCTGCCGCTGTTGCCCGTGCGCAGACGGCAACTGCCGGAGCGAGCGTGCTGGAGCCTCTCGCCGGGCGCGGTCTGACCTATGGCACATGGGCGGTGCGTGCCGCTGCTGGCTTTGGTGAGATTGCAGTTGCCGGTGCCGGTGCATCCGTTGCCGGATTGCTGACAGGCATGATGCCTGGCCGTCTCAACGACGGGGAGCAGGATTTTATCGACCGGATGCGGGCCGAGCAGATGCGCGAAGCGCCTACCCGGGTGCGTTTTACCTGGGAAAATGACGGCAAAGGCAACCCTACGCCGCGCGGCTGGCATACGCCGCCGGGCAAGGATATGGTGCGGGTGCGCAAAATGGAGTGGGACAGCCGTTATCAGGCGTACACGTTCACCACGGAGGAAGAGCCGCGCATCACCATCATCTGGACCCCGGACCATTCCGGCGTTAACACGCCGTCAAATACCGGAAATCAGGCGCGGCCGGTGCTGCCGAATCCGGTGATAGTGGACCCGCTGGCGGACAATACCGGCATCACGGCCACCACTACCCCGGCCCCGGAAGAGAAGAGC
>NZ_JAEPBH010000164.1 GCF_016632365.1 Tenebrionibacter intestinalis | reverse complement strand
GTTGTGGTCAGCGGGTTATTGGTGTTGCATCACCTTCAGCCCGCGCTCAAAAATCTTCTTTTAACCGTCCGTTCCTGCCTGTTGCGCCTGCGCTATCACGGCATCCAGCATCTCCGAAACCAGCTTCTGCTTACTCTTTGGCAACTGGCCGATTATCTGGAGCTGTTGTTCCAGTCGTGAGGCCGGGCCGCGCTTGCGCGGTGTGCTCTCCGATTCCTCTCCCAGCAGGCCTTCCAGTGAAACCGAAAGCAGCTTCGCCACAGCGGGCAGTATCGGGATCTGTATCCGCCTTCTGCCTGCCTCCCAGGACTGCACCGCCTGCTGGGAAACGTTAAGGGCTTCGGCCATCTGTACCTGAGTCAGTCCGGCATCCTTACGCAGGGCGCTGATCCGGTTCCCTAACTCCGTCATAAATACCTGTTCTTCACTGCTGATTGATGCGGCCATCGTTGGTTTTATCCGTGTTACCTGTGTCCTGATGGCCATAATCTATCTCCTGTTTTACATCTTACTGTTGTAAATACTACCTACTGTGGTATATGCTTGTCGAGTTATTTTTATTGAAACCCTATTGACAGGTTTTTGAAGGAACCCGTGTTATGGCAAGGATAACCCCGGCAGAGCTTGAGCAGCTT
>NZ_JAEPBH010000163.1 GCF_016632365.1 Tenebrionibacter intestinalis | reverse complement strand
TCCCTCAAAGTGATCTACTATTCCGCGCAGCTATTTAGAAGCTGTAGAAATTTCAATTCAAAATGACAAACAGAAAGACTGGGTTTTCCCAAATGAACTACCTTTATCTCTTCAACCTGTTATGTCACTAAACTGGATTCATGAAAAGTTTGGTGACCCTGAAAAATTTGTATTACCAAAAAAATTGGTAAAAAGGAATTTGGGAGAGCGGAGAAATATATTTTGACTCAGTATGATTTTTTAGTAAGCATGCAAATTAGATATGATCTAAATGAAATGGTTAAGTCTATTATGTTCGTTAAAGCTTCTGACTCTCGATGATAACACTGGGAAAGGCAGAACTAATGAATACAGTTCATTCATGCTCATGCTGTGGCAAATATGAGTTTTCAGAAGAGGGAAGTTATGAAATTTGTCCAGTTTGTAATTGGGAGGATGATCCAGTTCAGGAGGAAGACCCCAGTTTTGGAGGTGGCGCGAATAAAATGAGCCTCAATGAAGCGAGAGATGCTTGGAGCAAAGGCCTTAAAGTCTTTTAAGTTTTATTTTAAAGCGATCAATATAGTATCGTTGCAGTATGAGTATACAAACGATTTATCCCCGCTTACGCGCTGAGGGATCCCCATAAATCAGCGCTA
>NZ_JAEPBH010000162.1 GCF_016632365.1 Tenebrionibacter intestinalis | reverse complement strand
TTCTCATCAAAACTTTCCGGAGCGTAGTTCTTCATCACCCCCTGCATACTGGCCGGTCCCTGTTTTGAGATACCCGCATTTTTAATCCGCAGCTTACCCGGCCCGCCAATTTCCACATTACCGCCTTTTATTTTTATATAGCCTCCGCCGCACACCAGCGTCAGCTCATCCTGCGCCGTCACTATCAGCTTTTTACCGCTGGAAATATGCGTGTTCTGCGTGGACCAGGTGGTCACATCACCCCCCTGCGCCTGAATGTCGATGTTATTGTGCGAGGAAAACAGTTTTGCCCCTTCGCGGCTGTAGAGGCTGATTTGTTTTCCGGCCGCCACAGTAAAGTCTTTGTGTGCGCCGATATCCATCTGCTTACCTGCCGTCAGCGTGAGATTGTCATCTGCCGACAGTTGTATATCTTCTCCGCTTACTACCGCCACGCCGTGCGGCGCGCTCGCCAGCAGCACCGCCTGCCGGAAGTCCTCAATCTTCTGTTGAAGAAGAGCCTGCTGGCGACCAATATCTGCCGCCAGCGCCTGTGCGTGTTGCGCGCTGGCCGACAGCGACTGCATTTCCAGGAGTGCCGATGACAGCAGCGCTTTCGCCTGCTGAATATCCAGTTGCTGACCCTGTCCCTGCGCCTGGTTATCCGCTGAGATGAAGACCCCTTT
>NZ_JAEPBH010000161.1 GCF_016632365.1 Tenebrionibacter intestinalis | reverse complement strand
AGCTAGGCTGGGGGTTCCGTGAAGCTTTCAGCTATAAATCAGATATATAAACCCCTTTTGATTTGTTAAAACACCTTGCGGTCTGGCAACTGCAAGGGTTAAACAAGAAATCAAAAGGGGGTCCCAATGGGGGACGAAAGGAGCTTAGCGCATACCCGATGGAACTGTAAATATCACATAGTTTTTGCGCCGAAATACCGCAGACAGGTGTTCTATGGAGAGAAGCGCAGGGCGACAGGTAGGATCTTAAGAAAGCTGTGTGAATGGAAAAGCGTGAACATACTGGAAGCGGAATGCTGTGCAGATCATATTCATATGCTTGTGGAAATCCCGCCGAAGATAAGCGTGTCGAGCTTCATGGGTTATCTGAAAGGGAAAAGCAGTCTGATGCTCTACGAGCAGTTTGGAGATTTGAAATTCAAGTACAGGAACAGGGAGTTCTGGTGCCGGGGGTATTATGTAGACACGGTGGGCAAGAATACGGCAAAGATACAGGAATACATAAAGCACCAACTGGAGCAGGACAAGCTGGGAGAACAGTTATCGATCCCGTATCCAGGTAGCCCGTTTACGGGCCGTAAATAACGAAGTTTGATGCAAATGTCAGATCGTATGCGCCTGTTAGGGCGCGGCAGGTAAGAGAGCCTTATAGGCGCATCTGAAAAACCTCCGGCTATGCCGGAGGATATTTATTT
>NZ_JAEPBH010000160.1 GCF_016632365.1 Tenebrionibacter intestinalis | reverse complement strand
GTAACCGACCTTTAACTGTCGCTGTGCTTTAGAAATGCGTGTACCTGGCTTATGATGCGTGTCAGCCATAATAACTACCTCCGATAGTTGTTGTGGTCAGCGGGGTTGAGGTGCTCCAACATCTGAACCCCGCGCTAATAACTTATCCCTTCCTCTCTTTAGTTGCCGTTTTGCTTATCCGCCCGGTCGTCTGAATTACCTGCGCAACCGTCTTTGTTACCTGGCTTTTTACAATCATCGCGTCCAGAACGGCTTTAGCCACTTCCTGATCTTCTGCTGACATAGCGGCCACAGCTTCAAACCGCAGCTTCATATCGTCTTCCGGCTCCCGTTCGCCGGGTTCAAACAGTAAAAAATCAGACGTGACATGCAGGACAACCGCCAGCTTCTTAAGGGCGTCCGCCGTAGGTAAAGAGCTACCGGCTTCGTAGCGCTTAATCTGCTGAACATGAATGCCGGTTGCATCAGACAGCCCCTGCTGGGTTAAGCCTCTCTGCTTACGCAGGGTAACAACACGTTGGGAAAAGCTCATGGATGTAAACCAGTAATGAATATTACCCATGATATTAACCTCTCCCGTTAGACAGACTTGACTGAGGTATAATATAGTGTACCGTAAAAGTATATTCAATTGGTCTTGACGGGTTTTTAAGAGAGGCAGCGTTATGGCAAGGATGACCCCGGCAGAGCTTGAGCA
>NZ_JAEPBH010000016.1 GCF_016632365.1 Tenebrionibacter intestinalis | reverse complement strand
TCAAAAACAGGCAATTACACAATTTTAATTACAGTCTCCGACAGATGAGAGCCTATATTACTGATGGGATTAATTCGTCTTTTCTAAAGTCCTCTAATGTATTCTTTTTTACTTTATAGTGATTTAGTAATTGATCAATGGCTTCACTTTCGTTGGCGGCATCAAATTCTATATTTATTTTCTTAAAACCATCTTTGTTTAGTTTTTCTATGTCAGCAGCAGATAATGTTTTTTTGTTATAAACATTAAGTGACAGTTCTTTTGAGTAGAAAACATAGATCTCAGTCATTATGTTATATCCTGAAAAAAAACCAGGCAGGATATCTACCTGGCAGATTATTTTTAGGTTTAAATTATCGCTGAGTACCGAAATTTTGTGCACCTTTGCTACTGCGTCTTCCTCCTGTGCAGCCACCAGAAATACTGTATGAAGGGGATGAGGATGAGAAGACACCGTAAGCCATTACACCGCTTCCAGGCCTTCCTCTGCCATCTGCTATACGTGGATTTCCATTACCACTGAATGAAGGCCTGTTACCCGCATTTCCCCCATTATTGTTACTTCCACTGTGCCCGCCAGAGCAATTACCCGATGAGCCACCCGCACTACAAGTACCACCAAAACCGCCGCCGATCATAGTATATTGTGAGGTTGTAATTTCTTTCATTACGCATCCTTACTCTACACTATTATTTATCGTCAGTTTTTCGCTGATTCCGAAGATTACTTCAGAACGCCGTTTGGAAAATACATGTAAGGCATGGTAAAGAAAAATATAATAATGTAACTAAATGTAAATATGGATTTTTCCCGTAAGAGGCATTGGTGAATACTGGCAATCTGTTATTTTATTTTCTAAATGTATTGAGAAAAGAGATTGATTAATGGCTGAATACGCAGAGGTGACATATTTAACGCGGAAAATTAATATTGCCAGCAGGTGATGCTTATTGGGCGGTTTTCCGCCCTTATGTTATTTGATAACGGCTGTGTGCGTTAAATCACCTGGCCTGCCTGCGCCTCCCAGCGGTAACCCACGCCGTAGACTGCGCGAATAAACGGCTGTTCGGCATCCCGCGCTTCGAGCTTGCGGCGCAGGTTTTTGATATGGCTGTCGATGGTGCGGTCAGTTACTACCCGATAATCATCATATAAATGGTTAAGCAACTGTTCGCGGGAAAAGACCTTGCCTGGCTCGGTGGCAAGGGTCTTGAGCAGCCGGAATTCGGCGGGAGTCAAATCCAACACCTTATCGCGCCAGCTTGCCTGGAAGCGGCCTTCGTCAATGATAAGCGGCGCGTTTTCGCCTGCAGCCCGCTCTTCGCGCTGCGGGCGGCAGCGGCGCAGAATAGTTTTTACGCGCGCGACGACTTCACGCGGGCTGTAGGGTTTACAGATGTAGTCATCGGCGCCGATCTCAAGCCCCAGCAGGCGGTCAATCTCTTCCACTCTGGCGGTAACCATGACAATCGGCACCTCAGAAAAGCGGCGGATCTCCCGGCACAGGGTCAGGCCATCGGTACCTGGCAGCATCAGATCCAGCAAAATAAGGTCCGGCGGCGTTTGTTTTACGGCCGCCAGCACCGCGTTTCCGTGGGTGATAAGCGTCGGGGCGTAGCTTGCAGCGCGCAGGTAGTCGATGAGCAACTGGCCAAGCTTCGGCTCATCCTCAACAATCAGAATGCGTGGCGCATTATCATCTAATGGAAATTCAGTCATACGTTCCTCTGCAACTCAGGGTTAAGCGGTAACGCTACGCGAATGCTCACGCCGCCGGAGTGGGAGTGAGCGGCGCTCAGGCAGCCGCCGTGGGCTTCCACAATGTTCTGACAGATGGCCAACCCCAGCCCGGAGCCGCCGCTGGCGCGGTTGCGCGAGCCTTCGGCACGGTAAAACCGCTCAAAAAGCCGGGCAAGTTGCTCGTCGCTGACCCCCGGTGCGCTATCGGCGAACGTCAGTATAAACGCGTTTGCGCGGGTTTCGCCGCTAATCAGCAATTTGCCGCCTGCGTCGGTATAACGCAGGCTGTTTTCCAGCAGGTTATTAAACAACTGCGAGAGGCGATCGCTGTCGCCGAAAAGGGTGACATGCTCCGGTAGCGCCAGCTCTATTGCCAGTTGGCGGCTGCGAAAGCGTTCCCTGAACGCGCCTGCCGCCACTTCCAGCAACGCGACCATATCCAGCGGCGCTTTCTGATAAGCCAGCGCGCCTTCATCGGACAGGGAAAGCTGGTGCAGATCGTCTACCAGCTTTGACAGCGTGCCTACTTCCATTTGCAACGACGCGAGGGTTTCCGGCGTGAAGCTGCGTACGCCGTCCTGTATGGCCTCCAGTTCGCCGCGCAGCACCGCAAGCGGGGTGCGCAGTTCGTGAGAAATATCGGCCATAAAATCACGCCGCATCTGCTGGTTTTTCTCAAGCGTGCTGGCAAGTTGGTTAAAATCCTGCGCCAGTCGCCCAAGCTCATCTTTGCCCGGCGCGGCAACGCGGGTGGAGAAATCGCCGGCCGCCAGGCGGTGGGTGCCTTCCACCAGTTTTTTTACCGGGCGCAGCAGTCCGCGCGCCAGTGGGAAGGTTGCCCCGGCGGCCAGCAGAATCGACAGCCCGACAATAAGCCAACTGGTACGCCGCTGCTGTTTATCAAAGTTGATGTCGGTGCTGCGCGTCAGGCGTTCCACCGGCGAGGCGATTACCCAGCCTACGTTCTGGCCCGCCACAACAATTTCCCGGCGCATGCCGTCTGTCGGAATCGGCCCCGGCGGCCCGACAAGGCGCGCGTTACGCCGATCGGTCACCCAGAACTGGGTGCGCCAGCCGTGCGGCGGCATGTCCAGGTTAGTCTCCGGTTCACGGTCGAACGAGCGCAGTAGCCTGAAGATGTATTTGTCGTTGTGGCGCAGAAAATGCCAGTCGCCTTGCCGGGCGTACTGTTCGGCAAGCGCATCGCTTAATAACGCGAGGCGCTGCTCGTTGCCATGTTTGATATAGTCGATAAAACCACGCTCAAAGCTTAAACGCACCGCCCAGTGCATCAGTACCAGCACCAGAATGCAGGTGCCTAAAATGGCAAAGAACAGCTTGCCGGTAATGCCGGGCCGCCAGCGCGTCATTTACGACTCCTTTTGCGCCGCGCAAGGACGGCGTTTTTACTGTTGTCTTTCGGCACGCGCGCAAACAGCAGCGCCGGCAGGGCGATAATGACTGCGATTGTAATCCAGGTATAAAGGAACACGCTATGGGCCGCCTCCCCGCTGACGGCGATATGCTGATGGCCGTACAGCCCAAGCAGCAGTCCGGCGATGGTGACGCCGGTGCTCATGGCAAGTTGCATCACTATCGACAGCAGGCTGTTGCCGCTGCTGGCAAGCGCGTCCGGCAGGTCTTTGAGCGTCAGGGTATTCATGGAGGAAAAGCGCATGGCGTTGACCATCCCCAGGGCAAACAGGACCAGCGGTAATAGCGCCGTCCAGCCCAGCAGGCCCACGGCCATGAACAGCAGGCTGATAACGCCAAGCCCCAGCGTGGCGGCCACCAACACATTACGATAACCGAAGCGGTTTACTACCTGTACCACAAAACGCTTCATCCCCATACTGCCGAGCACCATCGGGATCATCATCAGCCCGGCCTGAAAGGGGGAAAAGCCAAGGCCCACCTGCAAAAAGACCGGGGTCATAAACGGCAGCATACCGCTGCCGATGCGGGCGAACAGGCTGCCGGCAAGCCCCAGCGCGTAGGTTTTTGTGTTAAATAACGTCAGGCTGAACAGCGCGGATTCGCGCCCGCGCGCGTGGCGGATATACAGTAATAGCGCCGTCGCGCCTGCCGCCGCCAGCACCCATAGCCAGGAGGCGGCCAGCTCCGCTCCTCTGCTGGCGTCGAGCGCGACGGTCAGCGCCGCCATACCGAACGCCAGCAGCAGGAAGCCGGGAAAGTCGAAGCGACGCGTTTGCATGGTGTAGTTAGGCATCAATAGCAGCGTGGCGATGCACCCTGCAATGCCCACCGGCAGATTGATCAGGAAGATCCAGTGCCAGGAGGCGTATTCCACCAACAGCCCGCCCAGCGCCGGGCCGAGCAACGGCCCTACCTGGCCTGGCAGCGTGACAAACGTCATCGCCGCCATGTATTGCGCGCGCGGCACAATTTTCATCACCGTCAGCCTGCCTACCGGCACCATCATGGCCCCGCCGATGCCTTGCACCACGCGCGAGGCAATAAGCATATCCAGCGAGGATGAGCGGGCGCACAGCAGCGAACCGAGAGTAAATATGACAATAGCCGCGCAGAAAACATTGCGTACCCCCACGCGATCCGCCAGCCAGCCGCTGGCGGGCAGCATCACGGCGACCGTCAGTACATAGGAGACGATAACCCGGTGCATATGAAGCGGGCTTTCCCCAAGGCTTTGCGCCATTGCGGGCAGGGCGGTATTAACGATTGTCGTATCCAGCGACTGCATAAAAAAGCCAAAAGCAACGATCCATAGCTGCCAGCGCACGGTGTTGGGAAACGCGTTCATCGGCTACTTACCTGGTTTCAGCGCCTGGGCTTGCGGGGTACGACGGCGAAAGCGCAGCCGCAGGCGGTCAAAGAACAAATAAACGACCGGCGTAGTATAGAGCGTCAGAAGCTGGCTTACCGCCAGCCCGCCGACAATCGTTATACCGAGCGGCTGTCGCAGTTCCGCGCCGTCGCCGCTGGTCAGCACCAGCGGCAGCGCGCCGAACAGGGCCGCCAGCGTGGTCATCATAATGGGGCGAAAGCGCAGCAGGCAGGCCTGGAAAATGGCCTCCTGCGGACTGAGATCGCCGCGTCGTTGGGCGTCAATGGCAAAATCGACCATCATAATGGCATTCTTTTTCACGATGCCGATAAGCAGCATGATGCCGATAAGCGCAATCAGACTGAACGGCGCATCGAACAGCGCCAGCGCCAGCAACGCGCCTACGCCCGCCGACGGCAGCGTGGAGAGAATGGTCAGCGGGTGGACGTAGCTTTCATACAGTATCCCCAGCACGATATAGACCGTGGCGATGGCGGCCAGAATCAGCAGCAGTTGTGACTTCATCGTGTCCTGGAAAAGCTGCGCGGTGCCGGACCAGGTGCCGCGCACGCTGCCTGGTACGCCAAGCGAGGTCATTGCGCGATCAATGGCTTCGCTGGCTTCGGACAGCGATACCCCGGACGGCAGGTTAAACGCGATAGTCGACGCCGCCGACAGCCCCTGGTGGTTCACCGACAGCGGCGCGTTGGCCGGCGCCCACTTGGCGAAGTAAGACAGCGGGATGGCTTTGCCGTCGGCGTTGATAACAAACATGCTATCCAGCGCGCTAACGTCCTGGGTGTAGCGCGGGTCGACCTCCATGACGACTTTATACTGGTTTAGCGGCTGGTAAATCGTGGAAATCTGGCGCTGGCCGAAGGCGTTGTTGAGCAGGCTATTGGCCGCCGACACGTCGATGCCCAGACGCGACATGGTTTCGCGGTCATATTCCAGCGCCATTTCCGCCCCGCTGTCTTCCCGGTCGGAATTAACATCAGCCAGTTCCGGCAGCGCCGCCAGCGCCTTGCGGATTTTCGGCTCCCATTCGCGCAACGCCGAGAGATCGTCTGACAGCAACGTGTACTGATAACTGGCGTTGGACTGGCGTCCGCCGACGCGGATATCCTGCACTGCCATCATAAACAGGCTTGCGCCTGGCTCTTTGGCAAGCTTTACGCGCAGGCGGTCAATAATCTGCTGCGCGCTTTCGCGGCGTTCCGTCAGCGGCTTAAGAGTGATAAACATACTGCCGCTGTTGACCCTGGAACCGCCGGTAAAGCCAACAACGTTATCCACGGCCGGATCTTCGCGGATGATTTTCATGAAATCCTGTAACTTTCCGCGCATTGCCTGAAAGGAAATACTCTGGTCGCCCTGGATGCCGCCCATCAGCGCGCCCGTGTCCTGCGTTGGGAAGAAGGTTTTCGGGATAGCGATATAAAGCCAGATATTTAGCGCGATAGTGGCAATCAGCGCCATACCGGTTAGCGTGGCGTGGTTAAGCGCCCACTTAAGCGAGCGGGCGTACCCTTGTTGCAGGCGGTTAAACAGCTTTCCGGCGCCGTGGTTTGGGCGTTTTTTACCGCGTGCGCGCAGCAGCCAGCCGCTCATCATCGGCGTAAGCGTAAGCGATATTACCAGCGAAATTCCCATTGATACCGAAAGCGTGACCGCAAACTCCCGGAACAGGCGGCCTGGCAGCCCGCTCATCAGCAGCAGCGGCAGAAATACCGCCACCAGCGACAGGCTCATAGACAGCACGGTAAAACCCACTTCACGTACCCCCTGGAGCGCGGCCTGTAATGGTTTAACGCCGGCTTCAATATGACGGGCAATGTTTTCCAGCACCACGATGGCGTCGTCCACCACAAATCCGGTGGCGATAGTCAGCGCCATCAGCGACAGGTTATTAAGGCTAAAGCCGCACAGGTACATAGCGGCGAAGGTGCCGATAAGCGATACCGGCACGGCCACGGCGGGGATAAACGTTGCGCGTGCGGAGCGTAAAAACAGGAACACGACCACAATTACCAGCGCTACTGAGATAATCAGCATCTGTTCCACCTCCGCCAGCGACGCGCGAATAGTCGGGGAGCGATCCATCGCCACCTGAAAGTCGATGGCGGCAGGGATATTTTCGCGCAGCGCCGGCATTTTTTCGCGGATGCGGTCAACAGTCTGGATGATGTTGGCCTCCGGCGTTTTGCGCACCATCAGCAAAATTGCCGGTTTCGCATTGGCCATACCGGCGTTGCGCACATCCTGCACGGCATCGGTGACCGTCGCGACATCGCTAAGGCGCACCGCTGCGCCATTGTTGTAATGCACTATCAGCGGCGCGTACTGCGCGGCAGTTTTGCGCTCGTCGTTGGTTTGCAACTGCCAGCGCGTGTTGGCGTCCTCCAGCGCGCCCTGCGGACGTCGCACGTTTGCATTGCTGATGGCGGCGCGCACCGCATCCAGTGAAACGCCCTGGTTAAACAGCGCCTGCGGGTTCAGCGCCACGCGTACCGCAGGCAATGAGCTGCCGCCTACGCTGACGTCGCCCACGCCGTCTATCTGCGCGAGAGTTTGCGCAAGCTGGGTGGAGGCAAAATCGTAAAGCTGGCCCTGCGTGTAGGTATCAGACGTCAGCGTCAGGATCATGACTGGCATGTCCGCCGGGTTGGCCTTGCGCCAGCTCGGACGCCCCGGCATGCCGCTGGGCAGCAGGCTTTGCGCGGCGTTAATCGCCGCCTGCACGTCGCGCGCCGCGCCATTGATATCGCGGTTAAAGTCGAACTGTAAAATAATGCGCGTGCTGCCAAGGGAGCTTGACGAGGTCATTTCGTTTACCCCGGCAATGCGGCCCAGCGAACGCTCCAGCGGCGTGGCGACCGATGACGCCATCGTTTCCGGCGATGCGCCGGGCAGTGAGGCGCTTATCATAATAACCGGGAAATCCACCTGCGGCAGCGGCGCTACCGGCAGCAGTCGAAAGCCGAGCGCGCCGCACAGGGTAATGGCGATGCTCAGCAGAATGGTCGCCACCGGGCGGTGAATGAAGAGCGCGAAAAACTTCACTTACGCATCCTCCTCGCGCCGCGCGAAGCGGTTTCGTGTCCACAGCGAGAGGCGATCAAAGAGCAGGTAAATGAC
Organism: Tenebrionibacter intestinalis; assembly: GCF_016632365.1. Lineage (GTDB taxonomy): Bacteria > Pseudomonadota > Gammaproteobacteria > Enterobacterales > Enterobacteriaceae > Tenebrionibacter > Tenebrionibacter intestinalis. The sequence continues at coordinate 72,994 of NZ_JAEPBH010000016.1, read as the reverse complement.
CGGCGTGGTAAAGAGCGTCAGCACCTGGCTAAGCAGCAGGCCGCCCACCATAGCGATACCGAGCGGTCGGCGCAGTTCAGCGCCGACGCCGGTGCTGAGCATCAGCGGCAGCGCGCCGAGCAGGGCCGCCAGCGTGGTCATCAGGATCGGGCGAAAGCGCAGCAGACAGGCCTGGTAAATGGCGTTATACGGCGCCATGCCCTGTTCGCGCTCCGCCGCCAGCGCGAAGTCGATCATCATGATGGCGTTTTTCTTCACAATGCCGATAAGCAAAATGATGCCGATAATGGCGATAACGTCCAGCGAGCTGCCCGCCAGCCACAGCGCCAGCAGCGCGCCCACGCCCGCCGTGGGCAGGGTGGAGAGAATAGTGATAGGGTGAATAAAACTCTCATAGAGCACGCCGAGTACGATGTACATCGCCACCACCGAAGCCACAATGAGCCACACGGTGCTGCCGAGCGCCGCCTGAAATGCCAGCGTACTGCCCTGAAAGGCGGTGGTGATGTCGCCTGGAAAAGCCAGCGATTTTTCGGCGGCGGTAATAGCGTCAACGGCATCGCCCAGTGAATAATTCTGCGGCACGTTGAATGAAATCGTGGTGGACGGGAACTGATCGAGATGGTTTATCGTCAGCGGCCCAAAGCGTTGCTCGACGGCGGCAATGGCGCTTAGCGGTACGCTGGCGCCGTCGCGGCTGGCAAGGCGAATGTTATCAAGCGCCGCCAGCCCCGGCGTGGTTGCCGTATCGTGCTCCAGCACGACCCGATATTGATTGGCCTGGGTATAAATAGTGGAGATAAGACGCTGGCCGAAGGCGTTATACAGTGCGTTATCTACGTCCGCCATACTGATGCCCAGGCGACTGGCGCTGTCGCGATCGACGTTGACGTAAGCGACCAGGCCTTTGTCCTGCCAGTCGCTGCTGACGTCAGAGAGCTGCGCCAGCGTGCGCAGTTTTTCCATAAGCTTTGGCACCCAGACGCTGAGTTCGTCAAGGGACGTGGCCTGTAACGTAAACTGATACTGGGTGCGGCTGACCTGGGTATCGATAGTTAAATCCTGAACCGGTTGCAGATAGAGCGTGACCCCGGCAACCTCCGCCACGCTGTTTTGTAGCCGTTCGATGACCTTCGCCACGCGGTCATCGCGTTCGCTCAGCGCCTTGAGGTTAATTTGCAGGCGGCCGCTGTTGAGCGACGGGTTGGCGCCATCAACGCCGATGAATGACGTCAGGCTTTCCACCGCCGGATCGCGGCGAATAATGTCCGCCACTTTTCGCTGACGCTCGGCCATGCTGGCGAAAGAGACCGATTGCGGGGCCTGTAGCGTGCCCTGGATAATGCCGTTGTCCTGTACAGGGAAGAAGCCTTTGGGGATAAATACCCACAGCAGCACAGTCAGCAGCAGCGTGCCAACGGCGACGCCCAGCGTTAACCACGGATGGCTTAGCACGCGCGTCAGGACGCGGCCATAGAGTGCGATAATGCGGTCAAATATGCGCTCGCTGGCCGCCGAGAAGCGGTTCTGCTTGCGCAAAGAGGTATAGCTCAGCATGCGCGCGCACATCATTGGCGTGAGCGTTAGCGATACCACAGCGGAAATCAGTATTGCCACCGCCAGCGTGACGGCGAATTCGCGAAACAGGCGGCCGACAATATCGCCCATAAACAGCAGCGGAATCAGCACCGCAATAAGCGAAAAGGTGAGGGAGATAATGGTAAAACCAATTTCTCCCGCGCCCTTTAGCGCCGCCGCCAGCGGCTTTTCGCCTTTTTCGATATAGCGTGAAATGTTTTCAATAACCACAATGGCGTCGTCCACCACAAACCCGGTAGCGATGGTCAGCGCCATCAGCGTCAGGTTGTTGATGGAGAAATCAAGGAACACCATCGCCGCAAATGTGCCCACCAGCGATAGCGGCACCGCTACGCCGGGGATGATAGTCGCCGGAATATTGCGCAAAAACAGGTAGATTATCATCACGACCAATGCGATAGCGAGCATGAGTTCAAATTGCGTATCGGTCACAGAGGCGCGAATATTCGTGGTGCGGTCGGTGAGCAAATCAATCTTCACCGATTTCGGCAGACTCTCTTTAAGCGTGGGCAGCAGCGCGCGAATGTTATCGGCGGTGTTGATAATGTTCGCGCCCGGCTGGCGCTGGACGTTCATCACAATGGCCTGCTGGCCGTTGGCCCAGGCGCCCAGCCAGCGGTTTTCCGCGCCCTGTTCTACCGTCGCCACGTCGCCAAGGCGTACCGGCGCGCCGTTCTGGTAAGCGATAATAAGCTGGCGGTAGTCGCTGGCGGATTTCATCTGATCGTTAGCAGACAGCGTTATCGCCCGCGTTGGGCCGTCGAGACTGCCTTTGGCCGAGTTGACGTTGGCAGCCGTTATTGCCGTGCGCACCGTTTCGCTGGTTAGCCCGAGCGCCGCCAGCGCCGGGGCGTTGAGCTTTACGCGCACAGCCGGGCGCTGACCGCCAGAGAGCGTAACCAGCCCGACGCCGGAAACCTGGGAAATTTTCTGCGCTACGCGCGTTTCCACCATATCCTGCACCTGGGTCATGGGCAGGGCGGTAGAGGTGACGGCGAGCGTCATAACAGGGGGGTCGGCCGGGTTAACTTTGCTGTAGACCGGCGGGTTCGGCAGATCGGAGGGCAACAGATTGGCGGCGGCGTTGATCGCCGCCTGTACTTCCTGCTCCGCCACGTCGAGCGGCAGCGTTAACTGGAACTGTAGTGTGATGACCGAGGCGCCGCCTGCGCTCTGAGAGGACATTTGTTTAAGGCCCGACATCTGGCCGAACTGGCGCTCCAGCGGCGCGGTAATCGCCGATGTCACCACGTCCGGGCTGGCGCCCGGATATAGCGTGGCGACCTGAATCGTTGGGTAGTCCACTTCCGGCAGGGCGGAGACGGGCAGGAAACGGTAGCCAATTATCCCGGCCAGCATAATCGCTATCATTATAAGCGTCGTCGCGACAGGGCGCAGGATAAACAGGCGGGACGGCCCGCCCGTTGCGCCAGGAGGTAATACCTGCATCAGGAGCGCGCTCCCTGCGTTGGGCGGCCCTGGCCGCCTTTTTCGCGCGGCGCGGCGGTTTTTTCTTCATTCGCGCTCGCGCTGTGCGCGTCAACCACTTCTACTTTCGCGCCTTCGGTCAGGCGGTCAATACCGTCGGTTACCACACGATCGCCTGCCGACAGGCCGCCGGTAATCACGACTTTCTGGCTGTCCTGGATGCCGGTGGTTACGCTGTGTTTACTGACGCGGCCTTCGGCGTTCAGCACCCAGACAAAGTGACCGTCGCTGCCCATTTGCAGCGCGGCGGCGGGAATAACCACCGCGTCGTGCTGAGTATCTACCAGCATACGGGCGTTGACGAACTGGTTGGGGAACAGAACATCATCAAGGTTATCAAAGCGCGCCTTCAGTTTGATGGTGCCGGTGGTCGCGTCAATCTGATTGTCGAGACTCAGTAGTTTACCGGCGCTGAGTTTCTGTTTGTTCGTACGATCCCAGGCCTCCACGCTCAGCGTCCGGCCCGCCTTTTGCGCTTTCATAATGGTGGCGATTTCACTTTCCGGCAGCGTAAACACAAGATCGATGGGGTGAGTCTGGGTCAGCACTACAATACCGGCGCTATCGCCGCTGGCTATCTGGTTGCCGATATCCACCTGCTTAAGGCCCACGCGGCCATCAATGGGGGCGGTAACGCGGCTCCAGTCAAGCTGCAATTGTGCGCTGGCGACCGAGGCTTCATCCGCTTTGATGATGCCGGCGGTTTCATTGACCAGCGCCTGTTTGGCATCAAGCTCCTGGCGGGAGACGAGATTCGTTTTCGCCAGTTGTTGATAACGCGCCAGATCGCGCCGGGCATTGGCGAGCGTCGCTTTATCCTTCGCTAGCTGCCCCTGAGCCTGGGCCAGCGCCACCTTAAACTGGCTGGGATCGATTTCTGCCAGTAAATCGCCGGCTTTGACCTGCTGACCTTCCTGAAAGTGCAGCGCCAGTAGCTGGCCGTTCACGCGGCTGCGTACGGTCACGGTATTGGCGGCGATAATGGTGCCAAGGCCGGTTAAGTAGCGCGGTACGGATTCGCGGGCTGCCGTGGCGGCCTGTATCGGCGGCAGCGGGCCGCGCATACCGCGTCGCCCGCCGGCGCCGGGTTTCTGCTGCCCGGACGCCTGCGCCCGGGGGCTGTTATCGCTCGTATAATGGGCGCGCCAGAAAAAAAACGCGGCGGCGATGACTACGAAAACGCCGAGCAGCCACGGCCAGCGAAATTTTTGTGTGCCTTTCATAAATTGACGTTATCCGTTCCTGAAACGATTTAGGCGTGATGATACTAGTTTAGCTGGCGTAAGACGCATAAAGATGGAGGAAATATGGAAGAACCCAGGGATTTACGCGCAGAGCGGCCAACAGGGCTCTGCCCCTCCATTGAAAGGTAAGTTTGCCTGCGACAAAATCGCGTCGGGCGTCGGCGCGGTTTACATTAAGTAACGTAAATAATGCAAGTATTCGCGCCTCCAAACGATAACTTCTTTCACGATTAATGTAGCGTTATTTTTGGAGACGTAATGGTTAGCTCTATACGCAACCGGATTTTACTGGCGACCTCGCTGATTGTGGCATTTTCGCTGGTAATTAACACAGCGATTAATAGCTATATCAGCGATCGCGCCAACCTGAGCGCCGCGAATGCGACCCTGACGTCCCTGGCATCCTGCACCAAAACTACGGTTGAAGAGTGGATTGAGACTAAAACGGCGCTTATTAATGCGCTGGCGCAACAGCCTGGCGCGTCCGATCCCGTAGCGCTGATGAAGCAGGCGCAAACGGCGGGCGGTTTTGAATTTATGGCTTTTGCGCTAGCGGATAAACGCATCCTGTCGCCTGAGCCTTCCCGCATTCCTGAAAATGTCGATCCGACCGCGCGCCCCTGGTATCAGCAGGCGGCCAGCGCGGGGCAGTTGATCGTCACGCATCCTTACAGAGATATGGTTAGCGGTAAAATGACGGTTTCCGTATCGGCGCCGCGCATCGACGGCGGGGTACTCAAAGGTGTTGTGACCGGCGATATTGACATGGAGGCTATTATTAAAAATGTGCGCGCCATCCACCCAGGCGAGAACAGTTTCGGCATGCTTATCGGCGCTGATGGCACGATTATTGCCCATCCACGTGACGACCTGACGCTTAAGCCGCTTTCCAGTCTTATCGACAACCTTAAGTTATCGTCGCTGCTGACATCCGGTCGCCCTGTGGAAGTCTCGGTAGCTGGCGAGCCTGCCTGGATTATTGCTCTGCCGGTGAAAAATACTGACTGGTATGTTGCGGTGGCGATGGATAAAGCTACGGTCGCTAAAGGCATGCATAACCAGCTTAAAATCTCGGCGCTGATGCTGGTGCTGCTTATCGCCGTTTCGGGCGTGATTGTTAATGTGATAATCCGTCGTAGCTTAAGCCCGCTTGAGCGTATTCGCGCCTCAATGGATGCTATCGCCTCCGGCGACCAGGATTTGACGCGCCGTCTGGACGTGGATGGCAATAATGAGGTGACGCAGATTGCCAGCGCCTTTAACCGATTCGCCGATAAGCTGGCTACGGTAATGAGGAGCCTGCGCGCTAGCAGCGAGTCGGTGCGCGCCGCAGCCGATGAAATTGCCGCCGGGACGCTGGATTTGTCCACCCGTACCGAGGCGTCGGCGGCGAATCTTCAGCAGACGTCCGCCGCGCTTGAGCAAATTTCATCCACGGTGGCAAACTCCGCCAGCGCGGCGAATGAAGCCAATGTCGCCGTTCTGGCGGCTGCGGACGTTGCGCGCCGCGGCGGCGAATCCATTAGTGAGGTGATACATACTATGGAGGCCATTGAGGACGCGTCAGCGAAGATTGGCAATATTATCAGCGTTATTGACGGCATCGCTTTTCAGACTAATATCCTGGCGCTGAATGCTTCTGTGGAAGCGGCGCGCGCGGGCGAGCAGGGTCGCGGTTTTGCCGTGGTGGCAAATGAAGTGCGCAACCTGGCCAGCCGTAGCGCCGGGGCGGCGAAGGAGATTCGCGCGCTGATTGACGCGACGGTCGCAAGCGTTACGTCCGGAGCAAAACAGGTCCAGCTATCGGGCGATACCATGAATGATATCGTCGCCAGCGTCACCTCGGTTACCGCGATCATGGCGAGAATTAACCAGACGGCGACTGAGCAGACCCAGGGCATTAGCGAAATTAACCGCGCGGTGGCGCAGCTTGACAGTATGGTTCAGCAGAATGCCGCGCTGGTGGAACAGACGTCATCGGCAACCTCGGCGCTTCAGCGACAGGCCAACGAACTGACCGGAGTGGTGGGGCAGTTTCGGATTTAAGCAATACGCGGCCAGGGCAGCGGGCTTTCGCCTGGTGTGTTTAGCGCGACAGGCGCGCCATGCCTCGCCGGTCATTTGCAAAATACCCGCAGCTTTTATCCCACTGGGTTTTATTCCGGCGCTAATCGGTACCCGTAACCGGTTTCGCGTCGTTTAACTTCAGCGGTTACCGGTGTGCTTAGCCGCTAAATACCACCTTTGCCCAACGTGCCAGCCCGGCGGTGACCGAACCGAAATCGTCGCCGCTGGCCACAGGCGTCTGCGGCAACAGCGCAGCCAGCGCCTGTTTAATCAGCGGCGAACGCGCGCTGCCGCCGGTAAGAAAAATTACGTCAGGCGTCTGTCGGGATGCGGCCAGCGCGAGCGTTACCTGTTCCAGAATACGCTGTACTGGCTGAGCCAGCGCTGTGGCCAGCGCATCGCCGTCCATTTCTGTTTCCAGCGCATCGGCGATAAACGGCAGGCGCAGCGTGGCGCAATGGCGCTCAGAAAGCGCGATTTTCCCCTCTTCGGCACAGCGAACCAGCCGATAGCTCAGGCGCTGGCGCCAAACTTTCATCAGGCGGGCCACCTTTTGCGGCTCGCAGGCATGACGTACTAAGTCCGCCAGTAGTCGGCCGCAGGCGCTGCTGTAAAATTCGCTTTGCGCGGGTATGTCGTTAATAGCGACGGCGTTCCACCACGGCAGCGCGGGCAGGGCGATGCCCTTTTGCGTTTTGCCGCCAAGGCCCAGCAGCGGCATCAGTTGTTTAAACGCCACGGCGATATCCAGATCGTTGCCGCCCACGCGACAGCCGCTGTGGCCGAGCAGGCTGTGTTCACGATCGAGGCGATCGCGCCAGCAAGGCCCCATCAGCAGCAGCGAACAGTCGGTTGTGCCGCCGCCGATATCCACGACCAACACTCGCTGTTCTTTGTTTAGCGAGGCTTCAAACTCCAGCCCGGCAGCTACCGGTTCGAACTGAAATACCACGTCAGAAAACCCGGCGCGCCGGGCTGCGCGCGATAAAATGCCTGTCGCCTGCGCGTTAGCTTCCTCGCCGCCGAGGCCCTGGAAGTTAATTGGGCGGCCAATTACCGCCTGCGTGACCTGTGCGTCAAGCTGCTCTTCTGCCTGCTTGCGGGCATAGAGCATCATCGCGCACACCAGGTCTTCAAACAGCGCGATTTGCTGCGCCTTGAGGCCGCTGGCGCCGAGAAACGATTTGGGGGATTTTACGAACCAGACTTCATCCGGTTCGTCCATATAGCTCTCCAGCGCCGCCAGACCAAACTGTACGCTGGCGGGAGTAATAACGATATCTTCATCGCGGTTGCTCTTCACCGCGCGCTTAAGCAGCGCCTGATTTTCGTCGCTGCCCGGGGCGACCTGCTGGTGTCGCCACAGCCATTCGCTTACCCCTTCACGCGTAGGCGCGCAAATCATTGACGGCAGCAGCGATGCGTCGCCGGCCATTTTTAACATGTGCGGCATGCCGTTGCGCATTACCGCCAGCGAGCAGTTAGCCGTGCCGTAATCAAAACCTAAATACATGCGTCATCTCTGTGCCGGTGAAGAGGGGGGCGACTTTAGCGGAAAGTTTTGTGCCCGGCAAACAGAATTGAAAAGCAAGGCGTTCAGCGGTGCGAGCGGTTATGCTCAGTGGGGGAAATAAAAAGGAATACGCTATGCTGACGCTGGATTATCACCCGCCCTGTGACTGGGCGTGGATGCTGGATTTTCTCGGCGCACGCGCCGTGGCGGGTATTGAAACGGTTAGCGCGACGGCTTACCGCCGAAGCCTTGCGATTAGCGGCTGCTGCGGCATACTGGCGGTGAGACCCCATCCGGCGGCTAACCGGGTTGCGATTACGCTCAGCGACGGCCTGCTGCCGGTGCAGGCGGCGGTGCTGGCGCGTGTTACGGCGCTGTTCGACCTGGCCCTTGAGCCGACAGTAATGCTCTCGCACCTCGGTACGCTTGCCGCCGCCCGGCCCGGTCTGCGCCTGCCGGGATGTATGGACCCCTTTGAACAAGCCGTTCGCGCCGTGTTGGGCCAGTTGGTTAGCGTGGCGATGGCGGCAAAACTTACGGCAAAAGTTGTACAGGCGTGGGGCGATCCGCTGCCGGGCTACCCCGGCTGGCGGCTGTTTCCGCGCCCGGAGCAGTTGGCGATACTTGCGCCGGAGCAGCTCAACGCGCTGGGTATGCCGCTGCGCCGCGCGCAGGCGATTATTCATATCGCCAGGCTGTGCCTGGAAGGGGAATTTCCGCTAACGCCGCCCGCTGACGTGGCGCAGGGGATAAAAGAATTAATGACGCTGCCGGGCATCGGACGCTGGACGGCCAGCTACTATGCGCTGCGCGGCTGGCAGGCCGCGGATATTTTTCTGCCGGATGATTATGCGGTGAAACAACGGTTTGCCGGAATGACGGTGTCGCAGACGCGCCGCTACAGCGTACGCTGGCAACCCTGGCGCTCTTACGCGCTGCTGCACGTATGGAATAGCGAGAGCTGGCGGCCGGGTTGACGCGTTTTTCTGGTATCAACTGTGGGAAGTCCCTATAATTGCGGCGTCTGGCGCTCCGGCGCCGCCCTTCCTTAAAAACTATCCGTAAGATCAGGTCTTCTATTTTATGTCTGACAAGCCTCATCAGTGCGTCATTATCGGGATTGCCGGCGCATCAGCTTCAGGAAAAAGCCTTATTGCCAGCACGCTATATCGTGAGTTGCGCGAACAGGTCGGCGATGAACATATCGGTGTTATCCCGGAAGATTGCTACTACAAAGACCAGAGTCATCTCTCGATGGAAGAGAGGGTTAAAACAAATTACGATCACCCTAACGCAATGGATCATAATCTCTTGTTCCAGCATTTACAGATGCTAAAGCGAGGGAAAGGCATTGAGCTGCCGGTTTACAGCTATAGCGAGCATACCCGTACCTGCGAGACGGTACATATTGAGCCGAAGAAAGTGATTATTCTGGAAGGGATTTTGTTGCTGACCGATACGCGCCTGCGCCAGGAGATGAATTTCTCCATATTTGTTGATACGCCGCTGGATATCTGCCTGATGCGCCGCATCAGGCGCGATGTGAACGAGCGCGGTCGCTCTATGGACTCGGTGATGGCGCAGTATCAAAAGACTGTGCGTCCCATGTTTTTGCAGTTTATCGACCCGTCTAAACAGTATGCTGATATTATCGTGCCGCGCGGCGGCAAAAACCGTATCGCCATTGATATTCTGAAGGCGAAAATCAGCCAGTTTTTTGAATAACTGACGCGCCTGCCTGGCGTTGGTCGCGTTTATGTCCACAGGGCGTGGTTATCAGCATCGCACTGTGACAAGGTAAAACACATATAAGCCAGAAGGAGAACGTGCAATGCGTCTGTGCGATCGTGATATTGAGGCCTGGCTGGATGCCGGGCGTTTAGCCATTACGCCGCGTCCACCGGTTGAGCGTATTAACGGCGCCACCGTGGATGTGCGGCTGGGTAATGAATTTCGCACTTTCAGCGGCCATACGGCGGCGTTTATCGACCTGAGCGGCCCGAAGGATGAAGTCAGCGCCGCGCTGGATCGCGTGATGAGCGACGAGATTGTGCTTAAGGATGGCGAAGCGTTTTATCTTCATCCCGGCGAACTGGCGCTGGCGGTGACGCATGAATCCGTGACATTGCCCGCCGATCTTGTCGGCTGGCTGGACGGACGCTCGTCGCTGGCGCGCCTTGGACTGATGGTGCACGTAACCGCGCACCGTATCGATCCCGGCTGGCACGGGCGCATCGTGCTGGAATTTTTCAATTCCGGCAAACTGCCGCTGGCGCTGCGTCCGGGGATGATGATTGGCGCGCTCAGCTTCGAGCCGCTAACCGGCCCGGCAGACAGGCCATATAACCGGCGACAGGATGCAAAATATCATGACCAGCAGGGCGCGGTTGCCAGCCGCATCGACAAGGACTGAGCCGCCGTTGTTGAGGACGCTATGAGACGACTTTTAACTGCGCTGATGATTTTGCTGGTCGTGCTGCTTGCTGGCCTGACGGCGCTGGTGCTGCTGATTAACCCCAACGATTTTCGTCAATATATGGTGCAGACCGTTGAGCAGCGCAGCGGCTATAAGCTAACGCTTGACGGCGCGCTGCGCTGGCACGTCTGGCCTCAACTTAGCATTTTATCCGGACGTATGTCGCTCACGGCTCCCGGGGGCAGCGAACCGCTGGTAAGCGCTGATAATATGCGTCTTGATGTGGCGCTGTTGCCGCTGTTGTCACACCGGCTTCAGGTTGAGCAGGTGATGTTGAAAAAGGCGGTGATTCAGCTTACGCCGCAGAGCGAAGAGCGACGGCCTGAAAATGCGCCGGTCGCGCCTGGCGAAACCCGTGCGCGCGTCAGCGAACACCGGGGCTGGTCGTTTGATATCGGCAGACTTCAGGTTGTCGACAGCGTGCTGGTATTCCAGCACGCCGATGATGAGCAGTTTACTGTGCGCAATATTCAGCTTGAGCTTGAAAAAACGCAGCATCGTCAGGCCCGGATAGCATTGAGCGGGCGCGTTAACCGCGATCAGCGCGACCTGAACCTGAGCTTAGACGCGGTGCTTGACGCCTGCAGCGGCGACAGCGATTTTAACGCCACTATTACCCGGCTTGATTACCAGCTCCAGGGCGCGGATTTACCAGCGCAGGGCATTCGTGGCCACGGGACGCTCCAGGCGCGCTGGGAAGAGGAGCCGAGGCGCCTGAGTATTTCCAGCCTTAAGCTGGCGGCTAATGACAGCTCGCTGCGCGGCGGGATGTCGGTGGTGCTGGGCGAGAAAACGCGCTGGCGGCTCGATCTGGCTTCTGACAATCTGAACCTTGATTCGCTGATAGCGCGTATACCGCGCGTGGAGGGCGAAGGAGAGGGCGACGACAGCCGACAGGCGTCGCCTGCGGTGTTGCCGCGCCCGGTTATCGCCGGCGGCGAGGATGTTCCGGCTTACAGCCTGCTCCATCGCTCGCTGGGCGAGGCGGCGTTGAATGTGGCCAGCCTGCGCTGGCGTGGACTGACGTTCAGCAATGTCAGCGCACATTTTATTAATCGGGACGGACTACTCAGTATTGAACAGCTTGACGGTCATTATGGCAAAGGGATGATTTCACTGCCGGGCGAGATAGATGCGCGCGGCGCGCGGTCTCGCGTCGTTTTTCAGCCGCAGGTGAAGGAGGTTGATATTGCGCCGATTTTGCGCGCGTTTGACTATCCGCTGGCGCTTTCCGGCAACCTGTCGATGCGCGGGCGCTTTAGCGGAAGCCGGATTGACGCCGAAGCGTTTCGCCATAGCTGGCAGGGAAGCGCCAGTGTGGAAATGACCAATTCGAAGCTTGAGGGGATGAATTTCCAGCAGCTTGTGCAGCGCGCCGTTACGCGCAACAGCGGCAACGCGCAGGCGGTTTCAAACGACGATAACGCCACGGTCATGCAGCGCTTTAGCGCCAGCGCAATTCTTAATAACGGCCAGCTTCAACTTCAGCAAATGGCAGGGCAGTCGTCAGTGCTGGCGCTGACAGGAGAAGGTGCGCTCGATCTGGTAAAAGAGCAGTGCGACGCGCGCTTCGCCGTGCAGGTGACCGGCGGCTGGGAAGAGAAGGGCGAGCTGGTTGAAAAGTTAAAGCAAACGCCTATTCCGTTGCGCATCTACGGTTCGTGGAATCAACTGAACTACCATCTGGATGTGGATCGCGTGCTGCGTGACCGGCTGGAAGATGAAGGGAAGCGCCGCCTGAAGGCGTGGGCCGAGCGTAATAAAGACAGCAGTAAAGCGCGCGATGTACAGCAGTTGCTGGAGGAGCGCGACAGACGCTAGCAGCGGGTTGCGAGCTATAACGCTGGCAGTGGCGGGAAAATTTGAACATTCCCGCCATTGCCGCTCCTGAGACTCAGGGGGAGCGCCGGGATGCCGCAAAAAGGAATGTTACCGCCGTTTATAAGCGCGGTTGCCCTTAATTACAAATTTCTGCCGGGCAATGCGCCCCTTCCCCGGCACGATAAAACGTGCTGTTCTGGCAGCCAGTAATAGCAAAATGGCTTTACAGGCAAGGCGATAATCATACCGGCCTGTCTCTGGCCGTATGTGAAAATGGCGTTTGCCTGCTCTGTGTATTACTCCGGGCTGGGGGCAGGCGTGCCGGCATTACACTTCCGGGATAAGAAAAGGCCAGCGATAACAGAAAAATATGCGGTTTTTACGGTAAATTTACCGCTACAGCGGCGCGCGCGTTCAACGCAGAAACTCAGCCTGTCAGGGGTTAATGAAAGTTGAGGCGGCGCGTTGGCAAAGCCGTATAGCGCATGCTGAGGTTATCGACGTTAATATCGCTCTCAAAAAGGGTTTTTGCGCAGATAGACTTGCTGGCTGTAGGCGAATTCATAGAATCAGCAGGAGCGGCCTTAAACGCGGGCGTCTGGCGGCCTTTCTCCGCTGCGCGCTATTTTCCGGTAAAGCCGGGGGCTGGAATCATCAGCGGATTATGTACAATGCGCGGCGGCGTTTGCCGCCTATACCTCATAGTCCAGCGCGCTGTTATTATCGTGCGGCGCCACCACCAGCACCTTTTGCACGCGGTGGTTTTCTACCTCCAGCGTGCGCAGCCGCCAGCCTTCAATATTCACCTCTTCGCCGCTGGCGGGGATATGCTGCAAGTGTTCCATCAGCAGCCCGGCTACGGTGTGATAGTTGCGCCGCTCATCAAGCGGCAGCGGCACGTAGTGCGTCAGATCGTCCAGCGGCATATGGCCGTTTACCGTCCAGCTTCCATCGCTGTTATGAGTGATGTCGTGGCGGGCGTCAATTTCTTCTGCTTCATTCGGCAGGTTGCCTGCGATGGTTTCCATCACGTCGCTTAACGTGACCAGACCTTCCACCGAGCCGAATTCATCCACGACAAAGGCAAAATGGGTACGGGCGTTGCGAAACTGCTCCAGCGCGGGTAACAGCTTGAGCGTCTCCGGAAACACCAGCGGCTGGCGCGCCAGCGCGCGCAGATCCAGCGCCTCGCCGCGCAGCGATTGCGCCAGCAGGTCAATAACATGCACGACCCCGGGCAGGCTGTCTTCGCCGTCGGTTACCACAACACGCGTGTGTTGATTTTTCTCCAGCAGCGCCTGAATGCGTGCCGGGGATGCGTTCAGGTCGATATGCTCAATGTCGTGTCGCGAAGTCATAATGCTGCTTACCGGGCGCCTGTCGAGGTTCAACACGCGTTCGATCATCATCCGCTCCTGAGGGTTAAACGGGGTGGTTTCGCTGTTGTGATCGGCAATCAGTGAGGCGGTATCGGCATCCAGCTCAGCTTCTTCTTTGCGCCCGCTTAACAGGCGCATAACGGCCTCGGTAGTGCGCTGGCGCAGCGTCTGGTTAGCAGAAAGGTAGCGGCGGCGGTTGAAGTTCGCCAACTGGTTTAGCGCCTCAATCAACACGGAAAAACCGATTGCCGCATAGAGATAGCCCTTAGGAATATGCAAACCAAAACCCTCGGCTATCAGGCTAAAGCCAATCATTAGCAGGAAGCTCAGGCACAGTATCACAATGGTGAGGTGGTTATTGACAAAACGCGTCAGCGGCCTGCTGGCGAGCAGCATCAGGCTGATGGCGATAATAACCGCCGCCATCATCACGCCCAAATGCTCGACCATGCCTACGGCGGTAATCACTGAATCAAGCGAGAAGATGGCGTCAAGCATGACTATCTGGGCCACCACTTTCCAGAAATGCGCGCCGCGCCGCTGGGTTGGGTTAACCTGATCTTTGCCCTCCAGCCGTTCATTCAGCTCCACGGTGGCTTTAAACAGCAAAAACAGACCGCCGAACAGCATAATTAGATCCCGGGCGCTGAAGCTCAGGTCGTACAGGGTGAACAGGGGGCGGGTGAGCGTAACCAGCCAGGAGATGGAAGCCAGCAGCAGCAGGCGCATCGCCATTGCCAGCAGCAGCCCGATAACGCGGGCGCGATCGCGCTGCGCTGGGGGGAGTTTTTCGGCAAGGATAGCGATAAACACCAGATTATCGATGCCGAGAACCAGCTCAAGCACAATAAGCGTAATCAGCCCTACCCAGATTGTAGGGTCGGCAATCCATTCCATATCGCGACGACGACCTTATGTTTTAAGTCAATTGCTCTATTTTACGCAGGAGGTAGGGCGGCGGCAAATAACATTGTATTCTGACTATTAACCCTGACAGCTATTTAAACCTGTTTATTGTGTATTTTCATTTCATAAATTTTTATAAGGAAAAATCTTGCGTTATTTTTCGACGGCATGGTCTAATGCCTTAATTACCATCAGATTTCACCCGGATATTAATTTTAACGGGGGTGCCTTAATGGTTTACGCCATTGCGGCAATATAAAGTAAATCCTGAACTAAATAAATTTTTATGATAAACCTGTTTTAAAACCCCTGTTGCGAAAGGGCGCTGAATTGCCTGCTAACAGGTTAGCTGCAACAATCTTTCCAGCCTGTGGTAAAGCATACTGTGGCGTGGATACATTTTTTCGCTATGTTTACTAACTTAGCTGTGTAAATAGTTTCCATCAGTTATTTTCCTGAAAAACGTTCGGCGGCAGTGCGGTATCGGGAGGAAAATTAACTTAACTGTCGTTAGTATATTGGTCGCTGTTAAGCCACGGGCGGTAGCGTAACTGCAGGCGACTGTTTTGATTGGCTATATTTTGTTGCGTACCGGGGTATGAATAAGCCGCTATTCAGAAATGCTGCCTTTTTTTATTACGGCGCGGTCGTCTGCATATTTTTGATTTTTAAAAATAAGGTTATTACTAACGTGCCGCTGACCATACTTGACGCCATCAACGCCGCAGGCGGCCTGATGGTTAATGCCGACTGGCGCAACCCGCAACGAGCATAAGGAACGCATTTCACTTCAGGCGCTAATGCAAAATGGCGATCTGAAAGTGTTTGTTACAGGGGAGGCGAAAAAAAGCACCTTCAAAATGGACTTTAGCGGCATCTTTGTGCTTCATCCCATCAGGGGACAGAGGGGGCAGGTTTGCCAACGTTGACCAGGTGGATATGTCTTGCCACATCGGGGTGATGGCGAACACGCTCCGTCTGCAACCGTATGACGTAGTTTACATGACCGCTGCGCCGGTTGCGCGCTGGAACCGCCTGGTCAGTCAGCTTCTGCCGACTATCAGCGGATCAATAACAACTGCTAACGCGATATGTTCAACAACATTCTTGTGCATGCGTGGGCAATATTTGCCATTCTCTGCGGCGGAGCGTCTGCCTGAGCGCTATCAGCCGCGGCTTGTGTTCGCTTGCGCCGGTGGGCAAGGGGCAAACGCATGGCCTGTCGCAGGCAGGTCACCGCGCCCGCCAACGCACCGCCGATATGGGCCGTGGTTGCATTTTATTTTCCGCATTATTTATGCACAAAATATTACGCCTAAATTCAGTAAGAATGCAGGTATAGATAATGTAACAGCAGCTAATTATGGCTGTGATACGTTCGTTCTGGATAATATAAATGTGATAAACAATGCCGGGTTGTTGACAGGCTACGGCACGGTAAAAGATAGATATCTTTCGATTGCGCAAAATTTCCGAATTAATCAGTTGTTGTTAAATAATAAAGCGTTGCCCTGTAATGTGCGCGGTGCGCAAATAGCAGCCGGGACCCCGGCATTGTTTATATCGCTCACGAATATGATGCTGCGCTACGCCAGCCTGGAATTGCACAACAAGCCGCAGCGCCTGTTTATGCGTAACCTTCTCGTCATGTAAACTGTGTCGCGCGGCCCCGCAATCAGACTGCACATTGACCGGCGTAAAGTTGTGCGTGGACAAATTATGGCAAAGCAAGACACGCTTCTGTCTGTGGAAAAATTGAGACGGTTAACGGAAATGGAGAACAGTTGGTTAACGTAGAGGAGGTGAGCAGACTTATGTTTATGTTAAGAAAATAAATTTCACTCTCCTGTAGCGCGGTAATAATGAGGAACCCGTGCATGTTTTTCGATAACTCTGATTGATATTTAGACGAGAGCTGCTTTTCTTTAACTTGCAGCCTTAAAAAGCTGCGAAGAAGTCAATGAATTAATTGTAGTTAACAAAACATGCTGGCTTCAGGACGTGAAAAGGTTATAATTCGTAAATTATTCAAAGGTGGGATTGAAATGGTGAATTTAAAAGCAGTCATCCCGGTAGCTGGTCTTGGCATGCATATGCTCCCTGCGACTAAAGCGATACCTAAAGAAATGTTGCCGATCGTTGATAAGCCAATGATCCAGTACATTGTCGATGAAATCGTCGCGGCAGGCATCAAGGAGATTGTGCTGGTTACTCACTCTTCCAAAAATGCTGTTGAAAACCATTTCGACACCTCCTATGAGCTGGAATCTCTGCTGGAGCAGCGCGTTAAGCGTCAGCTTTTAGCGGAAGTGAAGAATATTTGTCCGCCGGGTGTGACGATAATGAACGTGCGACAGGCGCAGCCGCTGGGGCTTGGACACTCTATACTTTGCGCGCGCCCTTCGGTGGGTGATAATCCTTTTGTTGTTGTGTTGCCAGATATTATTTTGGATGATGCGAGTGCCGATCCGTTAAGGTATAATCTGGCGGCAATGGTGGCGCGTTTTGAAGAAACAGGGCGCAGCCAGGTACTGGCAAAGCGTATGGCGGGCGATCTTTCAGAGTATTCCGTTATTACCACTAAAACAGCGCTGGAAAACTCAGGTGATGTAGGGCGTATCGTTGATTTTATCGAAAAGCCTGATGAACCGCAGACGCTGGATTCAGATTTAATGGCGGTAGGCCGCTATGTATTGTCGGCAGATATCTGGCAGGAGCTGGAGAAAACCGAGCCGGGCGCATGGGGGCGTATTCAGCTCACCGATGCTATTGCAGCGCTGAATGGAAAACAGCCTGTAGAAGCGATGCTAATGACCGGTGAAAGCTATGACTGTGGCAAAAAAATGGGCTACATGCAGGCGTTTGTAAACTATGGTTTACGTAATCTCAAGGAAGGGCAGAAATTTCGTGAAGGGATTGAGAAACTACTGGCAAAATAAGCGCGAAATCTGTGCTTGTAGTGTCTGACAGAACGGCAGTCGCAGGTCGGGAGAAATCCTGATGCGTACTGCCGTTTTTGCTATATATAAATATAAAATTTATATTCCAGAATATATAATGTATATGCTTTTTGTTACTTTAAGGGATTCTTGATTGTGAGTTTTAGCTGTTTTTGCAAACTTAAATTAAGAGAAACTATTGTTGTCATGTGACAACTTATGACATAAGTATATTCCTGTCAGGGTGAACACCTCACCTCCAGTGCACTGGTAGCTGTAGAGCCAGGGGCGGTAGCGTTTTTTATGCAAAGAATATTGCATCATTAATAACATTTTCACTAAATTTGAAAGTTTAGCGTAGATCGAATTAATTAAAATGGATAAATAGTTATGTTAAAAAAAGTATTAGTTGTTTTTGGTACTCGTCCTGAAGCCATAAAAATGGCTCCGCTTGTTCATGCTTTAAAATATGATGTGCGTTTCGAACTTAAAATTTGTGTTACTGCTCAGCATAGGGAGATGTTAGATCAGGTATTACAGCTATTTTCCATCAAGCCAGATTATGATCTGAACTTAATGCGTACGGGACAGTCGCTTAATGATGTTACAGCAAAAATTATCATTGAGATGAAAAATATTTTAAAGGATTGTCAGCCAGATATAGTATTAGTTCATGGGGATACGGCCACAACGCTCGCTACAAGTCTGGCCGCATATTATGAAAAAATTCCTGTGGGGCATATTGAAGCTGGTTTAAGAACGGGCGACATATACTCTCCATGGCCAGAAGAAGTAAATCGAAAAGTAACGGGTGCCATTGCTAAATATCATTTTTCTCCGACTAATCAGTCGAGAGAAAACTTGCTTAAAGAAAATTATGACAGCAACTATATATATGTAACAGGTAATACCGTTATTGATTCGCTCTTCATGGTTAAAAACAAAATTGAGAGCGATAAACAATTAAATAATTCTTTAAGAAATATGTTTCCTTTCCTTGAACTGGAAGGAAAAACACTTCTAGTTACAGGACATCGACGTGAAAATTTCGGCGATGGATTTGAGAGTATTTGTAGTGCAATTGCTGAAATAGCGAATTCAGAAAAAAATATTAAGGTGATATATCCAGTACATTTAAACCCAAATGTACAAGAACCAGTAAGAAGGATATTGGGGGGGATAAAAAATGTTTATCTTATCTCTCCTCAGGATTATTTACCCTTTGTTTATCTAATGATGAAAGCTGATATTATACTTACAGACTCCGGCGGCATTCAGGAGGAAGCCCCATCGCTGGGAAAACCTGTGCTGGTAATGAGAGATACTACTGAAAGGCCTGAGGCCGTTACTTCCGGTACGGTACGCTTAGTTGGAACAGATAAGAAAAATATCATTAATCAGTTGAAATTGTTGCTTAATGATGAGTCTCAATATAATGCTATGGCATATTCTCATAATCCATATGGAGATGGAAAAGCTTGCGAGAGAATAATTGATATACTTTCTCTTAATTTATAATGTTTATATATTCTTAGTCTAGGGTTTGGCTGATTATTATTGAGAATGTATGTTTAATATTAATAGAACAAATAAACTTTTTTTTGTACTGGGTACAGGACTTAGTGGGATAATATCTATTTTAACTTTACCGATATTAACATGGTTTTATGCTGTAGATATTATTGGTATCTACAGTATTTTTACAGTTACTTTCATACTATTTAGTACGTTATTTAGTCTCGCTCTTGAACAAGCGGTTATCCGGGAATATTATGAGACGGAGAATAAAACTGCACTTATTTCAGGCGCTTTTTGTAGTGGGATTCTGGCTGCGATAATCCTATCATTGTCATTTGCTGTTTTTTATCAATATATATCAGAGTTTGTTTTTGAAACTCATAATGGTTATGGCTTCATTTTAATTATTTTATCCGCGCTAGTTTATCACTGGTATCGATATCAGTCTTTGCTCTTAAGAATGGAAGGGGAGTCTTTTTATTTTTTCATTCTACAGATAAGTCAAAAAATATTTTTTCTAGTTATAACATGGGTTGTTTTTATATTTAAAAAGAAATTGGGTTGGATTGATATAGTTAGTATTTTCATATTCTCATCAATATTATCCAGTTTGATTTCTGTCGTTTGTATGCGTAAATTAAAAGTAACATTATATGCTGGAATAAAAAAATCATATAAAAAGAAATTTAAAGTTTATATAAATTATTCATTACCGCTTTTATTTTCATGTGTTATAGTTTGGGGGATGGGAGCAGTGGATAAATATGCTTTAAAAATTTATTCAAATGCTTACGAGCTTGGTATTTATGCTAATGCTTTTAGAGTTGCATCGGCGTTAGTTTTATTACAGCAATTGATATCCACGATCTGGATACCTACGGCTATGAAATGGTATACAGATGGTGAACCAATAAATAAATATGAACGTGTTGCTTCATTAGTTTTATTCATTTCGGCAGTCTCCTTTTTTATCATTTGTGCTGCTTCACCTTTGCTGCACCATCTGATTCATCCTGATTACTGGCCATCGATAAAACTAATTCCTATAATTTTACTTTATCCAGTATTTTACATTCTTTCAGAAATTACAGGCGTTGGTTTATATTTTAACAGAAAAACTAAACATACGGTGTTTATTTCATTTTGTACTTTTATTTTCTGTATGCTCATAAACGCCGTTTTAGTTAAGAAATTTCAATCACTGGGAGCAAGTGTTGCCATCGCAACCAGTTATTTTATTTTTTTCTTCCTTCGTACTATTTTCTCATCAATAGCGTGGAAATATCTGTTATCTATAAAGGATTTGTTTACTTTATTCCTGTTGGTTGCGGGTGGAATTGGTATATATAGGGAAGTTATTTCTTTTACGCTTATTATTTGTATAATAATAACGCTTTTTGTATTGTACTATAGCTTACTGAAAGCTGTAATCAAGGAGGGAATCAAATGAATATTGGCATAGTCACAACGTGGTTTGAACGCGGGGCAGCGTATGTATCACGTCAGTATAAAGATGCCTTTGAAGAACAAGGGGGAAGTGTATTTATTTATGCCAGAGGCGGAGAAAAATTTGCAAAAAATGATCCTAACTGGGATTCCTCGAAAGTTTACTGGCAAGAAAAAAATGCTTTTCCTATATATAATTATGTGGATAAAAAAGAGTTTGAGAGTTGGTTATTACAAAAAAAAATAGATGTTGTTTTATTCAATGAACAAGTGTGGTTTGAGCCTGTAATCTTATGTAAACGCCTTGGTATCAAAGTTGGCGCTTATGTTGATTACTATACGGAGTTGATGTTGCCATGTTACGATATTTATGATTTCCTTATTTGTAATACTAAAAAACATCTATCAGCGTTTTCTACGCATAAAAATGCTATTTATTGTCCATGGGGAACCGATGTAAATATCTTTGCTGCACATGAACAAAGAGTAAAATCAGATAAAGTTCGTTTTTTTCATTCTTGCGGAATGAATGCTCACCGTAAAGGTACCGATCTACTATTAAAAGCTTATCTTTCGTTAACAATAGCTGATTTAAAAAAATCAGAGCTTATAATACATAGCCAGTTAAGTATAGATCAACTTGGAGAAAAACTTACATGTGAAGAGAAAAAATTATTTGAGAGTTATGTGAAAAATAATAATATTAAAATAATTACCAAAACGGTAACTGCACCAGGACTATATCATTTAGGTGATGTTTATGTTTATCCATCGCGGCTCGATGGGCTTGGTTTAACGATGGCAGAGGCAAAAAGCTGTAGCATGCCTCTCATTGTACCTAATGATGGACCGATGAATGAATTTATAAACCAATCGATAGATACCGCAATTAAAATTAATAAAAAATTTGCACGAGCAGATGGATACTATTGGCCACAAAATGAATGCTCAATAACAGATTTAACCTCAGGATTAGTAACTTATATAGAAAACAGGGAACAATTATCTGAATGGCAGGAAAAAGCAAGGGCCGATGCTTTGGAGAATTATGTCTGGAAAAAGAATTCTGCCTTCCTTTTAGATAAAATTAAGGATATTAGTATTACTCCTTTAGATGAGACTGTTGTCAAATTATGTGTTGCTTTTAACGAGAAAAGATTCCCTAAAATTTATCAATGGAAAACACTTTATGCTTTAGCATTTAAAATTTATAATTCTATATTTAAAAGCTAATAAGGATATGAAGATATGTACGATTACACTATAGTTGGTGCTGGCTTTTTTGGTGCAGTGTGTGCACATGAATTAAATAAATTAGGTAAAAAAGTACTGGTAATTGATAAAAGAGGACATATTGCAGGTAATGCATATACAGAAGACTGTAATGGAATACAGATGCATAAATATGGAGCTCATATATTTCACACAAATGATAAAATAATATGGGATTACGTTAACTCTTTTTGTGAGTTTAATCGTTTTACTAACTCACCGATGGCCAATTTCAAGGGAAAACTTTACAACTTACCGTTTAATATGAATACTTTTTATCAGTTATGGGGAACTATTACACCCGCTGAAGCTATTGCTAAAATTAAAGAACAAAAAGAAGGTTTTGTTCTTGATCTAAATGGCGAACCTTCTAACCTTGAAGAAATGGCTATCTCATTAGTTGGTAGTGATATATATAATATTTTAATTAAAGGATATACAGAGAAACAGTGGGGAAGAAAAGCTACTGAACTGCCTTCATTTATTATCAAGAGGATTCCTGTAAGATTTACATTCGATAATAATTATTTTTCTGATAAGTATCAAGGTATCCCTATAGGTGGCTATACAAAGTTAATACAAAAGATGCTTTCAGGAGTTGAAGTGAAGTTAAACTACGATTACTTCGAACATAAAGAAAACATACAACAAAATACAAAAAAGTTAATTTATACAGGGCCTATAGATCGGTATTATGACTATAAGTATGGAGAACTTGAATATCGTTCTCTGGACTTTAAAACTGAAAAACTAGATATA
The DNA here is from genome assembly GCF_016632365.1 of Tenebrionibacter intestinalis. Taxonomy (GTDB): domain Bacteria; phylum Pseudomonadota; class Gammaproteobacteria; order Enterobacterales; family Enterobacteriaceae; genus Tenebrionibacter; species Tenebrionibacter intestinalis. Next base: position 50,567 of record NZ_JAEPBH010000016.1, on the reverse strand, counting down.
GAAAATTATCAAGGTTGTGCTGTTATTAATTTTACGGATGCAGAGACGCCTTTTACCAGAATAATTGAACATAAACATTTTGATTATGTAGATACTGATTTTACTCTTATTACTAAAGAATATCCACAGAATTGGGATAGGTCAAAAGAAGCTTATTATCCGGTTAATAATGAAAAAAATATGCATGTTTATAAACAATACGCTAAATTGGTGAAGCAGGAAGTGGATGTAATATTTGGTGGAAGGTTGGCAGAGTATAAGTATTATGATATGCATCAAGTAATACGATCAGCCTTACACACAATACAAAAAATTACTGCTCTGAGTTAATATTAAATAAGGGCCGTTTGTGATATATATATTAATTCTCATACCATTGTTTGTTGGAGCTTGTACGTCTATTTTCTCTCGAAGGAAATACGCGGGCTTTGCTTTTATAGTAATGCTGTCACTTGCTATTATCGCTTCAATAAGACCGGGCACTGGTACTGATTATCAAGAGTATAGTAACATATGGTATGCTATAAGTGCATCATTGAATACCAGTCAGTTGGACCTACATTATGCTGGTATTGAGTTTGGATATAAGTATTTTATATATTTCCTTTCGGCAGTAGGCGATATAGATACATTTTTTGTACTGAATGCTGTAATAACGATAGGCTTAGTTTATATTGGCTTGTATCGATTGCGTGATATATTAAAATTTAACCTATTGCTGGCTGTTTTTATTTTTTTTTGCTGCTTTTATATCCCCTATGTATTTAATGCAATGCGACAAGGTATAGCTATGGGGATGTTTGTTTTTGCTCTAAAAGATTTCTTTAATAAAAAGACGTTTAGAGTTTTAACTATTAGTGTATTAGCGAGTATGTTGCATTCTACGGGATCTTTGATTTTTATATCCTATCTCATATTTATTGCAGAATTACGTTTAACTTTATTTTGTTATATCACGATAATAATATCTACAATTCTTTATTTGAGTAATGCCCTTGTCAAACTGGTAAATATTATAGCACCAGGGAAATTTGAGCATTTTATGGTTTCATGGGGTGGGGTAGATATTGTATCTCTGTTGCTTCGATTAATAATAATTTTTTGTCTATTATTTTTTCGATATTCATCGCTACAAAAATCAAAGGCTCTAGATAACTTACTGATAATATATATAACAGGATTCTGTTTGTACCTTATTTTTTATGATGCCGCTATGCTGGCAGCAAGGTTTAATATGTTTTTTAGGGTGTTGGAGATAGTAATATATCCTTGCTTATTAGTGTTTCTTCGAAAACGTGAAAAAATTCTATTTTTCTTGTTTGTTATTTCCGTGTGTTCTGCTCAATTATATATAGCAGCATCAAACCCTGATAATTATTGGGAAGGATTCTTTTGAGGTTTATATGATAAGTAACAATAATATGAAATTTATAGATGTAGTTATACCAAGCTATGAGCGACTTGAATTGCTTGTAAGTGCAGTGAAATCTGTACTGTTGCAAACCATTCCAGTAAAAACTATATTTGTTATTGATGATAATTCTTCCTTTACTGAAGTAGAGCTTAGAGCACATTTGACTTCGGTTGGTTTAGATGACAGTAAAGTGCTTTTTTATAGAAATGAAAAAAATCAAGGGGCCTGCTTCAGTCGTAATCGAGGTATTAATTTATCTTCAGCTAAATTTGTCGCTTTTCTTGATGATGATGATACATGGCAAGAAAATCACCTTGAAACTTTGATGAACCAATTTATAGAAGTACCTGAAGCAGTATTAGCTTATAGTGGTAAGAATATTATAAATTATTCAAAAAATAAAATCCGAAGATCCTTAAATATTATTCCAAAAAACGATCAATTTAATGCTATGTTGGGATGCAATTACCCTGGATCAACTTCTTCCGTATTAGTTGATAGAGAAGCAATAATTTCTATCGGGGGGTTCGATTCCTCGCTTCCGGCTATTCAAGATTACGATATGTACTTGCGATTAGCTAAAAAAGGAAGCATAGTTACTTCGAGAGAATATACATTAAATTACAGAGATGATACAGCGCTAAAAATAACTAACCAGCTTGATAAAGCAAGAAGGGCCTATCAGGTAATAATGCATAAATATTCTGGTTCTGAACGTAAAAAACTGAAAAAAACGATCTGTATACAAAATTTAAAAAAATCGGTCAGATATTTTAATGTTAACTATTTTTTTATTTTTTTAAGTGATTATCTAAAAGGGGGTTAATATGTTAACGAATAAATCCGTTATAGCTGTGATAGTAACTTATAAAAGGAAGAATTTCCTGAAGAGCATAATTAAAAGCCTCAGTGAACAGACAGTTAATATAGAAAAAATATTAGTTATTGATAATAATAGCTCTGATGGTACGGAAGAATTAGTCAGGAATATTATTCGAAATAATCAAAATATTTCATATCATAATACAGGAGATAATCTTGGTGGAGCTGGGGGATTTAGATACGGTTTTACTAAAGCTCTGGAGTTTAACTTTGATTATTTATGGCTCATGGATGATGATTTACTTCCGGAGATAGACTGTCTGGAAAAATTGCTTGAAAATTGCCAAGGATCAGGAATTTTTCAGCCTATGAGATATGATAAAAGTGGCAACTGTGCTGAGCTTTCCCCATTAGAATATAATCTCACCAATCCTTTTCTTATAAGATCTAAAACTAAAACAGTAAAAGAAGCTGTATTAGAAGGCACTATTAATACTGAATCTATTTTTGAAATTCATAGCGTGCCTTTTGAGGGACCTTTAATTACCAGAGATATTATAGATTCAATTGGTTTGCCTAATGCAAAATTTTTTATATTTAATGATGATTTGGATTATTCTATACGAGCTAAAAAGAAGGGATATACTATTAAATGTGTGCCTAAGGCTAAAGCGATCAGATTACTAGATAACAATCTCTCAGCAGACCTGTCTTCATGGAAAGGTTATTTTATGTGGAGGAATTATTTTTATATTAACAGGACTTATGGAGAGAATTTTTTTGTTCGAATAAAACCATATTGGTTATCTGCAGCAGTATTTACATATTCACTCCTAAAATTTGATTTAGCTGCATGTAAAGTTATCTATCACGCTTTTTGTGATTCAAAGAAACTAACTAATTCTGAACTGTACAAACCGTAATGCTTGAGTCAAAATCTATAAATTATTTTGGTGATTAAATGAAAATATCAATTAGCGGTACAGGCTATGTTGGCCTTTCAAACAGCATCTTGCTTGCGCAACATAATCATGTAGTTGCATTTGACATTGATCATAAAAGAATTACGCTTTTAAATAAAAAAATTTCTCCAATTGCGGATGAGTATATCCAGGAATATCTTGAGCACCAGCCTCTCAATTTAGAGGTGACAGATAATAAATATGAAGCTTATAAAGATGCTGAATACGTCATTATCGCTACGCCTACAGATTACGATCCAAATACTAATTATTTTAATACAAAAACCGTAGAGGAAGTTATACAAGATGTCCTGAAAATTAACCCATCAGCAACTATTGTTATCAAGTCTACAGTTCCAGTTGGTTTTACAAAATTTATTAAAGAAAAATATTCGACTGATAACGTTATATTTTCTCCAGAATTTTTACGGGAAGGACGAGCCTTATATGACAATTTATACCCATCAAGGATTGTTATTGGTGAAAATTCCGAGCGTGCTATTCGATTTGCTGAATTGCTCAAACAGGGCGCAATAGAGAAGAATATTCCCGTTTTATTCACCGACTCGACGGAGGCCGAAGCTATTAAGCTTTTTGCTAATACTTATCTGGCGATGCGGGTTGCCTATTTTAATGAACTGGATAGTTATGCTGAAAGCTTCAACTTGAATAGTCGACAAATAATTGAAGGTGTTTGCCTGGATCCAAGGATTGGCACTCACTATAATAACCCTTCTTTCGGATATGGCGGCTATTGCCTTCCTAAAGACACTAAACAGCTTCGGGCTAATTATCAAACAATACCTAATAATCTTATTAGTGCTATAGTTGATGCTAATTGCACTCGTAAAGATTTTATCGCAAATTCAATTTTATCACGCAAACCGAGAGTTGTAGGAATATATCGGCTTGTAATGAAATCTGGATCAGATAATTTTAGAGCATCTTCAATACAGGGTATAATGAAGCGAATTAACACAAAAGGCGTTGAAGTTATAGTTTATGAGCCAACTCTATCTGAAGATGTTTTCTGTAATTATAAAGTTATCCATGATTTCGAAGTATTTAAGAAGTTATCTGACGTAATAGTTGCAAATAGAAAAACAGATGAACTTAATGATATAATTGAAAAAGTTTATACACGCGATTTATTCGGTAGTGATTAATTGTTGCAAAATATTTCATTGTATGGACACCAATAGCTATTCATATCTTGTTAAGCTGAGTTATTATTGTAACGATTACAAGACTGTGTATGTACGCAGTGAGCACACCTGACAGGAGTATGTAATGTCTAAACAGCAAATCGGCGTTGTTGGTATGGCCGTCATGGGGCGCAATCTGGCGCTCAATATCGAGAGCCGCGGCTATACCGTTTCCGTTTTCAACCGCTCCCGTGAAAAGACCGATGAAGTGATTGCCGAAAACCCCGGCAAAAAGCTCGTTCCTCACTATTCAGTACAGGAGTTTGTTGAGTCTCTGGAGAAGCCGCGCCGTATCCTGTTGATGGTTAAGGCAGGCGAGGGGACGGATAAAACGATCGCGTCTCTGAAGCCCTATCTCGAAAAGGGCGATATCCTGATAGACGGCGGCAATACCTTTTTCCAGGATACTATTCGCCGCAACCGTGAACTGTCTGCTGAAGGCTTTAACTTCATCGGTACCGGCGTATCCGGCGGTGAAGAGGGGGCGCTCAAAGGTCCTTCCATCATGCCGGGCGGGCAGAAAGAGGCTTATGAACTCGTCGCGCCTATCCTTAAGCAGATAGCCGCTGTAGCCGAGGGTGAACCCTGTGTGACCTATATTGGCCCTGATGGCGCAGGCCACTATGTGAAGATGGTTCATAACGGCATTGAATATGGCGATATGCAGCTAATTGCCGAGGCTTATGCTCTGTTAAAGCACGGGCTGAATCTTTCCAATGAAGCGCTGGCGCAAACCTTCTCTGAGTGGAACCAGGGGGAGCTTAGCAGCTATCTGATTGATATTACCAAAGATATCTTCACGAAAAAGGATGAGGCCGGCAATTATCTCGTCGATGTTATCCTTGATGAAGCCGCGAATAAAGGTACCGGTAAATGGACCAGCCAGAGCGCGCTCGATCTCGGTGAACCCCTTTCGCTGATTACGGAATCGGTCTTTGCTCGCTATATCTCCTCGCTTAAAGAGCAGCGCGTGGCTGCGTCAAAAGTGCTCTGCGGCCCCACTGTAAAAACATTTTCAGGCGATAAGGCTGAGTTTATTGAGAAAGTACGCCGTGCGCTCTATCTGGGGAAAATCGTTTCTTATGCCCAGGGCTTCTCTCAGTTGCGCGCTGCGTCACAAGAGCATAAATGGGATCTGCATTACGGCGAAATCGCGAAAATTTTCCGCGCCGGCTGCATCATTCGTGCTCAATTCCTGCAAAAGATCACCGATGCTTACGCTGAAAATCCGGCCATTGCTAACCTGCTGCTGGCGCCATACTTTAAGAAAATTGCCGATGATTATCAGCAGGCGCTGCGTGATGTGGTTGCTTATGCCGTACAAAACGGTATCCCGGTCCCGACGTTCTCTGCCGCAATTTCTTATTATGACAGCTATCGCTCGGCGGTATTGCCTGCAAACCTGATTCAGGCGCAGCGCGACTATTTTGGTGCGCATACCTATAAACGCATCGATAAAGAAGGGGTATTCCATACCGAATGGCTGGAAGGCTAAACGGTACTGGTAGCACCCATGACTCAAAAAACCAGCTTAAAAATAGCTGGTTTTTTTATTGTTAGCTTTACCCGAAACCGCATTTTGTTAACATTGCGCGCTGTGCTTATTTAAAGCTCAACGCTATTGCTACGGGGTTAAGCGTTTATGAACTTCCTTGTAACAGGCGGCGCTGGTTTTATCGGTTCTGCCGTTGTTCGATATCTGATTAATCATACCGATGCCAGGGTGGCCGTTGTAGATAAACTCACCTATGCAGGCAATCCTGATTCCCTGGCCCCTGTCTCAGACAGCGCACGCTATCGTTTTCACCGCGTCGATATCTGCCATCGAGCCGCGCTTGATGCTGTTTTTGCATCTTTCGCGCCTGATGTGGTTATGCATCTGGCGGCGGAAAGCCACGTCGATCGTTCGATTGATGGTCCGGCCGCGTTCATTGAAACCAATATTGTAGGCACTTACACTTTGTTGGAAGCCGCGCGTGGATGGTGGGATACGCTTCCTGCTAAACGTAAGGCGTCTTTTCGTTTTCACCATATTTCCACCGATGAAGTGTATGGCGATCTGGAAAGCAGCAGCGATTATTTTCGGGAAAACACGCCTTATGCGCCGAGCAGCCCCTATTCAGCATCAAAAGCAGCAAGCGATCATTTAGTTCGTGCCTGGATGCGCACGTATGGTCTGCCGACTATCGTGACAAACTGCTCGAACAACTATGGCCCTTATCATTTTCCTGAAAAGCTTATTCCATTGACCATCATTAATGCGCTGAGTGGCAAACCGCTGCCTGTTTATGGCTCAGGCAATCAGATCCGGGACTGGCTGTACGTTGACGATCACGCCCGTGCGCTCCACCGCGTGGCGACACAAGGCGTGCCGGGAGAGACATATAACATTGGCGGTCGCAATGAGCGAAGAAATATTGATGTGGTCACAACAATTTGTCGTCTACTGGATGAGCGGGTGCCTGAAAAACCCGCGGGCATTCAGAAGTTTGAAGACCTGATTACATTTGTTGCCGATCGCCCCGGCCACGATTTGCGCTATGCTATTGATGCGTCAAAAATCGAATGTGAACTGGGCTGGACTCCCCAGGAGACGTTTGATTCGGGTATTCGTAAAACAGTTGAATGGTATCTCACCCATCGCAACTGGTGGCAGCGAATTCTGAATGGCGCATATCACGATCAATGTCAGAAGGCCGGTAAAGAATAATGACAAAAGCAACGATGAAAGGAATTGTGCTTGCGGGCGGTTCAGGCACACGGCTTTATCCGACAACGCGCGGCGTTTCAAAACAGCTACTGCCGGTGTATGACAAGCCCATGATTTACTATCCCATTTCGGTACTGATGCTGGCGGGCATTCGCGACATTTTAATCATCACAACGCCGGAGGATCAGGCTGCTTTTCAGCGATTATTGGGCAATGGCGAGCGTTATGGCGTGACGTTTACCTGGCAAGCGCAGCCTAAACCCGAAGGCCTGGCGCAGGCGTTTTTGATAGGCGAAGAATTTATTGCAGGTCAGCGCTGTGCTTTGGTTCTTGGCGACAACATCTTTTTTGGCCATGGCTTTGGCCATCGGGTGCAGGACGTGGCGAGTCGCCTGTCGGGAGCGACGGTGTTTGGCTATCAGGTGACCGATCCGCATCGGTTCGGCGTGATTGAGTTTGATAAAGATTATCGGGTGCTTTCCATAGAGGAAAAGCCTGAACATCCCAAATCAAACTGGGCTGTTACCGGCCTCTATTTTTATGACGAGCGCGTTTGCGATTTTGCCCGCCAACTGGCGCCTTCAGCGCGTGGCGAACTGGAAATTACGGCCATTAACCAGCTATATCTTGAAGAACAGGCGCTAAATGTGGAGTTATTTGGCCGGGGTTTCGCCTGGCTTGATACCGGTACGTGGGACAGTATGACTGACGCTTCTCAGTTTGTGCATACGATAGAGAAACGTCAGGGGCTTAAAATTGCCTGCCTGGAAGAGATTGCCTGGCGTAAGGGCTGGATCACCACACAGCAGGTGCTTGATGAAGGCGCGCTGCTTGGAAAAACAGCCTACGGTAAATATTTACAGCGGATAGTGACCGCCTCCCGGGCAGAAGATGACGCGTAGCGCCGGTATTCACCGCGGGTTAAGATTTATGTCGGTTACCGGGCTACCGTTACGCATTATTTTCATGGCAAAGTGGATCCCCGTTTGGTTGTACTTGTGTAATACTATGCCGTTTCAATTGATGTGTATGAATTTGGTTAATAATTAATAAGGTCAATATGAATCATAATTTTCCTACAGCAAATGGCCACAATCGCGAGCCAGAAAACATTGACCTACTGGATATTGTGATGCAGCTTTGGCGCAGCAAGTTTACCGTCATCGCTTTTGTTGTGGTATTTATACTTCTGGCTGCCGCCTGGCTGTTTATTGCTAAAGAAAAATGGCGTTCTGATGCAATCATTACGATGCCGGATTCGGGGCAGATTGCCAACTATAACAACTCAATGAGCGTAATTTATGCACAGAACAAAACCAGCGCGCCTTCGGTCGTTGATATTCAAAACCGCTTCTTTAACCGGTTCAGTGCGTTAATTTCCGCGCTGTCTGAAGAGCTGGATAATCAGGGGGAGCCTGAAAAGCTGACTATTGAGCCTGTGGCAAAAGGCCAGGCGATGCCATTGAAAATTAGCTATATCGGTTCGTCTGCGGAAGTGGCGCGCAATACTCTGACCGCCTACATCGACAAAATTAATCAGCGTGTGATTGATGAGCTGAACCAGGATCTGGTGACGAATATTAACGCCACCATGAAGGATTTGAAGAGTTCGCTGGACACTCAGGAACTGGTCGCGAAAGAGAAACGTGAGAAACGTTTGTTAGTGCTGCGCCAGGCGCTGGCGATTGCTCAGCAGAGCAATCTTAAGAAAACGGAAGTTCAGCAGGCGGAATCACTGTCAGAAGATACGTTATTCGTGTTAGGTAGCGATGCGCTGTCTGCAACCATTCAGAATGAAGCCACGCGGCCGCTTCCGTTGGGCGAGAACTACTATAACACTCTGCAAGCCTATATGGCGGTAAAGGCGCTGGCACAAAAGGCCGATGTCAAATTCTCTTATCATTACGTGATGAAACCCACCTTGCCGGTGCGTCGGGACAGCCCGAAACGCGGCTTAACGCTGATACTGGCATTACTGTTAGGGGCGATGGCGGGCAGCGGCTACGTACTGGCCCGCAACGCTTTTCGCCACTATAAGCCTGCTGATTAAACGTGACGCGTAACGGGAAAGGGCCGGTTTTTTCGTCATGCTGAGCTGAGTGCTTAAGGTTTAGGGGAAACCCGTTTACGTGAAGCCCGATGATAAAGAGGGCTTCATCAACGGTGAACGGGTAAAGCGTGCTGTTTGCAGGCGCCTGCAAACAGCAACGCAACCGTTGCTTCGCAGCGCGCTCGCCTTCGGCCACTGCTGCGATCGGCCCGCCGTCCTGTCTCGTTTCGCCTCAGCCTGCCTGCGGTTTGCTAATTTCAGCGGGCGTCAGCCCCACGCGGTAAGCCCGTACGTGTTAAAAGCGAGCAGGGATGCTGATTTAAATAACAAGTAAAGAGGCCCAAAGCCGGGCCTCGACATGGCATGCTTTCTTGCATTAACAGTTAACGTTATTCATAAACAGGCTTTACTGACGGTATGGCGGCTTTTTCCAGTCTTTGTTAAATATGCAAGCTTATTTATGCGTATGCCTTTCCCGCAAATTTTCAATCACGTTACCCAAATCAAGTTCCTGGTCCTGAAGCAGTACCAGTAAGTGATATAGCAGGTCGGACGCCTCATCAACTAATTCTGTACGATCGTTAACGGTTGCCGCCAGTGCGGTTTCCACGCCTTCCTCGCCCACTTTTTGTGCGATGCGTTTGGTGCCGCTGGCGTAAAGCTTCGCCGTATAAGAGCTGCCCGGGTCAGTGTGTTTACGCCCGGCCAGCAGTTGTTCAAGTTGGTAGAGAAAGTGCCATGCGTGGCGCGTTTTTTCGCCAAAACAGCTTGATGTCCCAAGATGACAGGTTGGGCCGACAGGGTTTGCCAGTATCAGTAATGTGTCGTTATCGCAGTCCGGCGCTATGCTGACAACCTTAAGAAAGTGGCCGGAGGTTTCGCCTTTCGTCCACAGCCGCTGTTTGGTGCGTGAATAAAAGGTGACGTTGCCTGAGGTTTCGGTTTTTTCAAGGGCCTGCGGGCTCATATAGCCGAGCATCAATACTTCACCGGATACCGCATGCTGGATAATGGCAGGCATCAGGCCGTCGGTTTTAGCCCAGTCCAGTTTGCTACGTTGTATTGTCGTTAACACGGCCTTATCTCCACGCCCTGTTGAATTAAATAACGCTTCAGTTCACCGATATTGATTAGCTGCTTATGGAACACTGAAGCTGCCAGCGCGCCGTCAACGCGGGCGTCGCGAAAAGCCGACAGGAAATGTTCCATTGTGCCCGCGCCGCCGGAAGCAATGAGCGGTACGCGGCAAACCTCGCGTACTTTCTTTAATTGCAGCAGATCGTAACCGTTGCGTACGCCGTCCTGATTCATCATGTTAAGCACAATTTCACCGGCGCCGCGTTTTTGCGCTTCCAGCACCCAATCCAGCGTTTCCCACTGCGTGACGCGGGTGCGGCTTTCATCGCCGGTATACTGATTAACGTGATATTTACCGCCCTGGTCGTCAAACCAGGTATCAATGCCTACCACAACGCACTGTACGCCAAAGCGTTCAGCCAAGCGCGTAATCAGCGAGGGATCGGCAAGCGCGGGAGAGTTAATGGAAATCTTATCTGCGCCACAGGAGAGAATATGCGCCGCATCGTCAACAGTTTTAATGCCGCCCGCCACGCAAAAGGGAATATCAATCACTTCCGCTACGCGTGAAATCCAGCTTTTATCGACCACGCGGCCATCGCTGGAAGCGGTAATATCATAAAATACCAACTCGTCGGCGCCTTCTTCGGCATAGCGTTTTGCCAGCGGTACGATGTCGCCGATGATTTCATGATTACGAAACTGCACGCCTTTGACCACCTGGCCGTTGCGTACGTCAAGGCAGGGGATTATCCGTTTTGCCAGCATTGAATCGCCTCTTTTACATTAAATTTGCCTTCCAGCAACGCGCGGCCAACGATAACGCCTTTCACGCCGCTGCCGCGCAGCGCGGCGATATCATCAAGTCCGCCAATACCGCCGGAGGCCTGAAACGCCACCCGGGGGTAACGGGCGCAAATGTTCCGATAAAGCGCCACATTCGCGCCAGCCAGCGTGCCGTCGCGGGAAATATCGGTACACAAAACGTGCGCCAGGCCAAATGGCGAAAAGCGCTCCACCAACTGCTCCAGAGTAATGCCGGAGGTCTCCTGCCAGCCGCTGACCGCGACCTGTTTATTGCCCTGTGCGTCAATGCGTACGTCGAGCGCCAACACAAGCTTTTCCGGGCCGAAACGTGTAAACCAGCCTTCAACCCGCGTCGGTGATTTCACTGCTGTTGAACCCACCACCACGCGGCTCGCGCCGGCGTTCAGCAGCGCCTCAACGTCTTCTTCGGTTCGCACGCCGCCGCCTACCTGTACCGGCACGCTGACGCCTGCCAGCAACATTTTCAGCAACGGTATCTGGCGTCTGCTGGGCTCTCTGGCGCCGGTCAGGTCGACCAGGTGCAACGTCTGCGCGCCCTGGGATTGATAATCCTGCAGGCGCGGCAGCGGATCGGCGCCGTAGTCGCGCTGCTGGCCGTAATCCCCTTGATGCAGGCGCACAACACTGCCTTCAATTAAATCTAATGCCGGGATAATCATTTACATCTCCAGGAAGTTTTTTAGCAACTGCGCGCCCGCCTTGCCGGAGCGCTCAGGGTGGAACTGCACGCCGTAAAAATTCTCTTTTTGTACGGCGGCGGTAAAAGGTTCGCCGTAATTGCACCGGGCGATGGTGCAGGCGTTTACCGGCATCGCGAAGCTGTGTACAAAATAGAAGTACGCGCCGTCCTCAATATCGCGAAACAGATGATGTCCCGCCTGTGCGAAGACGCGGTTCCAGCCCATATGGGGCAGCGGCAGGCCGTGGTCCGTCATCTTGTTTACCGGCTCCTCCAGGATGCCGAGCGTTTCCACGCCGTTACTTTCGTCGCTGCGGCTGCCCAGCAACTGCATGCCCAGACATATCCCCAGCACCGGTTGGGTACAGGCCTGGATAAGCGCTACCAGCTCGCGTTCGCGTAACCGATCCATTGCTGCCTGCGCGGTGCCCACGCCGGGTAGCAGCAGTTTGTCTGCGCGTAACGCTACGTCAGGGTAGCGGCTGACCACGGGGGCATGGCCCAGCCGTTGTATCGCCCATTTTACTGAAGAGAGGTTGGCGCAGCCGGTATCAAGAATCACTATATTCATCACAGCACTCCCTTTGATGAGGGAAGCGTGTCGCCTTGCACGCGTATGGCCTGACGCAGCGTGCGGCCAAAGGCTTTAAATAAACTTTCCACGCGGTGATGATCGTTTTTGCCTTTGGTTTTCAGGTGCAGCGTCACGCCCATTGCGTAGGAGAGCGAACGAAAGAAGTGCTCAACCATTTCAGTGCTCAGGTCGCCCACGCGCTGAAAATGGTATTCGGCTTTATATTCAAGGTGCGGGCGGCCGGAGATATCCAGCGCACAGCGCGCCAGGCACTCGTCCATCGGCAACACAAAGCCGAATCGGGCAATGCCGCGTTTGTCGCCAAGCGCCATTTTCAGCGCTTCGCCAAGCGCCAGCCCGGTGTCTTCCACCGTGTGGTGATCGTCAATATACAGATCGCCCTTTACGTCTATCGCCATTTGAAAGCCGCCGTGCGTGGCAATTTGATCCAGCATGTGATCAAAAAAACCTACGCCAGTGTTAATTTTGCTGCCGCCTTCGCGATCGAGCCATACCTGTACGTCTATCTGTGTTTCTTTTGTGTTGCGCGCTACGTGGGCGTAACGGTCGCGTCGCGTCAGCCGTTCCCCGATGGCGCGCCAGCTCAGGCCGTCGCAGCCGTAGCGCAGGCCGTTGATGCCCATGTTATCCGCCAGTTGCAGGTCGGTCGCGCGGTCGCCAATGACGTAGCTGTTGGTTTTATCCATTGCGCCGTCTTCCAGATAGCGCGACACCAGCGCCGTTTCAGGTTTGCGGCAATGGCAGTTATCGGCGGGCAGATGTGGGCAAATCAGCACCTCTTCAAAGTTTATGCCCTGAGAAGTGAAAATCTGCATCATTAGATTGTGCGGGCCGTCAAAATTCGCCTGCGGCAGACTGGCGGTGCCAAGCCCGTCCTGGTTGGTTATCATCACAAGCTTGTAACCTGCCTGCTGGAGCGTCAGCAGCGACGGGATAACGTCGGGTTCAAAAGCGAGTTTTTCAAAGCGATCGACCTGGTAATCGTCCGGCGGTTCGGTTATCAAAGTTCCGTCACGGTCAATAAAAAGATATTTTTGGCTCATTGGCCCTCCTGGTCGCGCAGTGCATCCAGCACGCGCAGGCACTCTGCCCGGGTGCCGACGGTAATACGCAGGCAGCCGCTAAGGCTCGTTTGTTTGCTCTGGTCTCTGAGAATAATGCCCCGATCCCATAGCGATTTAAACAGGCGGCCGGAATCAACAAAGCGCGCCAGCACATAGTTAGTTTCTGAGGTAAAAACCTGCTCCACGTCGTTTATCGCCTTCAGGCCGTCTACCAGCAGGCGGCGGTTTTCAATCGTTTCCGCCACGCGTGCGCGCATGGCTTCAATACCGGCTGGCGACAACGCCTGAGCGGCGATATCGGCAACGGGAGTGGAAAGCGGATAAGGCGCAATGACCTTTAGCAGCAGGTTAATCACCTCCTCGTTAGCAAGCGTGAAACCGCAGCGCAGCCCGGCCAGCGCAAAGGCTTTGGATAGCGTGCGCAGAATGGCAAGGTGGGGATAGTCGTTCAGCCAGCCCGCAAGCGTCGCCTGCGGGCAGAACTCAATATAGGCCTCGTCGATAACCACGATGGCCCGATCGCGGGTCATTACCAGCAACGCGCGCAGCGCGTCAGGGTTAATCAACTGGCCGGTTGGGTTATTGGGGCTGCAAACAAAGACCACTTTTACCCCGTCCAGCCGCTGTTCGATAGCCGCAAGATCCAACTGCCAGTCGCTAAGCGTTGGCGCCGTGCGGCATTCCACGCCGGTGGTTTCAGCGCTGACGCTATACATGCCATAGGTGGGCGGGCAGTAGAGTACGGCATCCTGTCCCGGTTCGCAGAAGGCGCGAATAAAGAGTTCAATTCCTTCGTCCGCGCCGCGGCTTACTACGACCTGGCCTGGCTTGACGCCAGCATATGCCGCGTAACGCTCAATAAGCGCTGTGGGTTGGCACTCCGGGTAGCGGTTTAGCGTTTGCTGTGTCAGCGTAAATTCCACGGCGCAGGGATATTCATTGGCATTCAGCCAAACATCGCCTTTGCCGCCAAGCCGCCGTGCGGACTGGTAGGGCGTCAATGCGCGTACGCTGGCGCGCGCCAGGGCTTCAGTTTTCATTGCTGCTCCTTAAGCGCGTTCACGCGCAGCGTTACCGCGTTTTTGTGGGCCGTCAATTGTTCTGCGCCGGCAAGCGTTTCAATGGTTGGAGCCAGGGCGGCAAACCCCTGCGGGCTAAGTTCCTGCACAGTCATACGCTTTTGAAAATCGGCAAGCCCAAGGCTTGAACACGTGGCGGTATAGCCGTAGGTCGGCAGCACGTGATTAGTGCCGGAGGCATAGTCTCCGACGGATTCCGGCGACCAGTCGCCAAGGAAAACGGAGCCGGCGCTGGTTACGTTGTCCACCAGTTCGCGGGCGTTACGGGTCTGGATTATCAGGTGTTCGGGGCCGTACTGGTTGGAGATGTCCACACATTGCGCAAGATCGCGCGTCACAATCAGGCGGCTGGCGGCCAGCGCCTGGCGTGCGGTTTCGGCGCGCGGCAGAGCGGCAAGCTGGCGTTCAACGGCGTGCGCCACGCGTTGAGCCAGCGCTGCATCCGGCGTGAGCAGAATAACTTGTGAATCCGGGCCGTGTTCGGCCTGGGAGAGCAAATCGGCGGCGATAAAATCGGGGGTAGCGCCGCTGTCGGCAATGACCAGCACTTCTGAGGGCCCGGCGGGCATATCAATTGCCGCGCCGTCCAGGCGCTGGTTTACCTGGCGCTTGGCTTCGGTCACGAAAGCGTTGCCAGGGCCAAAAATTTTGTCCACGCAGGGGAGGCTTTCGGTGCCAAACGCCATTGCCGCAATTGCCTGCGCGCCGCCAACCTGAAACACCTCTTCAATGCCGCACAGTTTAGCGGCATAAAGAATTTCATCGGCAACAGGCGGCGGCGAGCACAGCACCACGCGGCGGCAGCCGGCGATGCGCGCAGGGATGGCCAGCATCAGCACCGTAGAGAACAGCGGCGCTGAACCGCCGGGAATATAGAGGCCGACGGCCGCTATCGGGCGCGTGACCTGCTGGCAGCGCACACCCGGCAGGGTTTCCACATCCACTTCCGGCAGCCGCTGGGCGCGGTGGAAGGCGTCAATATTGGCGGCGGCAACCGCCATCGCCTGTTTAACGTCATCGCCAGGGCGCATCGCCGCGGCGCTTATCTCATTTGCGCTGATGCGTATATTCTGCACGCAGGTTTTGTCAAACTGCGCGTTGTAGTCGCGCAGCGCCGCGTCGCCGCGATTTTTTACATTATCCAGGATCTCGCTGACGGTACGGCTGATACTGTCGGAGGCGGAAATCGCCGGGCGCATCAGCAGCGCGCGTTGTTGCGCGCCGCTGAGCGTATTCCAGTCGATGATTGTGCTAAAGGCCATATCGTTACTCCATCATCTTCTCAATAGGCAGGACGAGAATAGAGCTGGCGCCCAGCGCTTTAAGCTTCTCCATCGTTTCCCAGAACAGGGTCTCGCTGCTGACCATATGCATCGCTACACGCTGTTTGTCGCCTGCCAGCGGCAGGATGGTCGGGCGCTCGGCGCCGGGCAGCAGCGCGACGACTTCTTCCAGGCGATCGCCTGGCGCGTGCAGCATAATGTATTTAGATTCACGTGCCTGAATAACGCCCTGGATACGCGTGAGCAGTTTGTCGATGAGATCTTGTTTCATCTGCGGCATATCGCCATCGCGCTGAATCAGGCAGGCTTTTGAGCGGTAGATGACTTCCACTTCGCGCAGGCCGTTAGCCTCAAGCGTGGCGCCGGTTGACACCAGATCGCAGATAGCATCTGCCAGACCGGCGCGCGGGGCGACCTCCACCGAGCCGTTCAACAGACAGGATTTGAACGGCACCTCTTTCTGGTCGAGATAGCGCTTGAGCAGGTGAGGATAAGAGGTGGCGATGCGCCGGTTGCTGAGGCTTGCCGGGCCATCCCATGGTTCATCGACCGGCGTTGCCAGCGACAGGCGACAGCCGCCAAAGTCGAGGCGGCGCAAGGTGAAATAGCGTGGATCTTCACCCTGGGCGCGGCGGCTTAGCAGCTCTTCTTCCAGCACATTTTCGCCAATAATGCCAAGATCCACGACGCCATCCATCACCAGACCGGGAATATCGTCATCGCGAACGCGCAGGATATCTATTGGCATGTTTTCCGCCAGCGCAATCAGCCGCTGGGTGTGCAGGTTGATTTTTATGCCGCAGCGGGCCAGTAATTCGCGCGAATCATCGCTAAGTCGTCCTGATTTTTGCATAGCTATGCGTAAGCGGCTGTTGTCTGTCATCTCTTCCTCTCCTGAATACTGCGTTAACCGGTGTAGCGCGCGAAATAAAAAAAGCCCCCGGAAGACAATCTTCCGGGGGCTTTTTATGAAGCGTTACTCACCGCTGGAAGATTCTGAACGTCTTCCAGCACACATCGCCTGAAAGACTAGTCAGGATGATGGTGGTGGTGATGGAAATTATTCGCGGTACGCTTCATTACAATCTCATTGAATGTTTATTCATTGTCTGTTCGATAACCTAAACCAGATTATGGCGGGAACGCAAGGGCTTTTTTAGCGCTTTTTTCGGTACGGACGTACACAGGCGGATAGCTGCCGGGGATTTCGCGCCCAAACCGTTTGATTCGGAGTTTGACAACAGTCTCATTGTCACTTTTTATTCGCTGGCGTAGCCTTAAATACAGCATCAGGACACTCTGTGGCGACGGGCGGGAGAAAAGGCATGAAAAGGGTGGCGATTGTCGGGTTAGGTTGGCTGGGGATGCCGCTTGGCATGGCGCTGTTGGCGCGCGGCTGGGAGGTCGTCGGCAGTAAAACGACGCAGGATGGCGTAGAGGCCGCGCGCATGTGCGGCATTGAAAGCTATAAGCTGACGCTGGCGCCTGAGCTTGTGTGCGACAGCGACGATCTGGATGCGCTGCTTAACGTTGACGCGCTGGTCATTACGCTGCCTGCGCGCCGCAGCGGCGATGGCGAACGCTTTTACCTGCAGGCGGTACAGGAAATTGTCGACAGTGCGCTGGTCTACGCTATTCCACGCATTATTTTTACCAGTTCCACCGCCGTCTATGGCAATGCCGCCGGTATAGTGAAAGAAAGTTCGCCGCTGGCGCCGGTAAGCGAAAGCGGCCGCACGTTGCGCGAGCTGGAAAACTGGCTGCACGGGCTGCCGGGGACGTCGGTGGATATTTTGCGCCTGGCGGGGCTTGTAGGGCCGGGGCGACATCCCGGCCGCTTTTTGGCCGGGCGCAGCGTGCCGGGCGGCAATCATGGCGTTAACCTGGTTCATACTGAAGATGTTATTGATGCCATTATTTTGCTGTTACAGACGCCGCGCGGCGGGCGCATTTATAATTTATGTGCGCCTGAGCACCCGCCGCGCGCGCTGTTTTATCCGCGCATGGCGCGTAAACTGGGGCTGGCGCCGCCGGTATTTCAGGTTACGGCGGGGAGTGAGGGCGGTAAAATCGTTGACGGCAGCCTTATTTGTAAAGCGCTGGGGTTTGAATATCAACATCCGGACCCGATGAATATGCCGATGGAGTAAGCGAAGGGAGCGGTTAAAAATATGCTGAAAAAGCTTATTAGGCTCTTTGCCGGCGTCAATATCGGGTAACGGAAATGTTGTGTAATCCCAGGTCTGGCGCGGTCTGGCGGGGCGGTGAGAATTTGTGTAAAAAGAATTTCGCCGTCAGGGCGATGGAGTCTTGTCATCGCGCTTTTACTGGGGCAAAATACGCCGCCTGCAAAATGAGACAAACCGACGCTTTACTGGGTGTCGGTTATTTTTTTGCAGTAAACAAACCCAATTAAACAAGAGGCCGGGCTCAGTACCGGATAGATACACATTTAAGAATCGACAGACGTGTCGCCGAGGAAAAACTAAGATGGGGCAATTTGTTGCTTTTGCGTTTGGGGGATATCACCATGTCGCATAACGTCACCGCTACTTCTTCCCGCGTGGGGCTGCGTAAGACGCTTACGCTGCTTCCGGTTGTCATGATGGGACTGGCCTATATGCAGCCCATGACGCTTTTCGATACGTTTGGCATTGTATCCGGCCTGACACACGGTCACGTCGCTACCGCGTATGCCTTTGCGCTCGTCGCCATCCTCTTTACCGCGCTAAGCTACGGTAAGCTGGTGCGCCGCTTTCCGTCGGCAGGTTCGGCGTATACCTACGCACAAAAGTCCATCAGCCCGACAGTGGGTTTTATGGTGGGCTGGTCATCGCTGTTGGATTATCTGTTCATGCCGATGATCAACATTCTTCTGGCGAAAATTTACTTCGAAGCGCTCATCCCTTCTGTGCCGTCGTGGATTTTTGTTGTGGCGCTGGTGGCGTTTATGACCATCTCCAACATGCGCAGCATTAAGACCGTGGCGAACTTTAACACCGTTATCGTGGTGCTGCAGATGGGTATTGTCGCCGTGATTGTCGGTATGGTTATCTGGGGCGTGGCCCACGGCGAAGGCGCCGGTACGCTGGCCAGCTCGCGCCCGTTCTGGAGCAATGACGCCCAGGTTGTGCCGATGATTACCGGGGCTACGATTCTGTGCTTCTCGTTTCTGGGCTTTGACGGCATCAGTTCGCTCTCAGAAGAGACTAAAGACGCAGGCCGCGTCATTCCGAAAGCCATCTTCCTGACGGCGCTGATTGGCGGGCTGGTATTTATCCTCGCCTCTTATTTTCTGCAACTGTACTTTCCGGATATTTCCCGCTTTAAAGATCCGGATGCGTCACAGCCAGAAATCATGCTTTACGTTGCGGGCAGGGCGTTCCAGTTCGGGGTGCTGATTTTCTCGACTATTACCGTGTTGGCCTCTGGCATGGCGGCGCATGCGGGCGTTTCTCGCCTGATGTATGTGATGGGCCGCGATGGCGTCTTCCCGTCCCGCTTTTTCGGTTATATCCACCCGGTGTGGCGTACGCCGGCGTTCAATGTGCTGCTGGTCGGCGCGATTGCGCTGCTTGCGATTAATTTCGATCTGGTGACCGCGACTGCGCTTATCAACTTTGGCGCGCTGGTTGCGTTTACGTTCGTGAATCTGTCAGTTATTTCGCAGTTCTGGATTCGCGAGAAGCGTAATAAAACGCTTAAAGATCATATTAACTATCTGATCCTGCCGATATGCGGCGCGCTGACCGTGGGGGCGCTGTGGGTGAACCTGGAGGCCAGCTCTATGAAGCTCGGCCTGATTTGGGCCGCTATTGGCCTGATTTATCTGGCTTGCGTGACCCGCAGCTTCCGCAATCCGGTTCCGCAGTACGAAGATGTTGCGCACTAAAGGTTAATAAGACGCAGACGCCTTTCAGTGTGTTGATAAAAGGGGGCAAAACAGGGTTTTGCCTCCTCAGGTTGTTGACAAAGAAGGAAAAACGAAGCTTTTCCTTCTTTGTGGTAAGCAGGCGAAAATCAATACATTGATTTTCCTTATTTTTTTATTGTATTTCATCCATCCTGTCTGCGACAGGATGGGATTTGTCAGCAGTCTCGGGGGGCAAAACAGGGTTTTGCCTCCTTTGTCGTTAACAGAATCACTTCAACTTTTTGTTTTCCAGGGTTTATATTCCAGAAGGGCATGAACCCCCGTCTCGGTGCGCCTTTGCGGCGCTTTTTTGTTTTGAACCGATGCGTGAATGCTTGCCGGGAAGGCCGACGTTTGACTTAAAAACGCAGCGCGCCGGCGGCCTGGACGCGCCTTTGGGGCCACTGTTACTCACACAAAACGGTTTGTAGTCCGGTTTTTTTTGTTGTTAACGTTGACGCTTAACAGAAGAATTCATGCCGGAAGGTTGAAAGAAAAGGGGCATCTCACTCATACTTCCTGCAGGTTTTGTAAAAGGACAAAGTCATGGCCGAAGAAACAATTTTCAGCAAAATTATACGCCGCGAAATTCCTGCGGATGTTATTTATCAGGATGAACTGGTTACCGCTTTTCGCGATATCGCGCCCCAGGCGCCGAGCCATATACTTATCGTTCCCAATACGCTTATCCCAACGGTTAACGACGTTAAGCCCGAACACGAAATGGCGCTGGGCCGTATGATGACCGTTGCGGCAAAAATAGCTGAACAGGAAGGTCTGGCTGAAGAGGGTTATCGGCTGATTGTGAACTGCAATCGCCATGCAGGGCAGGAGGTTTATCATCTTCATATGCACCTGCTTGGCGGACAAGCGCTGGGGCCGATGTTGACGCGTAAAGGGCTGTGAAGATGCGCCTGCAAACGCCGTTTACCGTCTTTTGCGCGCTGCTGCTGGCGGCCTGTAGCGCAAAGCCGGTTATTCCGGTTAACGACAGGCAGACGCTGGTCATGGAGGCGACGGTGCTGGCGGCGGGGGTCACGGCCGATGAGCCGAGGTTTTCTTCACGCGTTATTCAGCCGATAGCGACCTCGCGTTTGTATAACGAACGCGACAGTGCCGTAAAAATTCATTACCGTTTTTACTGGTACGATAGTAAAGGGCTGGAAATGCATCCGCTGGAACGCGCCAGAGAGATTGTTATACCGCCACGCGCTGGCGTAACTGTCGCTTCCAGCGGTAATTTTATAGGCGCACGGCAGGTGCGCTTGTCTATCTGGCTCTGAGGGGTGAAATTTGATTAGGGAACTTCATCGTTACATTCTACTGGCGACGACAGCGGTGTTGCTGGTCGGCTGCGGGCTTAACGACGGCGCAAGGCAGCCTGCGCCGATAAAAGAGATTAAACCAGAATCTCCGCAGCCGGCGCCGCCGACGACCGTACCGCCGGCGCCTGCCCTGCCGCAGGATAAGCCGGGGCCTGTCGTTCAGCCGCCAAAACCTGCGCAGCCGCCGCGCGAGCGCGTATGGAACTGGAGCGGCGCCGTGCAGCCTATGGTCGGCAGGATGCTGCAGGTTGGCGGCGTGAGCGCCGGCAGCGTGCTGTTGGTTGATAACGTCAATAACCGCACCAACGGTAGCCTGCCAACGGCAAAAGCCACCCAGGCGCTGCGCAGTGCGCTGGCAAATAACGGTACATTTACTCTGGTAGGCGACCAACAACTGGCGATGGCGAAGCAGCAGCTTGGGCTGTCGGCGCAGGATAGTCTGGGCAGCCGCAGTAAGGCGATAGGTATCGCGCGTAATGTCGGCGCGCAGTATGTGCTCTATACCAGCGCAGGCGGCAATGTAAATTCACCGACGCTGCAAATGCAACTGATGCTGGTGCAAACCGGTGAAATTGTCTGGTCGGGAAAGGGCGGCGTTGAACGCATCCAGTAAACTGACGCCTGAGGCGTTGATTGCGCGGTATTTTCCGGCGGCTCAGGCCGCCGGTACTGTTTCTACCGTGCAGGGATTAAGCGGCGGCAGTATCAGAATTGCCTGCGGCGATCGTATCTACGCTGCGCGGCGCAGCTTACCGCAGGCGCCGCCCGGCGTTTCGCTTGCGCGCCAGTATCGGGCGTTAAAGCAGCGCTTGCCGGGCACTGGCCCCACGCCGCGCCTGCTGGCTGGCGGCTGGCTGGTGACCGACTGGTTGCATGGGCGGCCGTGCGCAGAGGCGGTGAATATAAACGATCTGGCTGCCTTGCTGCGCCACCTGCACGCCCAGCGGCGTTTTGGCTGGCGTATCTCGCTGCCATCGTTGTTAACGTTTTACTGGCAGGCGGCTGCCCCGGAGCGCCGTTCTCGGTTCTGGCTAAGCATGCTCAAACGCCTGCATCAGCAGGGGGAACCGGCTGCGTTGAAGCTGGCGCCGCTGCATATGGATGTACACGGCGATAATCTGATTCAGACGCCTGACGGTCTGCGTCTTATTGACTGGGAATATGCAGGCGATGGGGACATCGCGCTGGAGCTGGCGGCGACGGGAATGGGTGAGGCGCTCACCCAGGCCTACGCCGAACGGACGCGGTATTCCGCCGCCGCGCTTGCGCGCCAGGTGCGGCGCTGGCAGCCGTGGGTACAGGCATTAATGGCCTCCTGGTATGAATGGCGCTGGCAGCAAACCCGGCAGCGCCAATTTATTCAACTGGCGGACGACGCGTGGCGGCGTCTGCGATTTATGGAGTATGAAAGATGAGCACAGGACCGGTAATGTTGGATGTGGCAGGTTTTGAGCTGGATGGCGAAGAACGCGACATTTTGCAGCACCCGCTGGTGGGGGGGCTGATCCTCTTTACGCGTAATTACCACGATCCGGATCAATTGCGCGAACTGGTGCGCCAGATCCGCAGCGCGTCACGCCAGCGCCTTGTGGTAGCGGTAGATCAGGAGGGGGGACGCGTACAGCGTTTTCGTGAAGGGTTTACCCGTCTGCCTGCGGCGCAGTCTTTTGCCGCAATACTGGGGATGGAGGAAGGAATGAAGCTGGCGCATGAAGCGGGCTGGCTGATGGCAAGCGAGATGATTGCGATGGATATCGATATTAGTTTTGCGCCGGTGCTGGACGTAGGCCATATTAGCGCGGCAATTGGCGAGCGCTCCTGGCATGACGATCCGGAAAAAGCGCTGAGGCTGGCCGAGCGTGCGATTGACGGTATGCATGAAGCAGGCATGAAATGTACCGGTAAACACTTTCCCGGTCACGGCGCGGTTACGGCCGACTCGCATAAAGAAACCCCGTGCGATTCGCGTTTGGAAGCTGACATTCGGGCGCGGGATATGGCGGTATTTCGCACGCTCATTGAGCGCAACAAGCTGGATGCGGTGATGCCCGCGCATGTGATATACAGCAATGTGGACCCGCGTCCTGCCAGCGGCTCGGCGCACTGGTTAAAAACCGTGCTGCGCGGCGAGCTGGGTTTTAACGGCGTTATTTTCTCTGATGATTTGTCGATGGAAGGCGCGGCTATTATGGGCAGCTATGCCGAGCGCGGGCAGGCGTCGTTGGATGCGGGTTGCGATATGATCCTCGTCTGTAATAATCGTAAAGGCGCGGTAGATGTGCTGGATAACCTGTCGCCGAAAAACGCCCTGCGTGTTACAAATTTGTACCATCGCGGCGCGATAACCCGGCAGGCGCTCAGGGAGTCATCGCGCTGGAAACAGGCGAACCAGCAGCTTGAGGCGCTGAATGCGCGCTGGCTGGCGCATAAGGCGCAGATGCCGGTTGAGTAAATTTTTAGCGCGGTGAGGGTGCAATGATTATCTATTTACACGGTTTTGATTCCAGTAGCCCCGGCAATCATGAAAAAGTGCTGCAACTGCAGTTTATCGATCCTGATGTCCGGTTGATCAGCTACAGTACGCGCCATCCGAAGCACGATATGCAGCATTTGCTCAAAGAAGTCGACAAAATGCTACAGCTAAATATTGACGACAGGCCGCTGATTTGCGGCGTTGGGCTGGGCGGCTACTGGGCGGAGCGCATTGGTTTTCTCTGCGATATACGTCAGGCGATTTTTAACCCAAATCTGTTCCCTTACGAGAACATGGAAGGCAAAATCGACCGCCCGGAAGAGTATCTGGATATCGCCACGAAATGCGTGGAGAATTTTCGGGAGAAAAATCGCGATCGCTGTCTGGCTATCCTGTCACGTAATGATGAAGCGCTGGACAGCGAACGTTCAGCCGGGCTGCTGCACCATTTTTACGAAATTGTCTGGGATGAGCGGCAGACGCATAAGTTCAGCGATATTTCTCCCCATCTTCAGCGTATAAAAGCCTTCAAAACGCTCGGTTGAGCGACATACCTCCTGAGAGTTAAAGCGCCAGCATTTGCTGGCTCTTTTGTCTATGTTTTAAACGATAAAACTTGATACATATCAAATTTGGTATGACCAATGCGCCATTCATGTTACTCTGCCGTAAAATGTGACGTTTCATCATAGATAACTGGTTGTTAATTAAAGGATATATAAATAAGCCTTAATTAACAGATGGTAAGCAAAACCGGGGAGTTTTTATCTTCATGACAGCAATGAAAAAAATCGTGATTGTGGGCGGCGGCGCCGGCGGGCTGGAGCTGGCGACGCAGTTAGGCAGAAAACTGGGGCGGAGTAAAAAAGCCAAAATCACGCTGGTTGATCGCAATCACAGCCACTTGTGGAAGCCGCTGTTGCATGAAGTCGCGACGGGGTCGCTTGATGAAGGCGTGGATGCGCTAAGCTATCTGGCGCACGCGCGCAATCATCATTTTCAGTTTCAGCTTGGCTCAGTAATGGATATCGACAGGGAAGGAAAAACAATTACCCTTGCCGCGTTGCATGATGAAAAGGGTGAACTGCTGGTGCCTGCGCGCAGGCTGGCCTACGACACGCTGGTGATGGCGCTGGGGAGCGCCTCTAATGATTTCAACACGCCGGGCGTCAAAGAACACTGCATTTTTCTTGATAACCCGCACCAGGCGCGCCGCTTTCACCAGGAGATGTTAAACCTGTTTTTGAAATATTCGTCCAGCCTTGGCGTTAACGGCAAAGTCAATATCGCCATTGTCGGCGGCGGCGCAACCGGCGTGGAGTTGTCCGCCGAGCTGCATAACGCCGTTAAACAGCTACACAGCTATGGCTATAAAGGGCTGACCAGCGAAGCGCTGAACGTTACGCTGGTGGAAGCGGGCGAGCGCATTTTGCCCGCGCTGCCGCCGCGTATTTCCGCTGCCGCCCAAAGCGAGCTGACCACGCTTGGCGTACGCGTGCTGACTAACACTCTGGTCACCAGCGCCCAGGCCGATGGTCTGAATACGAAGGATGGCGAATTTATTCAGGCTGATCTGATGGTATGGGCGGCAGGGATTAAAGCCCCGGACTTTATGAAAGAGATTGGCGGGTTGCAGACCAACCGTATAAACCAACTGGTGACTGAACCAACGCTTCAGACAACCCGCGATCCGGATATTTACGCTATCGGCGATTGCGCCTCCTGCGCCCGCCCGGAAGGGGGCTTTGTGCCGCCGCGCGCGCAGGCCGCACACCAGATGGCCGCCTGCGCGCTGCACAATATTCTGGCGCAGATGAAAGGCAAAACGCTGAAAAACTACGTTTACAAAGATCATGGTTCGCTGGTGTCGCTGTCTAAATTCTCCACCGTAGGCAGCCTGATGGGCAACCTGATGCGCGGCTCGATGATGGTGGAAGGGCGTATGGCGCGGCTGGTTTACCTTTCGCTGTATCGCATGCATCAAATAGCGCTACACGGCTATTTTAAAACCGGCCTGATGATGCTGGTCGGCAGCATCAACCGCGTTATCCGCCCACGTCTCAAACTGCATTAATAATGCCTGCCGCGGCTTGCCTGTTAAGTTGCAGGCGAGCCGCTTAATCCGCCGTGCTTTCCTGCGCTTATTCCAGGAATTTTCTTTTATCTGGCATTTTATTCCGCCACTCCCCCCCCTCTTTCAGCTTTTGTCTGATGGGGCAACGCTGACATAACGTTACAAAATGATCGGCTTAACACAGCTCTGGAGGAAGATCTGGTGAATAAATCCATGTTAGCGGGTATTGGTATCGGCGTTGCCGCCGCGCTGGGCGTGGCGGCTGTGGCCAGTATGAACGTATTCGAAAGCGGCCCGCAGTATGCGCAGGTATTATCCGCCGTGCCTGTTAAAGAGACCATAAAGACGCCGCGCAAGGCGTGCCGTAATATGACGGTTACGCATCGTCGCCCGGCGCAGGATGAAAATCGCCTGATCGGTTCTGCGTTGGGCGCGGTGGCAGGCGGCGTTATCGGCCATCAGTTTGGCGGCGGGCGCGGTAAAGATGTGGCGACGGTGGTTGGCGCGCTTAGCGGCGGCTATGCCGGAAACCAGATTCAGGGCGCTATGCAGGAAGGGGATACGTACGCCACAACGCAGCGGCGTTGTAAAACGGTATATGACAACACAGAGAAAATGCTGGGTTATGACGTCACGTACCAGATTGGCGATCGGCAGGGGAAAATCAGAATGAGCAGCGATCCCGGTACCCGGATCCCGCTTGATAATAAGGGGCAACTGGCGCTGAACCAGAAAACCTGAATATAGAGTAACCACGCCTGTTACTGACATACGGGATTTCATCAAAGTGAACGGACAAGGCGGGCTACCCCGGTCCGCTTTGCAATCTCAGATGGCTTCGTAAAGCGATCGTTGCTTCACGGTGCGCCACTGCCCGTCTGTCAGACAGCGGCCGGTTCGGCTTCCTGCCTGGTTTCGCCTCAGCCGCTATGCCGGGCGCGCTGTACTTGCCTACGCCTGCGGTTCGTGGCGTCAGCAATCCCGTATATGTTAAAAAAGCGAACCAGGCCGCTGACCAAATAAAAAGAAAAGGGGGCCGGTAAAGGGTCTGACCCTATAAAGTTGGATGGGTCAAATAACCCATTAAAAAATGCGTTAGCATGTGATGCAGATCACGTCTATGCTTACTTTACTGATCGTTATTTGTTCCGTTAAGCCGTGCTCAGCGCGAGGGCGTTAAATATGAAAAGTGCAAAACGGCTTTTAGCCATTGCCGCGCTTAGCGCGCTCTCTTTTTCTTTTACAGGCCAGGCCGCGCTTGAGGTTGAAACCCCGCCTGCGGGCCTGCGGCAGATAGGTATAATCTCGATGTCGGGCGGGGCAAATCGACAAACGTTGCAGTCTCAACTTTCGGCAAAAGCGGACGTAAAGGGGG
Organism: Tenebrionibacter intestinalis; assembly: GCF_016632365.1. Classification (GTDB taxonomy): domain Bacteria; phylum Pseudomonadota; class Gammaproteobacteria; order Enterobacterales; family Enterobacteriaceae; genus Tenebrionibacter; species Tenebrionibacter intestinalis. The sequence continues at coordinate 23,639 of NZ_JAEPBH010000016.1, read as the reverse complement.
CGATAGCCTACCGTATTATCTCAGTTAACGGGCCGCCGCCTCTTTATGGCACTGCCGCTATTTATAAATAAGCGTTAGCGCTCATTGCCTTTATTTCTTATCCGTAACAGGGCAAGGCGCTACAGCCTGTTTAAAACTCAGCGCTTTTGGCGGCCTGCGCAGGGCCTTAAATTTTGTGGCCTGCTGAGCTGTCGTAACCGACCGTAACCGGCATTCCGGCCCGCATGGACATTGCTTTTCCAACGATTAAAGACTCGGGGTCCGCTTGCGCCAGAAATTTACGCATATCAGCATCGGGCGTGATGGGCAGCGTTTGCGGATCGTCGTCAATAGATTCTGACAGCGGCTGGTGCACCTCCACCAGATAGCGGCCGTCCGGCTCACGGGATGCCTTAATCGGCGTATTAATGATATTGACGCGCTCGCCAGGCTGTACGTTGTCATATAACCACTTAATATCATTATCGCGCAGGCGAATGCAGCCTGAGCTTACGCGCATGCCGATGCCAAAGTCGGCGTTGGTGCCGTGCAGCAGATAAACCCCGCCCTGGGCTGCCAGACGAATAGCGTGATGCCCCATAGGATTATCCGGCCCGGCCGGGACAACCGCCGGCAAAATTATGCCCTGAGCTTTGTAGCGCGCCCGGATATTCGCCGTGGGCGTCCATGTCGGATTGGTGCGTTTTTCAGAAACGGTTGTCAGCATAGTAGGGGTGACGGTGTCATCGCCAGGTTGCCCAATCCCGATTGGGAAGACCACGACGTTTTGCTTACCGGGAGGATAATAGTAGAGCCGCAGTTCTGCCAGGTTAATAACGATGCCCTGGCGTGGCGCATCGGGTAATAGTGACTGAAGCGGGATGGTCAGTACGCTGCCCGGACGCGGCATATACGGGTCAACGCCCGGGTTGGCCTGAAGCAGCCCAAGAAAACCGACGTTATATTTCCTGGCAATGGCCTCAAGCGATCCGCCGTCGCGGGCGACGGCGTGGTAGCGGTTCTCGCCTACAACCCGGCTGCCCGGCGGCGGAAGCGGCCAGGTGTTAGCGACGGCAGACAGAGCGCTTAACGCGCACGCTGTGGTGATGCCCAAAGCAATCAGCCAGCGGAATAAACGTGAAAAGGTTATCATGGTGTTAAAAATTGGATCCATATTTAAATAAAAAGGGATTATGCGTGGGGGTCTGTCGGGAAAGCCTGGCCGTTTGCAAGGGTTTGTAAATATGGCCGGTTGAGCGCCCCCGCAAGCAGGGGCGCCGAAATACACTTATACGATAGCGTTTTCAGCCAGTTGCCGCATAAAGTCGCGTACCCAGTCCATACGCGCTTTGCGTTCCTCCAGGGCCTGGGTAAAGCGCAGCCGGGTCGGGCCATCCAGCCGGTAGTGCTGGGGCTGCTTTTGCAAAAGGCCGATAAGCCAGGCGGGATCGATATGGTTTTGTTCGCCGAACTCCATCATGCCGCCTTTCTCGTTAGCTTCTAGTTTACGAATACCGAGTTTTTGCGCCTGCTGGCGTAGCGCCGCGATATCCAGCAGCGTGCGCGCCGCATCGGGCAGTTTGCCAAACCTATCGATGAGTTCAACCTTAATATCATCCAGCTCGCCGGCGTTTTTTGCGCTGGCGATACGCTTATAAAATGACAGGCGCGTGTTGACGTCAGGGATAAAATCATCGGGCAACAGAGCGGGTATCCGCAGTTCTACTTCCGTCTGCTGGCTGGTTAAATCCTCAAGCGACGGCTCGCGCCCGGCCTTTAGCGCATCAACGGCGTTTTCCAGCAGCTCCATATACAGCGAGAAGCCGATAGTTTCCATCTGGCCGCTCTGATCTTCGCCCAGCAGTTCGCCTGCGCCGCGAATTTCAAGATCGTGCGTGGCAAGCGCGAATCCGGCGCCAAGATCTTCGAGCGAGGCGATCGCTTCCAGGCGTTTCTGGGCATCGCTGGTCATTGCTTTTGGATGCGGCGTTAACAGCCAGGCGTAGGCCTGATGATGCGAGCGCCCGACGCGGCCTCGCAGTTGGTGTAACTGAGCCAGGCCAAAATGGTCTGCGCGCTCGATGATAATGGTATTGGCGGTGGGGATGTCGATGCCGGTTTCGATGATGGTGGTACACACCAGTACGTTAAAGCGCTGGTGGTGGAAATCGTTCATTACCCGTTCCAGCTCGCGCTCGCGCATCTGGCCATGTCCGATGGCGATACGCGCCTCCGGCACCAGTTCTTCAAGGCGCTGCGCGGCTTTCTGTATGTTTTCCACATCGTTATAAAGATAGTACACCTGTCCGCCGCGCAGGACTTCGCGCAGGATCGCTTCGCGTACCACCAGGCTGTCGTATTCACGCACAAAGGTTTTTACCGCCAGGCGACGCGCGGGCGGCGTGGCGATAATCGACAGATCGCGCATACCGCTCATTGCCATATTCAGCGTGCGCGGAATGGGCGTGGCAGTAAGGGTGAGGATATCCACATCGGCGCGCATAGCTTTAATACGCTCCTTGTGCCGCACGCCGAAGCGGTGCTCCTCATCAACGATTAACAGCCCCAAATCGCGCCATTTTAGATCGCTCATCAGAAGCTTATGGGTGCCTATCAGGATATCCACTTTGCCGTCTGCCGCCTGTTCCAGCACCTGCGCCTGCTCTTTGGCGCTGCGAAAACGAGACAGCATTTCAATGCGTACCGGCCAGTTGGCGAAACGGTCGCGGAAGTTATCGAAATGCTGTTGGGCCAGCAGCGTGGTGGGCACCAGCACCGCTACCTGCTTGTGGTTTTCCACCGCGAGGAAGGCTGCGCGCATGGCGACTTCGGTTTTACCGAAGCCTACGTCGCCGCACACCAGCCTGTCCATTGCCAGCGGTTGACACATATCGCTCAGCACGGCGTTAATGGCCTGCGCCTGATCCGGCGTGGTTTCAAACGGGAAGCTGTCACAAAAAAGCCGGTATTGTTCCTTATCATGCTTAAAGGCGAAGCCGGCTTTAGCGGCGCGCTGGGCGTAAATATCCAACAGTTCGGCAGCGACATCCCGCACTTTTTCTGCGGCCTTCTGGCGCGCTCGCGTCCAGGCATCGCCGCCAAGCTTGTGCAGCGGCGCATTTTCTTCCGCTCCGCCTGCGTAGCGGCTGATAAGGTGTAAAGAGGTAACCGGGACGTAAAGTTTGGCGTCGCCTGCGTAGGTGAGAATCAGATACTCACCCTTGATGCCGCCTGCTTCCAGCGTCGTCATTCCCGCGTAGCGGCCTACGCCGTGCTCCAGATGGACTACCGGCTGGCCGGGGTGCAGTTCAGCCAGGTTGCGGATCAGTATGTCCGGGTTGATGGCGCGGCGGCTTTCCTGGCGGCGGCGGCCAACGCGCTCGCCAAGCATATCGCTTTCACAAATGAGAGCCCGGTTGCGCCAGGTGTCGATAAAGCCGTGCTCGCTGGCGCCAATAGTCAGCCAGCGGCCGCCGGGCGCGGCGTCATCCAGGCGCTGAATAGGTTTCGGCGCAATTTTGATACGCGCCAGCAGTTCTCCCAGCGCTTCGCGGCGGCCCTCGCTCTCTACGGAGAAAATAACCGCGCCGTCAAAATGCTCAAGAAAGCGGCGCAGATTATCCAGCGGCGCCTTTTGCTGCGGCTGTACGGAAAGGTCGGGCAGGGGTTTATAGCCAAGGTTGACGTTGGCGGCCTTTTGCGCCAGCGATTCTTTCTTTAACTGTATCCGCGGCCAGCCTTTCAGCGCGCCGTGCAGTTCATCCGGCGCCAACCACAGCGCGGCGGGGGGCAGCAGCGGGCGCATCGGATCGACGCGGCGGTTTTCATAGCGGGCATTCACATCAACCCAGAAGCGTTCAGCGCTTTGCGCCAGATCGCCGGTGTTAATGACCAGCGTATTTTTCGCAAAGTAGCTGAACAGCGGCGGCAGCGGTTCGTTAAAAAATAGCGGCTGCCAGTATTCAATACCCGCAGGCAGCATGCCTTTGCTCACTTGCTGATAAATATGCTCCGGATCGCGGCGCACCTCGAACGTATCGCGCCACTGGCTGCGAAACAGCTCGATTGCCGCTTTGTCGGTTGGGAACTCGTGGGCCGGAAGCAGGTTGACTGCCTCAACTTCTTCGAGCGTGCGCTGGCTGTCTACGTCAAACAGGCGCAGGCTGTCCAGCTCATCGTCAAAAAAATCAAGCCGATAGGGCGATTCGCTGCCCATCGGCCACAGGTCGAGCAGCGCGCCGCGTGTGGCATATTCGCCGTGCTCCATGACCTGATCCACATGGCGATAGCCCGCATTTTCCAGCCGATCGCGCAGCGCGTCTCGCGACAGCGTTTGGCCTTTGGTCAATACCAACGCGTGAGCGTGCAGATAATTGTGCGGGCAAACGCGCTGCATCAGGGTATTGACCGGCAAAATGAGCACGCCATGGCGCATGGTCGGCAGATGATAGAGCGTGGAGAGGCGGGATGACACAATATCCTGGTGCGGCGAGAAACTATCGTAAGGCAGGGTTTCCCAGTCGGCGAGGCTCAGGACCTGCGTGTCAGCAAATTGCTGAACCTCGTCCTGTAGCCGCAGCGCATTTTGCATATCGGGCGCGATCAGCACGATGGGCCCGGGGTGTCGCTGCGCGATTTCCGCTACTTCACTGGCGCAGGCAGCGCCGGTAAGTTCGCCAAACTGGCGCTGGTCGCCCGCGCTTACCGGCAGGCTGTATCGATTTTGTTCAGACATAGAAAAGCGACTGTCTCTCTGCTGTGGCCCGCGCGGTGCGTGGGTAAATTCCGTAGGATTGCCAGAGCATTATTATCGCTTATCAATCGAACCTGGCAAGCGCGTTTGCCCACAGGGCATAAATCAGGCGCGATGAGCGCCTCCTGCGGGGCCGCCTGAACACCGTTAAAGCGCCCGCGCAGCGCTGTAACAGCAGGTCGCCGGTAAGCCTGCGAGAGAGCTTACGATGAGAAGCCGAAATAGTGTGTATAGCGCGAGGCTTAGTTACTGTACGCCCGGCGCCAGCGTATGCAGGCCGTACAGCGTGAGGGTGAAAGGGCTTATGGCTTTAATTAAAATGCGATGAGTCGTGTAAGCGATATAGCGCATTATCAGATAGCCGGGAATAAAGAAAATACGGCATGCGCAACGGTGCAAGGCAGGCATTGCCGTAGATCCACCGTTTGGGGATATACGCGACATTACCCTGTAGCCGCCCCGGAATATGCGGATAAAACGCGATGACGCTGTGGTCTGGCGCCACCAGACAAATATATAAACCTTTTATCTGGTTAATCCACAGTTGCTTGTTTTTCATACTTACCCGGTATGTCAGCGGGAAGGAATTCGGGAGGAGATGCGAAATCGACACCGGTTTCGTACTCCAGTTAACCGCTTTTGTAACGTATTGACATATTTAAGAAAAACTTCAGGTTAGTTTCTGTTTGCGATTCTGATTTTCATAATCCGGGAAAATAAGTTTATTTTGTTGATTTAACAAGCTTTTTTATGCGATACGCCTCCTGAAAAACGTTATCTTTCATTTACCTGCTGCGGTATCGCTTATATACTCCACGCTCAATCTCTAAAACCGCGGTGACACGGATTTCATGTATCAACCTGTCGCGTTATTTATTGGCCTGCGTTATATGCGCGGGCGTGCAGCGGACCGCTTCAGCCGCTTCGTCTCCTGGCTTTCCACGATAGGCATTACGCTTGGCGTAATGGCGCTGGTAACCGTACTGTCGGTGATGAACGGTTTTGAGCGTGAGTTGCAAAACAACATCCTGGGGCTGATGCCGCAGGCGCTTATCACCTCGGCCAAAGGTTTCATTAATCCCGAACAACTTCCCGCCGCCAGGCTTAACCTGCAGGGCGTAAACCGCGTGGCGCCGCTAACTACAGGCGATGTGGTGTTGCAAAGCCCGCGTGGCGTGGCCGTGGGCGTAATGTTAGGCATTATGCCGCAGGAAAACGATCCGCTTACGCCGTATCTGGTTAACGTTAGCCAGAGCGCGCTGGAGGCCGGAAAGTACAACGTTATTCTCGGCGAGCAACTGGCCGGGCAGCTTGGCGTTAAACGCGGCGACAGTGTTCGCATTATGGTGCCTTCCGCCAGCCAGTTTACCCCTATGGGGCGTCTGCCGAGCCAGCGGCTGTTTAACGTGGCGGGAACTTTTGCCGCCAACAGCGAAGTTGACAGCTATCAATTGCTGGTCAATCAGCAGGATGCATCACGCCTGATGCGCTACCCGGCGGGGAATATCACCGGCTGGCGGCTTTTTCTGAATCAGCCGCTGGCGGTAGATACGCTCAGCAAACAGGCGCTGCCGGAGAGCGCGCAATGGCAGGACTGGCGCGCGCGCAAAGGCGAGCTGTTCCAGGCCGTGCGCATGGAAAAAAATATGATGGGGCTGCTGCTAAGCCTGATTGTCGCCGTGGCGGCGTTTAACATTATCACCTCGCTTGGCCTGATGGTGATGGAAAAGCAGAGCGAGGTGGCGATTCTCCAGACCCAGGGGCTGACGCGGCGCCAGATAATGGCGGTGTTTATCGTCCAGGGGGCCAGCGCCGGCGTGATTGGCGCGCTGCTTGGCGCGCTGCTCGGCACGCTGCTGGCCAGCCAGCTTAATAACCTGATGCCGGTGATTGGCGCAGCGCTTGACGGCGCGGCGCTGCCTGTGGCCGTTGAGCCGGTTCAGGTTATCGTCATTGCGCTGGCCGCGATGGCCGTTGCGTTGCTTTCCACGCTTTACCCGTCATGGCGCGCCGCCGCCACCCAACCCGCTGAGGCTTTACGTTATGAGTAATTCGGTGCTGTTACAGTGTAACAAACTGTGCAAACGCTATCAGGAAGGTAAAGTGCATACTGATGTACTGCACGATGTCAGCTTCAGCATCGGCATGGGCGAGATGATGGCGATTGTCGGCAGTTCGGGGTCAGGCAAAAGTACGCTTTTGCACCTGCTGGGCGGGCTGGATACGCCGACTTCCGGCGAGGTTATTTTTGACGGGCGGGCGGTGAGCGCAATGTCTTCATCGCTCAAGGCCGAGTTACGCAACCGCGAACTGGGCTTTATCTATCAGTTTCATCACCTGTTGGCGGATTTTACCGCGCTGGAAAATGTGGCGATGCCGCTGCTGATTGGCCGTAAAAAGGGCGCTGAGATTGAAACACGCGCTCGCGATATGCTCACGGCGGTGGGGCTTGCGCATCGCGCGGATCATCGCCCGTCTGAACTGTCCGGCGGTGAGCGCCAGCGCGTAGCGATTGCCCGCGCGCTGGTGAATAACCCGCGTCTGGTGCTGGCAGACGAGCCAACCGGCAACCTTGATGCCCGCAACGCGGACGCCATTTTCGACCTGCTCGGTGAACTCAACGTGCGTCAGGGTACGGCGTTTCTGGTCGTCACTCACGACCTGCAACTGGCCAAACGCCTGTCGCGGCAACTGGAAATGCGCGATGGCCGCCTGAGCCCGGAACTGACGCTAACGGGGGCGGACTAATGGCTTCGCCGCTTTCATTACTGATTGGGCGCCGCTTTAGCCGCGGACGCCGGCGCGGCGGTATGGTCTCGCTTATCTCCGCTATTTCCACCACCGGCATCGCCCTGGGCGTGGCCGTGCTGATTGTCGGCCTCAGCGCCATGAACGGTTTTGAGCGCGAGCTGAATAACCGCATTCTGGCGGTGGTGCCGCACGGCGAAATTGAACCGGTACATCAGCCGTTTGAAGGCTGGAAGGATGTGTTGGCGCGCGTTGAGAACGTTAAAGGCATTGTCGCTGCCGCGCCTTATATTAACTTCACCGGCCTGATTGAGAGCGGAAGTAGCCTGCGCGCGGTTCAGGTAAAAGGCGTCGATCCGGCGCAGGAGGCGCGTTTGAGCGCGCTGCCGGGCTTTGTGCGGAACAACGCCTGGGGGCGTTTTCATGACGGCGCGCAGCAAATTATTATTGGTAAAGGCGTGGCCGATGCCCTGAAGGTGAAGCAGGGCGACTGGATTTCTATCATGATTCCCAATAATGCCGACAGTGGCCGGAAGCTGCTGCAACCAAAGCGCGTGCGTCTGCAAATTGCCGGAATACTTCAGCTTAGCGGCCAGCTTGATCACAGTTTCGCTATGGTGCCGTTGCAGGATGCTCAGAATTATATGGATATGGGAAGCAGCATTACGGGGATCGCCATCAAAGTGCGCGACGTTTTTAACGCCAACAAGCTGGTGCGTGATGCCGGCCAGGTGACCGATAGCTATGTTTATATCAAAAGCTGGATTGGCACTTATGGCTACATGTACCGCGATATTCAGATGATCCGCGCCATCATGTATCTGGCGATGGTGCTGGTCATTGGCGTGGCCTGCTTCAACATTGTATCCACGCTGGTCATGGCGGTAAAAGATAAAAGCAGCGACATTGCGGTGTTGCGCACGCTGGGGGCGAAAGATGGGTTAATTCGCGCCATCTTTATCTGGTACGGGCTGCTGGCGGGGCTGCTGGGCAGCATCACTGGCGCGGCGCTGGGCGTGCTGGCGTCGTGGAAGCTAACGGATATTATCCGCGGGATTGAACGGCTGACCGGGCATCATTTCCTGTCAGGCGATATTTACTTTATTGATTTTCTGCCGTCTGAACTGCACTGGCTGGATGTGGTATATGTGCTGATTACCGCGCTGCTGTTAAGCCTGCTGGCAAGCTGGTATCCGGCGCGGCGCGCGAGCAATATCGATCCGGCGCGCGTGCTGAGCGGGCAGTAAACGCGGGCAGGCGATGCGCCGGGGCTTCCGGGGCTTTCCTGGCGGTGCCGCTGCCGAGGCAGAAGCCATAGCGAAAGCGCTGTGAATAACTGAACAGGCGCGCCACGGTGACGCGCACGGTATGCGCGGCGCTTCTTCATCTTGCGCAATAGCAACCTGAGGACTCTATGCAATCGCGACGTTTACACCGTTTCAGGAAAAATAAACGCCAACTGCGCCAGCGGTTACGACAGCGAATTTTTTTCACAGACAGAGCGGGGCCAGACGTGATGGAACGACCCAGAATTGTGGTACTGACCGGGGCGGGCATCTCCGCCGAATCAGGCATAAGGACATTTCGCGCCGCAGACGGCCTGTGGGAAGAGCACCGAGTGGAAGATGTGGCGACGCCGGAAGGCTTCAGCCGCGATCCGCAGCTCGTGCAGAATTTTTATAACGCCCGCCGCCGCCAGCTTCAGCAACCGGAAATCCAGCCTAACGCGGCGCACCTGGCGCTGGCGAAACTGGAACAGGCGTTCGGCGATCGCTTTTTGCTGGTTACGCAAAACATTGATAATCTGCACGAACGCGCGGGCAATGTGAACGTTATACACATGCACGGCGAACTGCTGAAGGTGCGCTGCGCCCGCAGCGGCCAGACGCTGGCGTGGGAAGGAGATGTGAGCGCCGCAGACCGCTGCCATTGCTGTCAGTTCCCCGCGCCGCTGCGCCCGCACGTAGTGTGGTTCGGAGAAATGCCGCTCGGGATGGATGACATTTACCAGGCGCTGGCGAAGGCGGACGTGTTTATCGCCATTGGCACCTCCGGCCACGTTTATCCGGCGGCGGGTTTTGTGCATGAAGCCCGTCTGCAGGGCGCGCATACGGTGGAGTTAAATCTGGAGCCAAGCCAGGTCGGCAGTGAATTCGAAGAAAAGCACTACGGGCTGGCAAGCCAGGTGGTGCCTGCGTTTGTGGAAAAACTGCTGAAGGGGCTGTGAACCGGCGCCGCCTCAGTCTGCTGACCAGGAAGAAAAAACGGGGTTTTTCCTTCCTGGTGGTTAGCAGGCGAAAATCAATGAATTGATTTTCCTGATTTATGGTGTGCCGCCCATCCTGACTGCGACAGGATGGGGGATCATCAGTCTCAGGCGATACGCGTAAGCCTGAGCGCAGGAGAGGCGCTTAACGCCCTGCCTTCAGCCGTTGATAATACGTTTCATACAGCGTGCTGGCGTTGCCTACGTCGTTTTGCCATTCGCCTTTTTCCACAATCGCTTCAGGCGGATAGAGCGTTTGGTCACCGGCGATTTTGGGATCAAGCAGCTTGCGGGCCGCCAGGTTTGGCGTAGGGTAACCGATGGTTTGCGCTACCTCTTTAGCTACCTCCGGGCGCAGCAGGAAGTTAATGAGCTTCAGCGCGCCGTCAACGTTTTTCGCATTCGTGGGGATAGCCAGGCTGTCCATCCAGAAGATGCCGCCTTCCTGCGGCCAGACTACCGTTAGCGGCGTGCCGGCCTGGCGGGCCACCCAGGCGGAGCCGTTCCACACCATACCCAGATTCACTTCCCCTTCCATATAGGGGTTAGCCGGGTTATCAGAATTGAACGCCGCTACGTTCGGCATCAGCTTTTGCAGCTCTTTGTACGCAGCCTCAATCTCTTTCGGGTCGGTCGAGTTGCCGGAGTAGCCCAGCTTGCGTAGCGCCATCTGGAACACTTCGCGAGCGTCGTCGGTTAAAAGCAGGCTGTTTTTGTATTCCGGTTTCCACAGGTCTGCCCAGCGGGTAATACTGGCCGGATCAATGGCATCGCCGTTTACGCCAATGGCCGTTGCGCCCCAGATATAGGGAATGGAGTAATCGTTGTCAGGATCGAATGGTTTGTTCAGCATCTGCGGGTCGAGATTGCTGAAGTTGCTAAGTTTACTTTTGTCGATCTTCTGGATCATGCCTTCTTTGCGCATCTTATCGACAAAATAGGTGGATGGCACCACCAGATCGTACGCCCCGTCTTTATAGGTTTTTAGCTTGGCATACATGGTTTCATTCGACTCATAGGTCGAATAGATAACTTTAATGCCGGTTTCTTTGGTGAACTGTTCCAGCAGGCCTGGCGGCACGTACTCAGTCCAGTTGTAAAAGTAGAGCGTTTTGCCGTCGTCGGCATGGGCGGCGCTCATGCCCAGAGCCAGAGCGCCCGCCGTCAGCAGGCGGCGTGACCATTTTTTCATTCTAACGTCCCCTGAGTTCTGGCCTGCCGGGGCAGGCCGTTAATAAAGTTGAAAGCGTGCGGCCTTCAGGCCCGGCCGCGGGTCTTATCGCGGGCGATAAGCTGGCTGATGATGACAAGCGCCAGCGACAGTAACAATAAAATGGTCGCCAGCGCGTTAACTTCCGGCGACACGCCCACTTTCACCATCGAATAAATCTTTAAGGGCAGAATCTCATAGCCTGGCCCGGTGACAAACGATGATACAACCACATCGTCCATTGATAGCGTAAAGCTCAGCAGCCAGCCTGCGGCTACCGCCGGCATCGCCAGCGGCAGGATAATTTTGCGCAGAATAGTGAATTCGCTGGCGCCAAGATCCTTTGCCGCCTCCAGCATTCGTACATCAAATCCCTTAAGGCGCGAATAGACCGATACCACCACAAACGGCAAACAGAAGGTGATATGCGAGAACAGCAGCGACCAGAAACCAAGCTTAATGCCGAGCAGCATAAACAGCACCAGCAGGGAAATGGCCATAACAATATCCGGCGACATCATCACCACAAACAGCATACCGCTCACAAACGGTTTGCCGCGAAAGCGGTAGCGGTAGAGCGCCACCGCAGTGAGCGAACCGATGAGCGTGGCGAAGCTTGCCGATACCACGGCCATTGTTAGCGAATGCTGCGCGGCCTGAAGCAGGCTATCGTTATTTATCAAAAGGCTGTACCATTTGGTCGTCAATCCCTGCCAGCTAATACCAAAACGCGAACTGTTAAACGAGTTCACAATAAGTATAACGATAGGAATATACAAAAAGGCGTAAATGGCGGACATAAAACCGCCGCGAAGCCAGCGACCCATCATTCCAGTTCCACCTTCTTGTTAAGCAGGCGCGAGGCGCGCCAGTAGACTAACAGCATCAGCCCCATCACTACGGTCAGCGTGATGCTGGTGGCCGCGCCAAACGGCCAGTCGCGGATGTTCAGAAACTGGCTCTTAATCACATTGCCGATAAGCAGATTTTTGGCGCCGCCCATTAGATCAGAGACATAGAATAGCCCCATCGCTGGCAGCATCACCAGCAGGCAACCGGCGATAATACCCGGCATGGTCAGCGGAATGACAATGCGGATAAAGGTTTGCAGCTTGCTTGCGCCGAGATCGCGCGCGGCCTCAAGCAGCGGCTTGTCGAGCTTTTCGATGCTGGAGAAAAGCGGCATCACCATAAACGGCAGCAGAATATAGACTAGACCGATAATCACCGCGCCCGGCGTGTACATAATACGAACCGGCGTATCAATCAGGCCGGTCCACAGCAGGAACTCGTTAAGGTAGCCGCGGGTGCTGAGAAAAATTTTCAGGCCGTAGATGCGAATCAGCGAGTTGGTCCAGAACGGCACTATCAGCAAAAACAGCATCAGCGGGCGAAGCCGGGCGGGCAGCTTTGCCAGAAACCACGCGAACGGCCAGCCGAGCAGCAGGCAGGCCGCGGTTGCCAGTAACGCCATATTCAACGAGTGCAGCAGCACGTCGAAATAGAGCGGGTCTGACAGGCGTGAATAGTTATCCAGCGTGAAGACCATACTGACGAAATTCGCGTCGTCGCGGGTCAGGAAACTGGTGATGATTATCATCAGATTAGGCAGGAAAACAAACAGCACCAGCCAGCCGACAATAGTGGCTATCACCCCATTCTGGAACTTACGCGAGTTCTTCATCAGCCAGCACGACCTCCCAGCTTTCAACCCAGGTTACCGCCATTTTCTGATTCAGCGAGTGGTCAAAATCGGGATCGTCTTCGTTAAAGAATTCGCTCACCATCACCATCCTGCCGTTTTCCAGCTCCACGGTCGATTCCAGCGTCATGCCTTTGTAGTTGCGCTCGCGCACGTAGCCGATAAAGCCTTCTACATCCTGCGTGTGCGCATCGTTAATCTCTTCCACGCGCACATCTTCAGGGCGCAGCAGCACTTTCAGGCGCTGGCCTGGCGTTACCGGGAAGCTAACGTAGATATTGCACTCGCGGCCTTCCACGCTTGCGCGCACGCGCTGTTCGTCCACGCGCGTAATCACGATGGCGTCAAATATATTGATTTCGCCGATAAAGCTTGCCACAAACAGATTGCTCGGTTCTTCGTAGATTTCTCGCGGGGTGCCGTCCTGCTCAATTTTACCGTCGCGCATCACTACGATGCGGTCTGACATGGTTAGCGCCTCTTCCTGATCGTGGGTGACGAACACAAACGTAATGCCGAGTTTGCGCTGAAGCGCCTTGAGCTCATTTTGCATCTGCTTGCGTAGTTTATAATCAAGCGCGGAGAGCGATTCATCAAGCAGCAGCAGGCGCGGTTTGTTCACCACGGCGCGGGCAATCGCCACGCGTTGCTGTTGGCCGCCGGAAAGCTGATGCGGGCTTCGTTGGGCGAAGGATTCAAGCTGCACCATTTTCAGCGCTTCTTCCACGCGCGGCGCGATCTCCGCCGCAGGGCATTTTTGCATCCGCAGGCCAAAGGCGACGTTTTCAAATACCGTCATGTGGGGGAAGAGGGCATAGCTTTGAAAAACGGTGTTAACGTGGCGGTTTTCCGCCGGATCGTGGGTAATATCCCGGTCTTCGAGAATAATTGTTCCTTCATCGACGCTTTCCAGCCCGGCGATAAGCCGCAGTACGGTAGTTTTGCCGCAGCCGGAAGGCCCCAGCAGCGTCAGAAATTCGCCGTGGTTGATCGTCAGAGAAAGATCGGAGATAACGCTTTTGCCGTCAAAACTTTTGCCGATGCCCGACAGTTGTACCAGCGGTGAAAGTGAACGTCTCTTTGTATTCAATTTCTTACTCGGTCCCGTATTGGGGCGCCGGTAGGCACCGACGCGGGGTGTGTAGTAAACCCTCTCAGGTTGACGCGATCAGATAATTAACCGCGTAAAGCGGACGCGAAAACACAGCGGCCTACGCCGGTTAAGGGCAGGCATTCTACGGCAAAGCGCGCAAATCGCCAATGCTCTCAGGGCAATATGGCGATAACGGCGCAAAGACAGCGGTTAAAGCGGGTAGCGTGAGCTTAATTGTAAGTAACGATCACGTTTGTTGAGGGGATTTTTTCAAAGATGCAAGCCGAAAAGTGACCTGAAGCAATATTTGTTGCAGAGCGGTTACTGATAATGAACATCAGTTTCAAGAGGGCGGACGCATGGATAAATTACTGGAAAGGTTTTTGCACTATGTCTCCCTGGATACCCAATCCAGGCCAGGTGTAAAACAGGTGCCAAGCACGGAAGGGCAGTGGAAGCTGTTACGCCTGCTTCAGACGCAGATGGAAGAGCTGGGGTTGGTTGATGTTACCCTGAGTGAGCACGGCACGCTAATGGGCAGGCTGCCGTCTAACGTGAGTACGCCGACGCCGGCTATTGGCTTTATCGCTCACGTGGATACCTCGCCGGATTTTACGGGCAAAAAGGTGAACCCGCAGATAGTGGAAAACTATCGCGGCGGCGATATTGCGCTCGGCGTTGGCGATGAAGTGCTGTCGCCGGTGATGTTTCCCGTGCTCCACCAGTTGCTGGGTCAGACGCTTATTACTACCGATGGTAAAACGCTGCTCGGCGCCGACGACAAGGCAGGTATAGCGGAAATCATGACCGCGCTTGCGGCTATAAAGGCAATGAAAACGCCGCACGGCGACATTTGCGTGGCGTTTACGCCTGACGAAGAAGTGGGCCGGGGCGCGGAGTATTTTGACGTAGAGGCGTTCGGGGCCGAATGGGCCTACACCGTTGACGGCGGCGGCGTGGGCGAGCTGGAAATTGAGAACTTTAACGCCGCGTCGGTGAATATTAAAATCGTCGGCAATAACGTCCATCCGGGAACGGCCAAAGGCGTTATGGTCAATGCGCTCTCGCTGGCTGCGCGCATCCATGCCGAGGTGCCTGCGCAGGAAAGCCCGGAGTGTACCGAAGGCTATGGCGGTTTTTATCATCTCGCCAACCTCAAAGGCAGCGTTGAACGCGCCGAAATGCACTATATTATCCGTGATTTTGACCGCGAACAGTTTGAGGCGCGCAAGCGCAGGATGATGAATATTGCTAAGCGCGTCGGCAAAGGCCTGCATCCGGACTGCTATATTGAGCTTGTTTTTGAAGACAATTATTACAATATGCGCGAGAAGGTGACGGCGCATCCGCATATTGTTGAGCTGGCGCAGCAGGCCATGCGCGACTGCGGTATTGAACCACAGATGAAGCCGATTCGCGGCGGTACAGACGGCGCGCAACTGTCGTTTAAGGGGCTGCCGTGTCCGAATATTTTCACCGGCGGCTATAACTACCACGGCAAGCATGAGTTTGTGACGCTTGAAGGCATGGAAAAGGCGGTGCAGGTTATTATACGTATTGCCGAGCTCACAGCGCAGCGCGCGAAGCCGTAACGGGTAACGGGATGGAATGGTTTTCCCATCCGTTAACGCGTAGCGATTAAAGTAAAAACGCCCCTGCATAAACCATGCAGGGGCGTTTTTATAGTGTCCTGAGGTTAGTCGGTGAAATACCAGTAGCCGCTGTTGATAAGCGCAGCCAGCGTTGCAAGGAATGAAGGATCATCCAGCGCGTCGCCAAAGTGTTGGGCGTTAAGCTCGATGGCGTCGGCCAGCGCATTAAGCGCCGGGCGGTGCGGGCTTTCCACCTTTTCGCCGTTGACGAACACCTCTTCCCCGATGCGCAGCACGCGCAGGCCGCCAAGCCGGGTCAGCGTATCGCCCTGGGCAAGCGCGTCGTAAATCTCGTCTGGCTGATACGGCGGCTCAGGCGCCGCGATGTCCAGTTCATGGCGCGGCTGGGTAATGAACTCGCCAAACCATTCGCGCAACTGAACGGGGTCGTTAATCAGCGCCAGCATCATTTCTCGCATGCTGTCCAGCTCCTGAGGCAGGATCTCGGCAGGGCTGGCGCGGGCTGGCACGTCCGGGTCGGCGTAGCGCTGGCTGCCTGACTCGCGGCTGAGCACAAAATCGGCAAAGCCGCTGATAAGTTCGCGGGCGCTCGGCGCGCGAAAGCCGACCGAGTAGTTCATGGCATTTTCCAGCGAGTAGCCTTCGTGCGGGAAGCCGGGCGGAATATACAAAATGTCGCCTGATTCAAGCTCCTCATCAATGATGGCGGTAAACGGATCGACCTGGAGTAAATCGGGATGCGGGCAGTGCTGCTTCATCGGCGTTTTCTCGCCCACGCGCCAGCGGCGGCGGCCAATCCCCTGAATAATAAAAACGTCATACTGATCGAGGTGCGGGCCGACGCCGCCGCCTGGCACAGAGAAGGAGATCATTAAATCATCCACGCGCCAGTCGGGCAGCGCGCGAAAGGGGCGCATCAGCGCCGCGGTGGGTTCGTGCCAGTGGTTCACGGCCTGCACCAGCAGCGACCAGTTGCTTTCACCCATGTGATCGTAGCTTTCAAACGGCCCGTGGCTGACCTGCCATTTGCCGTCAAGATGGCTGACAAGGCGGCTGTCTACCTCGCTTTCCATTGCCAGCCCGGCCAGTTCGTCTGGTGAAATAGGATCGATAAAGTTGGCAAACCCGCGTTTTATCACTACCGGGCGCTTTTGCCAGTAGCGTTGAAGAAAGTCGGGCCAGTTAAGCGCTAAGTGATAGTCCATATGTTTTCCATCGCACGAGAAATGGTGTCTATTCTGGCACAGGCGCGGGCGTTCGTCGTGAAGAATCTCCGGGCTATGCCCCGTCATCGCCGGGGCGCTGGCGGCCAAATATTACCTCCATACGCGCGCCGCCCGCTGTGCCGCTCGCAGCGCGGATCTCGCCGCTATACTGGCCAACCACGTCACGCGCCACCGAAAGCCCAACGCCCTGGCCGGGGCGTAGCGTATCGATACGCTGGCCGCGCTCAAATATCACCGCCCGCTTGTCTTGCGCAATGCCTGGCCCATCGTCTTCGACAATCAGATGCAGGGTGTCGTTCTGTTGGCGGGCGCTGATGTCCACAAACTCCAGGCAATATTTGCAGGCGTTATCCAGCACGTTGCCGAGCACTTCCATAAAGTCGTTTTTCTCGCCGATAAAGACCGTTTCCGGCGAGATATCCAGCGTTATCACGACGCCTTTACGCTGATAAACCTTATTGAGCGCCGAGGCCAGGCTGTCAAGCAACGGGGCGACCGGATGCAGCTTGCGGCTAAGGAGCGCGCTGGTGCCGCGCATGCTGGCGCGATGCAGGTAATAGCCTGTTTGCTGAGAGATTCGGCTTATTTGCTCCAGCATAACTGGCTCGGCCTGCTCCAGGTCCAGTTTATGGGTGCGCAGCGAACGTAGCGTGCTTTGCAGCACGGCGAGCGGTGTTTTCAGGCTGTGGGTGAGGTCGGTGAGCGTGGTACGGTATTTGTCGTGGCGCTCGCGCTCGCTTTTGAGCAACTGATTGAGATTATTCACAAGGCTCGTCAGTTCGCGGGTCGTATCCGGATTAAGGCTGTCGCGGTTATGTTGTTCGAGTTCGCGCACCTCGCGCGCCAGCGCTTCGATAGGGCGCAGACTCCAGCGGGCCGCCAGCCACAGCAGGGGGATAACCAGCAACAGATTGGCCAACAGGATGTAAATCAGCCAGTTCCACACTCTGTAGGCGCGATTGAGTTCGCCGGGGATAATATCGATCACCGCAATAGTGAGCGCAGGCAGGGAGGCGGTGGCCGGGTAGCGGTTGATCGCGACCGAGTGGGTCATATCGTCGTCGTTTTCTGCTTCGAGAAACGCTTTTAGCCGCTGTTGCAGCAGGGGGTTATTGTGCAGCAGCGCGTTAGTGAGGCTGTAGTGGGTTTCCAGTTCGTGAAAGCCGTTGGTCGTAAGCCATTCGCGACGTATCTTTTTCACCACATCCGGCACGGCGCGCTGTTGCCAAAGCAAATTACCGCTGTCGTCATAAATCAGCGTCAGCGTAGGGCTTTGCCTGTTGAGGTTTTCCGGCATGTGAACGCTGATGCGTCCGTCGCGCCACTCGGCCAGTGTGTAGAAGAGGTTGCTTTCGCCGCGCAGCAGGCGAAACGAGGTTTTGTCAACGCTAACGCTGTAGCCCACCAGCGTTACCATGCCATAGGCCAGCGACAAAACGATCATGACGACGGCGCTGGCCAGCAGAAAGCGGACCCGCAGCGACAAAGGGTGAAAATGGCGGCGTAATCTCATTATTCAGGATTGAAACGGTAGCCCTGGCTGCGCACGGTGGTAATCACTTCGCCGGCGTACTCGGCCTGGATTTTTTTACGCAGGCGGCCCATCAGCACGTCAATTGTGTGGCTCTCGCGCAGCCCGGCATCGGGGTAGAGCTGGCGCATCAGGGCCTCTTTACTGACCACTTTTCCGGCGTTGCGGATAAGCGTTTCTGTGATGGTGTATTCAAATGCGGTCAGCTTAATTACGCGTTCGTTGACGGACAGCTCGCGGCGCGACAAATCCACCTGAAACGGCGGTATTGCGATGGTTTGCGAGGCAAGGCCGCTGCTGCGGCGTATCAGCGCCTGCATGCGCGCGACGACCTCTTCGAGATGAAAAGGCTTAGTGACGTAATCATCGGCGCCGGCGCCCAGCACTTCAACTTTATCCTGCCAGCCTTCCCGGGCGGTGAGCACCAGCACGGGCACCGTTACCTTATGCCCACGCCAGCGGCGGATAAGGGATACGCCGTCTTCATTGGGCAACCCCAGATCCACAATGGCGATGTCCGGCGTGTGCTCGTGCAGGTAGTAGTCCGCTTCTCTGGCATCTTCAGCCGCATCGACCTGATGGCCCAGCTCGCGCAGTTGCACCGACAAATGATGGCGCAGCAGCGCATTATCTTCCACAACAAGAACGCGCATGATGTCTCCCTGTTAATGCGGTAGTTTGCGCATAGGTTAACGTAGATTACCGTTATAAGGGGAAATAATCTCCGGTAATGGCCCTGGCGCTGCGGGTTCAGCGCATGACCGAGCGCGCTATCCGCGCGTAAGTGTGGCGTATGCCGCGGATTGCCACGCTATAGGCAAAGATGTTTTCCGGCAGCGCCAGCCCCGGATAGCCGGTGTCGCCGATATGGTGTAGATCGGCGCCGGCCATTTTGCTCATCAGCGCTATCTGGCGAATTGTCTCTTTGTCTGCGCCTTCCTGAGAGGTGCCTATGGTTGTCATCGCCAGCGCGCCGCGGCGCTGGGCCGCCTCAATCAGCTGCGCGACCTTTTGCTGCGTCATGCCCGGGATAGTGCCGGGCGCCGGGATAAGCACAATATCCGCGCCGCTATCGACAAAGCGGGCGATATCCTCCTCACTGATAAGCTGGCTGCCGCTTTCGCGCACGATACCCGCGCCGTGCATTTTACCGGTCGCCAGCGTCAGCCTGTCGCCCACGGCAGCGCGGATTTCTGCCAGCGCCTGCGCCAGCGCGGCGTTGCTGACGCCGTTATTGGGGTTGCCGGTCAGCACCACCAGACGCGCGCCCATATCATAAAGCCGGCGAGCGTTATCGGCCGTGGCGGCGCGCCCGCGCGTCATGCGCCAGATATCCTGATGCTGGCTTGTAAACGCCGGATCGACGGCCTCCAGATTAACGCCCAACACACGTCCGGTCAGGCGCTGTAGTTCGCGCAGCGTATCAGCGGGAGCGGCGCCTTCCGGTAGTCCGGCAATAGCGGGATTATCGACGTCAAACAGATTAAGCAGCAGGATATCGGCGCCCTGGCTTGCGGCCAGCTCGGCATTGGTGATGCCGTTTAGCAGCGGTTGAGTCGCGCCAATCGTTTCACTAACGAGCACCCGGCCTTCGCTGGCGCGAATAGCGTAAATCAGCCCGGCTCTGTTGATATCACGCAGCTCAGAGGCGCTGCAATCAAGGTAACGTTTCATTACTGTCCCCTTTTATATTTCTCACGCTGAGCGTAGCGCGAAAAAATGATAAATATAACCGATATTATTGTCTGTATACGTATTACCGGATTCCTGCATTTACCGCGCCTGGATGACAATATTTATACACCATGCGAAGCGGCGACGGATGATATTAACGGAAAAGATAAGAATATTACGGCAATCTGTATTTTATTTGTGCGCTTTTCGTTATTTAATTCGTTGATTTAACGGTATTATTTTAATTTTCTTTAATATATTGATGGTGGTTATGGGTTGCTTTTACATATTGATGTAATGAATGGTTTTTGCTAATTCCCCAGAGTGTCGGATATACACTTTACAAGTTAGTGCATTCTGATTTAATAAAGTCCGCAAAATTATTGGGTCAACGTTTATTCCAGCATGGTGGCGCTTCGCGGTAAACATTTATCGGTATCGCAGGCGAACCCGGATGCGAATGCTGTTATCGGCCTGACCTGCGCGCCTGATGGGCCTGGGCTTATGGCTATGGGCGGTAGCATGTCTTTTTTATACCGGGCTTTATTCTGAAACCGACAACGGAGGTCAGTAATGACAGACGCTCTCCCGGCTTTACTCTTTAGCCACAACCACCACCGGCTGAACGTACAAAACTGTGACGCTCCCCTTGACGTACTGGCCCTGGAAGGCCGCGAATCCCTGAGCCGCCCGTTTCGCTGGGTGATTGAATTTACTTCTACTGACCATGCCCTCACCGCGCAGCGCATGTTGCTCAAACCGGCCTCGCTGGTGCTGCATGCAAAAGTGGCGCAGGCCTGGGGCGTGCCGCTTCAGCAGCCTGTGCGCACCGTGCAGGGCGTAGTGACGGCGTTTCGCCGGCTTTCTTCTTCCCGTGATGAAACCCGCTACGCCCTGACGCTGCGCCCGCGCCTTGCGCTGCTAAAGCGCAGCCATCAGAACGCCATCTACCAGGATATGTCGGTGCCGCAGATTGTGGAAAAAATCCTGCGCGAGCGTCACGGTATGCGCGGCCAGGATTTTTCGTTTGACCTGACGCGGGAATATCCGCGCCGGGAGCAGGTGATGCAGTATGGCCAGGACGACCTTGCGTTTATCAGCCGCCTGTTAAGTGAAGTGGGCATCTGGTTTCGCTTTAGCGCCGACACCCGGCTGCGTATTGACGTGGTGGAGTTTTTTGATGCGCAGAAAGGCTATGCGCCGCAACTCACCTTACCGGCGGTGGCGCCTTCCGGCATGCACGATGGCGCGGTGGAGTCGGTGTGGGGCATGGAAAGCCTTCATCGCGTGGTGGAGAAATCGGTGTTCACCCGGGATTATAACTATCGCGATGCGGCGGCCGATATGGATATGCAGGCGGACATCACCGCCGGAGATGACACCACCTACGGCGAGGCGTATCACTTTGCGGATAACTACCTGACGCAGGGAGACGCGCTGAAGGCGGAGCCGGAAAGCGGCGCGTTTTACGCCCGCCTGCGCCACGAGCGTTATCTCTGTAACCAGACGCGGCTGAGCGGGGTGTGCAACGCGCCGTCGCTGGCGGCAGGCGCGTGCTTAAGCGTGAGCGGCGGCGGGGTGGATGATGTGTTTGCAAAAGGCGTGGTGATAACCGGGCTGCGCTGTAGCGCGCGGCGCGACAGGAGCCTGGAAACCGCGTTTACCGCCATCCCGGCCCGGGGGCGCTACGGCTTTCGCCCGCAGCTTACGGGGCGACCTGTGATGGCGGGCACGCTGCCGGCGCGCGTAACCAGCACCACGGAAAACGATATTTACGGGCATATAGATAAAGACGGGCGCTATCGCGTCAGCATGCTGTTTGACCGGGCTGCGTGGGAGACGGGATTTGAGAGTCTGTGGGTGCGCCAGGCCAGGCCGTATGCGGGAGACACTTACGGGCTGCACCTGCCGCTGCTGGCGGGCACGGAAGTGGCCATTGCCTTTGAAGACGGCAACCCGGACCGGCCTTATATTATCGGCGCGCTTCATACCTCCACGCATCCGGACCACGTTAACATCGCCAACTACCGGCGTAACGTGCTCAGGACTCCCACAAATAACAAAATAAGGCTTGACGATAACCGGGAAAAGGAATCGATAAAGATTTCGACGGAAAACGGCGGTAAGTCGCAGTTAAATCTGGGTTTTCTGGTGGATGCCCGCAGGGAGCGGCGCGGCAGCGGGTTTGAGCTGCGCACCGATTCCTGGGGCGCGCTGCGCGCCGGTAAGGGTATTTTTATCAGCGCGGACGAACAAAGTAAAGCGCAGGGGCAGGTGCTGGAAATGCAGCCTGCTATTAGTCTGCTTAAGGGGGCGCTGAATCAGTTAACAGAATGGGGAAATATTGCGCAGACGCACCACAGCCCCCCGCCGGACAAAGCGCAGTTAGATACGCTGTTAACAAATACCGAGGCGCTGAAGTCGCCTTCATTACTGATGAGCGCGCCGCAGGGTATGGCCGCACTCACGCCGGAAGCCCTGTTACTGAAAGGAGGGCAGGCGCTTTATGCCCAGAGTAATGGTGAAATTAACCTCGTCAGCGGCGCGCGTTTTTCTGCTCATGCTTCACACGGCATTTCACTGTTGTCGCAAAGCGATGGTCTTCGCATGGTGTCCGGAAAAGGGGCGCTGGAGATTGAATCGCACGGCGATGCAATGTCGCTGACGGCGCTCAACGACATTACCGTACAGACGGTACAGGGGCATCTGCAACTGACGGCCAAACAGGGTATTACGCTGGCCTGTGGCGGGGCCTATATTCGTCTTTCGCCCCAGGGGGAGATTGAAATTCATGGCCCTGGCCTGTTGAGTCTGAAAGGGCGGCACCGGCTGGAATCGCCGGCCAGTGAAGCGTTCCCGTTGCCTGAGTTACCGTCTTCTATATGCAAAGAGTGTTTGCGTCGGGCGCAGGCGCAGGGGCAGGGTTTTGTTGTGAGGGAGAATTAAGTATGGGCAGCAAATGGCTGGAAAAGCTACAGGCCTCGTGTGAAGGCCTGAAAGCAGACGCCCTGTTCATCCTGGTCGATCAGACGGGTTCGAATATGTCTTTAGTTTCTTCGCTTAACACCTTTCAGCCGCCGCTGGAGTGGTGTTTTCTGTTTGAAGGTCTGCCGGAAGAGGCGATGGAAGAAGATGCTCCTTTGCTTATTCAACTCTCGCTTTCGCGGCCGCTTGAGCGCCTTTGGCTGGCCGGGTTGCTGGCCGCGCCGGTGTGGCAGGAGCGCATTTTATTGCTTTGTTCGCGCTGGCCTTTTGTGAAGTTAGCCGCATGCCTGAAGCAATGCGTGGATGCGCAATGGGAGGGGCGCGGCGGAATTTTGCGCTTTTACGATCCACGGCTTTTCCCTCTACTGATGTCAACCGTGCTGGATGAACGCCAGCGAGCGTATTTGCTTGCCCCGGCGCTGTTCTGGAGCTGGCAGGATCGGGACGGAAAACTTCGGATGCTGCCAGGTGAGGAAAAAGCGCCGGATGGCGATGAGAGCCTGAAGATTGATCTTAGCGATGCGCAGATAGAAAAACTGTTGTGCGTCGGCGATACCAACCTTTTTATTCTTCATAACGGCGGCACGGAATCATACAGGCTGAGCGAAGAGCAGCTTTTTATGCGTTGCTATAACGCCATGCTGGAAGCAAATGAAAGAGGGTTGATTATTGATGCGCAGCGTGATGCGCATGTCGCGGCAACGTTGACCCCGTGGCGCAAAGTAGACGATGGCGTGACGCAATAAACGCAGAGGCGAAAAGGAGAAGGTGATGAAGGTATTCAGGGCAGGCGTGGCGCTGGCGGGGTTAATGCTGGCGAGCTGCCAGCAGGCGCCGGCGCAGGCGGCGGGCGGCGCCA
>NZ_JAEPBH010000159.1 GCF_016632365.1 Tenebrionibacter intestinalis | reverse complement strand
GGTGTTTACAGACGGGCCTGATATAGGCTCTGTTGGTGGTGCGGCAGCAGGTGCATGGGCCGGTGGTATGTTCGGACTTTATGCGCCTGGAACTGTGGAAAAAATAACTGGTGGAAACAATATACCTGAATTTATTTATGATGTTATCGGTTCCGGTGGTGCGGAAGTAGTTGGTGGATTTACTAAAGATGCGATAAATGCCACTCCGGGAAGTAAGCCAGCTCAGGAGACCAGCAAAAAATGATTAATTACCTAAAGCTTTTGGGGTATTCATGTGTTTTTTGTTGCATCGTTTACTTCGTTTTAACTGGAGCCACAGCCATCATAGTGTATCTGAAGAATGGGTACTTTTTTTATCCACTTTATCACGTAAAAAGAACCATAATTTTTGGTTGTATCTCAGGAACTGCTATTACCTTAGCTGCAATCGTTTTTAAACTGATTGATAAATTTAACGCTCGTAAAAAACCACCTTCAGATCCTGAGTAAGTTTAGCAACAATCCCCATCCATATGGTGGGGATGTTAAAAACAGTTATTAACGCCACACCATGAATGAAAAATGGAAAGTAAATAGAATGTATAAAAAGTAAATATCAGATTATTAGTAAGTAGAATATTTGGTGTTGTTATATAGATATCTTATTTTCTTTTGCCGGAAACATGGCCAATAGCATGCTCAGCGGCATGAACAGCAGCGGGCATGCTGAG
>NZ_JAEPBH010000158.1 GCF_016632365.1 Tenebrionibacter intestinalis | reverse complement strand
TTTAAACAGGCTGTTATCCGGTAACTGCGTGTTCGGGCCTTTTCTGCTTTCTGTTCCGCCTGGAAGGTTATTATCCACTCAATGATTTAAGCAGGTTTGTAACTATTTCATAAGCATCATGTTTATAGTCTGTTTCCCAGCGAGATTGCCAGTCCGCAGGTCGTCCTTCATTTTCCCATTCAGAAAGCGCAAGTGCGTTCAATATTTCCAACTCAAACCATATTTGTTGGTAATTCTCCCTGCTTTCTTCATTCTCAAACAACTCATTCACCTGAGGCAGGTCTTCCGCATAACTGACGAACTTTGCAAAGCTAACAACGTCATTTAGCGAACTAAGCGCATATTTACAAATAGCATTCTTTTTATTTATCGCCATATTTAACCGTTACCACTCTTCCAGATTCATTTGTTACCACGGATACTTTACTTTCCGGATCAAAATGTACCGTTGTTCCACCTCGGCTAGGTGTCGCTTTCCCATTCTTGATCGTATTTTCAACAACAGAAGGTGTTATTCCTCGATCCTGCATTCTGTCTAAGGCATGTCCTGAGTATTCCCGGTTATAAATTGTACTTAGTTGATTTCTGACAGGTTGATAAGATGGATTACTTGGTTGATTCATTGGATTGCGCTTACTTCCCATAGGGAGAGTTGCTGATACTTCTTCGCTGGCCTTATTAATCAGCCTTGACGCTTCAGCCACATCCCCT
>NZ_JAEPBH010000157.1 GCF_016632365.1 Tenebrionibacter intestinalis | reverse complement strand
GTCTCCGGCTGCGTCCCTGTCGAACGCGATCAACACCCGCTTCACGCCGTGATACTGCAACGCCGCCAGGTGTGATGCCGTGAAGCCGTTCACGCCGAACGTGGCAATGACGTTGCGATAACCGGCGCACCAGAACGTCATCGCGTCGATAAGCGCTTCACACAGGATGATATCGGAGGACGCGGCCAGCGCCTGCTCGTTCCAGACACCGGTCAGCGGCGACGGCAGATACAGATGCTTCGGGCTGCCCTTTTTCATCCGGTGTGCGGACAACGTTCTGCGCCCGTACAACTGCAACACCCGGCCACGCGCGGCCACATCATGACTTTCAGACCAGCCCAGCACCGGCACGACCAGGCAGCCCCGGAAGTGATCCTGTCGGTTGGACTCACGCACCACACCGAGCGCGNCTGCCACGCCATGCGGTCCGGCCAGCCCCAGCCGGAAGTGCGTAACGAGTTCAGGATGAGACAGCCCGCGCAGCGCCAGCCATTCCTGGCCCTCCATGCTCTCCAGCAGGTTCTGGTGATAGAAGTCCACCACCTGATGCAGCAGCGCCTGGCCGTCATCATCCAGATCGGTCAGGTTCTGGCGCGGAGATTCAACTGCGGCAGCTAAAGAAGAGGATTGCGGCACGGCTGGAGATCCGGCCAGATCCCGCAGGCGGATAAGGGTTTGCGGATAGGTGAGCCGCTCGGTTTTCTGCACCCAGTCCAGCACCGAG
>NZ_JAEPBH010000156.1 GCF_016632365.1 Tenebrionibacter intestinalis | reverse complement strand
AGGGGATGTGGCTGAAGCGTCAAGGCTGATTAATAAGGCTAGCAGTGAGATATCTGCAAAAACGCCTACTGGCTCAAAAGGCAATCCGCTAAATGTTATTGATGGTCAGAATAAACCGTCAATGATAGAAAATCGTGATTACTCTGGACACTCATTAGATCGTATGCAGAGGCAAGGTATAACACCTACTACGGTGGAAAATGCAATACGTCCAGAAAATGCAATACAAGGTAAACGACCTGGTACAACAGCTTATTATGATAGTAAGAATAATATAACCGTTATTACTGATACCAAAACAGGTACAGTCGTAACAGTTGATTTTGGAAGGATAAAGCAATGATTTTATTATCAGATATGAATATTAGCGAGTATGATAAGAGGCAAATTTCTCTGATGAAAGAAACATTGTCACTTTTTCAATCAGGGGAAGTATCGTTAAAAAAACTGATTGATAATTTGGAAGGTTTATTATTTTGTCTACAGTCTGTAGACATTGAGTGGAAAAATAGTTTTCATGAATATTGGTTCGTATTAGAGCAAATATATGCGGTTGCTTTGTTCAGAAATGAAACTATTTATCCCGATGATCCTGACTTACTTGATGCTTTAAGTCATCTGAATAAACTATTAAGCAAATAACCCTAAAGTCCCGCCCCTGGCAAAGTATCCACTTGAATTACGGATGGCGGTTGTAAAACACTATCTGTTCAGTCAGTAATGGAACAATGG
>NZ_JAEPBH010000155.1 GCF_016632365.1 Tenebrionibacter intestinalis | reverse complement strand
GACGGCACAGGGCGATATCGGCGTGACGGCAGCCCGCGACGTGAACCTGACCACGGCGACGGAAAGCGACTATCACTACAAAGAAGAGACGAAGACCAAAAAAGGGTTCCTCAAAAAAACCACTACGCACACTATCGACGAAGAGAGCGCGACGTATGAGAAAGGATCGTCACTCAGCGGAAATAACGTCTCTGTCACTGCCGGAAATGACGTGACGGTGAAGGGATCCTCGATCATTGGTGATGGCGATGTTGCCCTGAAAGCGGGTCATGATGTCAATGTCGTGGCTGCGACCGACGAGCAGTCTTCGTATCATCTGAAGGAGAAGAAAAAGAGTGGCCTGATGGGGAGCGGTGGTATTGGATTTACCATCGGAACTAACGCCACCCGCCACCAGGTTAACGAAAATGGAACAACGCAAAGCCAGAGCGTCAGTACCGTCGGCTCCACGGGCGGTAATGTCAGCATTATTGCGGACAGCAAAGCGCATATCAGTGGCGCAGACGTTATCGCTGCCAAAAATTTGAACGTGGTTGCCGGGGAAATTGCTGTTGATCCGGGTAATGACCTGCTTCGCCGCAAAGAAACCTATGAGCAAAAGAAAAGTGGCCTGACGTTGTCCGTCTCGTCTGCCATTACCGATGCGGCAATGGCGGCGAATAACGCCATCAGGCGTGGCAGCGAAGTGAGCGACGAGCGTCTGAAGGCGCTGTATGGCGTAAAAGCCGCGCAGGATATG
>NZ_JAEPBH010000154.1 GCF_016632365.1 Tenebrionibacter intestinalis | reverse complement strand
AGTTGGCGCCAGTCGGCAAAACTAGTTGACGTCTAATAATCGTCCTTTTCCAGGCTGTTGTACCACTGCTCACGAATCTGGGCATCCATGAGCGAAAGCATGCCTGACTCCTTCATCAGATCTCGCCATATGCTGCGATCGAGATTACGGGTAATAGCTTTCATCGCCGCTTCTGGTTTCTCCATCAACCAGCAGCTCCAACGGAAATCCTGCTTCATAGCCCAGTCCAGCGCCGTTTTACCGCCGCTACTGCGGGTCAGCGTCGAAACATCGACAAGTTGTTGCATGATCATTTCAATCTGCGCCAGCGCGGCATTACGTCCGGTGACGATGCGATCAATGCTGGTGGAGCAAATCATGACGGTGTGGCCGGTTAATATTTCGGGTTCGGAGAGAGTAAGCTCTGACATTATTTCGTTCCTTATATAAAGCAAAGCGCCAGCCGGTGAGGGCTGGCGCTTATGAGTAAGTGATGAGTACTGTTCGGTGGTAATCTGTACTGGTCTGTCGCAGAAGTTGAAGTTGACTGAGATCGTGAACGTCCTGACGCACACGTTCAATCCAGGGCAACAGCACTGCTGAATCGGTGTTGTCTTTGACGACAGGCTTTCGACAGACCGAGACGTTTGAGGCGTAAGACCGGAAATGACCACGCCTCCAGGTGGAGTAAGTAACCGGAGCCGGTATACAAAATCCATTCCGACTCGCCAATGAACTGAACCGTACCGGGTTTCCTGGAGACTAAACTCTCAGT
>NZ_JAEPBH010000153.1 GCF_016632365.1 Tenebrionibacter intestinalis | reverse complement strand
GTTGCAGGCGGTACACAGTTCAACCCATCCGGCAGAGCAAAGAGGCGAAGAGAAACCTGACATGGCTGAAAATAACGGCCATAATGACACCACATCTGACACCACAAAAGGAGTGCTGAATGAGCACAATCCACTTCAGAATAGATGACGAAACCAAACGCCTGGCGATGCAGGCAGCAGAACGACAGAAGATGAGCCTGACAGAAATAATGCGCCAGCGGGCAGAAGAGCTGGCAGCAGAAGAACGGCTGCATCAGGAGGGTGCGCATGATGCCTGGCTGGAGCAGCAAATAACAACGGCGTTCAGTCGCTATGATGCCGGGGAAGGTCACTTCATCAGCGATGAAGAAATGAACAGTCATATGGATAAACTGAAAGCGCAGGCAACGCGGGGCAAACTGTGACATCAGTCGTTCAGTGGGAAATGCAGGCACGGGCAGACAGGGAAGCAATCTTCCGCTACCTGTATCAGGAAGCCGGTCTGTCGGTAGCCAGCACGGCAGATGATAAGCTAATCAGTATGGTCAGTATCCTGAAGGAAAACCCGCAGGCAGGTGTTAAAGCCGGAAGAACAGCAAAACAGCGTAAGCTGGTTGTTCCGCGCTTCCCGTTCATCATCGTCTATGTTGCAGAAGAAAGCCTGGTTCTTATCCTGCGGGTTCTCCATACATCCCGAAAAATAGCGGGCCGTTACAGCAGAAGTTAGCGGGTGGCGTCTGTCAGCCCGTCGGAAGGGGGTTCGGCAGAGCGCGCCTTCCCTGGCGCGATCTGCCTG
>NZ_JAEPBH010000152.1 GCF_016632365.1 Tenebrionibacter intestinalis | reverse complement strand
ATGCAACGGCGGGTCCGCGAATGGAAGCTGCAGTACGGTGCAGAGCAGGAGGTGATGTTCCGCCAGCGGCATCAGCCCGGCCTGCGTGGCCTGTCGGACTTTACCGAACTGAAAGGTGTAGTTGTCACCATCGCCGGTAAGTTGTTGGCGCATAAGCTGTATCACTTCCGCCTGGAATGGAGCCACTGGAGCTGGATGCGGGTCGTGCTGGGTGGTGAGAGCTTCTCTGCCCTGGCTGAAGGCCTGCAGGAAGCGCTCGGACAACTGGGCGGCGTACCTGCAGAGCACAAAACAGACAGTCTGCGGGCGGCATGGAAACAACAGGGTGAAGACGGACGCCGCGAACTGACGGAGCGTTATGCTGCTCTCTGCCGGCACTACGGCATGCAGGGTGTGCACAACAATGCCGGGCGGGGCCACGAAAATGGTTCGGTTGAAAGCGCTCACGGCCATCTTAAAAGGCGTATCCGTCAGGCACTGATACTGCGGGGCAGTAACGACTTCAGCACGCTGGAAGAATACCAGGCCTTCATCACTCAGCAGGTCATGCGGCACAACCGCAACAATCAGGATCTGGTGAAGGAAGAGCGTCCTCATCTGAAGCCGCTGCCGCTTCGTCGCAGCGCCGACTACGACGAGCTGACGGTGAGGGTCAGTAGCAGCAGTACCATCAACGTGAGGCACGTCGTCTACAGCGTGCCTTCCCGGCTTGTTGGCCAGCTGTTACGTGTCCGCTTATGGGACGATCGCCTGAGTTGTTACGTGGGCAGCAACGAGG
>NZ_JAEPBH010000151.1 GCF_016632365.1 Tenebrionibacter intestinalis | reverse complement strand
GCAGGCGGTACACAGTTCAACCCATCCGGCAGAGCAGCGGACCCGGACGGGTAAGAATGACAGCACTGGTAATGATGAGTATGATTAAATCCTACTCTCAATAAACAGAGGTATCGCTGATGAGAACCACACAGCAAATGAGTATCACGCTGCCAAATGAAATGGCCGCGCAGGTGAAAGCCCGTGTAGCCAGCGGTGAGTATGCGTCAGAAAGTGAAGTTATCCGTGAGGGAATAAGGGCGCTGGCTGCGCGTGACCGTGCGGTGGAAAGCTGGCTACGTGAGCAGGTTGTGCCTGCTTATGAAGCGCTGAAAGCGAACCCGGAAAGTGGCGTCAGTGCCAGGCAACTCAGGGATAAACTTGCAGAAGCCCACCGGGGAAATGGTAAGGGATGAAAGCGTATCCGGTTATCTTCGCGCCGGAAGCTGAAGAACAACTGCTTGCGCTGTACCGCTACATACGCGAAGCCGCCAGTGCAGCGACAGCACAGGCGTATACGGAAGGCCTTATCGACTACTGTGAAAGCCTGGGCCTGTTCCCGGAACGGGGTAACCAGCGTGATGACCTGCTGGCGGGACTGCGGGTGACAAACTGGCGTAAGCGGACCGTTATCGCCTTCGTGGTGGAAGATGAACAGGTAAAAATCCTGGGGATCTGGCATGGCGGCCAGCAGTACGAAAGCGGGTTCACCGGAGAGTGAAGCATAGCCAGACAGCAGGGAAAGTTAGCGGGAGACGTCTGTCAGCCCGTCAGGAAGGTGGTTCGGCAGAGCGCGCCTTCCCTGGCGCGA
>NZ_JAEPBH010000150.1 GCF_016632365.1 Tenebrionibacter intestinalis | reverse complement strand
AACTGCCAGGCATCAAATTGAAAGACTGCGCATGAAGCAGTCAAACGGGGCAACCCGAAAGATGTAAAAAAATTCGGTGGAGCGGTAGTTCAGTTGGTTAGAATACCTGCCTGTCACGCAGGGGGTCGCGGGTTCGAGTCCCGTCCGTTCCGCCACTATTAGAGACCATGCTATTGATTAGCATGGTTTTTTTATGCTTGTTTTTTTCGGTATGCCACCCAGTATGCCATTGCCGTCCGGCTTGCGCTGGCTCACCTGCGATAGCATCGGACAACTCACTCACCTCTCATCTCGCTGACAGTGCTCCTGGATAGTGTCGGGCGATGATGTCGTTCAGCTTATCGACCAGCTCAGGTCGCTTGAATACGATGTGTGCAGTTCCCTTCTGGAAATACTTAATCACAAACATCTCATCCTCGTAACGGTTACTGTGCCTGTTCTCATGGATATGATCGCTGAGACGACGGGCAATGTCAGTGCGGTTATCGGGCACAGGCTTTCCATCCAGTAGCACCAGCATGCGCTCAAGGTCTGCCAGTTGATCACGTTGCCAGCCCCAGTTAAACCCAAACCCCCATCGGTCATGTTTCACCAGCCCTGTCACGATGATCTTTTTCCCGAACTTACATGGGGTATTGCTCTTAAAATCCCAGCTCAGCCCTTTAAACACGTTGATCACCCCACGCTCAAACACCTCGCCTTTGCTCTGGTGCAACTGCTCGAACGTACTCAGAATGTTGGCTTTACTGACAGCGGGAATATCGTCTATGAGACGACAATAAGTCAGTCCGCCTGGTGCTGATT
>NZ_JAEPBH010000015.1 GCF_016632365.1 Tenebrionibacter intestinalis | reverse complement strand
TCCCTCAAAGTGATCTACTATTTGGCGCAGCTATTTAGATCTTATGTCATGAATATTAGTTTTACCGCCAGATTCAATTATACAGACCTCTGGATAACCTTCCACCGAATCAAAAAAATCACATTTATTATAAAAGTTATCAGGCTCACTAAATTTCATATCCTTAGCCAGCTGATCTCTTATCTTTTTTCCAGGAGCAATTATAAGAACTCGACTAGAGTCTGTTGCGTATGGTGTGATTGATATCAAACCAGACTTTCCACAACCAACAGGAAGTATTATTCCAACTTCATTCAAACCTTTATTTTCGTAGTGCTCTCTTATCTTACCGAAAGCCACAACTTGTGGCCTTCTTAATTTACTTTTTTCTGTAATATCTTTTTTTTCAAATGGCACTTTACTATTCCTTCTGCATTGGTAGATTGACTATTACCCATGTATATCATTCCAAATGACCAGCCCGATAAATCAAACCAACACCTTCAATCCATGCTTCTGCACCACGGTAAGCAGTTTCAGCGATAATCCACTTGGGCGCTTTACGCCACTTTCCCACTTCTGCACCGTTGACACACTGGTATTCAGGTAGCTGGCAAAAACCGGTTGGCTGACATTCAACTTCTCGCGCAATGCTTTAATCTCAACAGGTTGCAGATCGTTCACGTTATTAAGGCACGTTTTATCAAAGTTGCGCATCGTTTCCTGTGGGATAGCATCGACGCTGAATAATCCAGAAGCCGCGCTATGGATGGCCTCAAATACAGGACTCTTGAATTTACTTTTTGCAGTCATGGCAAATCTCCACCAGTTCTTTACTCTTAATCAGTGCCGTAATCTTTTCATCAGCAAGAGCAGCGTAGTGCTTTGCTAACTCGCGGAACCCAGCCAGTTCGCGATTATCAATGTTTGCCATATCCTGTTTGGCATAAAGGAACGTGTAAAACCAGTGCTCCCCACCTTTCGCCAGAATAATGGCGCGATCGCGATTCTGGTTCAGGCGTTTCTTGTAAACTCCCCCGCCGAGGTCGTCAGCCTTACCTTTCACTACCGCCTCAATAGCCCGACATAACTCACTATCTTTAATTGCGTGCGATTTAGCCGCCTTGCTGAACCATTTAGTTTTGAATACGCGCATCAGGCTGACTTCCTGTTACCTTAACTATAGCACTTGGTGCTAGGTTACTCCTTTTACTCACTGATGCAAAGTGCTTGAAGCCAACAAAATTTTGCCGTATTTTTAACTGTGTGTATCTGCTGTCAACGGACAGCCACCAATGTTTCCAGTATCAGGATGATACGAGTGACCTGTGAGAAACGCCTTCGGGTGGTCACAAGCCAAAGTCATATGGAATGGAGTGTGGTCTGAGACTGACGCCTTCGGGCGACCACAAAGAAAGTTGTCGAAACCTGAAAGACAACGCTGGATTAGCGGTAAACCTGCTCACCTTTGAAAGCAGGTATCGTCAATAAAAAACGCGCCTATGACGTGACGATGAAGGTCCCTTAAACTTAAGAGACGGCTAATAACGAGCGTTTCCATACCGATCGGTATTATTTGTAAAGAATGCTGTATTCGGTCTTCTCCTCAGTACATGAGATGCTGCAAGCAAGGCTATAACTTTTGCCTTTGATGACCGCAGTATCATCACCCGCTTAACGACAGGTACATCCCGTACTGACGGGCTCTCTGTACCTTAATTCTGGCACGTATTAAACGCTGCTGGCTGCGCCTTGCTATGCCGTCAGGCATCTGCATGCGCCTGCCCTGCTGCACGCTAATACGTGGCGTCACTTTTTGCGTGTTAACGCATGAAAGTGACGCCACAGCACAAAGCTGCCTCAACCGTGATGGCAAGCAATCTCATTCAACGACTCATGAATCTGACACACCAGTTCGAATGCCGAACTGCTCACTTTTACAGGAGATTTGAACCGATACCGAGGCAGGCCAATGGCCTGAGGGGATAACCTGCAATCGCAGGAGGCTGCACAGAGTGCATTACCGACGCCCCGCAATACCTCAACAACTGCCCGCTCTGGCGCACAGGTATCCGTTCAGGGCAGGTCAATATGATTGTTTCTGCCATTAAGCCCACGCGCCAGAGAAATGCAGCTCGTTGAAATTGAGAGGAATTTGCTATGAGTAAATTAAGTCGTGAAATGAAAACGCTGGCTAAGCACGTCGGCGGCAGCTTTAAAACCGTTCACGATCGTACCCGTATCATTGACCGATTTTGTCGCCATCTGATGGCGCTTAATATCCAGGTTCGGGATGTTCAGCATCTGAAAACTAAACATATCGAAAGTTATATTGCCGACCGCCAGGCAGCAGGTATTGCTGTTCGAACGCTTCATAATGACATGTCAGCACTGCGCGCAGTGTTTCGGCTAGCAGGCAGGGAAAAGCTTGTTACATCAACACGTTTAACGAACAAAGCACTGGGATTAAGCGGAGCAAGTCGCGCAGGTACGAAATTCGCGATTCCGGATGAGCGATTTCAGGCAGTATTGCAAAGCGCCCGGCAGTATGACCAGGGGCTTGCCTGTGCCCTCCAGCTTGCCAGATTGCTGGGGCTTCGCTCACAGGAAGCTGTGCAGTGCGCCAGTTCACTGAATACCTGGAAAAAGCAGATTGAACGAAATCAATCAACTCTCACCATTGTTTTTGGCACCAAAGGCGGCAGGCCGCGTGAAACACGAATCCTCGATCGTAACGCGGTACAGCAGGCAGTAAATGACGCTCTGCTGATTGCTAAAACACGTAACGGAAAGCTTATCGACAAGCCCGATTTAAAAACCGCCATGAACTTCTGGCGCACACATACTACACGGTTAGGGTTGATCGGCAATTATTCCCCCCACTGCCTGCGCTACGCATGGGCTCAGGATGCCCTTCGCTATTACCTGTCACAAGGATTTTCCTGCAGTGAAGCCAGAGCAATGACGTCAATGGATCTCGGCCATGGTGATGGCAGGGGCCGCTACGTCGAGCGCATTTACACCAGGAAGGAGGGCTAATGATGTCGAATTTCAGGTTATTGCGATTATCGGATGTGATGGAAAAAACCGGCTTCAGGAAATCATGGATTTATCTCCTGATAAGCAAGGGCGATTTTCCTCCGGCAGTCAAAATTGGCTCCCGCTCGGTGGCATGGCTGGAAAGCGAAGTGAATGACTGGATTGCTGAGCGCGTCGGCAAACGCGAGGGGCTACAGCAAACGGGGAAGTCAGACAATGAGTAAATTGATAACTGATACCGAAACAAAATTCAGCACCACACTTCCCCTGCGCAAAGGCTCTGACGGCTTTGATACCCGGCAGGACTACCTGATTAAGGGCTATTTGCCAGCCTCATCCATTGCCAGCGCCTACGGAGCCAGCGGATCTTACAAATCCTTCCTGGCGGTATCATGGGGATGCCATATCGCTACCGGTAAGCCATGGGCGGGTAAACCAGTCACACAGGGAGCCGTTATTTATGTTGTTGGTGAAGGTGGGATCGGCGTTCCTCGCCGTATCCGGGCATGGGAGCAAACGCTTAACGGCGGTAGTCCTATTGATGCTCTATATCGTGTCGATTGCCCGATCTTTCCTGCCAGCCCGGAAAGCGTGCAACAGGTGATACAAGCCGCCAAAGATGTCAAAGCCGTAACCGATATGCCAATTCGCCTGATCATTCTGGATACCCTCGCCCGCTGCTTCGGCGGTTCAGACGAGAACGCAGCTAAAGATATGGGTGCCTTCATTCAGGGATGCGACTATATCAAAGCGGCCACACAGGCTACGGTGCTGATCATTCACCACTCTGGCAAAGATCAGGACAAAGGCGCACGCGGTTCCAGCGCATTCCGGGCGGCACTGGATGTGGAGTTTAATGTGCGCCGTGAAGGTGACGGTGGCGCATTGATTCTCAGTTGCACCAAGATGAAGGATGCCGAAGAGCCGCCACGTCGTGCCTATGATCTGCATTCCGTCGATTTATACGTGGATGATGATGGCGAGCGGATCACTTCGCTGGTACTGAACGATGAAGGCCGCGAGGCCATAGATAATAATATCGCTGGCGACCCGGATTTATCAGGTATTTCACGACTCACAGATAACCACATTTCCTTATGGCAGGCTATCCGTTCTCGCACAGGCAGTGGCGATAGTTGTACCCGCTCGCAGGTTCGGGACGATATGAGGGCGATGGGATTTGACGTAGCCAAAAAATTTACCCGCTGGCTGGATAAACTGGAAAAAGATGGTCTGATCGCATTGGATGGAGAACGCATTACGCCGTTGTCGCAAAGAGATAAAACGAGGGATTAACCGGGAGAAAGTGGGGGAACCTGGCTCTGATAATGACAAAACCCAACATATTCCCCCACTTCCTCCATGTATATATACGCCAGGTGGGGGAATAACTTAACCCTATAATAAATATCATTTTTTCATCAACATCAAAAATCAGGTGGGGGAATAAAAAACTTATCATCAAGTGGGAATAAAATGGGGGTCTATCTGAGAATCACACACCTTATTTTCGCGTCAATTTCTCCAAAGAGATCGCTCCTCCTTAGCTTTGGTTCTCTTACCACCAACCAGTAACGCTTTTTAGACTTGACTGAGGCGGAGCGCAGCGAAGTGAGCACCGAACAGTCAAGTCTAAAAAGTGGAAAAACGGCACTGGCTTTACCACTCCATCCTCCTGGAAAGTCACTTTTTTGCCACAATAGCTTTTCTTCCTTTTTGATCTCAGACCAGCCCACCACTAAGTATTACTTAGTATATTTTCATCAAGCACAGATGAGAATCGAGCCAGGATAAGTTAGTCATCTGGGACACTCATGCTACCTCATCGTTTAAAAGCTGCACGCTTAAAGGCTGGTTTGTCACAGGAACGGCTGGGGATTCTTGCCGGGATTGATGAAGCGACAGCCAGCGCCCGGATGAATCAATATGAGCGCGGTATACATACACCTGATTTTGCACTGGCCTGCCGGTTAGCATCGGTACTACACGTTCCGGCTTGTTATTTTTATGCGGTGGAAGACGATCTGGCAGAAATGATTCTTGGATATTCAGAATCGCAGGAAAAATAAACCCTATAAGACGTATTAGCTCCAGCCCCCCGCGAAAAGGGGCTGGAGCGGTGTAAAATCAGATGCGTAGCGGATCATATATTTCTAAACTCATACGGCACCACATACCCTTCCCGGTTTGCATCAAGATAATCCGCCCACCATTGCAGCATCAGCCTTCGCTCTTCGATGTGTTCAGCCTTATGAATATAAGCCGCCCGCACGCTATTGCGTTCCTGATGGCTCATCTGCCGCTCGACAGCATCCCGCGACCACTGCCCGGACTCAACCAGGGCACTACAGGCCATCGTGCGGAAACCATGCCCGCACAGTTCGGTCGTGGTGTCATATCCCATAACCCGCAACGCATTATTGACGGTATTTTCACTCATGGGTTTAGTTGGACGACGATCGCCGGGGAAGATAAGTTCATAAGCACCGCTGATAGCCTTAATTTCTTTCAGCAGCGCCAAAGCCTGGCGGGATAACGGTACTAAGTGCTCAGTGCGCATTTTTGCCCCGCGCTGAGAATGTTTTACACCGGGGATCGCTTCACGTTCAGCCGGTATCGTCCACATAGCACGTTTAAAGTCGATTTCAGTCCAGCGGGCAAAACGCAGTTCGCTGGAGCGGATAAAAACGCACAGCGTGAACTTTAAAGCCAGGGTGGTTAACGTTCTCCCTTTATAGCTTTCAATCCTTGCCAGAAAATCCGGTAGCTTATCCAGCTTCAATGCCGGACGATGAGTTGCCTTCGGCGGCGCTATTGCCCCGAAGAGATCCTGGGCAGGATTGCGCTCTATCAGATCGTTCTGCACCGCATAGCGCATAATATCGGTCACCCGCTGACGCAATCGCGACGCTAAATCGAGATGGCCGTTTTGCTCCACGGCTTTAAGCGGCTCAAGCAAGTCTTTAGTCTTCAGATCCGCAATGTGGCGTTGCCCTATCGCTGGCAAGATATTGCGCTCCATATCGCGCCATACCCGTCCGGCATGCGTTTCTGACCAGCGGTTTTGGCTGATGTTTCGGTGCCAGTCTCTCGCGACCTTCTCAAAGGTAATCAGCGCGGACTGCGCTTCTTCTTTTTCTACTTCCCGCTTTTCTGCCGGGTTGATGCCATCGGCAAGCAAAAGCCGCACCTCATCGCGCTTTTCTCTGGCCTTCGCCAGCGAGATCAGCGGATAGGCACCGAAAGCAATCCGGCTTTCCTTACCTTCGAAACGATACTTGAGATACCAGCGCTTAGAGCCGTTAGGATTTACCAAAAGATACAGGCCATGCGCATCCGCGAGTTTGTAGGCTTTCTCGCGAGGCTTGGCGGTTCTGGCTACAACGTCTGTCAGGGCCATAATTGGGGGTCAACTCCTCATCGAAGTGAATTGACCCTCATCCTGACCCCCAAATCATCTGGATGTCAATGGACAAAAAAAGACCAGCGCGGATAAAACGAACAGATCAGGAGGAAGAGAGATAATATTTAATCTTTTAATAAACAATAAGATATGGATGTTGATGGAAGATTATGGACATAAAAAAAGCCACCTTAAGGTGACTTAATTTTTCCACAATGGTGCCGAAGGCCGGACTCGAACCGGCACGTATTTCTACGGTTGATTTTGAATCAACTGCGTCTACCGATTTCGCCACTTCGGCACTGTAGAAGGGTTACGGTAAGCGCAGCCATTATACCCGTAGCAGATCGCCATGCAAGTTAAGCTGATGCCTGCTCTTACTAAGTGCTGAAAAAAACAGCATTATACTTCATCGGATTTAGCCGTTGACTTAAACGC
The DNA here is from genome assembly GCF_016632365.1 of Tenebrionibacter intestinalis. Taxonomy (GTDB): domain Bacteria; phylum Pseudomonadota; class Gammaproteobacteria; order Enterobacterales; family Enterobacteriaceae; genus Tenebrionibacter; species Tenebrionibacter intestinalis. The sequence goes on along the minus strand of NZ_JAEPBH010000015.1, from coordinate 79,038 downwards.
GTTCATTCCACACGCCTGCTGCAGTCGTAGCGTAAATTTAAGCGCCTGTTTAAGGTTAATAATCTCTTCTTCTTTTTTTAAATATCTGCGCCTGATACCGCTACCCACCCTTATCCCGGCATATCATAGCGAGCAGTGTGCAACGCATTACAGACCCGGCTGGCAGCAAAACGCTTCGTTCTTTTGGCCTCCAGGGGTTAATCCGGAGTGGAACACTATTCTGCGCAGCCAGATTAACGCGCTACTCCGATTTCCTTAAACGCTCAGCCCCATCGCTCCTACATGCGTTACACTGGCAAATGCATTCACCCAAAAAGGATATCCCGATGAGCATCATAAAAAGTTACGCGGCTCCCCAGGCCGGTGCGGAGCTTGAGCTATATGAGTATGACGCGGGCGAGTTGGCCCCCGAGGCGGTTGAGGTAAAAGTCGACTACTGCGGTGTGTGTCACTCTGATTTGTCAATGATTGATAACGAATGGGGTTTCTCTCAATATCCGCTGGTGCCAGGGCATGAGGTTATTGGCCGCGTACATGCCTTAGGCTCTGCCGCGCAGAATAAAGGATTAAAACCAGGCCAGCGTGTAGGTATTGGCTGGACATCAGATAGCTGTGGACACTGCGATGCCTGTATAAGCGGCAATCTTGTCAACTGCCTGCAAGGCAGCACGCCAACGATCCTGAGCCACGGCGGCTTTGCCGAAAAAATTCGCGCAGGCTGGCAGTGGGTTATTCCACTACCAGACGATATTGATATTGCCTGCGCAGGCCCGCTGCTGTGCGGCGGCATTACGGTATTCAAACCTTTGTTAATTAACCAGATAACCGCCACAAGCCGCGTAGGGGTGATTGGTATTGGCGGCCTGGGGCACATAGCCATTAAACTCTTACGCGCGATGGGCGCGGAAGTGACAGCATTCAGTTCTAATCCGGCAAAAGAGCAGGAAATAAAACAAATGGGGGCCGACCGGGTGGTAAATAGCCGCGATCCTCAGGCGTTAACAGCGCTGGCCGGGCAATTTGATCTTATCATCAACACCGTAAACGTCAGCCTTGACTGGCTACCTTACTTCGAAGCGCTGGCGCCCGGCGGCAGGTTCCATACCGTAGGCGCCGTAATGAAGCCGTTTGAAGTGCCGGCAATGAAACTTATCGGCGGCGATCGGAGCGTATCAGGCTCAGCTACTGGTAATCCATCCGAACTACGTAAGCTGATGAAGTTCGCCGCGCGCGCGCATATCAGCCCACAAACTGAAGAATTTCCGATGTCTCGTATTAACGATGCGCTACGGCACGTACGCGATGGCAAAGCCCGTTACCGCGTCGTACTGAAGGCGGATTTTTAACGGCCCATTATTCTAAAATACCGCATGGCTATCTGAAAAAGCAGTCCACATTTCCGCCTTCTCATGTTGGGCTGCCTTAGCTTAAAAGAATACATTTTTTACAGGTTGCGCCCTTCGGGGCGCAACTTGTGAGACTGCTGACAAACCCCATCCTGTCGCAGACGGGAGGGATGAAATACAATAAAAAGCAAGTAAAATCAATGCATTGATTATCGCCTACTTACCACAAAGAAGGAAAAAACACGTTTTTTCCTTCTTTGACAACAAACTGACAGGTTGCGCCCTTCGGGGCGCAACCTGTTCAGCCAGCTTTTTGCGTACCATACCGACAGCCAGGTCGTCAGTTAATTAAAATGGGTTGCATCTACAAACGAAACAACACTTTTCATTACCATTGCAGGCCTGCTTCACGCCTCCCGGCTTCAGCAATTCATTCTTTAGCTCCTACATTCTGGCCTTTAGCCAATGCGGCAAACACTTCCGCTACCGCTACCGCCCCAGGATCATTCACACCGGTAAGTTTATCGCTGCCAATGTACGAAGAGCGCCCGGCATTGGCCTTTTTCATCTGTGCGGTGGCGTCAGCGCCCTTTTGCGCGGCCCTGGCCGCGGCATTAAGATCGTGTTTTTTCATCGCTTCCAGCGCCGGTTGCAGGGCATCAATCAGCGTGCGGTCGCCAGGTTGCGCACCGCCATAGCGCTTCATTTGCGCCAGCCCGGCGAGCAACGCGTCCGCCACCCCGTCGCCTTTAGCAAGCTTCTGCCCTGCGGCGGTAAAAAAGATAGACATCAATACTCCGCTCGACCCACCCATTACGGTCGCCAGCCGCTCGCCCACAAGCGCTAACAATGCTCCAGGATCGTTTAGCGGTAATTTTTTCTCGTCTAACAGCTTCGCAATATCGCGCGCCCCCAGTGCGAATGTCGTCCCCGTGTCGCCATCTCCCACCTTCGCATCCAGGGCATTTAACGCGCTTTTCAGCGAAATCAACGTACCGGTTATTTTTTTCACCACCGAGGCCGTCTTCGCATTGGCTGACGGCTTCACCTCCAGGTTATCGCGAACGGCCTGCGCTTTTCGCGTTAGCGCCGGGGCAAAAGGCACGAGTTGACGCCAACCGGGCGCCTGCACACACGCCTGTAGCGCTTCAGTCATAGCATCGTCCAGGCGGATAACAGAAAGGGAAAAACCTTTCATATCCAGCGAACTGACCATTGTTGCGGGGCCAATTAAAAAATCAATCTGCGCGTGTAGCGGCGAGCGCGCAATCTCCGCCACAATCATCCCCATTTCCAGCTCTGATGTGCCGCCAAGGTTATTCACCATCACCGCCAGCCGCGCCGTTTTCCCGGCTTTTTTACACAACCGTTTTACTATTTCATCAACGATTGTGGCGCTGTTGCGGGTTTTCAGTATGCTGGCGCCCGGCTCGCCGTGTATGCCAGGCCCCAACTCCACCTGCCCGTCGTGAATACGGCTCTCATCGTCTTCGCCTTCCGGCAGGCTGCAACCGCGCAGCGCCACGCCAAGGCTGAAAATATTGTCACAGGCATTTTGCGCCGCAGCCTTTACTTCACCCAGAGAACGCCCCTGTTCGGCCGCATGGCCGGCGATTTTGTGCACCAACACAGTACCGCCTATACCTCGCGGTTGGTTATTTTTCGGCAACGCAATATCGTCGCCTACAATAACCATTTCTACTTTCAGCCCACGGCTACGGGCTTTCTCCGCAGCCAGACCAAAGTTCAGGCGGTCGCCGGTATAGTTTTTAACAACCAGCAGGCAGCCGCGATCGCCGGTAACGGCAACAATGGCGTTGAGCACTGCGTCCACGCTCGGAGAGGCGAACAAATCGCCGCATACCGCCGCAGTGAGCATACCTTTACCGACAAAACCCACGTGCGCCGGTTCATGCCCGGCGCCGCCGCCAGAAATCACCGCTACACGGCTTTTATCCCAGTCGCTGCGCGCTATCACGCGGATGGCAGGATCGATATCAAGCCTGACAAGATTGGCATAAGGCGAGGAGAGCATAACGCCTTCAATGGCGTCATTCACCAGGCTTTCGCGTTCATTAAGAAAGAATCTGGACATAGGTTCCCGGTTTTTAGCAAGCCACTGTCAAAGCATAGCGCCTGGTGCGTAGCGCGTCGCAATCTCCGGAATATACTGAGGGCGAAACATAGCTATGATCGTATAATCTTCCCCACTCCTCAGGTGTTAACATTTGTCGCAACCAGCGCGCGTTGTTAGACGAGCGAAGGCATGCGGCAATAAGGCCCGCGCCTGAATGGACTGATTCTAAGCAAGGAAAACTGACAATGACCGCCCCACTGCTGATAGCCCGTACCGCTGATAAGCAACTTTTTTTGCAACCCTCAATGGCCAACCGCCACGGGTTGATTACTGGCGCGACCGGTACCGGTAAAACCGTTACGCTGCAAAAACTGGCAGAATCATTCTCTGATATTGGCGTCCCGGTTTTTATGGCCGACGTAAAAGGCGACCTGACCGGCATTGCTGAAAATGGCGAGCCTTCTGAAAAACTTCAGGCAAGGCTGGCGAAAATTGGCGTTACCGACTGGCAGCCCCACCCCAACCCGGTCGTATTGTGGGATATTTTTGGCGAGAAGGGGCACCCGCTGCGCGCTACCGTTTCCGACCTCGGGCCGCTGCTGCTTTCCCGCCTGCTAAATCTCAACGAGGTGCAAAGCGGTGTATTGCAGATTATCTTCCGGGTCGCTGACGACCGGGGATTGCTGCTGCTTGATTTTAAAGATCTGCGCGCTATCACGCAGTACATTGGCGATAATGCAAAATCCTTTCAGAACCAGTACGGCAATATCAGTAGCGCCTCTGTCGGCGCCATACAGCGCGGCCTGCTGGCGCTGGAACAGGAAGGCGCGCCATTCTTCTTTGGCGAACCCATGCTTGATATCCAGGACTGGATGCGTACCGATGCCAATGGTAAAGGCATCATTAATATCCTCGCGGCGGAAAAGCTCTATCAGATGCCGAAGTTATACTCCGCCAGCCTTCTGTGGATGCTCTCCGAGCTTTATGAACGCCTGCCGGAAGCAGGCGATCCCGACAAGCCAAAACTGGTATTCTTTTTTGACGAAGCCCATCTGCTGTTTAACGACGCGCCGCAGGTATTGCTTGAGAAAATTGAGCAGGTCGTCCGTCTGATTCGCTCTAAAGGCGTGGGGATTTATTTCGTCTCACAGAACCCTGCGGATATTCCCGATAATGTGCTTGGCCAGCTTGGCAACCGCGTACAGCACGCGCTGCGCGCCTTCACGCCAAAAGACCAGAAAGCGGTAAAAACCGCAGCACAGACCATGCGTACAAACCCGGCATTCAGCACAGAAGAGGCAATCCAGCAACTGGGTACCGGCGAGGCTTTAATTTCCTTCCTTGATGAAAAAGGCAGTCCGGCTATGGTTGAGCGCGCAATGGTGATCGCGCCATGCTCGCGCATGGGGCCGGTTAGCGCCGGCGAGCGCAACGGGCTTATTAATAATTCCATGCTGTACGGCAAATATGAGGATGCCGTCGATCGCGAGTCAGCTTATGAACTGCTGCAAAAAACGGCGCAGGCCGCGACCGATAAAGCCAGTGCGCCGCAGGCCAAAGGCAAAACGGCAGCCGTTGAAGACAGTCTTTCTGGCGGCCTTAAGGAAATTCTGTTCGGTTCTACCGGCCCGCGCGGCGGCAAGAAAGACGGGCTGGTACAAAACGCGGTAAAAAGCGCCGCACGCCAGATAACTAACCAGATTGTGCGCGGCATACTGGGCAGTATACTGGGCGGCCGCAGGCGCTAATACACATCATCTATTAGCGCTGCCTTCGCCGGCGGGCATCCGCCAGCCGGCGATTTGATACTCACTGAAAACCATGCCCCGCGTACTGGTTATCAACCAATGCCTGGCTCCGCCCTATTGCCTCTGGGTTTCAGGCTTACAGAACGGTTTGTGACTGCTTTTTATCAAGCCCGGCATATCCTTCCTGGGCGCAATCGATACCCCTGCTACGCGGAGTTTTATAATTAACTTTGCCGTCTGCCGGCGCCTGCCAGCGGCAAACATTTCTCTGCGCGCGCTGGAGACTTAACCATAATCGCTCACGCTTATAAAAGCAGGCGCGCGCCAGAAAATAGCGCCTGCTCGCGGTTAATGAAAGGCAAACCGGCCTGAGCAGCAGGCAAATTGGTCTTTGCCCCGCAAACTGTTCCAGCGGCCAGCCCCCCTGAACGCACGCAAGGTCAAAAGCACGAAAATATTCACACAGGTAATCTGGCCTCACGGCGATACGCACGCCAGCACGCCCGATTCTTTAACATTTACCCGGCCGTTTTTTCATTCAAAAATGCTGAACCAGAAAGGCAATTTTACTTGCTAACATTCATCACACGCCCGCTTTACTATCCTCCCCGGCAAGCGATGACATCCGAAAATGCTGGATAACACGCAGAGTTAACTATTACCTGGCCGCTGGCCATCCGTGACTTATGTTGGAGCAGTAAAATGAAAAAATTTGAAGACACTGGCATCCTGGCGGCACGTATCCTGATGCCAGTTCTGTTTATTGTGGCAGGCTGGGGCAAAATAGCCGATTACACAGGCACGCAGCAATACATGCAGTCAATGGGCGTTCCCGGCGCGCTGCTGCCGCTGACCATTCTGCTGGAGTTCGGCGGCGGCATCGCCATAATTTTTGGCCTGTTGACCCGCACTACGGCTATCTTCACCGCAGGTTTTACATTACTGACGGCGCTACTGTTTCATACGCATTTTGCCGAAGGCATGAATTCGCTCATGTTTATGAAAAATATGACCATTGCCGGCGGTTACCTGCTGCTGTTCTTTACCGGCCCTGGCGCATTCAGCATTGACCACGCGCTCAATAAAAAATGGTAAGCCTTCTATACTCAAATTGAGATAAGCCCGGTCGCGCCGGGTTTAGCGTTAATACAAGGAGATAGCGATGGGGCTGCTTATTGACGGCGTCTGGCACGATAAATGGTATGACACACAATCCACTAACGGGCGATTTGAGCGTTCGCAGGCTACTTTTCGCCACTGGATTACCGCAGACGGCACGGCCGGCCCTTCCGGCGAAGGCGGCTTTAACGCCCACAGAGGCCGTTACCATTTATACGTTTCTCTGGCCTGCCCCTGGGCGCACCGCACGCTGATTATGCGCAAGTTGAAAGGTCTGGAAAAGCTGGTTTCGGTTTGTGTCGTGCATCCGCTGATGCTGGAGCACGGCTGGACGTTTAACCACGATTTTCCGCAAGCCACGGGCGATACGCTTTACCACCACGACTACCTCTGGCAGCTCTATACACAGGCAGAGCCGGGCTACAGCGGGCGTGTTACGGTGCCGTTACTGTGGGATAAAGAACGCCAGACCATTGTCAGTAATGAGTCAGCGGACATTATCCGTATGTTCAACAACGCATTTGACGCCCAGGGCGCCCGCGCTGGGGACTATTATCCCGGGCCGCTGCGCGCCAGTATTGATGAGTTAAATTCGTGGATCTACGACTCGGTCAATAACGGCGTGTATAAAGCGGGATTCGCCACCTGCCAGCAGGCCTACGACGACGCGGTAAAAGGCGTATTCACCTCGCTTGCCCGGCTTGAGCAATTGCTCGATAAACATCGCTATCTTACCGGCAACAGCCTGACCGAGGCGGATATCCGCCTGTGGACTACGCTCATTCGTTTTGATCCGGTTTATGTCACCCATTTTAAATGCGATCGCTACCGCATCAGCGACTATCCAAACCTTTATGGTTACCTGCGCGATATCTGGCAGTTGCCCGGCGTGGCTGAAACGGTTAATTTCGACCATATACGCACTCACTACTATCGTAGCCATAAAACAGTAAACCCCACAGGCATCATCTCTTATGGGCCTTGTCAGAATCTTGATGAGCCGCACGGTCGGGATGAACGCTTCGGTGATGCCGATCGTCATTCTCGCTTTTCTTCTCCCTGAGCTATGCTTTTTACAGCGCTTGCTTAAAAAACAAGTGACTAACGGCTTATGGAGGGCACAGGTGAACTGGTATCTGGAAGTCTTACGTAATTATATTGGGTTTCACGGCCGGGCCAGGCGCGCGGAGTACTGGATGTTCATTATAGTGAACATTATTTTTACCTACGTGCTTGGGACGATAGACCGGATAATCGGCTGGAAGCTGGTGGGAGATAGCGGCGTGCTCGCCTCGCTTTACGGTGTGCTGATTTTCCTGCCGTGGTGGGCAGTACAGTTTCGCCGCCTGCACGACACTGACCGTTCAGCCTGGTGGCTGCTTTTAATTCTTATCCCTTTCATCGGCTGGCTGATTATTATCCTGTTTAACTGCCAGCGCGGCACGCAGGGCGAGAACCGCTATGGCCCCGATCCACTGGAAGAGCCCGCGCCGCATCGAAACATTAACGCCCGCTAAACAGCTTTGGAATCTCGCGCAGGCACCACGACTTGGCTTCCCCCATACTGTCGCGACGCCAGGCCATGATTATCTCAACTTCCGCAACGGACTCCGGGCTGACCACGCGCAGACGGCCTTCGGCAATATCGCGCTCAACCATCGGATATGGCATGGACGCTACCCCCAGCCCGGCCAGTAGCGCCTGGCGCTTATCCTGCATACTGCTTACCGTCATGCGCGGCTGTTTATCGAGCAATTGCACGGTAAGTACCGGGCGCTCGCGTGCGGTATCCGCCACCGCCACGCCGCGATATTTCACGCGCGTCACTTCAGAAAGCGGCTCCGGTTCCTGATGAATAGGATGATCCGGCGCTGCCACGTAGACGCTCATCAGCTTAAAGAGCTTGCGCGAATTGATTTCCGTTGATGACCGAAAATGCAGATTGGGCGCGATCACAATGTCCGCTCTTCCCTGCTCCAGGCGTTCCCATGCGCCTGCCAGCACTTCTGTAAGAATGGTAAGCTGGGTATCGGCTTTTGCCGCCAGACGTTCAATCAAAGGAAAAAAGTCGGGGGTCGGCACCAGCGCTTCAGCCACAATAGTCAGATGCGTTTCCCAACCACGCGCCAGCGCTTCAGCATCGGTAGTGAGCTTATCAGCAGCCTCAAGCAACAGGCGCCCACGCTCAAGCAGCATGCGCCCAACATTTGTGAATTTCGTGCGATGGCCTGAGCGATCGAACAATACGACATCCAGCTCTTCTTCCAGCTTTTGCATGGTATAGCTGAGCGCCGAAGGGACGCGCCCCAGTTCGTCCGCCGCCGCCGCGAAGCTGCCGCGGCGATCTATCGCGTCCATGACGCGCAGCGCTTCCAGCGTCAATGCTCTTTCTTTCGCCATTTCGCTTTCATTCAGTAAATTTGAACAGAGCAAGCAGATTAACTGGCTAACAATGCAGCGTCCAGACTCTTACCATTAGATCAGTGAAAAAAGAGGTGCAGCGACATGATTACGCCAAGAACGACCGGACAATGCGGAAAAGCCGATTATGGCTGGCTACAGGCACGCTATACGTTCTCGTTCGGCCATTATTTCGATCCATCCCTGCTGGGTTACGCCTCGCTTCGGGTGCTTAATCAGGATGTGTTAGCGCCAGGCGCCGCCTTCCAGCCCCGTACTTACCCTAAAGTCGATATTCTGAATCTGACGCTTAACGGCGAAGCCGAATACCGGGACAGCGAAGGCCGCCACGCTCGGGCAAAAGCGGGAGAAGCATTACTGCTCGCCGCCCGGCCCGGCGTAAGCTACAGCGAACTTAATTTCAGTAAAACCGAATCACTCACGCGCATGCAGTTATGGCTGGATGCCTGTCCGGAGCGCGAGAATACGCCGTTACAAAAGTTCACACTGCGCAACGAAAAGCATCAGTTACTCGCCTCGCCGGATGGCTCGCAGGGCAGCATGGTGCTACGCCAGCAGGCATGGATTTACTACATTGCCCTGGATGAAGGCGAACAATTCCACACGGATTTGCACGGCTCGCGCGCCTATTTGCAGTCAATACACGGCTGCGTCCACACCAGAACCGGCACAGAACAAAAAACCGCGCTGACCTGCGGCGACGGCGCCTTTATTCGCGACGAATTAGCCCTCACTCTGGTTGCTGATAGCCCCCTGCGCGCGCTGTTGATTGATTTTTCATGCTGATAGCTTACCGCGCCATACGCCAGGCCCTCCCGCCCCCCTGCCAGACGTTTTTCTTCTGTTTCATAAGGTTCAGCGCTAAAGCGGCAGCTACGCCTTTTGCCGCTAAAAAAATACAGCCATGTTTAGCGCATATTCATGCATTTTCTGAACGAACAATAGCGACAGGCGGGAGTTCAAAAAATAAGCGCATTAGACGAAATGCGCAATTAATGTATAATAGATACTGTTTTATCGTTTATTTGTGAAATATTAACAACAAATAAACATAAAAAAACCTTCACCCGCCTTGATGTTAATAACTGTGACTCAGACGATTAAAAACCTTATTACATCGGTATTAATTGTATTGTTAACAATATGTTTAGTACCCTTGCTACGATCTGTGTCGCCAATAATAACTATTGGCGGGATACCTTTTTATATCGCCTATCTGCCTATTAGCCTGTTTATCGCTATTGCCTGCGTATTTGGTTTCCGAATTTTTCCAGCATTGTTGCTGGGCATACTCATTTCCTATATAAATGAGTTACATCTCAACACGATACAAACCGTTGGTTTATCCCTGAGCGTAACAGTTCCGTTGCTGGTAAGTCTGTTTATCCTGAAAAAACGGCTGGGCAACCGCTATCGCGCCAATATTACAAACCGAAAAGGCGTACTCGATCGCCTGCTTTGCCTGGGTTTGCTTTACCCCATATTGATGCAGTTTTCGCTTTATTTCTGGGGCATGTTTACAAAAATTAATGATGATTTTCAGTACTATTTTTCTATTAAAGAAATTACGCTGCTGCTGCTCAATCTGCAAAGTTTAACTTTGCCAGCCGTTGTTTTTACAGCCTTTTTTTATCATATCTTACGCACAGTCGTTTCATTCAATTACGCAAGAAAATTTTACATTAACCACATCAGCACCTTTTTCCAAAACCAAAACCGCAGACAGGTCACCATCTGGCTGATAAGTCTGGCTATCCTGATTGCCGCCAGCACCAGTCAGTCCGTGGCGATGTCCGGCTACGGCATTCCTGCCATTTTTCTTATTTTCGTTTACGGCTTTATCAGCCTTGATCCCACAGTGATCACCTGTCTGTGGTCGATCGTGGTTTATCTGTTTATCCAGCATAATTCAGGCTTTATTAAACAGCTTGAACAGGATCAGCTATTTATCTGTTTCTCTGCGTTATTTATCGTCTTTACTATTGCCAATATCTGGCTGTCTTCCATGAAGATTCGCCTTAATAAAGCGATTATCCGGCTTTCCGCTATGGCGCGCCGCGATCCGTTAACGCATCTCCCTAATCTGCAGGCGCTGGCTTACGACATAAAACACACCCATGCCGAGCCCTGTCTGTGCTACATCAGGCTGTTCGCTATCGACAAAATAGAAAAACATCTGGGCTTTACCTTCAAATCCACAATTAAAATCGCGCTATACAGCCAGCTAAAACGGCTGCTTGGCCCGGAAGCGAAAATTTACGCCGCCCCTAATCGCGATGTGCTCATATTACTGCCTGAAGAGAATATCAGGGCGCGGCTTCAGCGGCTTATCACGGATCTGAACCTGGTAAAACTTACCAGCCAGGATGAGAAAGTGGACATTCACTACGGCATTTCATGGAAAAAGATGTCGCCCGGCGATGACGTTTATCAGACAATTTGCGGGCTGGAATACCTGGCAACAATCAAGCGCAGAAACCACGTTAGCGCTCTGCATGAACATGATAAGCTGGTTGAAAAATATACCATGCTGGACATTATAAAACTCAACGGTATCAAGCAGGCTATCCTGGGCGGCGGCATTATCATTTACGCACAAAAAATAGACAGCATTGACGGAAGCCACTGTTATTATGAGGTGCTTTGCCGGTTAAGCTGCGAAGGTAAAGTGATGGCGCCGCATGAGTTTCTGCCATTGATTGCCGAATTTGATCTGTGTTCTTTGTTAGACTTCCGGATACTCGACTGTTTTCTGGAACAGTATTGCCAGCACGTACTTAGCCATACTGATAGCGTCCGGTATTCCATTAATATCATGCCGGAAACGCTGGGCGATGAAAAAACGGCCGATAAAATTATTGCGACTTTCCAGAAATTTGGCGTCAGCTCACGCAACTTTATATTTGAAGTGACTGAAGAGCAGCTTTTTTTCAACAAACATGTTGCGCTGGCCAACATCAAACGCCTCAGGAATGCGGGCTTTACTATTGCTATTGATGATTTTGGTAAAGGCTACGCCAACTACGAGCGGTTAAAAATGCTGGATGCCGACGTCATAAAAATTGACGGCATGTTTGTAAAGGATATCACACATAATCACCTTGACGCTGTCATCGTCAAATCGATTATCGACATTGCCAGAGCTAAAAATATGAAAGTTGTTGCTGAGTTTGTCGAGACAAAAAAACATGCGCTGTTGCTTAAAAACCTTGGCGTTGATTATCTTCAGGGATATTACATTGGCAAACCTGAACCCCTTAAATTTTCCTTTGGATAATTTTTACTGTTTTTAACGACAACGAGAAGTCTAATGCAGATCTTGTCAATCTATAAAGTTAAAATTAGTTCTATAATAGCTGCTATATTCATCAGTAGCGGGCTTTTGTTCGTTTCTGCGCTACTGATTTTTTCCTGGCAAAGGAATGAAATTATCACAAATACGTCAGAAATCAAGAACCTACTCATTCGTATATTTGATGAGAATGAAAATATTGCTGATGCTATTACCACGAAATTTACTATTACTAAAAAAAATAGTCTCTGCAGTATACCCAAAGTTTATAAAGACGATGGTTTTTATGGATTTAACTATTCATCTGCAACAACGACCACCCCGGTTTACGGTACGCTTTTAGCGTTGCAGCCCGTCAGTAAAATGACCGAATGTCTGGTTTATTCAGCCAATATCATCCAGTCAACACTGGCAAACAGCGATTTAACAACCAAAAATGGGTTTCGTTACCTTATCACCGACAAAACTAAAATGATCTACTCTTTCCAGCGGCTGGAATATCCTCGCTTCAATATTAAAACATCAAAGATGTTTCAAGATCTGCATGCGTACATCCCAATGATTCCTGATTACTATAAGCGTAAATTAACAAACAGCATTATGAGTAAGGGAACCGTCGCAACGCCGCTTTATCTTGATATTATTACGAATGCTAACACCTACAGCGTTGTTAGCTTTGTTTACGATCTCAACGACAGCAAGACGCCCGTCGCCTACCTCCTTTACGATCACACCACCGGCGAACTCAACGCGCTGATAAAAAACATCATTGGCGACAAAGATTGGGTTACATATTACGTTCAGGAAGTTTCGACGAAAAAAAACATGTGCATCAATGATTGCCACGCGTCGCAGCCTTTGCTGACTGAACGCATCAGCACGCATTTGTCTACGACTTTTCGGCTGGAAAGCGAAATCAATATATTAAAAAGCATCTACGCTTTTCCGGCTTTTAAGTTTATCGCGATTATACTGTTCTTCGTGGGGCTGGTGCTGCAAAACGTTATCCACAAATGGCTTATACGTTCTATGGCCGACTCTTTCATCGATCCTTTAACGGGCTTATACACCCGCAAAATATCCCCCTTCATTGAGAAAAAAATGAAGTATAAAGGATATGTATCAATGATAGACTGCAACAAATTCAAAGAAATCAATGATCTGTTCGGACACAGCGCGGGCGACCAGGTGCTGATATTTATCGGCCAGGCCATTAAAACGGAGTTAAGAAGCCAGGATATTGCCGTTCGTTACGGCGGGGATGAATTTCTGGTGGTCATGCTCGTTGATGAGGTGAAGAAAGCCCAGCAGATTATGAAACGCATTCAGCAACGCATCGGCGCCAGAACGTTTACCTTCGGAGAAAATACCGTAACGCCGTGCATTTCATTCGGTATCGCTCAGCTCAGAGATAATTTATCGCAAAGCATTCAGTATGCTGATGAAAAAATGTACGTCATGAAAAAAGCGTCCCAATTAACGCCTCAGGAGCCAGACCTGTAGCGCCGCCTGGCGGACAGACCTGTCCGCTACGGCGTAATACCGAACGATTAAAAAATGGATGTTTCTCTGAACAAATTCGACCTTCGCATAAGCCTGTATGGATTCGGCGCTTAACAGGCGTTTTTGTTCTTGTAGATAGTAGGCACGGCAAAGCGTATGGGGATATAACAACCGTTGGCGTATCTCATTACGGCTTCTGAGCGCCTGAGATACGCCAACGCGCTGTTCTGGAATAAGTTGAAGCTGACCGATAAGCCGGGTTCTGTCGTGGACAGTCATTCATCTGGGCCAGCAATCGCTCACTGGCTCAAGCAGCCTACCCGGGTTCAGTACGGGCCGTACCATGTGAACCCCTATTTGGCCTTGCTCCGGGTGGAGTTTACCGTGCCGCGAACTGTTACCAGCCGCGCGGTGCGCTCTTACCGCACCCTTTCACCCTTACCTGATCCCGCTTATGCGGGCCATCGGCGGTTTGCTCTCTGTTGCACTGGTCGTAGGCTTACGCCCCCCAGGCGTTACCTGGCACCCTGCCCTATGGAGCCCGGACTTTCCTCCACTCCGCCTGTCTCCCCGGGGGGACGACGACGAAGCAGCGACTGTCTGGTCAACTTCAGCGCGAGAGTATAGAGCGTTTCGCCTGCGCTGTCACCCCACACAGGCCATGACCTTCACGGCTATGCCGCCCCGCTGAGAGCCTGCCGTATACTCAGCCGCGCAACCCAAGCCAGCGCTGGTCATTTCCACGCAAGAACACGCTCTCCAGGCCAGCAGCGGCCTGGCAGAAAAACCGGGCACGCTGCGCGCCCGAGGATTATTTACACACTTCAATCTTCGCCAGGTTTTCATAATAGCGCGCCAGCGCGCAGTGATCGGCAGAACCCAGCCCATCGGCACGCAGCGCCTGCATCATCTCCATAACCGCCGCTGTCAGCGGTAGCTGTGCGCCTACGCTGTGCGACGTATCCAGCGCGTTTGCTAAATCTTTAATGTGCAGATCGATGCGAAAACCCGGCCTGAAATTACGATCCATTACCATTGGCGCTTTGGCGTCAAGCACCGTACTGCCCGCCAGCCCACCGCGAATCGCCTGATAGACCAGATCCGGATTTACCCCGGCTTTAGTTGCCAACACCAACGCTTCAGACATGGCCGCGATATTTAACGCCACAATGACCTGGTTGGCCAGTTTGGTCACGTTTCCGGCGCCAATTTCGCCAGTATGCACCACCGAGCCAGCCATCGCTTTCATCAGGTCGTAATACTTATCGAATAGCGCTTTATCGCCGCCCACCATCACGGAGAGCGTACCGTCAATGGCCTTCGGTTCACCGCCGCTCACCGGCGCATCCAACATATTCATTCCTTTGGCCTGCAAGGCCGTACAAATTTCCCGACTTGCCAGCGGAGCAATAGAACTCATATCAATCAGCGTACTGCCGGAGCGAGCGCCCTCAAGCAGGCCATTCTCACCCAGCGCCACCTCTGTTACCTGCGGCGAGTTCGGCAGCATAGTAATCACTACGTCGCAGCATTCCGCCACCGCTTTCGGCGTGGCGGCGCTTTCCGCGCCAGCGTGCATCAACTCAGCAACCGCCTCTTTATTACGATCCAGCACCACCAGCGAATAGCCCGCTTTCAGAAGATTTTTGCTCATGGGTTTACCCATGATGCCAAGGCCAATGAAACCTACTTTTAACGTCGTCATCTTGTTCCCTCTCAATAGGCTGAAAGTGTTTACTTTTTAAAGAGATCCGCCAGCTTCTGCGTAGCGGCGCGGAACACGCCAAGGTCGCTGCCTACGGCGACAAAGGTTGCGCCCCACTCCAGGTAACGCCGGGCGTCTGCTTCCGCCGGGGCGAGAATGCCCGCCGGTTTGCCGTGTGTCTTCGCACAAGCAAAAATATGCCTGATAGCGCGCTGCACCTCCGGGTGCGACGGGTTACCAAGGTAGCCCAGCGCCGCGCAAAGATCGCCAGGCCCGACAAAGAGGCCATCTACGCCGTCTGTAGCGGCAATCGCCTCAAGGTTGTCCAGCCCGGGCTGGCTTTCAATCTGCACCAGAACGGCGATATTGTTGTCGATCTGGCTGAAATAATCCGGGGTAGTGCCATAACCATTACTGCGGTGGCTTACGGAAACACCGCGAATACCGCGGGGCGGATAACGCGTGGAAGCCACCGCCCGTTCAGCTTCTTCCCGGCTTTCCACAAACGGGATCAAAAAGTTATAAAAACCAATATCCAGCAGGCGTTTGATAATTACCGGATCGTTGGTCGGCGCGCGCACTACCGGCGCGCTCACGCTGCCTTTGAGCGCCATAAGCTGCGGAACAAACGTAGTGATATCATTCGGCGCATGCTCGCCGTCCAGCACGATCCAGTCAAAGCCCGCCAGCCCCAGCACCTCGGTACTGATCGGGTTCGCCAGCGCCGACCAGCAGCCAATCTGAGTCCGGTGCGCCGCCAGCGCGGCCTTAAATTTATTAGGAAAAATGTTGTCATTCATTTGCATTAACCTTTGCCTGAGTCGTTATTTGCAATGCCAAACGTTGAATATCGCTTACACAGGCCTGGACAATAACCCCCAGCCCCAGGCCAGAGACAACCACTCAGTAGCGACAAAACAGCACCGGTTATTGCCCGCATTAAAAATAACGCAAGCGGTAGCGCGCTTGTGAGTACAAAGCCGGGGATATAAATAAAAGGGCTTTTTTATTCACGGCGATGAATTACTCAGCGCCTGTGCTAACTGAAGAAAAGCAAAAACGCACTTATTATAAACAACCGGCCCTGGCGCATCACTGGACATATGCCCAATATATAAATTATAAAAAACGCTTTTTATCGACATATGCCTGAAGCTGTGGGGTCTACGCCACAGAACTCGAACCTGACGCCTTCCATGCGCCAGGTGGGTACATTTAAGGCGATCTTCCTCACATTTTTGCCCTATTACTTCCCCCATGCTTTTCTTTGCGCTGCTTAAACAAGTAACCCACGTTTTCATTGCGCTTATTTCCTGTTAAGCGGTGTATTACTGGAGACGATAATGGCTGAGATTAAAATTCAACAATCCCCCCCTGCCGCTTTTTATATAAAAGTGCACCACGATGATAATGTGGCAATTATCGTCAATGACGGCGGCCTTAAAGCCGGTACGCGCTTTCCCGATGGGCTGACGCTCACGGAGCATATTCCACAGGGGCATAAAACCGCGCTGGCGGATATTCCCGAAGGCGGTGAAATCGTGCGTTATGGCGAAATTATTGGCTATGCCCAACGCCACATTCCACGCGGCAGTTGGATTGATGAGTCTCTGGTGAGGTTGCCGAAAGCGCCGCCGCTCAATAGCCTGCCGCTGGCGACCCGAATACCGGAGCCGCTGGCGCCGCTGGCGGGCTATACCTTTGAAGGCTACCGCAATCCGAACGGCAGTGTCGGCACCCGTAACCTGCTTGGCATTACCACCAGCGTACACTGCGTGGCGGGCGTGGTTGATTATGTGGTGAAAATCATTGAACGCGATCTGCTGCCGCGCTATCCCAATGTGGACGGCGTAGTCGGGCTGAATCATCTATACGGCTGCGGCGTGGCGATTAACGCGCCTGCCGCAGTCGTGCCGATTCGCACCATTCACAATATCGCCCTTAACCCCAACTTTGGCGGCGAAGTGATGGTCGTGGGTCTCGGCTGCGAAAAACTCCAGCCGGAACGCCTGCTTGAAGGCAGCGATGATATACAGCTTTGTGCCACAGACGGCGCCAGTGTGGTACGCCTGCAGGATGAACGCTATACCGGCTTTCGCGCAATGGTGGATGCGATCTTACAGACCGCCGAACGTCACCTGGAAAAACTCAACGCGCGCCGGCGCGAAACCTTCCCGGCCAGCGAGTTAGTGGTGGGAATGCAGTGCGGCGGCAGCGACGCCTTTTCCGGCGTGACGGCTAACCCGGCGGTAGGCTACGCCTCCGATCTGCTGGTGCGCTGCGGCGCAACGGTCATGTTCTCAGAAGTCACAGAGGTCCGCGACGCTATACATCTGTTGACGCCGCGCGCGGCCAGCGAAGAGGTAGGCAAACGGCTGCTGGAAGAGATGGCCTGGTATGACAACTATCTTGATATGGGAAAAACCGATCGCAGCGCCAATCCGTCACCGGGCAATAAAAAAGGCGGCCTGGCTAACGTGGTGGAAAAAGCGCTCGGCTCAATCGCTAAATCAGGCAAAAGCGCCATTGCCGAAGTGCTCTCCCCCGGGCAACGCCCGACGAAGCGCGGTCTTATTTACGCCGCCACGCCCGCCAGCGATTTTATCTGCGGCACGCAGCAATTGGCATCCGGCATTACGGTGCAGGTGTTTACCACCGGGCGCGGCACGCCATACGGCCTGGCGGCAGTGCCGGTGATAAAAATGGCGACGCGCACGGAGCTTGCCCGGCGCTGGCATGATTTGATGGATATCAACGCAGGCACTATCGCCACAGGCGAAGAGAGCATTGAAGATGTAGGCTGGAAGTTATTTCACTTTATTCTCGACGTGGCCAGCGGACGTAAAAAAACATATTCGGATCAATGGGGGCTGTATAATCAACTGGCGGTGTTTAACCCCGCGCCAGTGACCTGACCGCAATAAAAAAGCATGGCGTCATGCCATGCTAAGACGGCTGGCAAACCCCATCCTTTCACAGACAGGATGGATGAAACACAATAAAAAAGGAAAATCAATGCATTGATTTTCGCCTGCTTACCACAAAAAAGGAAAAAAACCGTTTTTCCCTTTTTTGCCAACAATCCGGGCATGGCGTCATGCCATGCTCCACAATGGCGATAAAGCGGGCAAAAACGAGGATTTGCCCGCTTTGCGGCATTCCGATGTAAATCAACGCGTGGATACGCTTGTACATTGCAGCCGCTTGCGGCCGAGTCCGTTTGGCCTGGCGTCATTCAACAATCTCCATGCCTTTTAGCGCTGTGCAAAAGGCATTCACAAAGCCGACTTAACCACCTGTCTGGTATGCATGACCCGCCAGAAACCTGTCGCAAAGGCTGGTTTACGCGGCAACGCGCAGGTTCGCTTAACCCATTGATTATTAATTTTCTCAATCACGGCGTTATTGCCGCCCCGGCGAGTAAACCTTCCTTCCGGACGGCGTAGAAATACGGCAGATTGCCCCACGTTGGGATATTCCACGCTTCTTCGCGGCCAGGCATTGCCAGAGCGCGCTTCAGGTGGCCGGGTCGTTAGCCTGCAGCGCCAGCGCATATTTATATAACGCGTTTTTCTTCACGCCATGGATTTCTGCCGCCAGCGCCGCCGCCTTTTTCAGCGGCAACTCAGCCTGTAACAGCGCCAGCGTGCGCAGCGCCTCGGCGGGCAGCGCTTCTTCGTTAGCCTTATAGCCCTCGACGATCAGCACCATTTCGCCTTTGCGGCGGTTTTCATCTTCCTTTACCCACGCCAGCAGCTCACCTACCGGCGCGCCGTAAATCGACTCCCAGGTTTTCGTCAGCTCACGCGCCAGCACCACGTAGCGCGCTTCGCCGAACACCGCGCGGATATCCGCCAGGCTGTCGAGCAAGCGGTGAGTGGATTCGTAAAAAATCAGCGTGCGCGGCTCCTGCTCCAGCGCCTGTAGCGCGTCGCGGCGGCCTTTGGATTTTGCAGGCAAAAAACCTTCATAACAAAAACGGTCTGACGGCAACCCGGCGGCGCTCAGCGCGGCGATAGCCGCGCACGGTCCCGGCAACGGCACCACACGCACGCCCGCGTCACGACAGGCGCGCACCAGATGGTAGCCCGGATCGTTAATAAGCGGCGTGCCGGCGTCGGAAACCAGCGCTATCGTCTGGCCTTCACGCAGCTTCGCCAGCAGTGTTTCGGCTTTTTGTTGTTCGTTATGGTCGTGCAGAGCAAACATTCGCGCATTAATGGCGAAATGCTGGAGTAAAAGTCCGGTATGGCGGGTATCTTCAGCGGCAATCAGATCAACGGCCTGTAAAATCTCCAGCGCACGTCGCGTTATGTCGCTGAGGTTGCCGATAGGCGTCGGTACAATGTATAGCGTACCTTCTGAAATCACTGCTGAATCGAGTTGTTTCATTGTTTCATCCGTATTGCCGATTTAATATTGACCGCTGGGTAAAATAACACTGGATACAGTATGGTACCGTCTAAAATTTTTCGTTCTAAAGCCGGGCGCTGCCTGCCAGTCCTGCTGGCCGCAATGCTTTTTTCCGGCTGTGGCATTCAGTCTAAAGACCAGAGCGCGTCTCTGTTGCAGGCTGATACACAGGGTAATTCCGCGTTTTATTTACAGCAAATGCAGCAAAGCCGTGATGATAACAGGACAAACTGGCAATTACTTGCCATACGCGCTTTGTTAAAAGAAGGCGATAATCCCCAGGCTATCGAACTTTACGGCAAACTACCGCACGGGCTGAGCGGCCAACAGGGGCGCGAATATGCGCTGCTGAGCGCCGAAATTGCGCTACTGCGCCAGGATTACGCCGGCGCGCGCACGCGTCTGGCGAGCATCAACCCCGATGAACTGGAAGCGCCGCAGCAGGCGCGCTACTGGCAGTTGCAAATCAACGCAAGCCAGGGCAAACCCTCCCTGAGTTTACTGCGCGCGCTGATTGCGCAGGAGCCCTCGCTACAGGGAGATGCGAAACAAAAGAATATCGACGCAACCTGGCAGGCGCTTAGCGCCATGCCTGAGGAGCAGGCGCGCGCGTTGGTCATTAACGCCCGGGAAAATACACTGCAGGGTTGGCTCGACTTACAGCAAATCTGGTTTAGCAAGCGCAACAATTTACAGGCGCTAAAAGCAGGCATTGCTGACTGGCGCATCCGCTATCCGCAAAACCCCGGCGCGACAATGCTGCCTGGCGCGTTGAATAACCTGCAAAACGCTCACGCAACAACCAACATAATTGCCCTACTGCTGCCGCTCAACGGCCAGGCCGGCGTGTTTGGCCAGGCGCTCAAAAGGGGGTTTGAAGACGCGCGAAACGGACTGCTGCAAACCAGTCCGTCGGCCGCCGATACACAGCCTACGCCTGCTTATGCAGAGACGCCAAACGGCGGCGATGTGGTCAGCCCAGCCAATGCGCCGGTCGATGAACTGCTTGAAAACCACTCGTCTGTCTCGCCATTGCAGGCGGATTCACAGCCCACGCCTGCCGCCAGCGCTGCGCAAACTCCGGCAGAAGTCCGCGTTTACGACACCACGGAGCAACCGGTCAGCCAGATCCTGGCGCAGGCGCAACGGGACGGCGCTTCGCTGGTCGTCGGTCCGCTGCTAAAGCCTGACGTTGAGCGTATGCTCACCAGCAATACCCCCCTTAATGTCCTGGCGCTTAACCAACCCGGACATATCAGCAACCGTGCGAATGTTTGTTACTTTGCGCTCTCTCCGGAAGATGAAGCCCGCGATGCCGCCGAGCATATTTGGGCGCAGGGCTACCGTCGCCCGCTGCTGCTGGCGCCGGGCAACGCGCTGGGCGACCGCGTGACGCGCGCTTTTGCTAACGCCTGGCAACAGCAGGGCGGCGATACGGTATTGCAGCAGCGTTTCGGCGCCCAGGCCGAATTACGCAGCGCAATCAACCGCGGAACAGGGCTAACCCTGACCGGAACGCCGGTCACCACTGAACGGGAAGCGCCTGCCCTTGCAGACAACGCATCTGTTCCTGCGCAGCCGCTGGAGGCCCAGGATACGCCCGGCAATGTGGATGCGGTATATATTGTGGCCACACGCAGCGAATTGGCATTGATTAAACCGATGATCGCCATGCGTACCGGCAGCCGCAGCAGCGTCCAGCTCTATGCCAGCTCGCGCAGCGCACAAAGCGGCGCAGGCGCTGATTTCCGTCTGGAAATGGAGGGGCTGGAATACAGTGAAATTCCGGCGCTTTCAGGCAGCAACCCTGCTTTTCAACAGCAGGCGCTGGCGGCGTCGCGCAACGATTATTCGCTGGCGCGCCTGTATGCGATGGGCGCTGACGCCTGGACGCTGGCAAATCAGTTCGTCCAGATACGCCAGATGCCGGGGCATCAGATAGCCGGCAATACCGGCACGTTGATTGCCTCTGACGACTGTGTAATCGGACGTAAAATGTCGTGGCTCAAATACCAACAAGGCCGGATCGTTGCGGTAAACTAACCCGACAGCGGCGGGGCGCGCTCGTTGAAGCGCAGGCTCGCCGCTGGCTGGAGCATAAAGGGCTGCGCTTTATCGCCGCCAACGTGCGCGAACGCGGCGGTGAAATCGATCTTATCATGACGCATGGCGTGACTACCGTTTTTGTGGAAGTCCGCTATCGCGCCAGCGACCGGTTCGGCGGCGCGGCGGCGAGCGTCACCCCCGGCAAACAACAAAAGCTGTTGCGCGCCGCGGCAGTCTGGCTTGCCCGTCATAATGAATGTTTTGATACTGTGGATTGCCGGTTTGATGTGTTAGCCTTCACCGGCAACGAGGTGGAATGGGTCGTTAACGCCTTCTCCCTCAGCCAGTAATGTGCCGTCTATTTTCAAAGGAAAATCGTGCTCGATAGAATTAAAGCGTGCTTTACCGAAAGCATTCAAACACAAATTGCGGCGGCGGAAGCCTTGCCGGATGCCATTTCCCGCGCAGCCACAACGCTGGTTCACTCACTGCTAAACGGCAATAAAATGCTTTGCTGCGGCAACGGCGCCGGCGCCGCCAACGCGCAACACTTCGCCGCCAGCATGATTAACCGCTTCGAGACCGAACGCCCAAGCCTGCCGGCTATCGCACTGAGCGCTGATAACGTCGTACTTACGGCAATTACCAACGATCGTCTCCATGAAGAGGTCTATGCCAAGCAGGTGCGCGCGCTTGGCAATGCCGGCGACGTGCTACTGGCAATATCCACGCGCGGCAATAGCCGCGAGATTATTAAGGCTGTGGAAGCGGCCGTCACCCGTGATATGACTATCGTGGCGCTAACCGGCTACGATGGCGGCGAACTCGCAGGCTTACTTGGTCCACAGGACGTTGAGATCCGTATTCCTTCCCACCGCAGCACACGCATTCAGGAAATGCATATGCTGACGGTAAACTGCCTGTGCGATCTGATTGATAACACGTTATTTCCACTACCAGGTTAATGAAAGGAGTATTCATGAAGGTACTGACGCCGCTGGCGGTTCTGATATCTGCGCTGCTATTACAGGGTTGTATCGGCGCCGCAATCGTCGGCACTGCGGCCGTTGCGACCAAAACGGCAACCGACCCGCGCTCTGTGGGAACCCAGGTTGACGATGGCACGCTGGAGCTGCGCGTTGATAATGCGCTATCCAAAGATGCGCAACTGAAGAAAGAGGCGCGTATCGGCGTAACCGCCTATCAGGGCAAAGTCCTGTTGACCGGCCAGGCGCCTACCCCTGAACTGGCTGAACAGGCTAAGAAAATCGCCCTGGGTACCGATGGCGCAGCCGAAGTGTATAACGAAATCCGCCAGGGCGAACCGATAGGTATTGGTACTGCCTCATCCGATACCTGGATTACCACCAAAGTACGCTCTCAGCTTCTGGCCAGCGATCGGGTAAAATCAACGAATGTAAAAGTGACCACGGAGAACGGCGAAGTATTTCTGCTGGGCCTTGTAACCAGCGAAGAAGGTAAAGCCGCTGCCGATATCGCCAGCCGAATAAGCGGTGTGAAGCACGTTACCACGGCGTTTACATACATCAAATAACGCATCACCGGTTACTCCCATACTAAAGCGCCCTGAGCGTTGAAAACGCAAAGGTAAGGGCGCTTTTTACAAACCAGCCACGCCACGCTGCAGCTTGTCCCACTTCGCCTGAGCCGCCCGCATGGCCTGCGCCTTTGTCGCGTAGACCGTGGTCAGCGCCAGCACGTTATCGGCGTCACCGGCCATGTATTCACCTTCGCGTGCTTCCTGCTCTTTTTTAGCTTTGGCTTTCCTGACCGGCTTTGCCTTCGGTTACGGCCTGCCGGAATACCTGAGCGCGCTTAATTCCGCCTGGCTGAATGAGTCCGCCACGTTGTTTCGCCGGAAGTATTACCAGAACGGTGCGCACGCTGGTTACATCATGTATGTGACCGACCCGGCGCAGAGCGCGACAGACGTCGAATCGCTACGCGAGGCGATGCGCAGCTCAAAAGGGCTGGGGAATTTCAAAAACCTGTTCTTCTACGCGCCCAATGGCAAACCGGACGGCATTAAAATTGTGCCATTGAGTGAAGTCGCCACTAAGGATGATTTTTTTAACATCAAGAAAGCCAGCGCCGCTGACCTGATGGACGCCCATCGCGTGCCGTTCCAGCTCATGGGCGGCAAGCCCGAGAATATTGGCTCACTGGGTGACGTTGAGAAGGTGGCGCGGGTCTTTGTGCGTAACGAGCTGTCAACTTTGCAGGACCGCTTCAGGGAGATTAACGACTGGCTTGGCATTGAGGTCATCAGGTTCAAAGAGTACACGCTCGACAACCCGGAATAACCACCACACAGGCCGCCATCATGGCGGCTTTTTCACACCCCGCCATTAAACCGCATTAGACGCCCCACACGCGCACCGACACACAACACCAGCCACGAACCGACAGCCACCACGACAGCGCCATCACGACGCGCTCAGACGTTATTTTTTAATAATGCGCACCACCTCTGGCGCGCAATGCTTTCCCCGCCACACCTGCCCGCTTAACGGGTCGGTTTTAATGCAGTTGCATGGTCACTCTGGATACGCGCCAGTGCTGGCGCTGCAGGGCCAGAACAGGCAAGCCCGGCGCATGCGAAAACATGCACCCGTTGCATGCATGACTGAATGCCAATGAATCAGGCAAACGAAAGCCCTTACATTATCGCTTAAAATTTGATAAACAAACTCGCATGGTGATAACTGCAATGGACGACTTCACTAATGACAGGGATCCCCGTTGGACCAATATCTGCAAGAGAAATCTTACACAGCAATATGCGTGACGCACGACTGCATGGCATGTCACGCAACATGGCAACACCGTCAACGTAGTATTGGTTTTATCAGAAAGTCAGGAATCGTGGGCCCTGGGACTATAAGCAATTCGACCCATACTGGGCCAACTTTGGTAATTTCAATTTTGGCGCAACAGGCACGGCAGCAGGCATACCGGCCAACATACTTCTGATGGGGGCCGGGTTCGCACAGTCAAGGGCTGGCACATCCAATCCGCTTTGGGGCAACTGGTATGACAAACCACCTTACGGCGATGACCCCACAGACCAGCGATTCATTCGTGAAGGAATTATCTATGCTCAACACCAGGGCTATTAGACACATACACTGCTGCATCACGCTATGTCTGGCATTGGTCACTGGGGGCTTTATTGTCATCAATTACAGTGACGACAACAGAAAAAATGACACACTACAGCATCGCTATGAAATAAATTCCGGTTTGTGGTTGTACATAACTGAAAACAGTAATGGCGGGGCTACTGTACCTGTCATTTATCGTTATTATTTATCATCCAGGCTTCAGGGCAGCGATAATGACATAACCAACCAGCTATTAACGCTAACTCCTTTTCTTGCAGGATATGGCAGCATCAGTGATGTCAAAATCCTGAGCACAGATAAAATAAAAATCTCATACAATGGACGGATTTTATTTCTGAATAATTCCACCACCTACAATGACAATAATAAAAACATCACTCTAAAAATTTCATACCTGATTGAGTAATGCCTAACGCCTCGCAAAGCTCGTTGTTCAACCTCGTCAGCGCCTGAAGCAAACTTCAGACGCCGACGGCGTTCTCGCTTAACTTCTTACAAGATTGAGCACTGAAACTGGCGAGCCGCTGGTCGTTTCTTCACAACCGCTCCGTTCCCATAGCAAAGGACGTTGAGGCGTTTGTGAAAACGAAAACTTCAGGGCGACTTTTCAACGCCAGCTATCCTCACGTTAGAACAACCCTGAAGACAATGAAACCCGACCTTCCTGACGGGCAAGCTGTACACGTTTTACGGCATACATTTGCGACACATGTCATGATTCAGGACGGGAACATTATTACCCTGCAGAGAATCCTGGGGTATGCAAACATCCAACAGACGATGGTCTATGCGCATTTTGCGCCAGACTATTTACAGGACGCCGTAACCCGGAACCCCCTGACAGGAGTGTCCATCCGATGACCACCAGTCAGGTCTAAATAAGTTTAATTAGTCGCAGGTTAATTACTTAACCTATTGATTAATAAAATACCCCCTTGTAAAACAAGGGGGGGTTATATGTCACCAGCTAACGCCTGCGTTAGCTTCGGTATAATTGCGTACGCTATTGCTAAAACCGTCTGGCGCGATATAGCCTTCACCATACAACGCAAAGCCGTTAATCAACTTAATGCGCGCGCCGCCGCCAACCGGGAACGCCAGGCCGAGAATGAGATTATACCCGGCCCCCACGCCGCCGGTCTGTTCGCCGTTATCAGTATTTTTCAGCCAGTTGCCCTGCGCATACAGACCGCCGCAACCACGTCCTGTCTCCGCTTCCACATTCGTCCAGCTTTTTCCCTTCTCCAGACTTATACCCATAGTAAAAACAGAACCCGAAATCAGCACAGAGGAAAGCGCCGCTGCTTTAAAGAAATTTTTCATTATGACAACCAAAAATAAGAAGCGCAGTCGTCCACTCGCGCTCCGCAAAGGAAAACGCCTGCCGTTCGCAGCGGCACGGCGTCGCTTAACAACAGGCAATACGAAGCGGGAGTGTAAAGTAATTCGTGCAGCAGGCAACCCGTATCAACAGGGCGTTGAGGCTGTGTTAACTCAACGGCCTAAACCAGAGGCATTACTGAGCGCTGGCGCTGCGCGCCATATCAAGTAATTTATCGGAGCGCAGAATCGTCACGCCGTCAGGCTGGGGTAAAAACGCGGCTTCGCGCAGGGCCAACGCAACGTCCTTTGCACGAATGGCCCGCCAGCGGCCGGGCATCAGACGAAAAAATGGCGCAAAGAGCGACTCGCTCAAACGCGGCTTCGCACGTCGCCCCAACAGCATAGAGGGCCGGGCAATGGTCAGCCGCGGCCAGTTCTGAGCGATAAGCGCCTGCTCCATTTTCCCTTTCACCCGGTTGTAGAATAACGGCGAGCCGGCGCTTGCCCCCATCGCGCTTACGACCAGCATATGCCGCGCGCCCAGCCTGCGCCCCACCAGGGCTGTGTCAATAACCAGCGTATAGTCGGCATGGACAAATGCCTGTTTACTCCCTGCGTCGCCGCGCGTAGTGCCCAGACAGCAGAACACAATATCAACCGGCCCCGTAACCGCGCCCAGCGCATCGCTAAGCTGGGGGTCGCAAGGGCTGATGACTTTCGCCATCGGCGGCAGCGGGTGGCGGCCCGGCGCAAAAATCCGGCTTACGCGAGGATCGCTGTTTAGCAAACGCAGCAGTTCACCGCCTACAAGGCCGGTCGCGCCAGTGAGCAATATCTGACTCATCACATCTCTCTTTCAGGAAAAGCAGTGCGTTAAGTATTTACGATAGCGCCTCACCGCGCGAACCGTCGGCCCTTTTACGCCGCCACAAGACCTTACTGCCAAAACCAAGCGTGTTATCGGTAAACTTTAATTCATCAGGCAGGATCTCCCAGACCGGTGCGGGCATCGTGCGCGCGATGGGAAAACGCCGCCAGTAAAGCTGGCGCTTTTGCGAGGCGTCTTCGCCGCTCAGAAGCCGCAGTTCGCCGCGAAACTGCACGCCGCGAATACGTGCTACGGTTTTGGGCTGCCCGTTAACCGTGCCGGCAACGCAGGCCCGTTCGCCGGCGATTTGCGCATGGCGCGTGGATGTATCGCTCAACAAATAAAAAGCGGCGCGCCCGGCGTCCCAGATATAGAACGCGTTAGCGCACCAGAAATCGTCACCGTTACTAACGCAATAGGTAATGACATGCTGTCGGTTAAGCCAGCGGCTTATGGTTGAAAGGGCATCCATTGCATCGCTCCCGTGTTTTTTTGAAGTTAAACGCAATCGCGCCGTGCCGCCAGCGCGCCGGCGTGATAAGGTGCGCTAACAGCCCCAATCAACAAAACAGCATGTCCGACTGGTCGTTATACATTATCCGAACCGCCCATAATCAGCTTTATACCGGCATTACGACCGATGTGGCGCGCCGCCTGCTTCAGCATCAGGCAGGCAAAGGCGCAAAAGCGCTGCGCGGCAAGGGGGATTTACGGCTGGCGTTCTGCCAGCCTCTGGGCGACCGCTCTTTGGCGCTGCGTCTGGAATATCGCATTAAGCAATTATCCAGAGCGCAGAAGGAGCGGTTAATCGCCGATGAAGCCGCGTTTACGGCGCTGCTGGAAAGCGTTAAAAATGGTTAAAGTGATCGGAATATTCTACCAGGCCGCCCACGCCGTTGAGCGCATCGTCGGCCAGTTTATGAATTAAAAAATAGGCCGCGGTATCCGGCCAGCGACAGCGCAGGCCATAGCGTGACGCAGGCTCAAAACCAAAGCGGCCATAAAGCTGCGGATCGCCAAGCGTCACCACCGCCGCATAGCCAAATTCATTGAGCGCATCCAGCCCTTCGTACACCAGATTACGCCCAATACCCTGCCCGCGCCGCGCGTCATCCACCGCCAGCGGCGCAAGGCCGACCCACTGTAGATCTTCGCCTTCAACGCTAACCGGGCTGAAGGCTACGTAACCAATCACCTGGCCTTCGTCATCCGTCGCCACAAGCCCAAGCGTTATCTGCCCGTCCTCACGCAAACGCTGAATTAATTCGGCTTCTGCATCGCCCTTAAAGGCGCGGCGTAGCAGGGCGTCGATACCCGGCGCGTCAATCGGAATTTCCACTCGAATTAGCATGGCTCACCTACCGAAGTTTCCTGTACCGCGCAAGCTGTTTTTAGCCCAGCTTCCACAAAAGCCGCCGCCTGCATAAGCAGCACATATAGCGGTTTAGGCATAGCTTCTGGTTCAATCGCATCCATAAGATTTTTAACATAAAGACCCAGCTCCGTATCGCCTTCAATGACCAGGCGGCGCTGGAAAAACAGCGTATCCGGATCCTGCTTACGCGCGGCAATCATCAGCAGATCGTGGGCGTCGGCGCTGAAGCTGACGTCTGCCTGCGCCGCTTCGCGCACGACAAGTTTGTTATCCTCAACCGATGTGAACCACAGCAAACCTAAATCGCGAACCTCAATACGCAGCCAACGCCCATTGAGGAAGTCGAGATCGCCTTCCTCCAGCGCCTGGCGAAACTGCCAACCCAGCAGTTGCTCCAGCGCCTGGCGCTTGAGCGCAAACGGCGCCAGTTGAAGCGGCATTCTCAACAGTGACGGTCCGGTACGTACCAGACGCGAACGCAGTTTATCCAACACGGGCATTACTCCCTGAAAAAAAGTCCGGGCTATTGTGCCACAACGTTTTACGTATATAGCGGCTAAAATCAACAATTGCACGCACAGAAAGCCAGCGTGCTCCCTTTTGATCAATACGCGATTAGCTGCCTCAAATCAAAAAGTGTCGCCAGAGGGTTAACTAAAATCACGCTTCGTTAACATTTTCGTCGCGTCACGCGCATAACGTCAGGATAGATTATGGAATTGCTTTGCCCCGCCGGTAACCTGCCAGCACTAAAGGCAGCCATTGAAAACGGCGCCGATGCGGTTTACATCGGTCTTAAGGACGATACCAACGCCCGCCACTTCGCCGGTCTTAATTTCAATGAAAAACGACTGCAGGACGCCGTAAATTTTGTTCGCCGGCATCATCGCAAGCTGCATATCGCCATCAACACGTTTGCGCACCCGGACGGCTACGCGCGCTGGCAGCGGGCGGTTGATATGGCAGCTCAACTCGGCGCCGATGCGCTCATTCTGGCGGATCTGGCTATGCTGGAATATGCCGCTGAGCGCTACCCGCACGTTGAGCGCCACGTCTCGGTGCAGGCCAGCGCCACCAATGAAGAAGCTATTCGTTTCTACAAAAATCATTTTGACGTGGCGCGCGTGGTGTTGCCGCGCGTGCTGTCTATTCATCAGGTGAAACAACTGGCGCGCGTTACGCCTGTGCCGCTGGAGGTGTTCGCCTTCGGTAGCCTGTGTATTATGGCCGAAGGGCGCTGTTATCTTTCTTCCTATCTCACCGGTGAATCGCCTAACACCGTAGGAGCCTGTTCGCCGGCGCGTTTCGTTCGCTGGCAACAGACGCCGCAGGGGCTGGAATCTCGCCTCAATAACGTATTGATTGACCGTTATCAGGATAGTGAAAACGCCGGTTATCCCACATTATGTAAAGGCCGCTACCTGGTTGATGGCCAACGCTATCATGCGCTTGAAGAGCCAACCAGCCTTAACACGCTGGCATTGCTGCCGGAGCTGCTGGCGGCGGGCGTTGTCTCAGTGAAAATAGAAGGGCGTCAGCGTAGCCCGGCCTACGTAAGCCAGGTCGCTAAAGTATGGCGCCAGGCCATTGACCGCTGCCTGGCCGATCCACAGCATTTCACGCCGCTTGCGTCGTGGATGGACTCGCTGGGCGCGATGGCCGAAGGCACGCAAACAACGCTGGGCGCCTATCACCGTAAATGGCAGTAGGAGAAACGATGAAATATTCCCTGGGGCCAGTGCTGTGGTACTGGCCAAAAGAAACGCTGGAAGCATTTTACCAGGCCGCCGCCGCCGGCAGCGCCGATATCATTTACCTTGGTGAAACCGTATGCAGCAAACGGCGCGCCACCAAAGCAGGCGACTGGCTGGCGTTAGCGCGCAGCCTGGCGGCTGCGGGCAAGCAGGTTGTGCTTTCCACCCTTGCGCTGGTGCAGGCATCTTCAGAAGTTAACGAACTTAAGCGTTATGTGGATAACGGCGATTTCCTGATCGAAGCAAACGATCTCGGCGTGGTAAACATGGCCGCCGAACGCCGCCTGCCTTTCGTTGCCGGCCACGCGCTAAACTGCTACAACGCGGTTACGCTGCGCCTGCTGCTCAGGCAAGGTATGACGCGCTGGTGCATGCCGGTGGAACTGTCCCGCGACTGGCTGATAAATCTGCTGACGCAGTGCGACGAGCTGGGGATTCGAAATCAGTTTGAAGTGGAAGTGCTGAGCTACGGCCATCTGCCGCTGGCGTATTCGGCACGCTGCTTTACCGCCCGCTCGCAGGACAGGCCAAAGGATGAATGCGAAACCTGCTGTATCCACTACCCTAACGGCCGGCAGATGCTGTCTCAGGAGCAGCAGCAGGTCTTCACCCTTAACGGTATTCAGACCATGAGCGGCTATGTCTATAACCTGGGTAACGAACTGCAATCCATGCACGGTCTGGTGGACATAGTACGCCTGTCGCCTGAAGGCCAGGAAACTCTCGCGACGCTTGAGGCCTTTCGCGCGAATGAAACAGGGGCCGCGCCGCTGCCGCTTACGGCCAACGCCGAGTGTAACGGCTACTGGCGCCGCGTTGCCGGGCTGGAGCTGGTGCAACGCTGACGTTAACGGGCAGCCCTCAGTTTAATGGCAAAGAGAACAATACCGGGGTTTTGTTTTCTTTGTCGTTATACGCTGATTCGCCTAATTTATTTTTCCGACATTTCGGGCTAAAAACGCACGTATCGGCGTTTATCAACGGCCTTCGGGCAGCCCGCCGGGGCAGACCTGTTTTATTCTCAGGTATTGGTGATAAGGGCATCCATCGCTGCCAGAATATCCCCCCTGTAATCACTCATATTGCAAACGAAATCCGCACGCTTAATTTTGCGCACATCCAGACAGGTAAGGGTTGGGGTGAAAATATACTACCCAGCGCCTTCAATACTTACCCGCGGTGTAATTCGGGTTTGACCCAAATGGCTACTCAACACCCGCAGCGCCGCCAGCCTTGTGGCGAGACTGTCATAAAAATCATTCTGAAGGATAAGTTAATATGGCCAGTGTGCGTTGCTCTTTGCCGAAGGTTTAGGGTACGCGTCGAATTGTCTGGCCACGCCTGGCTCCTTTCTTAAAGACCCCCGAAAAAGTCGTCATCTGTAATAGTGCCGACTTTTTCCATAAATGCGTTCATCGCCTGCATATCCGCTTTTTCTTGCTGACGCTTGCGTTGTATTTCTTCTATCGCCTGAGCAAGTAGCGCATCAAGAGTAGCCGACAGATTCATATCAAAGCTGCGAGCTTTCTCGACTAGCGCAACGCTGAGATATACGTTTGTGCTTCTTTTCTGGCCGTGGCGCGGGGCGGTTATTGTACTCATGGTCCTCTCCTTTGCGCACAGGTATGCGCATAATTGTGTTTATTACTGCACAAAAAGCAAACAAAACATCACACGCATGCCGATAAATCACCATGTAAATACGCTAAAATCTCGCTTTGATAACGGGAAGTATGCGCTATGAAAACCGCAGGCCAGCAGGGTCTGGCGAAATCTATGGCGCTGAAAAACAAAGTGAGTCACTATGTCTGATAAAATCGTCATTCCATTTTCCGTGCTGGATCTTGCTCCCATTACTGAAGGCTCCAGCGCCCCCGAAGCATTCCGCCGCTCGCTGGAGCTGGCTCAACTTGCCGAGAAGCGCGGCTACCATCGCTACTGGCTGGCGGAACACCACAATATGGCGGGCATTGCCAGCGCTGCGACATCGGTGCTGATTGGCTATCTGGCGGCCAATACCACAACGCTGCATCTTGGCGCAGGCGGCGTAATGCTGCCTAACCATGCGCCACTGGTCATTGCCGAGCAGTTTGGCACGCTGGAGGCGCTGTATCCGGGTCGTATCGACCTCGGGCTTGGCCGCGCGCCGGGCAGCGATCAGCGAACGATGATGGCGCTGCGCCGCAATATGCTTCATCAGGATATCGATAATTTTCCGCATGATGTAGCAGAGCTGGTGGACTGGTTCGACGCCCGCGATCCGGCAACGCCGGTGCGCCCGGTACCGGGGTTCGGCAGCAGACTTCCTGTGTGGCTGTTGGGATCAAGCCTGTACAGCGCTCAGTTGGCCGCAAAAATGGGTCTGCCGTTCGCTTTCGCCTCTCATTTTGCGCCCGATATGCTGCTTCAGGCTCTGCACCTTTATCGCAGCCATTTCCAGCCCTCTGCTCGCCTGCAAAAGCCCTATGTCATGGTATGCCTCAATGTTATCGCCGCCGACAGCAACCGCGACGCGCAATACCTGTTTACCTCTATACAACAGGCGTTTGTAAAGCTGCGCCGCGGCGAAAGCAGCGAGCTGCCGCCCCCCGTTGAAGACATCAACCGTTTCTGGAGCCCGGCTGAGCAATATGGCGCACAGCAGGCGCTGAACATGTCGCTGGTGGGAGACAAAGCAAAAGTACGCCACGGTTTGCAGGCTATCCTGAACGAAACACAGGCAAACGAAATTATGGTTAACGGCCAAATTTTCGATCATGAAGCACGCCTGCGCTCTTTCGAGCTGACAATGCAGGTATGCGAGGCGCTACAGGCCTGAGGTAAGCGTCAGAAGCGGCTCAGCGATTCTATCGCAACCGCTTTAAACTCGGCAAAATCCCGGCTGTCCCGTAGCCGGGACATGACTCTTTCTCGCAAAAAGGTAACAAACACGTCATAAATCGCCATCGCTTCTTCATATTCGCGCTTACTGATGGCCAGCAGAAAGATGACATAAGCCACTTCATCGCCCCACTGTATCCCCTGCGGCGCCAGTACGGTATACACCACGGTGCGCTGCGCCAACAGACCAAGGGAGTGCGGCAGCGCAATGCCTTCGCCCAGCATGGTGCTGACGATAGCTTCGCGCTCCACAACCGACGGCAGAAAATCGCTGTCAACATAGCCCTCAGCCTGTAACTGCGCGCACAGCTCATTAAATAATAACTGCTGCGTCACAGGCTTATCGATAATGCGAAAATGCCCGGCATCGAAGTACTTTTCCAGCATCCAGGGGCGCGTGCGATCCACCAGCACCAGTTTACCAATCTGGTCAAGCTGATAGTCGGTTGGAAATGGCGACATCACCACTACCGGCTTATCTTTTTCACTTACGCGGGCAGTGGAAATAACAAAGTCTTCCTCAACCTCTTCCAGTTGTTCATACTCGCGCAAAGAGATGATACGCATGATCTCCAGTTGCGGATATTTACGCAACAACATCGCCTGGATCATACGTACCGTGGAATTGCCGGTGTCACACACCAGCAGTACGTGCGGCTCGCGCCGATAACCGATATTGTAATGACGCTCCAGCCCAACGCCGATATGCAATACCAGAAAACCCACCTCATTTTCGCTGATGGTATACGGCGTGTATTTTCCCCAGCTCGACACCGCCGCCAGCGTCATATCCCAGGCAAGGGGATAATGCTGCTTGATATTCGCAAGCAGCGGATTGGGTAGATTAATTTGATAACGCACCCGGGTAATCATTGTCTTAATGTGGGTGAGCAGGTCAGCGTGCAACTGCTCATCAGCGAGCAAGTTGTAGTTAAAATGGGTGTTGATATAACTCAGTATGTAGTTCACCAGCGCTTCATCGTCGTCAGCGCTAATGGCGCTTGGCGCAACTTCCTGAATCTGGCGTGCGGCAATATGCACCCGTAACCAGTTCTCCTCCGAGGCGGACAGCGGCTTTCCGGCCAGGCTTTGCAACGCGTGCGCGATATCGCGCGCCGCGTCGCGCACGTTATCATCCACGTCGTCAGCGCTAAATCCGGACAGCGGATACCCTTCACGAATGCGCCGCACCGCTACAGCGCAATACAAACAGATAAATTGCTCGCCTTCGTCGGTCATACGAATACGGTAACGGCTAAAGCAGTCATGAACTATTGCCGCCATCTGCTGTGGCCCGCCATCGCCCAGCACGCCTTCAGTCAGGAGAGGGTTTTCACTCTCTTCAAGCCAGATCTGCCACAGTAAATCAGTAAGGCTGGCGCGAATGGACATTTCGTTGCCAAAGAGTTTCATACCGTAACGCGGGCGAGTTTCAATGGTCAGGTTGTAGCGGTTAAACCACTCACGCACTTCCGCCATATCATTTTGCAGCGTCGCGCGGCTAACGAACCATTCTTCGGCCAGGTCCTCAAGCTTGAGGGAAAACGCCGACGTCAGAAAGCGCACCAGCAGATATTGCACGCGCTCAGGGCCGGTACGCGGCGTGCGTAGCTGGCGCTGCGGCGACTCACGCAGCGCCTTGTAGCGAGAAGGATCGTGTACCTTAAGCTGATAACCCGCGCCGCGGTTGAGTACAAATTGCGCCCCATGCCGCTGCAAAAGCGCGTTAAGCGCGGCGATATCGGTGCGAACGGTACGGGTAGAAACAGAGAGCCTGCGTGCCAGTTCATCCTGCGGCAGCGTTTCATTTTGCAATAGCTCAAACAGGTGAGCCAGGCGTTGGTTGGGAAATTGCAACTCTGCTTCCTCTACTTAACCGCTTACTTCAACAGCGTAATAACCATCTGCGAAGGGCTGCCCACTGGAGTAAATTCTCCGGCAGGCGTTAATTTACCGCAATCACGGGCAACGCTAAAACGAGTAATATTGTCGCTGCGCTGGTTCATGGCGTATAACCAGCGCCCGTCCGGCGTTAACGTTATCGTGCGTGGATAATCGCCTCCGGTCCAGACTTCATCCTTAAACACAAATTCGCCATCGCTGCCAAGCGTAAAGTGGGAAATGCTATTGCGCAATCGGTTAGCGATGTAAAGATTTGTACCTCTGCTGTCCAGCGCCAGGCCTGCAGCAAAGCTGGTGCCTTTATAGCCCGCAGGCAGTGAAGATACTGTTTTACCTTCCGTCAGCGTGCCTTTTTTACCATCAAGCTTATAGCCCGTCAGCGTTGAAGCCTCTTCATTAATCAGCCATAGCGCATCGCCTTTGGGCGTAAACACAAAGTGGCGCGGCCCGGCGCCTGCGGACGACGCGGCAATAAACGGCGGATCGTTCGGCGTGAGTTTGCCGGTTTCATCATCAAAGCGATACTGATAAATCCGATCCAAACCCAGATCGGTGGCAAACACAAATTTTCCCTGCGGATCGGCGGCAATCATGTGCGCATGCGGCCCGTTGTGATCGCTGGCGGCAAAACTACCTTCTACCGCCGCTGCGGGCTTTGCCGCTCCCGGCTCGCCTTCATGCTGCTGTATATCGCAGGCCTCCCCCAGGCTGCCGTCTGCTTTTACCGGCAAGACTGCAACAGAGCCGCTGGCGTAATTTGCCGCCAACAGGTAGCGGCCATTGGGCGTCAGCGATAAGTAAACCGGCCCATCGCCGCCGGACGCAACCTGATTTAGTATTTCCAGCTCGCCGCTGTCCTTCACGCGCAGCGCCTGAATCACGCCGTTCTTCGCTTCACTGGCAAGGTAGAGCGTTTTGCCGTCAGCGGAGGCCGTTAGCTGAGCGGCGTCAGGCAGTGAACTGACCAACGTTCGCTCAGTCAGCGCCCCGGTTTTCAGATTCAACTGAAAGCGATAAAGCCCCTCTCCGTTAGGGTTGTATGTGCCGACCCAGGCATAATATTTTTGCGCCGCCAGCGCTGAACCCGCGCAGGTAGCCAGGGTAAGCGCCAGCAGAGTATGTTTCAGTGCCATGTTGTATCCTCCGTTTTACGCACACTGCACAGGAAATAAACCGAAACGATAGCGTGTCTGGCAGCAAAAGGCCACGCGGGTCATTAAAGGTTGTTAATCAGATCAGGCAGACGCACGCGTCTGAAAAAGAGAGCGCTTCACTCCAGCGCTGGGCGCAAAACGACTTCATGATTGCAGGCATACCGGTTTTACCGCGTCACTACAGCGCTGGGCGCGCGCAGGCAGGCGTAATATGTCGCCATTGCGGGTCGGATAACGTTTTTGCGCAAACGAACACAGGGCCGCCCGCTCAGCATCCGTTTTGCTGCCGGGCTTGCCCGGCAGCGGCGCAATCAATCAGCCCACCAGCTTTTTCGTCATCAACAGTAGCGTGCGCACATCTTCCGGGCGCGTATTGCCGCTTGCTTTATCGATAATTGAGCTATAAATGTGCGGGATAATTTTACTCACGCCCGCATCCAGAGCGATTTGCATAATCGCCTCAAAGTTTTCCAGATCGATACCGCCGGTCGGCTCCAGCCAGAAATCATGCTTCGCACAGGCTCTTGCGACAGCCTCGAATTCGTCACGATGCTTCAGGCCCCCCATTGGGAAGTATTTAATGGAGCTGCCGCCCATATCTTTAAGCAACGCAATCGCGGTTTCTACCGGCACGATGCCGTCCGGCTGAGCGCAACTGAGCGGACCGGTGGAAATTTTTACCATGCCGACGGTGCCGGTCGGTGAAACCAGGCCATTGACCACCGTATCGTTCTGCCCGAGCAGCGCCCGGCTTGGGCCTACGCCTGTGAAAACCTGGTTGACGTGCTGCGGCTGCACCTGGCGCGAAATTTCGCTGACCATCGCAGACTGATTCGGATCGCCCGCGCCCAGCCCCACGGAGAGCGCGTTATCAATCAGCGCGGCATATTCACGCATGTCCGCAACGGCGCTCGGCACATCAGGATAGTTTTTGGACAAAACGCCCACCAGCACGTGGCCTTCCGCCGCCTCGTAAACGTCTTTTGCGTTCTCCTTTGAACCTGCCAGTACGTTAAGGCACACGCGGTCACGGTAAAAATTGGGGGTCAGTTTCATGCCTGTTTCTCCTTGAGTAACTCGCTGATACGGCGATAAATAATATCCAACTGCGGGGCGCTTACGCTGCGCACGTCAGCTTCGATAATGCCCTCATTGGCTTTATAACCGCGAAAATAAATCGCATATTCGCCCTGCTTAAGCGCCTGCACCAGATCGCCCGTAGCAATACCGGTGGTCGCTTCATCAAATTTAATTTCCGTACGGGCGATATCGCGGCCTGCGGCATCCCACACCACGCGGGCGCTCACGCCGTTAAGCGTATTAAGAGATTCGATAAACGGCGTCATTTTCGCCACCATCTCCGCTCCGCTTTCTTTCGCCGCAGTGAGGTAGTGTTCAATGGCGCAGGTCAGGCCGAGAATCCCCTCTTTGCCCACCTTCATCGCACGGCCAATGCCGTTGGACTGGCGCTTTACCCACTCCACGTACTGCGTACGGCCAATAACCAGGCCGCTGGTCGGGCCTTCGATTGCCTTCGCGCCGCTGTAGATAACCAGATCCGCGCCGTCCTGGTAATAGCGCTGTAAATCTTCTTCCGCCGCGGCATCCACAATCAGCGGCAGATTGCGCGCGCGCGCCACCTCAGCGGCCTGCGCCACATTCAGCATACTTTTCTGCACACAGTGGTGAGACTTGATGTAGAGGATAGCGGCAGTACGCGGCGTGATCGCCGCTGCAAGCTGCGCGGCAGAGCATTCATTGGCGTAGCCTGCCTCGACGAGTTTACCGCCGCCTAGCGCTACCATCGTACCAACCGGCGCGCCGAAGTTGACGTTATGCCCCTTCGGCAGCACGATTTCATTATTTTCAACCGGCGTCACATGCAGATTTTCCAGCAGCCAGTCGCTGTCTTTGACCAACACGGCAGCAACGGACTGCGCAATGCCCGCCGACGCGCAGGCAACCACCGTCGCGCCTTCCACCCCCAGCAATTTCGCGATGTATTCCCCGGTCTTATTCACCAGATCTTTCATTTCGAAATAGTGGTTCATGCCGGTATTAACGGCCTCCACCACTTCCGGACGCGGCGTGGAAACGCCAAGGATAGTCATACGACCTGAAGCGTTAATCACCTGTTTTAAGCGATATTTTTCATATATTGAAGACATTTTCGGCTTTCCCTTGTTCAGTCGTGAACCACTTACCGGCGCGCAGCGCAGCCAGCGGCAGGATCTGCTCTTCTGCCTGGAGCGTGTCGTTCTCAGAATCGGTTAACACTACCGGCTGACGACGCACGGTAAACACCGTCAGGTCGGCATCGGCGCCGACGCTCAGCCGCCCCTTATGGGCCAGGCGCAGGCCTTCTGCGGCGTGCAGCGTCACGCAGTCAATCACCTGCGCCAGCGTCATGCCGATGGCGAGGAATTTGGACATGACGGCGGCCAGGCTATACACCGGCCCGTTGATGCGGTTTTTACAATAAATATCAGAACTAATGGTGTGCGGCAGAATCCCCATCGCAATCGCCTGGCGCGCCACGGCAAAGCTAAAACTTGCCGTGCCGTGGCCAATATCCATACGCACGCCGCGCGCCAGCGCCCGGTTTACAGACGCGCGCAACTGGCCTGCCGGCGTCAGTATACGGTTCGGCTTGCCGTTATAGCAGTGGGTAATGATGTCGCCTGAGGTCAGCAGTTCGGTAATTTCATCAAGATCCGGCGGATTGTTGCCAATATGCACCATAAGCGGCAGGCCGCCGTTTTCTTTCTGAATAGCTTTAGCGCGCTCAAGCGGTTTGATGCCGTTTGCGCCCACCACACTGCTGCTCATACGCGCTTTAATACCGACGATAAAGTCCGGATAGCGTTTAATAGCCGCGCCTGCGGCATCAGCGTCGATATGGGACATATCGGACAGCTCATTTTGGGCAATCAACCCAACGCGGGAAATATTCAGCAGCGCATAGACTTCTGTAGCGGCTTTGCGCGTTAGCGCATAAAAATCGTCAATGTCGTCCGCGCCGGTACTGCCTGCATCCACTACGCTGGTCACGCCAGTCGCGATCCCCACGCTGTCTGGCTCATCGTGATAAATCGGCGATTTGGGATAACAGTGTACGTGAGAATCGATCCAGCCCGCGCTGACGTAGCCCTTGCCTTCGAGGTTTATTTCTTCACGCGCCGGGCCAGTGACTTCGCCCAGTTCAGCAATTTTGCCATCGCTTATCGCAATATCGATAACGCGCTCGTTTGCAAGGCGCGCCCGACGCAGGATTAAATCAAACATGGGTTTCTCCTGTTAAACCGGGCGCGTTGAGCGCCCGTACAACTTAGAGGGCAACCGGGAAGAAGGCGCCGAAAAGCATAGCGCCCAGAATAGCGCCGCCGGTAATAGGCTTCTGCCAGATATAGAACACCAGCGCCCCCAGCAGCGACCCCAGACCAATAGGAATGGAAGCGCCCATCGCGCTAAGGATGATAAGCGG
This sequence comes from Tenebrionibacter intestinalis, assembly GCF_016632365.1. Lineage (GTDB taxonomy): Bacteria > Pseudomonadota > Gammaproteobacteria > Enterobacterales > Enterobacteriaceae > Tenebrionibacter > Tenebrionibacter intestinalis. The sequence continues at coordinate 39,482 of NZ_JAEPBH010000015.1, read as the reverse complement.
CCCAAGGAAACGGCCGGAAGCGTTGCCCGCGCCCATCATGACATCCGCGCCGTAAGTGGTGTTGCCCTGGCCGACGGTAAATTTACGCGCAAGGATAATGACATAGCCAATAGCAAGGCCGAGAACGAGGCCGGTCACCAGCGAGGCTGCAAAGTTTGCCACCGGGAAAACGAAGCCTGCCCCCAGAAGCAGCGCCGGTACGCCAAGCCCGATGCCGGTCTGGATTGCGCCGCCGATATCCAGAATACCTACCAGCGAACCTTCGATGATACGGGCGAACAGGAAGCTTGCGCCAAACGCCGCTACCGCGCCGTACACGCCGGTATCAATTCCGGACTTCAGCATGGCGACGAAGGCCACTTCGTTAAACGCGCCGATACCATAGAGATAGTACATATGCGTCCCGGCAAACACGCCGGCAGACAGCAGGCCAACGAAGATCGGGAACGACCAGTCGGCATACCAGAAACCTTTTTTCTCTTCCATTTGTATGCTCCTTATTTCCCGCTCATCGCGTTATGAATGAGTTCCAGCCAGTTCGGCACGCCGAGATGGAAGGATTCCAGCAGTTTCATATCGAAGCCGCGGAAGAAGCCGCTAAGGACAAACAGCACGATAATCGCCGCCATCATTACTTTGGTGACGCGGTTCCAGCCGCTCTCCTCTACGCCCTTACCGATAAGGATACCCAATACCAGACCGGGTACGGCGTTGCCCATAATCAACTGCGCCAGACCGCCGAAAATCGTCGCCCAGAAACCGGAGCGCTTGCCTGCATCAATGGCCGCCAGCCAGAAGATGACCGGCATGACAATATTCACCAGTAGATTAGCCGCCGGTACCAGCACCTTCACCGCCGTTACCTGCAAGGAGGCCGGTACGGAAGAAGCGGTCATATTCAAAAAGGCGACAACCACCATGCCAATCACGCCGCATGCAATCGCCATCTTTTTAGGATCGTGCAGCGTTTCAGCGACGTTGCGATTTTTTACCATCAGCGCCGCGGCCCCCCAGTTAGGGATAATGCGGTGGTCAACGTCCTGAGTGAAAGCGCCTGCGGCAACCGACGATGCCCAGGCATTGAAGAAGAAGCCTAATCCAAATGAGAAGTGTGAGGCCGGATCGCCCTCACAGGAATTCAGCTCCCCCAGTGTGCGAAATGCCCCCATTCCCTGGGTGGTTGGGGCATGGAACATACGTGCCGCCCCCGCACCCACACCGACGCCGACCAGCCCGCCGATAATGAGTGATTTTATTAATATTATTAAGAACATCACGCTACCCTTGTGTTGATGTTTTGTTATTGCGCGACAAAATCCACTTTGTCGAGATTCACAGACGTCACCTGCACGGTAACATCCAGTTCGACGCTGAAATTCTGCCGCTCCCGGCGCAGAAAGAAGAACAGAAACGCTTCTTTACGCACAGCCACTCGCGCCTGAACCACGCTAATGTCCTGAGGTTCAATGCGCAAAAGGATGTGGGGTGTGGACTTCATAACGGTGCCCTGAACATGATTCAGGGCATCGGCAAAGGCTTTCGCTTTGGTATCGCCTTTGCCGCAGACCCTCACCGTGGTGGTGAATTGCTCTTTCATGCGTACTTCTTATTCCAGGCTTCAACCAGACGCTCGCCCAGCTCTTCTTTATCCATAAAACCGAAACCCAGCACATTGCAACCTTCATTGATAGCAGTAACGCCCTCATCCACAGAACGCATACCGTATTTGGCTTTGTAACCGTATTTGGTCTGCGCGGTAATAGCGCCTGCGCCGCCGCTGCCGCAAAAGGAGATGCCGAAAGTGGCGTTCTCAGCCTTCATAACGTCGCCAAGTTTCATATCTGCCGCAACGCCGGGTACAACAATCGCGCGGCCGCCCGCTTTCTCAACGCCCGCCGCCACTTTCTGGCCTTTACCCAGACGATCGCCAATCACAACTGTAATCTGTTCCATTCTTTGCTCCTCAAATTTAAAGATTGTCTTTCGCCACTTCGAAATGCACTGACAGCAGCCAGGCCTCTTCAACCGGGAGGTTGCCGAATTTATCAACAACTTCTTTCGCCAGCTCCATCGATTCCTGAGAAATTTCTTCAAACAGGCTGATATCCACTTCCGGCAACGGCTCGCCCGTTACCGAACGGTGCGCCATCGCCCGCACGTGAGATTCAAGCATTTGCTCCTGCACGGCATTAGGGGTAATGCCCTTTTCACCCAGCAGCGCTTTAATCCAGGTCAACATATCTTCGCCGAGCTGCGCGGTCAGCACTGCTTTCTCGCCAGCGTTATCAATTACTACCGTTCCGTTTTCCACGCTTCATACCCTATTAACTGGTGATGGCATAAACCTACTTTCTGTAAGCCTGCGTTTGAAGCGAGTTGTTTTCCGTTTCAAAGCGGAAATGGAGCGGCGGAGAGTGATCTGCTCCACAAAAAAGGCTCAAAACGGGTCAATTAGCCTATTTTATGTGATTAACATCACGTTTTTATGTCAAAATTGAAGTGAATTACCTGTCTGTACTGGCGTTCAGTTTTGCGACGTACTTCACTTCACGGCACTTTCCTTTTAAAAACGCACTGCGCGATAAACTCATGCCCATCAATAACGACATTACATTTCGCAAGCTCACCGTATTCGCTACGTTTATGAAAAAAGAGAACATTGCCCGCACTGCCGAAGCGATGGGGTTGAGCAGCGTGAGCGTGCACCGCGCCCTGCACTCTCTGGAAGAGGAGATTCGGTGCCCGCTTTTCAGCCATAAGGGCCGCAACCTGGTGCCGCTACCGGCGGCCAGTACGCTACTGGAGTACGCAACCGACGTGATTGAAACCATGACGCGCGGCATTGAAGAAACCCGTCGCGCAAGCGGCTTTGGCCTGGCGCGCCTGCGCATTGGTACGCTGTACTCGCTGATGCTGGAAACCGTTCCACAACTCATTATGGGCATGAAATTGCGCCGTCCGGACGTTGAACTGGATTTAACCATGGGGTCGAACCAGGCGCTGCTGTCAATGCTTGATGAAGGCATGCTGGATGCGATTCTTATCCCTGTTACCGAAGATGAAATCAAACGCAACCAACTGGAAGTGCTACCGCTTTTTGAAGACGATATTTGCCTTGCAGCCCCGGCCAGCGCCGGGCTTAACCCCGATGCGCCTGCGGATTTGCGCGATTTTCTTCATCAGAAATTTGTATCGTTGCCGGAGGGGTTTGCCACCTATGTCGGCTTCCAGGAAGCCTTCCATATCGCCGGTTTTGAACCGGAAATTATCATGCGGGTAAATGATATTTTCTCAATACTAAGCCTGGTCCAGGCCGGCGTAGGCATGACGCTAATGCCAGGCAGAATGGAAAAAGTTTATGGTAACGACGTGCAGTTACTGAAGCTCGCAGCGCCGTACCAGATGCGCCAGCTTATCGCCATTGTCTTCCCACGTAACCGCGAGCACGATCCTAACCTGCTGGCGCTGGCCGCCGAAGGAAGAATGTATGCGCTGGGGCGCGGCGAATCAAAACGGTAAACATTTTCCAGCGCCTGGACGCTTTTTTCGGCCCATTTACGCTGTCAGCCGGCACTCAGTACTCCCCGTTTTCCAGGCGCTAACAGACCGGCTCAGCGCATTCGCAAGAGGTGAAGCGGGTCTGTGACCCCTGCGCGATTTTGCCGGCTCCCCGTACTAATAATCCCGCTGACGTAATTTATTCGCCATATGCACCGCCACTTCCACGCCGCTGCGCTCCAGCGATACCGCTTCTTCACGCGTAACGGCCTGGCGGGTTAGGCTGGTAAGCACGCCGCCGGGCGGCAATTCAATTGCAAGGCCCACATCGCGCTCTTCCGCTGCGGCCATTGCTTCATGCCAGCGTACGGTGCGCGACATATTTAAGGCCAGATCGTCAGCGATACGCTCTGGCTGCCAGATGACCCGAGCGGTGCTGGCGCTTAAATATTCGCAACGCGGGCGCATCGTCTCAACGCCGGCAAACGCCTGCTTTAACCTGCTCGCCGGCTCGTCGAGCAAGGCACAGTGCGACGGTACGCTCACTGCCAGCCGGCGTACGCTGCTCGCGCCTTTGCCGAGCGCCCGCCGGGCCACGCGCGCCATACACTCATCGCTCCCGGCAATAACAATCTGACGCTCGGCGTTGAGGTTTGCGATAAAGACGCCATTTTCAAGCAGCGGCTCGATCTGCTCCTGCGCCAGCCCCATGATCGCAGTCAAACCATAGCCATGCGGATACGCCTGCTCCATTAACTCCCCACGCTGCGCAACCAGCCGCAGCGCATCGTCAAAACGCAGCGCGCCCGCCGCCACCGCCGCCGGAAATGCGCCGACAGATAAGCCGCAGGTCATATCCGGCACAATGCCAGGGCGTTCCAGCTCGCGCGCCCAGGCTACGCCTGCAATCAACAGCGAAAGCTGCACGGCGCGGGTATGTTTAAGCGCATCTGGCGTATCAAGCGTATCAACCTCATCGCCCAGCGTGTGACGCGCCTGTTCAAGCGTATCCCCCGCGCAGGGCAGATTATGTAACATACCGGGACGCTGCGTCCCCTGTCCGGGAAAGGTGAAAAGTATCTTCATGGCGTCTCCTGCTGCCAGGGATCAACGGTCATCTGCGGCCCGCTCGCGGTTTTCAACAGCACGCGCCCTTCACGCAGCCACTCCGTGAGCGCAAAGCCCCCTCGCGGCGTTTCTACCTGGGTATCGGCGCGGCAAGGCAGCGCCATTGTCAAATGACGCCACTGTTCAAGCTGTACACAATCCGGCCGCTGCGGCGCACGGATCAGCAAATCAATATCGCTGTCGGCGTGCAGCACGGGAATGCCGGTCGCCAGCGCATAGCCAGCACTGCCTGCAATGCCCCATGACCATCTCCACTCGCGCATCGCCAACTGAATAGCCGCCTGCACCGGCGGCTGAGAAACAAACGGCGAATGCAACAAATATTCCAGGTCTGCCAGCGCCTCCGGCGTTACCCGGCGTACAACATGTGAGGCGCTCGCCCAGCCTGCGGCACGCTGGTCGCGCCGCAGACCGCGTACGCCTACCGGAATCATGCCGCCTGCGTGAATGTCCCGCCGCACCACCACAGGCAACTCAGGGCGCCACTGGGCGCTCACCCAGAGCGCATCGGCTCCCTGCAGCGCTTCACGGGTATCAAGCCAGAGTAAATCGTGGGGCTGCGGCGTTTGCATCATTTACATTCCTGCCGTCAGCGAGATAAACAGCGGCAGCGTGAGGATACACAGAACCGAGCTTATCAGCAGCACCGCTTCCGCATCCGGCGACTGTACGCCAAAGCGGTTGCCGAACACGACGCCAAAGAAACCCGCAGAAAGCGCAACCATCAGCACAGCGGTAATAGCCACCTGTCCGTGCAGGCCCAGCGCAAGCACAATACCCCAGGCGATAAACGGCTGGATAAGCATAGTGGTAATACTGGAAAGGATAACCACGGTATTAATCTTCAGGCGACGGGCGGACAGTATCACACCAGTCAGGAACAGCGCGGCGGCCGTCGCGGCGAGGCCCAGCGGTTTAATGGCCGACAATACCAGATCCGGCATTTTAACGCCGAGGGCAGAGAGGATAACCCCAAGCAGCGGCCCAAGCACAATAGGCTTTTTGATAGAACGCCACATCAGCACACCGGCAGCATGGCCAGCGACGAACCCGTCTGGCCGCCGGCGGCGCGCGCTTTTTCACGCTCCAGCACCAGCAGACAGACGGGCGTCATCAGCACGGAACCGCAGGCGATGGACACCGCCACAGACAGCGAGGTGGACGGCCCTTCTCCCAGCACGGAGCCCAGGATAGGCAGGCCAAGCGCGGCATAGTTAGGCAATGCCACGGTGAGTGTCAGCACGGCCGCATCCTGTGGCGATTTGTGGAATACCTTTACGGCCAGGAAATAGATGGCGGCCCATACTATCCACATCGTGAGCGTAAGAACAATCACCAGCGGCGACTGGGCGACAATGCCCGCCCACGGAGTCTGAACGGTGGCGCTGAACAGCGCCGCAGGTAGCGCAAAATCCATAACAAAAATATTGAGTAAGGACACATTCTGGTTATCCACCATTTTTGCCTTACCCGCCCAGAAGCCTAAAAACATGATGACAAAGATCGGTGCAAGGGCATGAATGATCACATAGGTCATATAATTCACCTGTAAATGAGAAGAAATAGCGCGCGCGCAATATTATTTTTTACAGCCGCCCGCGCGAAAACCCGTTACAGCTTCCGCCGGGCGCGCTGGCAGGTTACTTCCAGGCTTCGCGCATACGCTCACGCACAAGCGCGGAACTGCGGCGGTTTTCCGCCCCAAGACGGTTCTTCAGTGTGTTATCCTGGCGGGCATCGCTTACCGCCTGCTGTAGCACGGCGGTGACCTGGGCGATATCGTCTGACGTCGGCGCAACAGGGTTGCTGATATCCAGCAGCGCCGAGAGCAGACCCAGCGTTTTGTAATTGCCGATGTCATAGGCCATTGGCGCAATAGTGGAAGCCAGCTTTTCCAGTTCCGCCACGCTGCGCAGCGTAATACGCGCCGCAGACGCTTTCCCCATCGCATGTATCTGTACGCCGTCGTCGTTAAAGGCAATCAGGCGGTTGGCCTGATAGCCGTGGGCAAGAAACGCCCCGGACATCGCGTTACCGACAATAAGCCCAATAACCGGGTGACCGGCGAGACGCGCGTTAGCATACGCCGCGGCCGCGGCGGCAAGCGCCTGATGGATACCGAAGGCTTCTTCGCGACGGCCATAGGCCTGGCTCGGCACGTCAATAACGGCCACGATGGGGCGTTTAACGGCCTTATCGGCATCTGCCGCGATGGTTTCGCTGACAACTTTACCCAGCGTCCACCCTTCAAGCAGCCCCACTTCACCGCGCGCGGCGCGCGGGTAATGGTTATTCGCATCCGGCACCACCGCGATAAAGCGCGCCGTTTCACCGGCAAGATCGGCATCCGCCACCTGTACCGACGGACACAGACCGCTCATGCGCTGCGCATTGGGCGCCAGTTTTTCCAGCCAGGTGGCTGCGCGGCTTTGCGTCTGGCTCATTGATTCACCTCCCCAAAAAGCGTTTTGATCTGCTCACTGTCGGCCTGCTGACGCGTATCGAAACGGGTTAGCCTGTCGAGATACCATTGATAATTATCCGTGCGATTTTTCTCCGGCAGCCCTTTGGCGATAAAGTCATTCATCGCCTGTTTAACCGCGTTCACCCCATCCAGCACCAGGCAATCCGCCAGCCCGCTACGGTAGCGGGTTTCACCGCCGGTCATGCTCCAGATAAAAGGGCGGTCGCGGGAGTCGTACTCTTCAATTCCCGCTTCCTGTTCAATAACCTGCGGCCCGTTCAGACCAAGGCGGGCTTCGCGGGTAACAATAAGATAGCTGCACAACGCAGCGGCAATAGACATCCCGCCAAAGCAGCCCACGGTTCCGGCTACAATACCGATGACCGGCGTGTAGCGGCGCAAATCCACGATCGCCGCATGGATATCAGCGATCGCCGCCAGGCCAAGGTTCGCTTCCTGAAGACGTACGCCGCCGGTTTCAAGGCTCAGAACAGCCTGGGTTGGAATGCCGTTGCGGTTATCTTCCGCCGCCAGCTCCAGCGCCGCCGCCATTTTCGCGCCAGACACCTCACCCATACTGCCGCCCTGGAATGCGCCTTCAATCTCTATAACCACCGCCGGTTTACCGTTAATCGCGCCTTTAGCCACTACCATGCCGTCATCTGCCTGCGTCACTATCCCCTGCGGCCCCAGCCACGGCGAGATAATGCCGTCAAACGGATCGAGCAGTTCACGATAGCTGCCCGCATCCAGCAGCGCCCGGGCGCGCTCACGCGCTCTGAGTTCAATAAAACTACGGTCATCACGCATGGCTCACCTCTTCAAATACCTGTTCGATACGAATGCGCGCGACGCCGGGCGTCGCGCCGAAATCGTGGATTTGCATCCGGCCTGCGGGCAGCTCGCCCGTAAGGATCAGACGCTCGAACAGCGCCTGCCAGCGCGCCTGGCTGTTGTCCACCGACGTGATGATATCGACAACAAGCGTTTCGCCTTCATCTGCCGTAAACAATACTTCCATATCGCCGGACCCGACGACGCCGGCCAGCGAATGGCCGCTAACGGTGCGGGTTGCCGGAAATGACAATGTAATTTGTTCCATAACACCCTCTTGATTCTGTTTATCTGCCCTCAGAGCAGGAATGGCTGCGCAATGCGGTCAAGCAGCAGCGTAGCGGCCAGCAGATCTGCCGCTCCGCCCGGCGAGGCATTGAGCGCAAGCATCTGTTTATCAAGCCGTGAGAGCGCCGCTCTGCCCTGCGGGTGAGCGCATCCGCCCGCCATTAGCACCGCACGCGCGCCGTTTTGCATCGCTTCCAGACCGTTAAGTCCAGCCCGGGTGAGCACGCAGGTATCGCTCAGCGAGGTCATAATCGCCATCAATGCATCAATCTGCGCTTCGCTTTCATTCGCTCCAAGGCGGCGGCTAAGCCGTAACTGCGGCAGCGCCAGCCGCGTGACGTGCGGAAAACCCGCCTGCGCCTCTTCGCGCGCGCCCGCAACCCGATAGCGATGCGTAGCGCGCAGCCCATTGCTGAACACCTTCGGCGCCATGCTGTCAGGCAACTGCGCCAGTTGCGCGGCGGTATCGGCAATGGCTTGCACATCCGCCTCGTTACCAGGCATCGCCGCAGCGCTTACCAGCAGGCCCAGCGCCCAGATAGCGCCGCGGTGAGTGTTCACTCCGCCAGTGGCCTGCAACATCTGGCTTTCACCCTCCCGCCCCAACCGCCCTACGCTCTGGCGCAGGGCAATATCAACCGGACGCTGCCAGCTTTGCAGCGCCAGCGCATAAAAAGTGGGCGTAAGGCTGTGCGCGGAACGCTCCATCAGGTCCAGCGTCAGATCCTGATGCGCGCCGCTTCCACGGCTGTCAACCAGGCCTGGCTTAGGGCTAAGGCGCGCTTCATCTATCAGGCTTTGCGTGGCAAGGCTCGCTAACTGCCGCGCGCGCGGCAGGCAGCCTGTCTGCGGCTGTAGTCTCATTACCAGCTCCGGAATTTTGCTGGCGGGTTATAAAGGCCGCCTGACCACTCAACCAGATCCGCAACGCTGCCTGCAGCCAGTAAAGAGCGGGTCGCTTCAGTACGACGGATCCCAATATCCTCCGGGTAGACAACTTTGCCGCTGCGGCGCAATTGCTCAACGCGGCGAGCGTCAACGCCCAGACCGATATCGGTAATGCCCGCTACCGCAGCGACCATCGCCCGACGTTCTTCGAGGTTTTCAGCGCGGTAGAGGTAAGCAATCCCTTCTTCGGTCAGCACGTGGGTAACGTCATCGCCGTAGATCATGACTGGCGCCAGCGGCATACCGGAAGCTTGCGCCACATCAACAGCGTCAAGTTTTTCCACAAAGGTAGGCTTCACGCCGGCCTGGAAGGTTTCCACCATCTGCACGACCAGCTTTTTGCCGCGCTGCATCGGATCCTGTTCGGTCATCATATTGAGCCAGGCCGGGGTAGCATGGCGGCGGCCGTGCGGATCGTGGCCCATATTGGGCGCGCCGCCAAAGCCGGAGAGGCGCGTGCGCGTTACGGTAGAGGAGTTGGCAAGGCCGTCAATCTGGAGTGTGGAGCCGATAAACATATCCACAGCATACTGGCCCGCTAACTGGCATAAGGCGCGATTAGAGCGCATAGAACCGTCAGCGCCGGTAAAGAACACATCCGGGCGCGCGCGGACATACTCCTCCATCCCCAGCTCGCCGCCGAAACAGTGAACACTTTCCACCCAGCCGCTTTCAATGGCCGGAATGAGCGTCGGGTGCGGGTTTAGCGTCCAGTGTTTACAAATTTTACCTTTAAGGCCAAGCTGTTCGCCGTAAGTCGGAAGCAGCAACTCAATGGCGGCGGTATTAAAGCCAATACCGTGGTTAAGCGACTGTACCTGGTGTTCGGCATAGATCCCCTTAATCGCCAGCATCGCCATCAGGATATGCTCCTGTTTAATCAGGCGCGGATCGCGGGTAAATAGCGGTTCAATAAAGAACGGTTTGTCAGCGACGACCACGTAATCTACCCACGACCCGGGGATATCTACGCGCGGCAGATCGGTTTCATCGTCCACCAGTTCATTAACCTGCGCAATAACGATGCCGTCATGAAACGCCGCCGCTTCAACCAGCGCGGGCGTATCTTCGGTACCAGGCCCGGTATAGAGGTTGCCTTTACGGTCGGCTTTGTAACCCGCAATCAGCGCCACGTTCGGCGCCAGGTCTACATACAGGCGCGCATAGAGTTCGATATAAGTATGAATAGCGCCGATTTCCAACACACCATCTTCAAGCAGTTGCGAGATGCGCAGGCTTTGCGGGCCGGAGAAGGAGAAATCGAGCTTACGAGCGATACCTTTTTCAAAGATATCAAGATGTTCGCTGCGTCCAACGCTTGGCATGATCATATGCAGATCATGCACTTTCTGAGGATTAACCTGCGCAAGCGTGCGGGAGAGAAAATCCGCCTGCTTCTGATTATTCCCTTCCAGTACCACGCGATCGCCAGGCGCGATAAGTTTTTCCAGCATGTCGGCAAGCTCCCCGCCGGGGAGCACTTTTCCCTGAACGGGAACCGACGCGACGCGCCGCTGTTTTTCAATGCGGCGCGTGTTCCAGACCCGTGCTGGCGTTTGCCCAGATAACATTATTAACCTCCTGATTCAGCGAATCATTTTGATTTGCCTAACGTTGGTTAAAGTGTGTACCTGTGCGCCCCCTGCATCAATTAACCGCAGAGGCGAATCATTAGCTTTTAAGTAACCTTTCGGACATGTTTCGTGATGTAGATCACGTACAAAATTTCAGTTTAGCAACTATATAAAAAGCGAGAACTGACTACAGACGCGGCATATGCCAGAGTAAAACGAAAAAAACAGGTGAAGTCAGCGGATGTTAAAAACATAAATTTATTTAATATGATTTAACGTCTTCGCCTCAATTTTAATGCGATCGTTTTCATGCCCGATTTTGCCAACCACGCGCACCTGTCTGCCAATGAGGCGACGCGCTTTGTTGCAGCGTTCTACGTTGATTAGAATGCGCCCGGTGCCGTCGCGCAGCCAATAGCGATCGCTCTGCCCTGCACGCCCGGTAATTTTCCCTTCCACCACAACGTGCGCATTTTCCCGCTGAGCTTTTGCGTCACGCACGGTCATCTCCTGTTGGGAAGGGCGCGTAGCCAGCGCGGCAGTACTCATGCACAGCAGCCCAAACGTTAGCAGCAGATATTTCTTCATGTCCCTGTTCCCTGAGTCTGTTTTCCGATGTTTGCATTGCGGATATAGCGCTAACTGTAACACGGCTCAACGCTGGCGCGGCCTCCCCCTCCCGGCGGCGGCGCGCAGGTAAATGGGTAAAAAAGACCTACGCGATATTTAACCAAAATAAATACCGACTCCCTTAGATAAAAAAACCATCACAAGCCACATAGCAACTATATAAAACCAACTTCAAAGAGCGGCCTCGGGTCTGAAAAGCAAAAAATGTAAAATCCGGCGGCTTAGGGCCTACTCCAACCGTGTCAGAACCTGATACAGCGGCGCAAGGCGACGAAACCCATCTCGCAAAATATCCGCCAGTTCGGCAGTATAAAGCGAAGCCATATCCTGCCGTTCATCAATCAGGGCAAACGTTTTTTTGTTATACCAGTCCGCCAGCTCAGGCGGCAGCGCTTGCCCCCGCGGGCGTTTATAGCTTTCTCCTACAAGCGCGAACCCGCAACGAATATCCGCTACTGTTCGCAGGAAGCTGCGCGGGTTATCGGCAATATAATCCCGAAAACGCGCCATCGTATTGTGAGAGGCGCTGTAGTACCCCATGCCATAGCGCCAGCCGCCATACGATATTTCGAAGAAAAAAGTGGGGGAATCAGAAAGTGTTTTACGGGGCCGTTTAAAATATATCCACACGTTGCTTCGATAAGGAGATTTATCATGGGAAAAACGGGTATCCCGATGGATGCGTGAAAGGGTTTTCCCTACCGCCGGGCGAACCTCCAGCCGGTCGTCAATCAACCGCATGTCGGGCGCCAGGGTTGCCACCAGCGCGCGTAATGGAGACACAATGCCCCAATCGTAGGTTTCACGGTTGGCGCTAAACCATTCTTTGCTGTTGTTTCGGCTTAACAACTGCAAAAAATCCAGCGCATCGGGCGTCAGCCCGGTAAAGGTTGTCATGCTTTTCTCCGCTGACTTAACAGACCTGAACTCACCATAGCGGGCGCTGCCGGCAAGAACCAGCTTATAAAGTCCGTTTTGCGTAACGTGCCGAAAAAGTGTGAATGAATCCGGACTTACCGGCCCGCCCTTGCGGCTAACGCAACGGCTTGTGATAAGGATGACGGGTTTGTTGTAATGCTTGCGCAGCGGCTTTCGCCCCGGGAAATTTGCCTTCGTCAATCTGGCTGATGCGTCAACAGAAACCGTGGCGAAATGCCTGCATTTTCGGGGCTGACTGGCAATTTTTCTTTCAATGTCGGCGGTATGGCTTTCTGCGCACGCTGCGCTGGCGCCGGGCGAAAGCCGCGCAGCGGCCGCATTTCGCCACAACGCCGCGTTACTGCCCGGCGATTTTCATTTCCGGCAGCAGCACGGAACCGCACTGGATGTTGCTGCGCATTTCGATGTCGTTACCCACGGTAACGATGTTGCGCCACATATCCTTTAAATTTCCGGCGATGGTGATTTCACTTACCGGATACTGAATTTCACCGTTTTCAACCCAAAAGCCCGATGCGCCGCGCGAATAGTCGCCGGTAATGCCGCTTACGCCCTGCCCCATTAATTCAGTGACCACCAGCCCTGTTCCCATCTCTTTGAGCAACCCGGCAAAATCCAGCCCCTGGCCGGCAATACGCCAGTTGTGAATGCCCCCCGCATGCCCGGTGCTTTGCAACCCCAGCTTACGCGCCGAATAACTGGTAAGCAGCCACTGTTGCAGTACGCCATCTTTAATTATATCGCGACGCGACGTGGCGACGCCTTCGTTATCAAACGGCGTGGAGGCCAGCCCTTTAAGCAGGTGCGGATGCTCTTCAATTGTCAGCCACGTCGGCAGAATCTGCGTACCGAGGGCATCGAGCAGGAAAGTGGATTTACGGTAAACCGCGCCGCCGCTGATAGCCCCCACCAGATGGCCGAAAAGCCCGGTTGCGACTTCATTAAGGAAAATAACCGGCGCGGTCATGGTGGAAAGTTTACGCGGCGCCAGGCGCGCCAGAGTACGGCGGGCGCACTCAGCCCCCACCCATTCGGGGCTTTCCAGCGCATCCAGCTCGCGGGAAAGGGTATAAGCGTAATCGCGCTCCATCACGCCGTTTTCTTCACCAATAACGCAGCTGGAAAGAGAGTGGCGCGACGAACAGTAGCTCTGTAACATGCCGTGGCTGTTGCCAAATACCTTTACGCCATAGTGACTGTTAAAACTGCCGCCTTCGGTGTTAATAATGCGTTTGTCCGCCTGCAGCGCCGCCTGCTCTGCACGCGCGGCCAGCGCGATCGCCTGTTCCGGCTCTATTTCCGCCGGATGAAAAAGATCAAGATCCGGCGCCTCAAACGCCAGCAGATCCTTTTGCGCTACGCCCGCGCAGGGGTCCGGCGAGGTATAGCGGGCGATATCGATCGCCGCTTGCACCGTGCGGCTAATAGCCTGCGGGCTGAGATCCGTAGAAGACGCGCTGCCTTTGCGATTTTGATGATAGACGGTAATGCCCAGCGCGCCGTCACTGTTGAACTCAACATTTTCCACCTCGCCGTAGCGGGTGCTCACGCTGATGCCGGTAGTATTCGAAACGGCCACTTCCGCGCCGTCGGTGCGCCCTGATGCCAGCTCAAGCGCCTGCGCCACGGCGTTTTCCAGGGCTTTACGCTTCTGTGCAGCTTGTGTGTTTACTTTCATTACCAATGCCATACTGTAAGTGACGATGCATGAAGTCTATCAGAGAACCCTTTGGGCATGCGCGCCCGGGGTGATAGTATTGCTCTCTTTTTTAAGGAGCCTGAAATGACCAAGCAGCCTGTAGACTGGCTCGACGACACGCCCGGTGATGACGAAAACAAAGACGACGAAATCATCTGGGTCAGTAAAAGTGAAATTAAGCGCGATGCCGAAGAACTCAAACGCCTGGGCGCCGAAATGGTGGATCTGGGTAAAAACGCGCTCGATAAACTCCCGCTTGATGAAGAGTTACGCGATGCGATCGAACTGGCGCAGCGCATCAAGCGCGAAGGCCGACGCCGCCAGTTACAGCTTATCGGTAAACTGCTGCGCAACCGCGACGTGGATCCTATCCGCCAGGCGCTGGATAAGCTGAAAAATCGCCATAATCAGCAGGTGGCGCTGTTTCATAAACTCGAAGATCTTCGCGACCGCCTGATTGAAAACGGCGACGAGGCGATTGTTGAAGTCCTCACCCTGTGGCCACAAGCCGATCGCCAGCAGTTGCGCGCCCTTATCCGCAACGCGAAAAAAGAGAACGAAGGCAAGAAGCCCGCAAAATCCGCACGTCTGATTTTCCAGTATCTACGGGAACTGAGCGAAGCGCAGTAGCCTGCCGCTAAGCTAAAAAATGAATCCGGGCATCGACGATCCCGGATTTTTTTGTCCCCCTTCAAAAGCCGGGAGCATAAAATCAGCCGGCCAGACGCAGCCGTATAAAGGACGCGCGTGTATACTACAGGCATATTTTCTCTCTATATGGATAATAAAGATGAATCGGAATCTGATAAAACTTATTAGCGCTGTTGTGCTGATTTTTACGCTGTCGGGATGCGGCTATAACGACATTCAATCCAGTGACGAACAAACCAATACGACCTGGTCGGAAGTCTTGAATCAATATCAGCGACGCGCAGATTTGATCCCTAACCTGGTTGCCAGCGTTAAGGGTTACGCCACTCATGAAAAAGAGCTGCTGGAAGCGGTTACGCTCGCGCGTTCGCGGGCCAATACCGCTACCCGGAACCTGAAGGCCAATCCGGACGACGAGCAAAATCTTGAGCAGTGGCAACAGTCGCAGGTGCAGGTTACCCGCACGCTCGGCCAGATGATGGTACTGGGGGAGCGCTATCCGGAGCTGAAATCCCAGGAGCTATTTCAAAACCTGATGGTGCAGCTTGAGGGCACGGAGAACCGCATCGCGGTGGCGCGCGGGCGCTATATTAAAGCCATCGAACTGTACAATATCACCGTGCGCCAGTTTCCGGCTGTCATGACGGCAAAAGTGATGGGCTACAAGCCGAAGAAAAACTATCTTCCGGACGATGTTGAAACCATCACCAAAGCGCCCACTATTGATTTCGGCGCGAAGTGATGCTGCGGGAGGCGATAATGCGCATCGTTTTTCTACTTTTTGCGCTGCTCAGCGGCCAGGCTATGGCCGCTGATGTCCCCGTACCTGAACTACGCCAGCAGGTAACCGACCTGACGGGCACGCTCAGCCGTGAGGAAATCAACGCCTTAACGCAGCAGGCGCAAAAGCTGGCTCCCGCTCAGCTTGCCATTCTGGTGTTACCCACCACCGGCCAGGAAACCATTGAGCAATACGCAACTCGCGTTTACGACAAGTGGCGGCTGGGAGACAGGCAGCGCAGCGACGGCGTGCTGCTGCTGGTGGCGTGGCAGGATCGTACCGTGCGTATTGAGGTAGGGTACGGTTTTGAAGGCGCCCTGACGGACGTACAGAGCAGCCAGATTATCCGCACGGCAATTATCCCCGCCTTCCGGGAAAACAGGCTGGCGCAGGGCTTACAGCAGGGCGTATCGCAAATTGGCGAACTGCTGGCAAAGGAACAATTCCCGTCCCGGGAAACGCCCGCAACAGCCAGTAAATATGACGATAGCGGCTCTCTTTTTGAATATCTGGTGCTGGGCCTGTTCGCGCTTCCGGTTTGGATTTTCCGCAAAGGCAACGTGGTGATGCGCGGTATTAAAAGCGGCGTTACCATTGGCGCCGGAAGCTGGCTCTGGTCGCTGTTCTTCTCAGCATCAGCGCTCCCCTTTAGCCAGGTGGTATACATTACGCTGGGCAGCTCGGTGGCCGCCATTATTCTACTGCTGGCCGCCAGCGCAAAATTTCACGGCGGCGGTGGCGGCGGTGGCTTTCGCGGCGGCGGCGGCGGCTTTAGAGGCGGATTTGGCGGCGGTGGTTTTCGCGGCGGCGGCGGTTCCAGCGGCGGCGGCGGCGCTTCCGGGCGCTGGTAAGTCACGTTCCTTCACCAGGCTTCGTCCCTTAATCCTGCATGGATGCCGCTGACAAGTGCCGGGGCGAATGTTCCCACAAGAAAAACCAGTACGTTGAATTTGGTTTGATATCAACAAAGCGGGCAACCCACTCGTTGCCCTTTTGTTAACATTCAGAGGCGGGTTTAGCAGGCCTGATGCGTTTCTGATGGTTTTTTTGATTCGCCAGTCCGCCCCCCCCCTGTGCCGCATTGTCGTCAAAGCGAGGCTGCTGGCGAATCACGCCCGTTATGCGGTTTCCGCTGGTTTTTTCGCCAGCGCATCGAGTAATTTCTGATGAATACCGCCAAATCCGCCATTGCTCATAACAAGAATAGTGTCGCCAGGCTGTGCAGATTTCACAATCATCCCGACCAGTTCATCCAGATCGGCGCTCCAGTGCGAAGGCTGAATACAGGCTTCCGCCACTTCCGCCACCTGCCACGGTATATGCTGCGGCTGAAGCAGAAAGACTTCGTCCGCACGACCCAGCGCTGGCGCCAGTTCGTCCTTGCTGATCCCCATTTTCATGGTATTGGAGCGCGGTTCCAGCACGGCCAGGATACGCGCCGTACCGCCAACTTTTCCGCGCAGCGCGGCCAGAGTGGCGAGGATGGCCGTCGGGTGGTGGGCAAAATCATCATAAACCGCCACGCCACCGGCTTCGCCGCGCAGTTCGAGGCGGCGGCGAGCATTGACAAATCCGCCTAACGCTTTTGCGGCCTGCGCTGGCGCAATGCCCACATGGCGCGCGGCGGCAATAGCCATCAGGCCATTGTGCATATTGTGTTCGCCCACAAGCGACCAGTTCACTTCACCCACACATTCGCCGTCTAACCAAACCTGCCAGTTGGCGCCGTCATTGGTTAATTTCTTCGCCTGCCAGCGCCCGTGCTCGCCCGCTGTTTCCTGCTCGCTCCAGCACCCCATGCCAATGACCTGTTTCAGATTAGCGTCGCTTTCAGGCCACAGAATACGCCCCTGCCCCGGCACAATACGCACCAGATGATGGAACTGTTTCTGAATTGCTTTCAGGTCGTCAAAAATGTCCGCATGGTCAAACTCAAGATTGTTGAGCACCAGCGTGCGCGGGCAGTAATGAACAAATTTAGATCGCTTATCAAAAAACGCGCAATCATACTCATCGGCTTCAATCACAAAAAACGGGCTGCCGCCGGGGCGGGCAGAGACATCAAAGTTGCCCGGCACGCCGCCAATCACAAAGCCCGGCTGATAGCCGCACTGTTCCAGAATCCAGGCCGCCATGCCTGCCGTCGTCGTTTTGCCATGCGTGCCGGCAATGGCGATAACCCAGCGGTCGCGCAATACAAAATCGTGCAGCCACTGCGGGCCGGACATATAAGGAATGCTCTGTTCCAGCACCGCTTCCACACACGGGTTACCACGCGTCATAGCGTTACCGATGATAACAAGGTCAGGACGCGGCTCAAGCTGAGCGGCGTCATAGCCCTGAATAAGTTCGATCCCCTGCTGTTCCAGCAATGTGCTCATCGGCGGATAAACATTATCGTCCGAACCGGTGACGTCATGCCCGAGCGCGCGTGCCAGTATAGCCAGGCCCCCCATAAAGGTGCCGCAGATCCCCAGAATATGAATACGCATAGTTACTACCCCTGGTAAGTTCGGCGCACATTCTACCCCTATGTGAAGGGGGGAACTACGCCCTTTCAGGTTTTTCTATAGCTAGCTGGCGCGATTCACCTGTGCGCCTGTCGTTGATTTTTTGTTAAGCTCGTTTCCTGTTATTCCAACAAGCGAATGCAGGGATTGATTTATGAAGACGTTAGGTGAATTTATTGTCGAGAAACAGCACGAATTCTCTCATGCCACAGGCGAGCTGACGGCGCTGCTTTCGGCGATAAAGCTCGGCGCGAAAATTATCCATCGCGATATCAACAAAGCGGGTCTGGTGGATATTCTCGGCGCAAGCGGAGCAGAAAATGTGCAGGGCGAAGAGCAGCAAAAGCTCGATCTGTTCGCTAATGAAAAACTTAAAGCGGCGCTTAAAGCACGCGATATCGTGGCCGGTATCGCTTCTGAAGAAGAAGATGAAATCGTGGTGTTTGAGGGCTGTGAGCACGCGAAATATGTCGTGCTGATGGATCCGCTGGACGGTTCCTCAAACATTGATGTTAACGTCTCTGTCGGGACCATTTTCTCTATCTATCGTCGCGTCACGCCGGTCGGCATGCCAGTAACGATGGAAGATTTTCTGCAGCCGGGCAACAGGCAGGTGGCTGCAGGCTATGTTGTATACGGCTCCTCCACTATGTTGGTGTATACCACCGGCTGCGGCGTACATGCCTTCACCTATGACCCCACGCTTGGCGTATTTTGCCTAAGCCAGGAACGCATGCGTTTTCCGGCGCGGGGCCGTATGTATTCCATTAATGAAGGCAACTATATTCGCTTTCCGCAGGGCGTGAAAAAATACATCAAATTCTGCCAGGAAGAGGATCAGGCCACGCAGCGCCCTTATACGTCGCGCTATATTGGTTCACTGGTTGCAGATTTTCATCGCAACCTGCTTAAAGGCGGGATTTATCTTTACCCAAGCACCGCCAGCCACCCTGAAGGCAAGCTGCGCCTGCTTTACGAATGTAACCCGATGGCGTTTCTTGCCGAGCAGGCGGGCGGAAAGGCAAGCGACGGCAGGCAACGCATTCTGGATATTGTGCCGGACAGCCTGCACCAGCGTCGCTCATTTTTCGTCGGATCTGACCATATGGTGGACGATGTTGAGCGTTTCATTCGCGAAAACCCGGATAATTAATCCCCCCTGCGCCCCAGCCGGGGCGCCTACTCTCCCCTCACTGCCCGCAAGGCTTGAATAAGCAACAGACTGTAACGACTGTAAATGCGCGCTACCTGAATGCATTTTTCCGCCAAATAAGCGAAAAGCAATCCCCTGATAAATCGGGTGAAATAAATAAGCATAGCTGAAATAAATAAGCGGATATTAATATTGGCTATCGTCATAATTACCCACCAAAAATTGCAGGCAAGGAAAAGCCTGAGGGCCAGAAATGAAATATTT
Source organism: Tenebrionibacter intestinalis (assembly GCF_016632365.1). Taxonomy (GTDB): domain Bacteria; phylum Pseudomonadota; class Gammaproteobacteria; order Enterobacterales; family Enterobacteriaceae; genus Tenebrionibacter; species Tenebrionibacter intestinalis. Next base: position 20,121 of record NZ_JAEPBH010000015.1, on the reverse strand, counting down.
TTCACACCGACGCTCATAAGAAAATAGTTTTACCATGCTAATCAATGAAGAAAAATTCTGTAATGGTTCCTTTTCAACTTTTTACAGAAATAATTAAAAATAGCCTGCTGATACAGAAAAAATCACCCTGCCGCGCGCACGATTGCGTAACGTCTGCTATCTTTAAACGGGTAATTTGCAGCCAGACAGTAGGCCGATAACATGAAAACGTAAAAAAGATTTGGCATCAAAAAAAGCTTTTTTTACTTTAACTGATTCACACTCATTTAAAGAATATGTTAGCATCCGGCACGAATACCAGCCGGAACAGGCTGGGTTATAAAAAATGGGTTATAAAAAATAGTTTTCCAGATTCTGAAACATTGACCTATACTCCAGGAATAATGTTTTAATTAATGAAAAATATCATTACGCTACCTAAGCACACCTGTCGACAGGCCAATATCCTATGCCTTTGAGAACTGCTGGCGTTTTCTATCGCCGTCAAAATGACTCCTTTCCCGTCTCATCGTTCCGAGAGCAATAGCAATGAAGACAATGACAACTCCGCATTACAATCAGGACGCTATTGTCACGAACAGACTAAAAAAATTAGAGAAAATAGCGACGCCGGTATTCTTCGCCATTCCGCTGTGTTTGTGGCTGGCTGGCGGCAAAACGCTGGCGCTCTGGACACTGTGTATCTGGCCGCTCTATTGCGTTACCTATCTTGTGACTTTCCACCGCATCTTTCGCCATTACTCATCACCTGAATTGCGCAAGGTAGCCGTCATGTCAAACCAGCACGTTTTTTACCAAATGTCCTGGCTGATTCTGGTTCTGATAAGCCTGCTGTGCATCTTTTTGATATTTCAGGCCATCGAATAGTCCGTCTGCCCAGGCTTAAAGGCTCCCCCTTACGCTATACCGTTTCCTTTTGCGCAGGCGTTTCGTTGCTTTCGCACGTATCGAACCTGAAGCCGCATCAGAAATGACCGGACTTTGCCGCCCGTCTCGCTCCCCGGCTGCGGCGAAATCAGGCGAAGACTTTTACGTTGTGTCCTGGCTATAATGTGCGGCACTGGTTGCCACACAGTTTAAGGAATCAAACATGAGCTTACTGAACGTTCCTGCGGGAAAAGATCTGCCGGAAGATATCTACGTTATTATCGAAATCCCGGCAAATGCCGACCCAATCAAATACGAAGTTGATAAAGAAAGCGGCGCGCTGTTTGTTGACCGTTTCATGTCTACTGCGATGTTCTATCCGTGCAACTACGGCTATATCAACCATACCTTGTCTCTGGACGGCGACCCGGTTGACGTACTGGTGCCAACGCCGTATCCGCTGCAGCCAGGCGCGGTTATTCGCTGCCGCCCAATCGGCGTGCTGAAAATGACCGACGAAGCCGGCGAAGACGCAAAGCTTGTTGCCGTGCCACACACAAAGCTAAGCAAAGAGTACGATCACATTAAGGATGTGGACGACCTGCCAGAGCTGCTGAAAGCTCAGATAACCCATTTCTTTGAGCACTACAAAGATCTGGAAAAAGGCAAATGGGTGAAAGTTGACGGCTGGGGCAACGCCGAAGCCGCAAAAGCCGAAATTATCTCTTCTTTCGAACGCGCAGCGAAAAAGTAACGTTTTCACATGCAGGCATGCCTGCGGTCAAATCATGCCGAGCGGCTAAACGCTGGTCGGCATTTTTTTGCGCCTGTGTTTCCGGTGTGCGTTTACTTATTTCCATAAAAAACCGCGCCGAAGCGCGATCTCTTTATTAACAAAGAGGGCAAAACATCGTTTTGCCCTCTTTGCAACTACCCACCTAAAATTAATCTTTTGATTTATATAGTTAATTTCTGGCGTTTTGGGCCAAAATCTTTCAGCCCGGCGTTTGCCGACCGTTTCGCCACACCGAAGCATAGCGAACTTGCACAGGCGTTAACCCACGCGCAGTCAGCTCTCCTCCCTGTCCAGCCAGTCGCCGCTGTCGATTGGCGTTAATCCATCAACCGGGCGCTGGTAGACGTACATCCACGCGCTGCCGTAAGGCGTGCGAATCAGCTTACGCTGATATTCTCCGCCTTTCGTACGCAGCGCGTCCAGCTCAGCCAGGGTGCTGGCGTCAATGCGGTAAACTTCACCGTTCACAGCCCCTTCGCCCGGCACCGCGCCCGGATAATGGCCGAGGCTGTAGAGCCGATAACCCTGTTCACAATGTTCACCGAGCAACAGAGCATTGGTCATCCAGTGGCTGTTGCCCTGTTTGCGCCGTAAACTGCCATAGACAAATATTCGCATTGCTAAAACTCAAACTGATAGAGCAGATCGAGTGCCTGATCTACGCCAGACACCGCTTCCAGGTACAGTTTAGGCATGAGGCGATAGCGTAACGTCAAGGTTGCCAGCGAATCAAAGATACCCATTCCGTATTTCACCTGCAGACCTGGCAGCACGTAACCGCTGACGACTACCTGGGATGAATCCCCCACCCCCGTAGTGTCCAGCGCCAGATTACTGACGCCGAAGGTCTCCCCGATTTTACCCACAACCTGCCCACTTTGCGCAACCCCCAAACCAATAAGCATCGAGGTCATTTCCTGACTGTCGCTGCCCGTACTGTCCAGGCCATGTCCGCGTAACAAATAAGAAAGCGCTTCCTGCTGGGGCATTGACGGATCGGAGAAGATCTCCACTTTAGGTTCATCCGCCTGCCCGGTAACGCGAACCCCGGCAGTCACGTTGTCTTCGGTAGCTTCCGGATTACGGATAGCTTCAATGTTAAGCAACGGCTGATCCGGCGGGCCGGAGAACAGCAACTCGCCTTTATTAACCAGCAGGTCCTGACCATAAGCGTGGAAGCGCCCCTGCGGAATATTAATCTGCCCGTTAAGCCCCAGCCCCTGTTTATCCTGCGCCACTTTCAGATCGCCTTCCAGCCGCGCCTTCAGGCCAAAAGCGCTCATATGCACATTTTTACCTACATGGACGGTCAGATTACTGTTGATCGGGATCGCCGCCGTTTTGGCCTCTTTCGGCTGCAGATTCTTATCAAGCAACACCTCATCGCTGGAAACCCCAACCGCGCTTTCCGGCAGGTCGTGCACTACGATACGCGCCCAGGGCACATCCACATTGCCATTGAGCGTAAACAGCGCAGGCGTAGCTTCAAATACCACATCCGGCGATACGTCAAGCCGTACCATAGGCGGCACGGTAATACGCACCCGGTTCCCTTTCGCGGCAATGCGCGCGCGCCAGTTCTCAAGCTGACTCCAGTCGGCGTCGCCACTGAGGTTAATCTGCCCGCGCTGAGTGCGAACCACGCCCTGAAGCTGTGATGTCATGCCGTTGAAGAGCAGCGCCAGCTCGCTGGGTTGCATGTCAAACGGCATAAAATTCGCATCAATATCCAGCCCGTTCAGTTTCAGATCGCCGTAGAGCTGCGGGCGCTGGGCATTGCCGCCCAGCCGCAGGCTGGCATTAAGCGCGCCAGCGGCCTTCTCGCCGCGTGAGAAAATAGCGTTAATCATCGCCAGTGAGAAGTTGCGTATATGAATATCGCCCGCCAGGCCGCGCTGCCCCTGCGGATCGTTAACCTGTACCTGGCCATCGAACTGGCCGTTATTGTGCAACCGAATCATCCAGCCAAGCAGGGCGCGGTTGTTGCGCAGCTCAGCATCAAGGTTCAGCGTATCAAACGCCACCGGCAGCGGGTTCTGGTTCACCAGTTGTGTGATTTTAACACCGCGTCCCTGTAGCGTAACTTTCCCCTGCGGCAGGCCGCCGTTATTGTCCCAACTCACGTCGGCCTTACCGCTGAACACGCCGCTGGCCTGCGTTTCTTTCGGCAAAAACGGCTTAAGCATCGCCAGAGAGAAGCGGTTAAGGTTGATCTGCGCACGTCCGCTCGCCCCGGCATCAATGGTTTGCGGCACGCAAAGCTCAGCGTCAGGATTATTCCAGCAGTGCGGCCCTACGCTAATCTTTTGCTCCTGTCCGCGATAATCGAGCGCAATCGCGCGCGTCAGCGTCCACGGGCCAACGGGCGTATCAAAACGCGTATCGCTTAACTGGCCGCGCCAGCGCTGCGCTTTACGGTCAAACGCGCCGCTTAGCTGTAAATGGCCGGACACCGGCTCGCCCTGAACGCGCAGTTGCATCTGGTGTTGCTGTTCGCTGCCTTTGGCATCCAGTGTGACCTGGCGAATATCCACGTCCGGCTGGCGGATACTATCCACCCGCAGGCCGAGCGTGCCGGCTATCTGTTCGCCGGATTTGACATCGCCTTTAAGTATTACGCGGGCAATGGACAATGCCTGCCAGCGCAGGCTGTTGGCCGTAATATCAGCCTGAATCTGCGGCGCCTTGAGCGTACCAAGTACTTTTATATGGCCCTTAGCCGTACCGCCGAGGCCCGGCAGCGCGTTATCCAGATTCGGCGCATCAATACTGGCATCCAGCGCCAGCGCCTTATCGCTCAAATCGCCTTTAATATCAACCGTGTTACGCCCCAACGCTGCGTGCAGCCCCGGAATGTTCCACTGCATATAGCTGTTCCCCTTCAGCTTGCCGTTAACGTCAACGCGGTTTTGCTTCACGTTGCCGGTAATGTTCAGCTCAGGGACGTCCATCTGCCAGCTACCGCCGTACAGACTGCCGCGCGTTTTAATCAGGCCATCGAGTTTTGCAGGCCAGTCCGGCATCTGCTTTGCGGTATTGATGCCCTCAAGCGACAGTTCACTGCGCCAGCTAATCGCCTGCTGCCAGTCCAGCACCGCCTTAAGGTCGATATTGCCCTGTAACGCCGCCACGCGCAGCTTATCAAGATTAACCTGCCGCTCATTCCCCTTCGCATCCAGCGTAATGACGGCAGGCGGTATCTGCTCGCCTTTCACCGCAGTGCGCATCGATAACGTATAGTCGGTCATTTTGCCGGTCAGTTTGAACTTCAGGTCGTCGGCCTGATAGGCTTTTTTCCCGTCCAGCGGCCAGTAAAGCTGCTTGCTGTTCACCTCAAGATTGAGCGGCAATCCGGCTTCCGCCAGCCGGGTTTGCGCGCGCGCATCCACGCCAATCGGCCCGGAAAGGCTCACGCCCAGTTCCAGTTGCTCACGCAGCGCGCCGCCGATTTTTAGTTTGATTTTCTCACCCTTAACAGGATCAACGTTCAGGCTGCTGTTCAGGGTCATCGCCACCGGCCAGCTACCGCGCAATTGCGCGCTGCCGCTGGCGTTAACGGTGCCTTTATCCGTATCAATATCCAGCGTATCAAGGCTCATCCGGCCGTTGCTGCTGCTTACTTTAAGCAGCAAACTGTTGACCATCAGATCGACATCGCCGGTCAGGCGTAAACGCTCGCCGCGAAACGCCTGAATATTGAGGTTAACCGGCAGGTCAACATCGGTCATCTCCGGCAACAGCGGCTTTGAGAACATCTCGCGTAACGTTTCCCCTAAGGGAGGCTCGCTGGCTTTGGGCTTTTCTATCTTCGGCTCAACGACCTGCTCCTGCGCCACTTGCGCCGCTTCAGGCAGCGCAATCAATAATCCTTGCAGGCTGCTGGGCATAAGCGTCATGTCGCGCGCCTCCCAGTTCAGCCCCGAGGTAAAAGACATCACCGATACGGTAGTGTCGTCGATTTTTATATTCACATTGCTCAGCGCCACGCGGCTGAGCGTGATGGGATATGGCGCGCTCAGGTTAAGCGGGCCGCTGTCTTCTTCCGGGGCAGGATCAGACGGCGGCATTTTTTTGGTATCAATCGCCACGTTGATATCGCTAAGAGAGATATCGTTTACGCACAGGCGACTGTCGCGCAGGCAACTGAGTTTCACTGCCAGATGCAGCTCACCGGCCTGCACGTTCACGCCCGGCTGTTCGTAGGTCACGTTTTTTAACGTCAGATCACGCCAGCCGCCGGTCACCTGGCTTATGTGTAACCCCGGCACCCAGCGGTTAGCGGCTTTAAAGATCGTATGCAGGCCCGTCGTCGTGCCCACCAGCAACCCCACTGCGCCGATAACAAGCAGCAATACCACCAGCACGGCGAGGCTAATTTTCTTCCAGCGTTTCATAATTCAGGCCCCAGACCGATGTAGAACTGCAAACCGTGCTCCTTGTCATCGGCAACCGGCACGGCAAAGTCAAGCTTCACTGGCCCAACCGGCGATTGCCAGCGCACGCCGACGCCCGCGCCAGTTTTAAAATTGCTTTGCTTGATATCGTTAACCGCTTCACCTGAATCAATAAATACCGCGCCCCACCATTTGCCGGTCACGTTGTACTGATACTCTGCCGAACCGGTGATAAGTTTAGAGGCGCCGCTCAGATAGCCATCCGCGTCTCGTGGAGAAATGGATTTGTAGTCATAGCCGCGAATACTGCGATCGCCGCCGGCGAAGAAACGCAGGTCGGGCGGCACGCGCCTGAAATCATTCGTTTCAATCCAGCCCAGATTGCCGCGAAATACGAAGCGATGCTTATCATAGAGTGAACGAATCCAGACGTTTTGCGCCTGCAAAACAATAAAGTCGATATCAGAACCCCAAAGCGTGCTTGAGTAATCAACAGAATAACGCTGGGAGTCACCCCAGCTCGGCATCAGACCGCCGCGCGAACGCGTGCGGCTCAGGCTGGCGCCGGGGTAGAGCAGCATTGTGCTGTCAGTCACGTTCCCCTGGGTAAAGTGGTCGAGACTCCAGCGCAGATTGAGCGCCCGCTGCCAGCCGCTGGACATATCCCAGTTGCGCGACAGCGCAAGCGTGGTGGAATCGGCTTGCGTATCATTCAGGTCGGTACGCTTAAAACCGCCCTGTATCGTGTAATACTGTTCCAGCGGGTTTTTAAGCAAGGGAATTTTATAGCTGAAATCAAGCTGCTGCTCCGGCGCGGAGATGCTGGCGCTGGTGGTAAAGCCGTGCCCGCGGGTATTCACCCACGGGCGTTTCCAGGTTGCCTTCACGCGCGGCCCAACGTCGGTCGAGTAGCCGACGCCCGTTTCAATCGTATTGCGGGTGCGCGGAGTAACCACGCCGTGCAGCGGCAGCCTTTTTGTCTGGCGGGCTTTTTCAAACTCCGGCGCCACAACGACGGAGTTAAACCACCCCGTGGCGGCCAGGCGGCGGTTTAACTCAGCCAGATCCGCTGAGCTGTAATAATCGCCCTGCTCAAACGGCACCAGACTATACAAGTATTCTTCCCGAATCTGGGAGCCGTCAAAAGTCACAGGGCCGAAGCGGTATCGCTCGCCGCTGTCATAGTCAATATCCCAGAATGCCTGGCGGCGCTCAACGGATACGCCAAGCTGGCTCTTTTTAAATTCGCTGTCAAAATAGCCCTTACGCAACGCGACGCCGGTAAGGCTTTTTTTAAAGCTATCGTAGTCGCTGTGATTGAGTACAGTGCCAATTTTTGGGCGTTCGCCCAGCAGCGCCAGGTAATCCTCGTCAGTGCGCGCGCCGCCGCGTAGTATCACATCAGTACCGCCAATGCGTACCGGCTCCCCAGCCTGGACGTTTGCCTTAAGCACCGGACGGCCGCCGCCTGCGGGCGCTGGCAGTAACGTAAAATCAATCTGCGGCTCGTAATAACCCAGCGCCTTTAACCCTTCACGAATGGCGTCATCAACGCGCGCCTGAAAACGCCTGTCCGCCGTGACCTCATCGGTTTCGATGGTAGAAAGCTGGGCGCGCACATTTTTTTCAAGCCTGCCGCTTAGCCCTTCCACCTGCAGCCTTATGGTCGCAGCACTCGCTAAACCGCTCACCAGCCATAACCCGGCCAGCCATAAAATACGAATACGTGGCACGTTCGCTCCTGATAACCCTTGTTTTCAGCGCCGCAAAACCCTGTCGCCGCTCCACGGTAAAAACCCCCTGAATAAGAAGGGAGTGGAAAATTTGCCAGGTTCCCAATAATTTTTTTTAAATATTAAGACGCCTTTATTGTCCGCAAATCATCGCCAGGTTACAACTGTGTGACGCCTGTAGCGGATTTTTAAACAGCTTTTAGGGGAAAACACGTGAAGATATTCGATAAATCCCACCTTATTTCACCGGCTGACGCCTTGCCGGGCCGTAACACGCCCATGCCGGTCTCCAGCCTGCATGCCGTAAACGGGCATTCAATGACGAATGTTCCGCCGGGTATGGAGATAGCGCTGTTCGCTATGGGCTGTTTCTGGGGCGTTGAGCGTCTTTTCTGGCAGTTGCCCGGCGTCTACAGCACGGCGGCAGGTTACACCGGCGGCTATACGCCCAACCCCACCTACCGTGAGGTATGCAGTGGAGAAACCGGTCACGCCGAAGCGGTGCGCATCGTCTTCGATCCAAACACCCTCAGCTATGAGCGACTGCTGCAAGTTTTCTGGGAAAATCACGATCCGGCTCAGGGAATGAAGCAAGGCAACGATCGCGGCACACAGTATCGTTCAGCTATTTATCCGCTAACGCCTGAACAGAACGCCGCCGCACGCGCAAGCCTGGCGCGTTATCAGGCGGCAATGGCGGCTTCGGGCGACGGCCGCGCTATCACCACTGAAATTAGCGACGCCACGCCGTTTTACTATGCCGAAGACGATCACCAGCAATATCTGCACAAAAATCCATACGGTTATTGCGGCATTGGCGGTACTGGCGTCTGCCTGCCGCCAGAGAAATAATTCGCCGGGCAGCGGGCTGTTGCGCGTTCAGAATTTGCCCTCTGGCAGGCGCGACGCGGCTTACGTTATACTAGCCGCGAAACATGACTGGCCCTGCCTCTGCGGGTCGGTCTTTTAGTGTGTTATCCGTTTCGTTTTAATCGCAGTCGTTCAGGCATTTCCCTGACGACAGGCCGCGCGTACGGGTAACAATCACATCGATTTATCAACTTCCCTTCCGAGGATCCGGTCTGTAGGGCTGGATAAGATATGTTAAACAGTATTTTGATAATACTTTGCCTGATTGCCATCAGCGCGTTCTTTTCGGTGTCTGAGATATCGCTGGCCGCGTCACGTAAAATCAAACTTAAGCTGATGGCCGATGACGGTAACATCAACGCTCAGCGGGTGCTGAAGATGCAGGAAAGCCCGGGTATGTTCTTCACCGTGGTGCAAATCGGCCTCAACGCTGTAGCCATTCTTGGCGGTATCGTTGGCGATGCTGCTTTTTCTCCCGCCTTCCGGGATCTTTTTATCCGCTTTACATCCCCTGAACTGGCAGAGCAAATCAGTTTTATCCTGTCGTTTACGCTGGTCACCGGCCTGTTTATTCTGTTTGCCGATCTGACCCCGAAACGCATCGGTATGATAGCCCCGGAAACCATTGCGTTACGGATAATCAACCCGATGCGCTTCTGTCTCGTTGTTTTTCGCCCGTTGGTGTGGTTTTTCAACGGCCTGGCCAACATCATTTTCCGCATATTCAAGCTGCCAATGGTACGAAAAGACGATATCACCTCAGACGACATCTATGCCGTAGTGGAGGCCGGCGCGCTGGCAGGCGTATTGCGTAAGCAGGAACACGAGCTGATTGAAAATGTGTTTGAACTGGAATCGCGTACCGTGCCGTCGTCAATGACCTCGCGCGAAAATATTATCTGGTTCAACCTGCACGAAGACGAGCAGAGCCTGAAAAACAAAATCGCCCATCATCCACATTCCAAATTTCTGGTGTGTAATGAGGATATCGACCACATTATCGGCTATGTAGACTCCAAAGAGCTGCTTAAGCGCGTGCTGGGTAATCAGAGCCTGGCGTTAAGCAGCGGCGTGCAAATTCGCAATGCGTTAATCGTGCCGGATACCTTGACGCTATCCGAAGCGCTGGAAAGCTTTAAAAGCGCCGGGGAGGACTTTGCCGTTATCATGAACGAATATGCGCTCGTTGTCGGCATTATTACCCTGAATGATGTAATGACCACGCTTATGGGCGATCTGGTCGGTCAGGGCATGGAAGAGCAGATTGTCGCCCGCGACGAAAATTCATGGCTGGTGGAAGGCGGTACGCCGATTGACGACGTGATGCGCGTACTGGACATTGACGAGTTCCCGCACTCCGACAACTATGAAACCATCGGCGGCTTCATGATGTATATGCTGCGCAAAATTCCAAAACGTACGGATTCCGTAAAATATTCCGGCTATAAGTTTGAGGTGGTGGATATTGATAACCACCGCATCGATCAGTTGCTGGTCACGCGCATCGACAGCAAGCCTGCCGCGCCGCTGCTGCCAAAAGCGCCGGACGAACAGAGCGCCGTATAAATTTCATACACGCCCCCCGCAGCGGGATAATGCGGGCCGCACAGGGTTAAGCGGGGGCTTCGTTCATTAAAAGCCCGATACCAAAGGGGACAGCATCAGCGGCGCACGGCAAAGTCATTCTTGCTTCGCGCTGCGCTCATCGCCCGCCCATGAGCCTGCGAGGCCCGACGGCCTGTCTCGTTCAGCGGGCGTTGGCTCCTGCGCTGTAAGCCGGTATACGTTAAAAACGAACCCAGATGCTGGCCAAATAAAAGAAAAGAGGCCCGGTCATGGGCCTCAATATGTCATGTTTTTTGCATTGTTATGAACGGTTATTCATAAACATGCTTAACTGACCGGCATTAACCCCACAGGGGCCGTTACTTTCCTGCCCTTAAGTTACGCCATCTCAGTTTGCATACGCATTACCTGGCGGTTAACCTCAGACATAACAGATAAATGCTGCTTGTCTTTCACCTTTGGCAAAAGAATTTTGCCCTTATCAAACTCAAAAGCGCCAACGTCTTTAATATACAACCGCCCACGGAACAGAATTTTCACGTATTTGGCTATCTGAAGCGGGTTGTAACGCTGGAAAATTTTCATCGTTCAGTACTCCTGCTAGTATCTACGCCCCTGCGGTGCCACAATTAGCCCTGACTGATGAAGCGCAAAAGGATGATGCTCAGGAACTATAGCGCATAAGTGGAAGATGTACCCAGCCCATACAATTTTATTTACGTTATTATTACAATTTTACAGAGTAATCTTTTCGCAAATAGAGACAACCAAGTATAAACCCCCAAAATCTACAGCTTTTGTGCGCTGTTTCGCAGACTGGCACTAACATTGCGTGAAAGCCCGGCGAGGTGAGCATAAGCTTTGCTTATCGCATCCATATTTGAATTTTTTACAACAAAAAAACAACAATCAGGAGCAACCATGAGCCTGCGCATCGCATTCGCTATCGCCATATTACTGCCTTTTACCGCAGCCGCGCACAACTTCAAGCTTAACCAGCGCGTTCCCCCGGTTGGCATTGCCGATCGGGGGGAACGGGTGCTCAATAACGGCGCTTTCAGTGATAAAAACTGGAACAGCGCACAACTGCCAGGCAAAGTGCGCGTACTACAACACATCGCCGGGCGTTCATCGGCCAAAGAGATGAACGCTGCGCTAATCGAGGCGATAAAATCCGCGAAGCTTCCTCGCGATCGCTATCAAACCACTACGGTAATTAATACCGACGACGCTATTGCGGGTACCGGCATGTTTGTACGTACCAACATCGAGCGCAACAAACGCCAGTATCCGTGGTCGCAGTTTATCGTAGACAGCAAAGGCGCAGCGCGTAAGGCATGGCAGCTGGAGGCTAAAAGCTCCGCTATCGTAGTGCTGGATAAAGATGGCCGGGTACGCTTCGCTAAAGATGGCGCACTGACTCAACAGCAGACGCAGCAGGTTATTAACCTGCTGCATTCACTCCTTAAAAAATAGAGACCCGAAAGCCTGGGTTAAGGAAAGATTCACGCGGAGTATAATCCAGAGGGCGGCCCGTCCAGTCATTAACATGCGCCCCGGCCGCAATAGCGATAGCATGCCCCGCAGCGGTATCCCAGATGTGGGTGGTTTCGCCAAAGCGAGGATAAAGCTGCGCTTTTCCCTCAGCCACAAGGCAAAACTTTAGCGACGAGCCGATGGCCGTGGTCTGATGTTCACCCAGTTGCTGTAGGTACTCGGCCAGCTCGGCGTTATCGCTGTGAGAACGGCTTATCACCACCTGCGGCGGTCTTGCGTCGCGCACCTGTATCGGGTTGCGCACGCCGCTCTCTTCTTTCCATGCTTTACCCTGCTGCGCACTATACATGACCGCCAACGCGGGCGCATACACCACGCCGAGCACCGGCTTGCCGTTATCAATAAACGCAATATTAACCGTGAATTCGCCGTTGCGCTTAAGGAATTCTTTCGTACCGTCCAGCGGGTCGACTAACCAGTAGCGTTGCCAGCCGCGGCGCGCGTCCCAGCCGGGCGGATCTTCTTCAGACAACACGGGAACATCCGGCGTTAACGCGCGCAATCCATTAATAATAACGGTATGGGCGGCGATATCCGCCGCAGTGACCGGTGAGTCATCGGCTTTGCTGGCAGTCTGTAACGGTTTTTCACCGTTATAAACCTGCATGATGGCATCGCCCGCATCCCTTGCAAGTTTGCAAATATTTTCTAGCATCGTTCACCTCTTAACGTTCACCGCAATGACGTACCGCGAAAAGGGTTAACCCGTTGTTTTATTAATCGGGTTTTATAACTCATTACGCCGGGCTGCGCTATCTGTGAAGCGATTCCGGTTTACGTCTTTCAAAATCTGGCAGTATTCTCTGTTCTGCCTGCAACGGGCACGGAGCTACAACGTTTTTTGTGGAGCAGATCTTAAAAGGACGATAACAATGATTAAGTTTAGTGCAACGCTTCTGGCCGTGCTGGCTATCGCCGCCACACACGCTGCTACGGTAGACCTGCGCATTCTGGAAACCACAGACTTGCACAGCAATATGATGGATTTTGACTACTACAAAGATGTCCCCAGCGAGCGGTTTGGTCTGGTGCGCACAGCCAGCTTAATCAAAGCGGCGCGCGCGCAGGCCGTCAATAGCGTGCTGGTAGACAACGGCGATGTGATTCAGGGCAGCCCACTGGGTGATTACGCCGCAAACGGCGGTCTTAACAATGGCGGCATTCATCCCGTCTATAAGGCGATGAACTCGCTAAACTATACGGTCGGCAACCTCGGCAACCACGAATTTAACTACGGACTGACCTATCTGCATAAAGCGCTGGCGGGCGCGCGCTTTGCGTATATCAACGCCAATATTATCGACAGCGCCACCGGCAACCCCATGTTCACGCCTTATCTGATTAAAGAAACCGAGGTGAAGGACCGTGAAGGAAAATCCCATACTCTGCGCATCGGCTATATTGGTCTGGTTCCGCCACAGATAACCGTGTGGGATAAGGCGCATCTCAACGGTAAAGTTACAGTTAGCGACATCACCGATACCGTTCGCCGCTACGTGCCCAAAATGCTGAACGAAGGCGCAGATCTTATTGTGGTTGTTGCACATTCGGGGCTTTCCAGCGAGCCATACCGCGCTATGGCGGAAAACTCAGTTTACTATTTAAGCCAGGTACCCGGCGTCGATGCCATCCTTTTTGGTCACGCTCACGCCATCTTCCCCGGCAGCGATTTCGCCAACATTCCCGGCGTCGATATTAAAAAAGGCACCATCAACGGCGTGCCGGCAGTCATGCCCGGCATGTGGGGCGACCATCTTGGCGTGGTCGATCTGGTGTTGAATAACGACCAGGGCAGTTGGAAAACAGTGAGCGCGCAGGCCGAGGCGCGGCCTGTTTTCGATAAAGCCCACAAACGCGCCCTGGCGGCAGAAGATAGCAACCTGGTAAAAATCCTGGCGCGCGATCACGAAGCGACGCGGAAGTTTGTTGCTAAGCCTATTGGTAAATCCGCAGATGATATGTACAGCTACCTGGCGCTGGTGCAGGACGATCCAACAATTCAGGTGGTCAACAACGCTCAGCGCGCCTGGGTTGAGCGCCATATTCAGGGCGACCCGGACCTGCAGGGGCTGCCGGTGCTGGCTGCCGCCGCGCCTTTTCGCGCTGGCGGGCGAAAAAACGATCCCACTGGCTATATCGAGGTGGCGAAGGGGCCGCTGACCTTCCGCAATGCCGCCGATCTTTATATCTATCCCAACACGCTGGCAGTGGTAAAAATCAACGGACAGCAATTGCAGGAGTGGCTGGAATGCGCCGCCGGGATGTTCAACCAGATAGACTCGAACAGCGAAAAGCCGCAGCCGCTACTAAACTGGGACGGCTTTCGCACTTATAATTTCGACACCATTGACGGCGTAAAATACCAGATAGACGTTACGCAACCGGCGCGCTACGACAGCGAATGCCAGCTAATTAACCCGCAGGCAAAGCGCATTCAGGCATTAAGCTGGAACGAAAAGCCTGTCGATCCGCAGGCATTATTCCTTGTTGCTACCAATAATTACCGCGCCTACGGCGGTAAGTTCGCAGGTACTGGCGAGCAGAGCGTCGTGATTGCCGCACCAGACGAAAACCGCGCGATTGTCGCGGCCTGGATTACCGAACAGTCGCGCAGGAACGGCGAAATCCATCCGGCGGCCGATCGCAACTGGCGGCTGGCTCCGGTTACCAGCAAGGCAGCGCTGGATATCCGCTTTGAAACCTCGCCTTCGGCAAAAGCCGCTGATTTTATTCACGCCCACGCGCAATATCCGGTAAAGCGGATCGATACGGATAACGCTGGTTTTGCCATTTATCAACTGGATTTACGTAACCCCTGACAGCGCTGCGCCCCCTGCGCCGTCGGGGGGCTGCCTCACATAATCGCAACATTTATGAAATGTAAGCCAAACCGGCTGCGACAAGGCATTACCTCGCCTGTACCATAAAAAGACGCATATTTGCTCACAGGAGCCGCTATGGTACGCGGAGTGTCGTTTGCCCTGCTGGCGGGGCTGATGTGGGGGCTGATTTTTGTCAGCCCTGAAATTATCGCTGAATACCCCGCAGCGCTTCAGGCCAGCGGGCGCTATGTGGCGCTGGGTTTGATCGCGATACCGCTGGCGTGGCTAAACCGCGCCCGGTTACGTTCACTGAAACGGGCCGACTGGTTGACGGCGCTAAAGCTTTCTGCCGTGGGCAACCTCATCTACTACCTGTGCCTTGCCGCTGCTATCCAGCGCACCGGAGCGCCAGTCGCCACGATGATTGTCGGTACGCTGCCAGTGGTGCTGCCTGTGTGTGCAAACCTGCTCTATAGCCAGCATGATGGCGCGCTGACGTGGCGGCGGCTGCTGTTTTCGCTGTGCGTCGTCGCTATCGGGCTGGCGCTGGTTAATTACTCTGAACTATGCGGCGATCGGCCCGTGCAAGGCGGGTGGCGGTATCTCAGCGGACTGGCGCTGGCGGTGGCGGCTTATGGTTTGCTGGGCCTTTTACGCGTTACAGAATGCGCGTTGGTTGCGCCATAACCCGCAAAAAAATCCGTTGATGTGGGCAACGGCGCAGGGGCTGGTGATACTTCCCTTTTCACTGCTCGGCTATGCCAGCACCTGCATCTGGCTGTCGCGCCATGCCCCCGCATTCTCCCTGCCGTTCGGCCCACGCCCCGGTGTATTTATTCTGCTGATGATCGCCATCGCCGTATTGTGCTCCTGGCTTGGCGCGCTGTGCTGGAACGAAGCCAGCCAGCGTCTTCCAACGGTTATCCTTGGCCCGCTGATTGTTTTTGAGAACCTGGCAGGGCTGCTTTATACCTTTCTTCTTCGCCAGAGCTGGCCGCCGCTGGCCACGCTGCTGGGTATTGCGGCGCTGATCGCCGGCGTAACGATGGCGGTGTACGCCAGGCCAAAAAGAACGGGCGCAAAAAGCCCCTCTACCTTAAAAGAGGTATAGCCCGCGCATTAAGATGCATTTAAAATGCAATTTATAAATTGACTGATGAGGATTCAGGCTATGGCATTGCGTGACCAGGCTTTGGGCGAACTGGCATTAACTATTCCGCGCGCTTCTGCGCTGTTTCGTAAATACGATCTGGATTTCTGCTGCGGCGGCAAACAAACGCTTGAGCGTGCCGCTACCCGTCGTGAGCTGGATCTGGACGCGATTGAAGCCGAACTGGCTCTGCTGGCCGAGCAGCCTCAGGAAAAAGACTGGCGCAACGCGCCGCTGGCCGACATTATCGATCACATCATCGTACGCTACCACGACAGGCACCGCGAACAATTGCCGGAATTGATCCTTCAGGCAACCAAGGTTGAGCGCGTTCACGCCGATAAACCCAGCGTTCCACGCGGCCTGGCTAAACAGCTAACCATGCTGCACGAAGAACTTTCCAGCCACATGATGAAAGAAGAACAAATCCTGTTTCCCATGATCAAACAGGGGATGGGCACACAGGCTATGGGGCCGATTAGCGTCATGGAAAGAGAACACGACGAGGCCGGCGAACTGCTGGACGTCATTAAGCATATTACCCATAACGTCACGCCGCCGGCAGAAGCCTGCACCACCTGGCGCACACTGTATAACGGCATCAACGAAACGATCGATGATCTGATGGATCACATCAATCTTGAAAATAACGTTCTGTTTCCGCGCGCCCTCGCTGGAAAATAAATGAAAAGGCGCCCTGAAGGCGCCTGAATGTTACTCTTTTTGGCCCGTTTTAACGGGCCTTTTTTAATGCCGCGCGCCCGCGAGGCGTTTCTTACCGATAACTAACCAGCACGCCCCCAGTACGATAAACCACAGCGGCGTCACCAACAGCGCCTGACGCGTATCGTCTTCCAGCGTCAATAGCGCCAGCACAAAGACAAAGAACGCCATACACACCCAGCACATCAGGCGGCCAAGCGGCATTTTATAAATAGACTTTTCATGTAATTCAGGGCGCTGGCGGCGATACACCAGCCATGAACACAGGATAATCGTCCAGACAAACATAAACAGAATCGCCGACACGGTGGTAACCATAGTAAAAACGGTAATAACGTCGGGAATAAGGTAAACCAACACCACGCCGCCCAGCAGGCACAAACAGGAGAAGGACAGGCCAGTGGCGGGAACAGCGCGGCGCGACAGCCTGCCAAAGCTCCGCGGCGCGGCGCCATCCTGCGCCAGACCATAGAGCATACGGCTGGTAGAAAAGACGCCGCTGTTGGCGGAAGAGGCCGCGGAGGTCAACACCACAAAATTAATAATGCTGGCTGCGGCAGGCAGCCCTGCCAGTACGAACAGCTCAACGAACGGGCTTTTGCTCGCCACCACAGAACCCCAGGGCGTTACCGACATAATGACGATCAGCGCGAAAACATAAAACATAATGATACGAATCGGGATGGAGTTGATAGCGCGCGGCAGAGATTTTTCAGGATCTTTCGTTTCGGCAGCGGTAGTGCCCACCAGTTCAATACCGACAAACG
This sequence comes from Tenebrionibacter intestinalis, assembly GCF_016632365.1. Lineage (GTDB taxonomy): Bacteria > Pseudomonadota > Gammaproteobacteria > Enterobacterales > Enterobacteriaceae > Tenebrionibacter > Tenebrionibacter intestinalis. Next base: position 2,876 of record NZ_JAEPBH010000015.1, on the reverse strand, counting down.
CAAACACCGCAATCTGAAAGCCCGCAAAGAAACCGCTGATGCCTTTCGGAAACCAGCCGCCATCGTTCCACAGATGCGTAAACGACGCCTGCACGCCGCCCGGTGACGTAAAGTGCATCAGCACCATCACCAGGCCAACAACAATTAGCGCGACAATAGCGACGATTTTGATCATCGCAAACCAGAATTCCATTTCACCAAACAGCTTTACTGTGGCCAGGTTTAGCGTCAGCAATAACACCACAACCGCCAGCGCCACCACCCAGTCGGAAAGCCCCGGAAACCAGAACTGGGCATAGGCGGCAATCGCCACCACATCGGCCATACCCGTCACGACCCAGCAGAACCAGTAAGTCCAGCCCGTAAAATAGCCTGCCCACGGCCCCAGAAGATCGGCTGCAAAATCGCTGAAGGATTTATATTCGAGGTTGGAAAGCAGCAGCTCGCCCATAGCACGCATAACAAAAAACAGCATAAAGCCGATAATCATATAGACGAAAATGATCGACGGCCCCGCAAGGCTGATTGTTTTCCCTGAACCCATAAAAAGGCCGGTGCCTATCGCGCCGCCAATAGCAATAAGCTGAATATGACGATTGGTGAGATTACGCCGTAGCGTGCGTTCTTCCGGCTCCTGCGCCTCATCAGCGGCTTTAATCTGGTCTACCATATTTTTTTATACCTGCGTTGTGTGTTGTGAGGCTCTGCGGCCTTTATTCTGACATTATTATTCCGGGCCTGGCGAATAAATGCCCGAACGGATGAGAATGTCTTATCTCATCCTGAAGAAGATGTTAATAGAATGTTCAGAAATGGTATTGTTTCATTCTCATTACGCGAAACGACTCACAAAAATACCTTTCCTGCCTCGCTTTGCAAGTTAAAATTATTTATTTCCAGGCGGCCCTGAAACAGAACGTTAAACGGGCCATGTAAAAACCCGCGCGAGGTTTAGCGTTATGGCTATCGCGGGTATATAAACGGGTTACAGCCAGCCGTTTTCACCAGATTGCAGAGCAACACACGCCTATAGTAAAAAAGAGCAGGCGAAAATCAATGGGTTGATTTTCCTTATTTTTTTATTGTTNTAAAAAAGAGCAGGCGAAAATCAATGGGTTGATTTTCCTTATTTTTTTATTGTTTTTCATCCGTCCTGTCTGCGACAGGACGGGGTTTGTCAGCCGTCTCAGAGCAGGCTTTTCGCCTGCTCTGATTGTTGTCAAAGAAGGAAAAAACGGGGTTTTTCCTTCTTTGTGTTAAGCAGGCGAAAATCAATGCTTTGATTTTCCTTTTTTTATTGTGTTTCATCCGTCCTGTCTGCGACAGGACGGGGTTTGTCAGCCGTCTCAGAGCAGGCTTTTCGCCTGCTCTTTTTATGCCAGCCGGGAAACGTTACAGTATTTCCAGCAGCTCCACGTCAAAGACCAGCGTGCTAAACGGTGGGATAGCCGCGCCGGCGCCGCGTTCGCCGTAAGCCAGGTTATAAGGGATAGCCAGCTCCCATTTAGAGCCTACCGGCATTAGCGTCAGCGCTTCAATCCAACCTGCAATCACGCCGGTAACCGGGAATTCCGCCGGTTCACCACGCGTAACCGAGCTGTCGAACACGGTGCCGTCAATGAGTTTCCCGGTGTAATGCACGCGCACGCGGTCCTGGCGTGACGGAATCGGGCCATCGCCCTGCGTCAGCACGCGGAACTGTAAACCGGATTCGGTGGTGTTAACGCCGTCTTTCTTCTGGTTTTCAGCCAGGAACGCCTGGCCCTGCGCCGCCATTTCTTTCTGCCGCTCCTGGCGCACAGCATCAGCGCGTTCATGAATTTCGCGTAACGCACGATGTACAACGTCTACCGGAACCGCTGGCGCATTCCCTTCCAGCGCATCGCGCAGGCCAGCAACCAGCGCTTCCGGCAGCAGCCCCTGTAAACCAGACTCGCGCAACTGCTGGCCTACCTGTAAACCGATACCGTAGCTTGCTTGCGCTTCAACGCTGTCAAAAGAAGGGGTTGTCATGGCTTTTCCTTTCATTGGGTTAAAAGTAGCGGCAGCATAGCAGCCCTGCACCGTCGGGTAAAATACTCATGGGAGGTGACAAACGCGTGCGAATTAGAAACAATAGCAATCCGCAGTTCCTGGAGTCTGGCAACGCTCAGATCGTCACGCTGTTTACAGGCCATTACTGACGTAGAATGCGCTGAAAAGAGAAAATTTGTCGTTTCGCCGCCCGGAATCGCGGCGTTCATGCAATTTTTACAAGGAGTATGGGGAGCGTATGCCAACGCGATTCATAGTGAAAACTTTTCTGGCGCGCGCCTGGCAAGCGCCAGAACACATAAGGCTTATGGATCCGCTGCCGCCCATGCATCGCCGCGGCATTATACTCGGCGTACTGCTGGTGGTTATCGGCGTGCTGATGCCTTCGCCGGAAGAACGTAAGGCAAGTATGATGCGCGATATGCTTAACCGTTTCTTGCCCACACCGCCTGCAGAAATTGCGCCGACGGAGCTGGCTCCCGTTCCCTTTCAGGGAAATGACATTGAACAGCGCTGGCGGGCCTATCGTATTGGGCGGGGTAAAACGCTGTTACAGATGTTCCGTGAAAATCATCTGCCTACCGCTGACGTTTACGCTATGACGCAGGTTGAAGGTAGCGATAAGCCCTTAAGTAATCTGCAAAGCGGCCAGATCGTGCGTATTCGCCAGAATGCCAGCGGCGTAATCACAGGCCTGACCATTGAAGGCGGCAATAATCCCGTTCTCTTTGCCCGCCAGCCTAATGGCAGATTTATGCGCGTTAACTGATTCCCTCCCGCAGAAATGCAAAAAGCCCGCTTAGGCGCTGAGGGATCCCCACAAACTCAGCGCTAATAAACCA
>NZ_JAEPBH010000149.1 GCF_016632365.1 Tenebrionibacter intestinalis | reverse complement strand
ATCGCGCCAGGGAAGGCGCGCTCTGCCGAACCTCCTTCCGACGGGCTGACAGACGCCACCCGCTAACCCTGCGGGCTGACAGGCGGCTCTGTGGTTTCGTCCTGATTTCCGAACAGACGAGTAATATCTCTTGAACCATGCACTACGCGCTCTATACGCACTTCCGTATCCAGCAACCTGAACAGGATAAGATAGCGCCCGTAAGCGCAGCTTCTGACGCTCTGCCCCAGCTCCGGCCTTTCCCGATAGATGACCGGCGATTCTGCTATCAGCAGGCACTGTTGGTACAGCTCTTCCGTGAAGCTCACTGCCCGCACCGGATTATCCTGTGCTATCCAGTCACCGATGCTTTCCAGGTCAACTTCTGCCAGTGGCGATATACCCAGCTTCATTTGTCTGAGTGACCTTCTGCCATGTGGCGATATTTGCGCGACAGACGTCCGAACACCTCTTCAGCGCTGCGGCTTTCTCCGCTGCTGATACCTGCACTGACCGCATCACGCAGTGCATCCAGTTTTATCTGCTGCTCCCGCTCTTCCAGGGCGCGGAGACCAGCACGGATAACCTCGCTGGTATTGTTGTAACGACCGCTTTCTATCTGCTCGCGGATGAACGCTTCGAAGTAAGGACTCAGGGCGACGCTGGTTGGCATAGTAGTTTCCATCCCGTGATTACTATCAGTTAATAACTGTTAGTATACTGCGCTATTCTTCATCAGCAACACCTGGCCTGTCCCGCTGCTCTGCCGGATGGGTACTGGCGTGTACCGCCTGTAACGCCCGGATACTTACCTGCGTGTAGATTTGCGTGCTTTCCACGCTGCGATGCCCC
>NZ_JAEPBH010000148.1 GCF_016632365.1 Tenebrionibacter intestinalis | reverse complement strand
TCGCGCCAGGGAAGGCGCGCTCTGCCGAACCACCTTCCTTGCGGGCTGACAGACGCCACCCGCTAACCCTGCGGGCTGGCTGCTGGCGCATCTGTCCCGTCCGGCTCCGCTGCCGCCCGCTGCTCTGCCGGATGAGTACTGGCATGCACCGCCTGCAACGCCCGGATGCTCACATGCGTGTAGATTTGCGTACTTTCCACGCTGCGATGCCCCAGCATCGCCTGTATCCAGCGCAGGTCTGCGCCGTTCTCCAGCATCTGCGTGGCCATAGCGTGACGGAACAGGTGGCAGCTTCCTTTGTCGATGCCGCATGCTCTCAGGTACTGCACCACCGCCCGCGTGATACCTGCCACGGTCAGGCCCGCCAGACCGTCCATTGCCACGAACAACGCCTTACAGTCCGGGTTGACCAGTATCTGCGGACGAACATCCAGCATATATCGCTCCAGCCACCACAGCGCCCGTTCACCGACCGGGATAACACGATCCTGCTTCCATTTACCCTGGACGATGGTCAGTATCTGCCGCCCGAAGTCCGCGCTGTGTATGTCCAGTACTGCCACCTCACCACGCCGGATACCCGTTGACCACAGCAGTTCCAGCAACGCCCGGTCACGGATGCCCTGCGCCGTGGTCAGGTCGCACTGGTTCAGCACGTCCTCCACCTGCTCCACGGTGAGTATCGTGCGCGGCAGGCGCTTCTCCTGCCTCGGTAGCTCCAGGTCTGCGGCGGGATTAGCCAGCAACAGGTGCTGCTGCACCATCCAGCGGAACCACACCTGCAACGGCTGCACCGCCGTTCGCTGGGTTCGGCTGGTCAGTGCCTCACCGTTGCTC
>NZ_JAEPBH010000147.1 GCF_016632365.1 Tenebrionibacter intestinalis | reverse complement strand
TCGCGTCCTTAATGGTCACAACCGCCCCGGCCGCTGCGGTGCCCTGCAGCTCCGGCGTACTGTCGTCCGTCAGCCCGCCTGTCAGCACAGCCCCGGTAAGCTTGCCCACATTGTCGTTGGCGTGATCGATCGTCAGCGCAACGCTGCTCGCATCCACGGTAAAGTCCACCTTCGGGCTGAGGGTTTCGTTACCGGCGCTGTCCGTAATTTTAATCTGATAGCTGTGCTCGCCGTCTTCCAGCGACGCCAGCGGCAGCGTCCAGTTGCCCTGCGCATCCACCACCACGCTGCCGGCCGCCGTCGTGCTGCCGTCCAGGTAAACCGCCACCGTGGCCCCCGCTTCGCCGGTGCCGGTCAGGGTCGGCGTGCGGTCGTCCGTTACGTCGCCGGCGTTAATCACGCCCGTTTTGTCGCCCTGGTCGTCATTGAGCGTCGCCACCGCCTGCGCCGGCGCCACGGTATCCAGCACTATCGGGAAGGCCCCGGTTTCTGCTGAAGATACGCCTGCGGCGTTCACCGCCGTGGCCGTCAGGTCGTAGGCGCCGTCCTCGCCCAGCGCATCCGTGGTGATGCTCCAGCGGCCATTTTCATCCGCCGTGCCTTCGCCCACCTTCACGCGCTGCCCGTCTTTGTCGGTTGCCCAGATTTGTACCGTCATCCCCGCCCCGGCCGTGCCGTTGAGCGTCAGCGTGGCGTCATTGGTGGCCTGCCCTTTTTGCAGCAGCCCGGTATCCGCATCCGTTCCCTGGGTGTAATTATCTTCCACGTTCTCAATGGACGGCTGCGCCGGGGCGCTGGTCAGCAGGGTGAAATCCCAGCTTTCATCGCTGGTCCCGGAGACCTGCGGCCC
>NZ_JAEPBH010000146.1 GCF_016632365.1 Tenebrionibacter intestinalis | reverse complement strand
GAAAGACGATTTGGTTCAGCAGAATCTGAGTAATATTGCGAAGCAGGATCCGATTCTGGCCGCAGTAGTTAAAGGAGATAACGGAAAGCTGAATTATGGTGTTGGCTCTGGGACTAAAGCGGAGGCCGACCGCTTGGGCCAAATCTGGGTTGGTGATGGTGCCAGACCAACAAAAGATGGAACCGGACTAATGAGTGCTGATGGTACTCGTGTATATCGTTTCCCTAAAGGAAAACCGAATGCCCCAGCATCAGTAAATCCAACAGGCGTACAGGCTAATTTTGAGACTTTTCAAATAAATCCGGTAACAGGCCAGAAAACAAAAGTTGGTGACGGGCATCTTAATATTATTGCGGGGAAATAAAAACGTGAAAGCTACATTAAGAACTTTAGGCTGTGATGATTGTGATCTTAATTTATTCGTTCCTGAAGAGGACAATAGTTTTATCCTTTTGCTCACGTTATCAATAGGGCCGGAAAATGAAGACGGTATAAATTATTTTCACCTCAATGTCTGTACTCCGGAATGGCTCTGCAAAAACCGATGGGTGCCGGAGCTGATGCGGCACACACTTCTGGTGCGTAAATATGATCTGGATGAAATTACCAAAACCATCACAGATTATATCGACCAGTGCGAAGGTGAAGACTGGATGGAGATAGCGCAAAAACTTTCCCGCGTCTTCGCCTGGGAATATGAAGACTACCAGCCTTAAATAACAAATCCCGCCCTTAACTTCATTAACTGGCGGGATTTTATTTTATAGATCAGTAAGCTACCGTTTTGTTGCTGCGGCCTGTTGCTCGCCTCGATCATTGGTGATGGTGACGTTGCCCTGAAGGCGCTGTATGGCGTAAAAGCCGCGCAGGATATG
>NZ_JAEPBH010000145.1 GCF_016632365.1 Tenebrionibacter intestinalis | reverse complement strand
GACGCTGGTTTTGTCATGTGAGTCACCTCTGGTTGAGAGGTTACTCACTTAGTCGCGTGTCCACTATTACTTGGTAAGTTCATGATCTTCCGACCATTTTTGGTTAGTCGCAAGCCACTCTCTGGCAACCTTCTCGAAAGTAATAATCTCTTTCGCCTGCTCTTCTTTCACAGCACGTTTATGCTCACGAGGATCGATACCAGCAGCTACCAGCTTTCTGGCCTCTTCCCGCTTATGTCTCGCATCCGCTAACGATGTTTCAGGATAAACCCCAAATGCCATCAGGTGCTGCTTACCGCCAAAGCGAAAGCGGAAACGCCAATACTTTGAGCCATTGGGGTGAACAAGCAAAAACATGCCATCACCGTCTACTAGTGAGTATTCCTTCACTTCAGGTTTTGCCGAACGCACTTTGGTATCAGTCAGGGCCATGATGGTATTCCTTCCATATGCTGCCGTGAGTATATAAGCATTATCGAACCAGCATATATACTCGGTTCTATACTCACAAGCATGTTGATGTGGGGTAACTCAGATTGACGTCGGTTGACTGAAAAGCGGGGTAAGGCCTTACGGATACTGGATTTCAGGCACAAAAAAAGACGTCCGTTGACGTCTATTGATGTTCCGATGGTGCGAAGGACGGACTCGCAATTGATTATATTTTATTGATTTTAATGCCATTTAAATTAATTTTTATTTTATTGACCACCATAATGACCCCCTTCATGTTTTATACAACACGGACATAGCCAGCCTTTTGCCTATGGACCGCTAAGAGCGATAAGCGGAAATTAGTATTTATCGGCCACCTAAAAAATGACCACCTTAGCTGTGGTATATGAGACGACAATAAGTCAGTCCGCCTGGTGCTGATTA
>NZ_JAEPBH010000144.1 GCF_016632365.1 Tenebrionibacter intestinalis | reverse complement strand
CCATATCAACTACTCCTGTTAGTTGGTTGTGGTCAGCGGCAGGGATGAGGTGCGAACTCACTCCTGCCGCGTTCAGTGTTAACGTCTGTTGTTTATCCCTAAAGCCTGCTCTACCATCGACTTCTTAACAAAACTGTCCAGCACGATGATTAACGCCTGTTGATCGGAATCCGGCAACTGATCTGCCTTCTGCCACAGGGAATGGAGTGTGTGGTTGCGGATCTTAACGTCTTCCGTCATCGCCTTGCGGCCAACCAGTTCGTCCAGTGTCACCTGCAACACGTCGGCAATCTTAATCACCGTATCCAGATGAGGCGCGGAAGCCCCTTTCTCCCAGCGGTTGTACGCTCGCGGGTCAACACCAAGCAGTTCTGAAAGTCGTACCTGGCTCAGGTTACGGGCTTCGCGCAACAGGCGAAGGCGCTCTGCAAATGCTGTCATATCCATACCTGCACACAATGAAGTTATAGGGTTCATTGTATGGCCTCCTTTTTAGTTACCTGTTGCAAATCCCATGTTATATAGATATTGTTATCTACACAAGTGTCTATTGACGACTATTTAACAGGAAANCTACACAAGTGTCTATTGATGACTATTTAACAGGAAACAGCGTTATGGCAAGGATGACCCCGGCAGAGCTTGAGCAGCTTAAGCGTGATGTGTCACTGGTTGCGGTGGCACAGTCGCAGGGCCACCGGCTGGCAAAACGGGGCAAGGATGTGGTGCTGTGCTGCCCGTTCCATCCTGATAAAACGCCGTCCTGTGTTATCACGCCCGCCAAAAATCTGTTCCACTGCTTCGGCTGCGGCGCTGCGGGTTCCGTGCTCGACTGGGTGCAGAAAACAGAGCGGCTCACGTATCCGCAAACCCTCATCCGCCTGCGGGATCTGGCCGGATCGTCCGGAGTCCCGCAGACT
>NZ_JAEPBH010000143.1 GCF_016632365.1 Tenebrionibacter intestinalis | reverse complement strand
TCACAGGTAAAGGGCAAAAAGTTAGCGGAATATGGCTTAAAGATGCAGACCAGGGGAATGGCTCACCGGTACCGAGCCAGATAGCGGACAAACTGCGCGGGAGAACTTTTACCAACTTTGATCGGTTCAGGGAGGCATTCTGGCAAGAAGTTGCGATGGATCCTGAGCTATCAAACCAGTTCATTAATGTGAATAAGGAGAGAATGTCGGGAAAACTGGCTCCCAAAGCGAGAAAGATAGATTCCATGGGGAAGCGCCGCTCGTTTGAAATTCACCATATAACGCCTATATCAAAAGGCGGAGCAGTATACGATGTGGACAATATGGGCATCGTTACCCCCAAGCGACATGTGGAGATTCACAAAAATGGATAGATTGAAAAATAGACTTGAATCATATACTGAAACTGAATTTATTGATTTTATGAAAGAAATATTCAGAGAAAATGCATCAGGCAATGAAGAACGTTTGGATTCATTGTTGGACCATTTCGAAGTGATCACAGGGCATCCTGACGGTACAGATCTGATTTATTACGCAGAATCAGATGCTGAATGTACACCAGAAGTTATAACACAAAAGGTCAAGGAATGGCGCAGAGCCAACAGTCTGCCCGGCTTTAAGGGCTCCTGAGCGTATAAATAGCGGGGTACACCCCCGGCCCCCTTAGGATTACTCTNACGATGGCGAAAATTGCGAACGGCGCGGGCAGCTCCTGCGCCATCGAGGGGAAAGGGATTGCGGTTGTGGGTAGTCAGCTTGTTAACGGGGATGAAATCATCAGTACCCCCTCCAGAGCGTTGACCTTCACTGAGCGTGAAGGGGTGACGATGCCGGCGGATTTTCTGGCCGCTGTTAAGGGGGAGTGATGGGCTATCGTCCTGATGTTGACGGGCGGGGGATGGCGCTGAGTTGCGATCGAACA
>NZ_JAEPBH010000142.1 GCF_016632365.1 Tenebrionibacter intestinalis | reverse complement strand
GGTCAGATTCAGGTCGCGCCCGGCGTTCAGCACGGTCTGGCCGTTGTCGGCGCGGTTAACCACCTGCGCCCCGGCAAGGCTGATGTCCCGCCCGGCGGAGAGGATGAGTTTACCGTTATCGCCCTGCACGTAAATCCCGCCCGTGCGTTCAGCGGTGGTCCGCTCAAAGTGGTTATTGCCGGCCGTACGCTGCGCGCTGCGGGTGGGGGTGACAACATGAATGTCACGTCCGGCGTTTGCCAGAACCCGGTTGCTCCCGCTGATGATACCGCCGATATTGCTGATATCGGCGCGCGCCTGAAGGCTGACGTCCGCGCCCTGTATCGTGCCTGCCCGGTTGGCGATGTTGTCCGCACTGAGCGCAACGGCCTCACGCCCGCTGACGGCCCCGCTGTTTACCAGGTCGCGGTTAAGGTTCATCACCACGTTGCGCCCTCCCAGCAGGGCGCCGCTGCCGTCGGTATCGCCCGGCTGCACGCGGGCGTAGACCTGCGGCGCCATCACGGTCTGCCAGGTGCCGTCGGCAAGCTGAACCGGCGTGTTGACCAGCCACACCATGTCGCCGGTGAGCAGGGCCATCTGTTCCGGGGTCAGCGCCACGCCGGGTATCAGGTTGTACTGTTTACCAAAGCGGATACCCTCGTCCATCAGCGCCTTAAACTGCGCCTCGTCGCTGCGGTGGTCGCCCAGGTAGCGCCCGCCGGTCAGGGCGATAATCTGCTCACGCACCAGCCGCTGCTCATAATAGCCGTCGCCCAGGCGCTTGTGCATGTTGTCATGGTTTATGGCAAACGCGTTCTGCATGTAGTCGCTGCCGAGCCACTGTTTGTTTTGGGTAAAGCGCGGGTCGGTCTCCACCAGATACGCCGCCTGCGGGGCAGGGTGGGTTTTAAACAGGCTGTTATCCGGTAACTGCGTGTTCGGGCC
>NZ_JAEPBH010000141.1 GCF_016632365.1 Tenebrionibacter intestinalis | reverse complement strand
GCTCTTCTCTTCCGGGGCCGGGGTAGTGGTGGCCGTGATACCGCTAAACCCACCAGCCGGGCTGGTGGCGTAATAACAATTACCAACGCATTTCTGATGTTAAAATAAAAGCGACTTCTTTGACTGTTTCATTGAGATCATAATCAATTTGCATAGTGATCGGGACGTGAAAATCTTCAACAGTAAACTTTTCCACCCAGCCGAATGCCCGCTTCATTACTACTCTTGGAGGGGCGCTACCTTCTGGTTCACCAAAAACATCGTGCACCCACCGACGAGACATGCTTTTCTGTAATGGCGTCGGTAGTTCGTTTGGGAATACCCAATTTTTCACACTATCGTTTTGTATACTCAGTGTAATTTCTTTCAGAATTCGGCCTTCGCGCCTGAATGCCAGAAAAACCCCCTCTTTAGCCATATCAAGGCTGATCGTGGGAGAACCTGCCGCGCCTTTTGGCTCGCTCTTGTATGTAATGATTCCTGAATCAATTAGGTCTTTGTAACTATTGCCCAGGTTACGTATTAGGCTCTCAATATTTACGGTCATTTATATAACCCCATCTCACTATTCAAGCTGTGGATTTTCGCCCTTGCCGCTTCTATTTTAGCTTCCGTAGCACCATGTTCTTTTAGCGCAGGTTTGATGGCATCCAGATTATGATCCACTGCCGCCCGAAGGTTGCGTGAGTCCTGGTCTATTTGTACGGGTGTATTGCGTCCACCATAGGTTTCACTTAGCTTCTGATGCACATCTTTGGGAATAACAATGGCAGCAACATCATTTGTCATTGCTTCTAATTCCTTTTCTTTAAGCAGGGGATCAAGTCTTTTTAAATATGCTTCAACGGCAGCCCTTGACGGCATATGGTCCGCCTCATATTTACCCTGTCGCGAGCGCCGTTTAAAGTCGCTGTACAGCTCCACTTCCAGGAGCTCCACCGGCGGCTTGCTCAGGTAGATATAAATCGGCGG
>NZ_JAEPBH010000140.1 GCF_016632365.1 Tenebrionibacter intestinalis | reverse complement strand
GGTGATTAAGGCGGCGGAAACGGCGCTGAAGAAAGGGGAGCTGGCCGAGGCGTCGAGGCTGATTGGTAAGGCCAGTGATGACGTTACATCAGTTAATTACTTCGGCCAGGATCGCAAGTACTGGAGCGACGAACCGGTTAACTTCAATGGTAATAAGGTTTATCAGCGTAATGATCTGTTTGATCCTGGTTATGTTGATCCTAAATCAGGTAAAACAAATATAGAACTAATGCAGGTTGGCCGTGCTCCGGTGGGCAAGGATGGAAAACCAGTTAACCTGCATCATATGTTACAAAATCAGGATGGACCTATAGCTGAGGTTACTCAAACTTTTCATAAGGATAATCATACGGTTATTCATATAAATGATAACAGTATACCATCTGGTATTAATCGTTCAGAATTCAATAAATGGCGTTCTGACTACTGGAAGCAAAGAGCTAATGACTTTTAATAGGTTTATTATATGAACAATGAACTGGATGCTGCTATCAGCCGATTAATCACCCTTTCTGAAGGGGAAAGAAATAATCTACCATTACCTGATGATGCACTCATATCCGAATATGAAAAGAGTACGGGCTTTATTTTTTTATCAGACTATAAAAAAGTGATAAAAACAGTAGGCAATGTATTTTATGGAAGCATAGATTTATTATCCTTGACTAGGGATAAAAAGTATTATGGTGAATTAAGTACGGCCTTGATTGAGGCAAGAGAGCAAGGGCTACCAAAAGACTGGCTACCGATATGTGAAGATAATGCTAGTTACTACTGCATTGATCCTAAAGGCATAATTAGATTTTGGACAACTGATGGCTACAGTGATGAAAGTTGGCCTAACCTTGCTAGATGGATCAATGAAGTATGGATAGAAGGTAAATAGAAAGTAATTAGTATAGTAGATCCAAGCATATTTCCAAAGGGTAGTTTTTTGTCCGGCGCTCTTTCTTTAAAAAGGGCGACTGGCACACGG
>NZ_JAEPBH010000014.1 GCF_016632365.1 Tenebrionibacter intestinalis | reverse complement strand
GAGAGAAAAGGTGTCTGGATATATAGGGTCAAATCCAAACCAGAGAGACGCTAGGGGTGCTACTCTGGTTCTGTTAACGGGTAAGGGGTTATGCCTGTGTCAGCATTAACGCCGTGCGTGTGAAGTCAAAAGATAAAACGTCGGATAGTGAAAAAATGACTTTTGTTACTCAGTTAATGCACCCTGAAAAAAATTATGCTCATAGGCAAACTTAAGCAATTCTGTATTGGAGTTAATGCCCAGTTTGCGCATCGCATTGTATTTATGTGTAGAAATAGTGCTTAAGGAACGATTTTTCAGCTCGGCGATCTCGACCAGCGTATAGCCCGAAACAATAAACTTGAGCACTTCCAGTTCTTTGCTGGACAGGCCAAACGAAACTTCATGCGAACGTGAGTCGATTTCTCTGATGTTTCCGGAGAGATAGAACTCATCAGCGTGTAAAATTTGCTCACAGGCGCTGATCATTTCTTCAGGCATGTCTTTTTTACTGATTAGGGCTGCTACGCCTGTGCGCTTAAGGGTGGCAATAGCGTCGCTGTGGATTTTATCGGAATAAAGCACAACTTTAATGCCGGGTCTGATAAATAACAGCCGCCGAATCATGTTTTGCACATTTTCATCAAGGATATGTGAGTCTATATCAATTAACGCAAAATTGACCTGGCTGATTCCAATTGCGCTAATCAATTGCTCATAATCCAGACATATATGAGCAACGTGAAATTTACCTGAAGCATTAAATAATGTTGAAAGCGCACCGAGTACCAACGGGTAAGGGTGCATAATAGCAATGGGCAATGTTTGCATATAATCTTTCCATGATAATAATTTGAATGGGCTGTCAGTCTCTACTGCCCATGTCCTGGTGCCTTGAATTCGCTTAATTTCAAATTATAAGGTAGCAGGCGTCCATTTTTCAATGAAGTTTTTACTTTTTTCATGAGTTTTTTATATTAAAAACCCGTTTTTTTATGTCATAAATCTAAGGGGTTATCTAATAACTGCTTATTTTGTTAGTAATACTAAAAGAAAAAGATTAGTCCCCCGTTATTTCTGTATTTATTGCCTGTTATATGTTTTATGATTAGCATAATATTCTGAATTTTTGCTCTTCATAGCGTTTACTGCTGATGACTAATTTGACATACTGCTCTCCGTAACGGCCTGTGCGTCAGTTATTAAGATAATTGCTTAACGTTGAGCCGGGATCGGTATGCGATACGCCTTACGGCTTGCTATAGCAAGTAATCCAGAAAAATTATTATTGCTTCAGCCAGGGATAAATCGTGCAGGATTTAGTAATTTACTTAAATGAAAGAATTGATAAAACATGATGTTAGGTGAAATCTTAGTGCAAGCTGCTTTGTTATTTTTAAGTCTTTCCGAGCTATTCACACGGGTAATCAACGCAAAAATGTTCGTTGTGATAAGCCGACTGGCAGATTAAGATTATGCTAACAGATATGTCTTTGAAAATGCAAATATTGCAAAGCGCGTTTACCAGAAAAGAAATTTAATTGGTAAAAAGGAGTTTATCTATGGAAAAGCAGGTGTTTCAAATAGTTAATAGTCAACACATGTTTGTTATCACACATGAAAATGGTTTCACGACGCTTGTAACCTATACATTTGATGGCGTCAGCGAAGCTGGCAAGTTTGTCTCAGAGGTAAAGCTTAGCGCCACAGAGTCAAAGATGCTGATGTTGCTTTTAAACCATCAGGGCCGCATTGTATCGAAAGATGAAATTATGGCTGAGGTCTGGAAAAATAAGTTTGTTACTGAGAACAGTATTCGTCAGGTCATATTTACGCTACGCCGATTTTTTTTCGACCAGGAAAAACCTCATCACGTATTGCTGAATTCGCGTGGCGTGGGGTATACGCTACATAGCAGCCAGCAGTTAGTGGTAGAGAAAAAGGCAAGCGATGCTGTGGCGCTGGCCAGGGTAAGCCCGCTCCATAAACATAGCAACGATATTCATGGCTCTTTTATCAAAAAAGTATTCTCTCGTCTGCTGTCATTCGTTAATATGCCACAAAGCACCGGGTTGGCTGATAAGTAAAGTACCCGGATGAAGGGGAGTCGTACTAGAGGATTACGCTGTAATGGAATACAGTATTGCGTTGCGCGGCGTCAGTAAATTTTTTGGAAACCGGCAGGTACTTAAGGATATATCTCTTGATGTTTCTGTAGGGAAGATAACCGGTTTTGTTGGACCGGACGGTAGCGGAAAGACAACATTAATGCGCGTAATAAGCGGTCTGGAGCGTCCTGATAGCGGCGCGGGCCGGTGTTATTCGTTTGATGTTTTTCGTGAAGCTGAGCAGATTAGGCAGATATCAAGCGATATGTCGCAAAATATCTCCTTGTCAGACAACCTTACTGTTAAAGAGAACCTGCTGTTTTTAGCGAAAGCACGCAATGTGCCTTATGCGCAGCGCCGGATTGATTGTTTAACTGATACCCTGGATTTAACGCACCTGAGCGATGAGTGTGTTTTGCACCTGACGAAGGCGCTGAAGTTGCGGGTATCGCTGGCAGCCAGTCTTTTGCATTCCCCTGCTATTTTGATGCTCGATGAACCTACCGCAGGTATAGCAACGGGCGCGCGTCGGGAATTCTGGGAGAGGCTGGAGCGCCTGGCCGCGGGAAAAATGACGATCCTGGTTAGTACTCACTATAGCGATGAGGCCGAACGTTGCCATCATCTTGTCAGAATGAATAATGGCAGGCTGCTGACATCTGGCTCAGCGCAGGAAGTCGTGCATTCCCTTGGGCTGGCGACTTTTGCCATTCGCGGCCCCGATCTGTTAAAGCTTAAATACCAGTTCAGCGACCTTCTGGAAGTTGAGCAAACCGTTATCTTCAGGCATACCCTGTATGTAACGGGGAGATGCTGTGATAGCCTGCTTTCCAACATCAGAATGTTGCCCCTGCGCTACAAAGTTGAGCAGGTGTCTTCTGTACTGGCGGCATCGGTAACTGCGGGTCAGATGTCCAGTTAAGCCAGAGCCGGCAAGCGCTTTGCCGTTAAGGTACGTTTACGTAGCCGCGAGCATAAGAGAAAATGTGTCTTCCATTACCCGTTTTGCGATTATTGGCGCAGAAATTAGTTAAGTATACAGCGGATACGTTGATAGAAACCGGGGCCGCGGCTGGCCTCAAGTTTGGATATCGCATTTTTTTTATAGAGATAGATTAGCTTTACGCTGCATCCTAATACGCTGGCGATCTGTTTGGTTTTCAGATTGCATGCATAACCCCGTAGTACGCTCACTTCTTCATTAGTCAGGCAGGAAGCTCGGTGGTTACAGGTGAACGCGAAGTTGTCATTAAGCCCTCCTGAACCAGCCAGTAGTTTATTCATTGCCATCTGCCACAACGCTTTTAAATCAGGCAGTGAGATAAGCTTATTAAACATGCCATCGACGTGGGTCATTTTGATGAAACCTACACCGGTAGAGTAGATATATATTTTAGCAAACGTCTGGCGTTTTCTGAGTATATTAATATCCATATCAACATTAACCAGAAAATTCCTTGTGTTCAGTGGATCGTAAATGATCATATCGAAGAGCATATCGCACTTGTATATCTCGTCCAGGTGGGTGAAATTGTGGGTTTTTATAGCTATTGTCTTACTTGAAGTACTATTTATCAGGCGTTCCAGTCCCATTGCGGTAAATTTGCAGGAATCTACAATGCCAACGTTGATGATGTTTTTAAGCTCCATTCGCGAACTCCTTTTTTCGGGATAAGCGCTAATGATTTTTCCTACAGTTCTCTCTTTGTTTCACTCTTTACTGTTCTTTTGTGTGTGTGTTTCATCATCAAAGTGAAATATAGCTTTTAAAATGGATATGGAGTAAAAGCTAAATTTTGGAGAGCTATGCAGAATGCTTTTAACATGGGCCAGAGATTGTTGTTGGCTCTAAATTATAATGTTAACGATCATAACGTAATTTCCTTATTACGCCAACTTGTGCGCTTATTTAGTATAAAAAACTGATATTATATTTTTATTTGGGTTTTTTTGTGGGTTTTTATTGGGGGAATAAAATTGTATGCCTTCTGACTGCTTTGGATTAATATTGCCGTTTGAAGCGTAGCTATTAAATAATACAAAAATAATTTCAACTAATAAGAACAATCCCATTGTATGCTTGTAATTATATTGTCTGCTAATTACAGGAAATAAATTATCCCCATTTCAGTATACGTTTAAATTTTCATGACTATGGATAATATTCCTGGTTTATTTTATACGTCAGGGGCGTTGTTATACCTGCGGAATAAAAGTAGGAAGAATAACCGAATCAATAAGTAAAGAACAGAAGCGCTCAGGCGTATAGTGCCGATAAAAAAGCGCCGAAGCGATTAGTACGTATCGCTTCGGCGCGGGTTAAAGACGACGCTTTTAACTTCCCCTATCAGAAGTTGAGGCGTGCGCCTACTATTACCGTGGTATCAGAGTAGCCTGCATCGCCAAGCTGTTGAGCAACGTTGCCCCACATCGTGAAGTCAGTGGCGAGTTTGCCCTCGACGCCCACTTTCAGTTCACCAATGTTCTCATTACCGGCGATATGGTTAGTGATATCGTCCATCTTCACGCTATAGTCGTTGAAGTTATGGATCCAGTTCGCTTCCACAAACGGCTGGAAGTCACGACCCGTATTGTTATCCAGGCTGCTATGACCTTTCAGATAAGCGCGCACGCCAAGGCGGCTGGCGAGCATCCCTTCCTTGTTGTCTGTTACCCAGGTGCCGTTGTGCTCATGATGCTTATTGGCCGTCACGTCCATCCAGGTTAACTGAGCTTTAGGCTGCAGGAAACTGCTTGTGTTAACACCCTGTGTTAAAGGGAGTGTATAACCAGCTTCTACAGAGGCCGTAATGCCTTTGGAGTGATAATGCTCGCTTGCTAACTGTTCTCCGTTAACCGTATTGTTGAACCAGTTGTACAGCACCCAGGTGTCCACATAGGCGCCGTTCATGTTCTGTGCGGACTGTAGCCATGTGGCGTATATACCGGCGCTGTAACCTTCTACTTTGCCGTATGAGCGGTATCCCGTTAAGTTAGAGCGGGTATTGCTCTGCGCGTTTCCGTAGCCGCCCATCACGCCCACAAGCCAGCGATCGCTGCCGTCTGTACTCCCTTCAACCAGGTCTGCGCCTAGCTGAAGCACATAACGGTTGGTTTGCGTTTTCAACTGCCCGCTGCTGTCGGTAAAGCGGTTATGGCTTGCGACATGACGCATCCATACGCCATCGGCGTGGGCGCCTTCTGCAGTACGCGCGTAGCTGACTTCACCGAGGCGGTCCTGCATGCGGTGTTCAAACATGGTGTTCGCTGCCTGCTGGTTGGCGAGGTAGGAACCTGATTCCGGTCGTATCTGAGAAATACCCTTATCCGGGTCTGGAACAGGGATAACTGGCGGATTGACGGAACCGTTGTCGCCTGAATTGTCCGGGTTATCCGGTTTGTTCGGGTTATCCGGGTTATCCGGGTTATCCGGATTGTTCGGGTTATCCGGGTTGTCCGGGTTGTCC
Organism: Tenebrionibacter intestinalis; assembly: GCF_016632365.1. Lineage (GTDB taxonomy): Bacteria > Pseudomonadota > Gammaproteobacteria > Enterobacterales > Enterobacteriaceae > Tenebrionibacter > Tenebrionibacter intestinalis. The sequence continues at coordinate 84,924 of NZ_JAEPBH010000014.1, read as the reverse complement.
GGGTTATCCGGATTGTCCGGCTCCACCGGCTCAGGGATAACCGGCGCTTTGTTTGTCAGATACCAGCTCTGATTTTGCTTTTCAAGGTTATAGTCATAGGCGCCTGCGACAATACGGCCTGTGCTGGTAAAGGTACCGTAAGAAGTCCCGCCTACGTCGACAACTTTGATGCCTTCAACCGTATAAGCCCCTTTACCCCCCATGTTATTGATGGTGACTTTGGTATCACCCTCTTTAACATCGCCGGTGACAATAAGCTGGTCGGTCGGGGAGCTGTCATCGCCTAACAGCGTGTTCATGATGAGCGTACCGCCGTTACCGGTGTAGTCGCCATTCACGGTCAGCGTTTTGTAAGCGCCGTTGGTCGGCTCGCTGAAAGTAATAATGCCGTTATTGGTAAGCGACTGCACATTAGAACTTTCGGTCATGTCCCAGCGACTGGAGTCGTCAAGCGTAACGGAGGTGATGTCTTTCGCGTAGCCTTTCAGGCTACTGGCGTTGCTGAGCGCTACGTGGGTGGCATTCTGCGTATTATCAGAAACCAGAGAACCGTTAAGTATGCTGCTGTCGGCCTTTATGTTGATTGTGCTGAGCACGCTCGGATCGGCGTCGTCAGTATGCGCGTCAAGCACCAGGCCGGTTGCGCTGTTAAGCGTTGTGCCAGTGGTATTCAGGTTCAGCATGCCGCCTTTGCTCTGCACGGCTGCCTGTGCGGAATCAACGGTAACGGAAGTCAGATTAACTTCGCTCGCCTGCGGTATGGCTCTGCTGTTAATGGCAACATTCTGAGCGGCGTTTGGCTGCGAGAAATCTTTTCCGGTAACGAAAATTGCAGCGGCGTTGCCCTTTGTTGTCAGGGAACCTGTATTCAGGCTGATAGTACCCTGGTTAACCAGCAACGCATGGCTGCCTTCCCCTTCGGTGGTGGCGTTTACGTTGTTAGCATCAACCTGAGAGCCTGCGGAAGCGAAAATACCGTGGCTGCCTGCGCCCGCCGTGCTGAGTTCGCTGTCTTTCAGGGTGATAGTAGGGCTTGCAGTTGCAGAAACCGCGGAAGAACCGTCGCCTTTGGTGGTGACGGTAACGTCGCTGGCGTCAACTGTGCCGCTAATGGGGGCGAAAATGCCCGCGCTGCTTGTGCCGGTGGTGTTCAGCATGCCGCCGGTCAGCTTGACAGAGCCTAAAGCGGCAGAGGCGGCGGCCGAATTATTGCCTGTTGTAGTGACATTAACTTTAGTTGCATCAATACTGCCCGCCTGTGAAAGCAGGCCTTCGCTGTTGGTGCCCACGGTATTGATGGTGCTGTCAGCGATGGTGATTGTGCCCTGCTGGGCGTTAACCGCTGCGGCGCTGTTACCGTTTGTTGTTACGGTAACCGTTGTTGCGTTAATGGCGCCGTCAGTTGCCGCCATCAGGCCGATGCCGCCAGCGGTTGTCGCTGAACCGGTCGTCACGATTGTATCGGTAAGCGTGATGTTACCGCCGCGAGAGGCATAGGCGCCAACGCCGTTTTCGCCATCGGTGGTAATGGCTAAATCGCTGTCGCCAGTAATCGAAGCGCCCTGGGAGAAAAGCCCGTAAGACTGGGAGCCCTGGGTCTGTACGGTTCCGCCTGTTAGTTTAACCTCCCCGGCATTTGCCCTGATTGCATTGGCGTTATCGCCGCTGGTAACGATAGTGGTACCCTGCGCAGTAAGCGTGCTGCTGGCATCGGTGAGTAAAATAGCTTCGCCGCCGTTGCCCTGCGTTGAAATATTGGAGTCGCTAACGGTGACCGTTGCGCCAGCGCCAGCATTAATCGCGTTGCTATTCTCGCCGGAGCTGTTGGCGCTGGAGCCTGCAATAAGCTGGAGGTCGCCGTTTACGATGCTAATAGCATGGTTGTTTTGCGCGCCAACTTTTGTTTTTGTCAGCACTGCGCTTGCTTTGGCGTCTGTGCTGTCGGCTTTAAGCAAAAGCCCCGTCGCTTTATCGGAAGAGTTAATTTTTGATTTGTTGGCATTGAGCATGCTGCCGTTGCCTAGTGAAACCGCGCCGTCAGAGGAGCCGGATGCGTTGACGTCACTGCTGTCAAGCGATACCTGCGATCCATTTGCGGCGTTAATGCCCCGGGAGCCGGCGCCTGAAGAGGTAATCGTTACCTCTTCAGCGGCGGTTAAATTACCGTTATTCAGCGCGACGGTATCCGCTGTGCTGCCGCTTCCTGTTAGCGTGGTATTGCTATTAATAATAAGCGCGCCGCCATCTTTCGCGCTGGCAACCGAAGTTGAATTCATTGTACTGTTGAAATTTAGGAAATTTCCTGTAGTTTCAATAGTCGCTCCTGCGCCGGAGGCTGTAAGGGGCACATCGCCCACGCCTGTAGCCGCATAGGATTTAGAGACTGAAATTGTTTCATTTGTTCCGGCAAGAAAACCTGCGGCCATAGCTGGCGCAGCAGGCAAAGCCATTAAACACATTCCCGCAAACACTTTGTTATGCGGGAAGGGGATGCGAGGGCTCCACGACATAAACGCATTCCTTAGCATAGTTAATTGTAAAAAGTCAGGTGATAGCCACACAGTACTTCGTTATCTGGCGTTATTAATCAATCACGCCCGGTTATTATGTGGCGTATAAGGTTTTTTTAGCCTTACAGAGTATAACGTATAGCATAGCCTCTTTTGTTAGGCTGCATTATAAATTATAGCTCACGGTGATTATATTTTGATAATAAGATTTTTCGGAAGAACATTCTTAATTGTAACGTTTGACTGGATTTTTTGGATTTACCTGGAAAGGGGTGCTGGTTTTGAGATAGTAAAAATTCTAAAATACTTTGAGGCGCTTGCCGATTTAGACTACTTTTTGCGCCCTGCTTACGGAAGAGAGCGGATGGTGTGGAAAAAGTAATATATGAAGTGCTGAATAAGAACTTTTAATTTTTAATAAACATTTGTCAAAGGCAATTTTTAACGGCGATTATGTAATGGAAGATATAAAACGTCCTCAGAATGTGATAGTTTTTTACGAAGAAAATATATTTCAGAAAATCCTTTGCCAGTATATTGAAAAGGGGATAAAAGGGCGCCAGATCGCGCTGTCGCTGGTTCCGTCACTGGATACGTTGTTTGAGAGGATATCCCAGGGGCTGGTTGATGTGTTATTGACTGAATTTCATTACCTTTATGGCAATAAGGCATGGGATCACGCAGCAAATAAAAAATTCAAACAATTATGCCTTGAACATCATGTTCGCCGGGGGTTATTGGTTGCGGATAATAACCCCTGGCTTATGCGCCGTATTGTTGAAATGGAGTTTGAAGCGGCGGTAAGTATGAATGACGATATTTCTGAACTGAATAAGGCTATTGACTATATTTTGCGTGCTAAAGAGGCAACGCCGTTTGTCTCCAGCCACCTTCGCGCCAGCCTGAGCGCAGCCAGAAAGCGTGCGGATACGCTGTCTTCACGGGAATGGGAAGTCGTATATTTAGTTGCGCAAGGTTACTCTATTTCAGAAATTGCAGCGCGGAAAAGCAGAGCTTTAAGTACGGTAGCCACACAAAAACATAACGCAATGAAGAAGCTTAATGTTTCCAATAATAGTGAACTAATTAAATATATTCATACTGCAGGGATGCTGAAATAACGATATGAAGGTTAATTTTCTAACAAAAATAGTGATTTCATCTGTGTTTTTTTTTACCGCCACGCGCGTAAGCGCGTTAACGTTGCAGGAAGCCGTTATCGCCGCAGATCGATATGATGCGGGCATCCTGGCAGAGCGCAGCCTGAAAGATGCCGAGCAGCAAAAGCGTCTGCAGGGGTTTTCAGGGCTTTTACCTGTCGTCACGCTTAACGGCGGCTATTCACGCCAGGATCAACCGAAGGCTACTTATGCAGCGGGCGTCAGGCGGCACAATTATGTGGTAACGCTTACGCAACCGCTGTTCGATCTGGAAAAGTATGCTACCTGGCGCCGCGCCGATGCGATGGCGGACGAAGCCGAAGTAAAATATATGATTGCCCAGCAAAAGCTGATTAGCGACGTCAGCGATGCCTGGTTTACCGTTATTTATACTTCGCGGCTGTTAGATAACGCTGATAAAGCGCGTTCGGCATACCAGAAGCAATTAAGCGGCGCGCAAAAGGCGCTGGATATCGGCGACCAGACCCGCCTTGAAGTGGATGAGGCGCAGGCGAATTACGATAATGCCGTGGCGGATGTTATTACCATTGAAAGCAAACTTAAGGATGCGCGTATTCGCTTTGAAAAGCTAACCGGTTTATCCGGCAATAGTATTCCTCCAGGCGGTATGGATTGTATCGCTCCTCACAATTTACCGCAGTTGTTGCAGCTTAAAGAACGTACTGCCCGTCAAAACCTCAATGTGCGTGCGGCAGAGTTTTCGCTGGAACAAAGCCGCGCCGATACGCTTGCCGCTACCGGTCGGCATATGCCGGTGGTATCGCTGCAGGCGTCCTATGGCAATAACTGGAGCCGCGCAGAGAATGGCAATGAGCTGGATAAGTATTTCGGCACCACATCCAAAACCCGAAACACTAACGTAGGCGTTAATGTGTCGATGCCGCTGTTCGCTGGCGGCAGTCAGGTTTCACAAAGCATTGAAGCGTCGCACCGTAAAGAGCAGTCAAGAGAGCGGCTTATCGACGCGCAGCGTCAGGCGATGCAGGATCTGGAAAGCGCCTGGTCGGGTTTACGCTCGGGCGAGGCCAGAATGAGCGCCCAGCGTAAGGCTATTGTTTCCGCGAAACGTCGCATGGAATCCACTAAGTATGCGCGTGAGCTGGGGCTGCGTACGACTATCGACGCGCTTAATGCTGAGAAAGATTATTTCAAGTCCCTGAGCGATCTTGCCCAGGCGCAGTACGAATATGTGGTTTCCGGCATTAAGCTGGCAGCCACGTCGGGCGATCTCGATTATTCGTATCTGAACAGGTTCAACTGCCCTGTTCGCCCGTAATATTTAGGAAAATCGTTATGTCTGAATCTTTGTTTCGCAAGGAAGCGCTTGAGGCGAATAAATCAAAAGCAATTGGTAGCGTGGCGCTCTATTGCCCGCCCTATCGATGGGTCATTGTTGGCCTGGTTGGGCTTATTACTGTTGCAACGTTAGTTTTCTTCTTTTTTGGCACTTATACCAAACGTGAAACGGCGACAGGCGCGCTCATCCCCGTTGAGGGCGTGATGGATATCGTCGCGATAAACCCCGGCACGGTTACCGAACTGTCAATCAACGAGGGCGACAGTGTGGAGAAAGGCGCGCCGCTTATTACTATCTCTTCCGAAGTGGCGACCAAATATGGCCAGACGCGCGAAACTATTGCCGAGCAGCTTGAATTACAGCACGACATGCTGATTAAAGAGCGCGCCAATCTTTATATTCTTTCAGAAGAAACCCGCAAAGGGCTGGAAGATAAAAAAAGGCTGCTGGAGCAGCAGTTACGCCGCCTGAGCGATATTTATGCCAGCCGTATGCAACAGACGAAACTGGCGGCGGAAAAGGTCAATAAATATAAGATGATGCGTAAAGAAGGATACGCATCCAACAGCCAGGTGGAAGAGCAGGAAACCGCGCGCCTGGAGGCGGAATCGCGGTTGCAGGATGTGGCGCGTCAGCGTATCGATCTTCAGCAGCAGCTCACCCAGACCCAGCAGCAAATTCGTGAGCAACCCATCAATGTGATCAATAAAGCTAACGATATCGACAGGCGTCTGGCCGAGCTGAAACAAAATCTGATGGAAAATGAATCCCGCCGTTCAGTGGTGCTAAACGCGCCGCAAAAAGCAACGGTGGCATCGGTGGTCGTAAAACGTGGACAAATTGTCGCGAATGGCCAAACGGTTGCCTCGCTGCTACCTGAGAATACCGAACTTCAGGCGCGCATTATGGTAAGTAGCCGTGCGATTGGCTTTATTCAGGCCGGGCAGCGTGTAGTGCTGCGCTATCAGGCCTATCCGTGGCAGAAGTTTGGCCAACAGCTTGGCAAAGTGGTTGAGGTATCGCGCGTGGCGCTTTCTCCACAGGAGGTCGCGCAAATTACCGGCAATAACCAGGTGCAGGAGCAACACTACCTGGTGAAAGTGAAGCTGGATAACCAGTTTATTAAAGCTTATGGAAAACCCGTGCGGCTTCAGCCGGGTAGCGCAGTAGAGGCAGACTTTCTTATCGACAAGCGCCGTCTTTATGAATGGGTACTTGAGCCGCTTTACGCGCTTGCACGCAGCACGTCTTCCTGAGAACGATAAGAAAAAAGGTTATCCCAATGAATTTATTAGATAAGTTAAATTTTTCCTGGCGTAAGAAGCTACCGGTTATTCAGCAGACCCAGGCGGCGGAGTGCGGCCTTACCTGCGTTGGTATGATAGCCAACTACTTCGGTCATAAGATCGATATGATAACGCTGCGCCGCCGTTTCTCCACGTCGTTAAAAGGGGCGACGCTCGGTGATGTTATGCTGGTGTCTCAGCAGCTTGGCATGTCGACGCGCGCGCTGCGCCTTGATATTGACGAGCTACATAAGCTACGTATGCCGTGCATCCTGCACTGGGATATGAATCACTTTGTCGTACTGAAAAGCGTTTCGAAAAAGAAAATCACGATTCACGATCCGGCGCGTGGCCGCCGCGAAGTGCCGCTTGATGAAGTTTCCACCTCTTTTACCGGCGTTGCGCTGGAGCTGATGCCCGCAGCGACCTTCGAGAAAAAAGAGGAAAAAGAATCCTTCTCGATGTTCAAGCTTATCGGCAACGTTACCGGTATCCGTTCAGCTTTCGCTCAGGTTATGATTTTGTCCGTTGGCCTGGAGCTGTTTGGCCTGCTGGCGCCGTTTTATACCCAGTGGGTAATGGATCAGGTGTTGCCGTCAGCCGATAATAATTTGCTGACGCTGCTGGGGACGGCATTTATTGTCGTCGTATTGTTGCAGAACATAATTTCCGCGATTCGTAGCTGGGTGACGACGTGGTTTTCCAGCATGCTGAGCGTGCAGTGGTCTGCCAACGTTTGCTCGCATCTGCTCGGCCTGCCGATGTCCTGGTTTGAGGAACGCCACGTTGGCGATATTGTTTCGCGTTTCGGCTCCATTAATACTATTCAGAATACGTTAACCAGCCGGTTTATCTCCTCTGTTCTGGACGGAGTCATGGCGATCGTGACGCTGTTTGTGCTGTTTGCCTACAACGTGAAACTGACCTTCGTTGTGATCGGGCTGCTGTTGCTTTATATCATTATCCGCTGGGTGTCATTCCGCCCGTTCCGCCAGGCCAACGAGGATCAACTGATCGCCAGCGCCCGCGCCCAGTCGCAACTGCTGGAATCAATTCGCGGGGTGCAGGCGGTAAAGCTTAATAATAAGCAGGAGATGCGCGTTTCTTCTTATGCGAACGAACTGGTTGAGGCGACAAATAAAGGCGTTCATATTCAGCGTTTGTCGATAGGTTTCAGCACGCTCCAGGGCACCATTTCCGGCATTGGCCGCATTGTGCTTATCTGGATGGCGGCGCTGGAAGTGCTGGACGGCAATTTCACCGGGGGGATGCTGATTGCGTTCTCCAGCTTTGCCGATCAGTTTCTCAGCCGTGCGACCGGCCTGATTAACGCCATCATCGAATTCTGGATGTTGCGTCTGCACGGCGAACGTTTAGCCGATATTGTATTGATGGACCGGGAAGGCGATATGGATAACGCGGTGGCGCTGCCAACGCATCAGGGCGCGCTTGCTGTGGAGATTAATAACCTCTCATTCCGCTATGCCGTGACCGAACCGTGGGTATTTGAAAACTGTACGCTGTCTATTCATGCGGGCGAATCGGTGGCGATTATCGGCCCTTCCGGGCAGGGAAAATCAACGCTTGTGAAACTGCTGCTTGGCCTGTTAAAGCCAGAAAAAGGGACGATTGAAGTCAATGGACATGATATTCGCAAACTGGGCATGACGTGGTATCGGGACCACATCGGCAGCGTTATGCAGGATGATATTCTGTTTGCTGGCTCTATTGCTGACAACATTTCTTTTTTCGACGCTACTTACGATCAGGATAAGGTGGAAAGGGCGGCGAAGCTGGCGCAGATTCATGAAGATATCATGCTGATGCCGATGGGGTATAACAGCCTGGTCGGCGATATGGGATCGTCGCTTTCCGGCGGCCAGATGCAGCGTGTGCTGCTGGCGCGAGCGCTGTATCGCCAGCCTGATATCCTTATACTTGACGAGGCCACCAGCCATCTGGATGTTACGCGTGAGAGCGCGATTAACTCAGCCATCAGAGAAATGGCGATTACCCGTATTATTATTGCCCACCGTCCGGAAACGATACGCAGCGCAGACCGCATTATTTTATTGAATAAGCACGGCGTACAGGAGCTTTCGCACGCGTTGTTTGAGCAACAAACGCAGTAGTCACAGGCGTACTTGTCTGCATTTGCTAACAGCAGCGCTCCGCAAGGAGGCTGCTGACAAACTCCATCCAGTCGTAGACAAGTTGGATGAAATGCAATAAAAAATAAGGAAAATCAATGCATTGATTTTCTTCTGCTAACCACAAAGAAGGAAAAACCCCGTTTTCTCCTTCTTTGTCAACAATCTGAGCAGCGCTCCGCAAGGAGGCTGCTTTTTTTATTACTGGCGGGAACACATTGCGCGGCAGGCGCAGTGAACAACAAACTGCGGCTTCTTTTGCTTTCCAGCTAAAACACAGGGGCAGCGTTGGTATGCCTGCGTGAGGCGTTCTACGCGTCTCATAATAAAGTTTACGCACAGATGGCCGATAACGTACTTAAAGGCATGCTCCATTGTGGTCTACGGATGTGTTGCCGGGCGCGCTGCGCCGGGTGAATTTCTCTGGCGTGGCAGAGAAAACTAAACAGCCTTCTTTATTAGTCCGCGATAAGCATTTAACGTCGTCTGGCGTAAACATATATTTATAATGCTCAATATTGTTTATAAGAATACTTTCTTAATAAGTTAGAATTATCTGTATTCCTCATTCCAGACTTATCTTATTAATAGCATTTCATGTAATGTTTCCCGGTTTTCAACGCCATTTATAAGCATATTATGCTGATGTTATCGCTTATTATCCGCAGTTTGTCTTTATTTCTATTTTATTGTTAACAGTGCCAGTAAGCGGGATGAAAGAAAACGGGTTACCTGAAGAGAAGTTTGTGGGCATAAGAAAATTCTGTTTATTTTCGATAATTCTCGTTAGCATGTGCTTAATGCCATGTTTTGTTATTTTCAGAGTCAAGCCCACGAGGTAAAATGGGATCTGTAGGAATTTTCCAACTAATCTGCGAGATTAAAATTTCACAGATTTGCCGTTTGCAAGTTTTTAACTCGTATTTAATTATCTTAACATGCGGCTCTTTTAACAAAATGAGTGGTTTGGTAGCATTTTGTTCGCTCAACGGAGTGGGTAATAATAGCGGTACAGGTGCCCGCTATTTATTAAGCCAGACTCTGTTGATGTAAAACAGAGGGCTTCTGACATGCCGCATGGATTGTGTTATGCCGGCTTGATCGCTCTTTATTTCTTAGGATATTAGTTTAATACGCAGGAATTTTTATGAAACTGAATAAAGTAGCTATGGCTGTGGCGCTTACTGCTGCCCTGGGTTCTGTGTCTGCACTGGCTGCCGGCGATACCACTACCGGTGAAATCCAGTTGCAGGGTGAGCTGGTAACCACGCCTTGCGGTCTGGCTCCGGAATCAAGCCCGGTAACCGTTGATTTCGGTCAGCTGCCGATTCATGCTCTGGCGGACAACGCTCGTGCGGGTAACGTTCAGAAGAACATCGTACTGCAGTATTGCGATCCGACAGTTGCCAGCAGCGCGGTTGTAACTTACACCCCGACCAGCATCGATCCGGCTAACGACGCTCTGGCTGCGTTCACTTCTGGTACTGCTACTGGCGCCGGTATCGGTCTGCGTGACAGCGGTAACCAGGACGTTGTCTGGGGCCAGGAAACTACTCCGGTTCAGATCGTTAAAGACCAGACCACTATCCCGTTCGTAGCTTACGTTCAGGCTGACAGCGCATCGGCTACGCCGACCGCTGGTACCTTCCAGTCTACGATCAACTTCTCTATCGCTTACCAGTAATCGATTAGAAGTGATTTGTGCGGGGGTCTCCCCCCGCACTACAGGAAGTAAGAAAGTAGGAACAAGGATTGTGGGTATTAATAAGAAATTAAAGCAGTCGGTTTGCTTTATTTATCCTCCCCAGCTTTTTTCCTGACATATTCACGTATCCGGTCTTTCTGTACTGAAAGTGACAGAAATGGACTGGAGTGTCTCGTCGAAGCCGTTTGTTACATGGGCGGTCTTTAGTCGGGATGCAGTAAGTTAAATTTGACGACGCGTTTGTTAGTAACAGAAAAGATGGAAAAGGCATGCTTATGCGTTCTTTTCTGATGTGCTTAAACAGACGCTTACCCCTGAATGACGATGGGTTGACTTAGTACCCTCATACAGCAATGGGTTTATTGCCCGTAGTTGAAAGCTGCTGTACAGAACGTTTTGCGTTACTGGCAGGCGTTTATGCAAAAAGGGGCGTTGCTTTTATATGATAAAAATTGAGTGGTTAATAAATACCAGGGCTCATCGGGTTATGCGTTGAGCAGTGAGAAGGATGTATCACGGTTTATCGCTTTACAGGTGCTGAGCCAGGAAAAGTGCAGGCCGGTTGGTTTTATGCAGGGCCCGTTTTTTTCGTGGATTACAACTAAAAATATATACGTAGCGGGATGCTTCGCGTATTCCGGTGATTGATTCGGGATGAATAATCATGACGGTAAAATTAAAAACTAAGTTAAAAATAATTGCCGTTCAGGTAATTGTTTTCTGCCATGCTCCACTTGCGCTGGCAGAGGATAGCGTCGAATTTAATACCGATGTGCTGGATGCTGCAGATCGTAGCCATGTCGATTTGTCCCGATTTGCCACGGATAACTATATTGCTCCCGGTGATTATCTGCTTGATATAACTATCAATGGAAAAGCCATCGGGCAGTCAAAAATACACTATGACGCGACTGCCGATGGTAAGAGTAGCCGGGCATGTATCACTCAGGATCTTCTCGATAAACTGGCGTTAAAAGATGAGATTCGCGCCAAAGTCACAGAGGTTTATCAAAACTGTTACTCCATTGACAGTATACCTGGCGCCAAAGTGACAAACACCGCAGGTGCGTTGAACCTGGCGGTGCCGCAGGCGTGGATGAAATATAACGATCCGGACTGGACGCCGCCCGAGCGCTGGGATAGCGGTATTGCAGGCGTTATTTTTGACTACAGCGTGACCGGGCAGCTAACCCATCGATTCAAAGGCGAAGGCGATTACGACTCTCTGTCCGGTTACGGCCAGACGGGTTTTAACGTTGGCGGCTGGCGTATGCGTGCGGATTACCAGGCTAACTACGATAATAAAGAGCATAAATCGAATTTTACCTGGAACCAGTTCTATGCCTATCGTCCGTTGCCAACGATGGCGGCGAAACTGACGTTGGGTGAAATTTATCTTAACTCTCGCGTGTTTGATACGGTTCGCTTTACCGGGATCAACCTCGAAAGCGATGAACGTATGTTGCCGCCTAGCCTGCAGGGTTATGCGCCTGAAATCCACGGCGTTGCCCGCACTAACGCCAAAGTGACCGTGAGCCAGAGCGGGCGCGTCATTTATGAAACAACGGTAGCCGCGGGGCCTTTCAATATTCAGGACTTGCGTAACGCTATCCGCGGTACGCTTGACGTACGCGTCGAAGAGCAGGACGGTTCGGTATCGACCTTCCAGGTCACCACGGCAAATATTCCTTATCTGACGCGACCTGGCTATGTGCGCTATAACGTCGCAGGCGGCGCGCCCTCTCGCTATAACCACCGTATCAAGGGGCCGGGTTTTGTTGCCGGTGATTTCTCCTGGGGTATCAGTAATGCCTGGTCGGTGTATGGCGGATTGATGACGGCGGGTAAAGCCTATACCGCAATTACCGCCGGTATCGGTCGTGACCTGAACGTGTTCGGCGCGCTCTCCTTTGACGCGACTGAATCCTGGAGCGAACAGCCCGATGAAAACCGCATCTGGGGTACTTCTTACAAGCTGAGCTATGCGAAAACGTTTGATGAGTTCGACAGTTCCATCACCTTCGCAGGCTATCGCTTCTCGGAAAGAGACTTCCGTACGCTGTCGCAGTACCTCGACGAGCGCTACGGCGGCTATGACAATCTCGGCCGTGAAAAAGAGATGTACACCATCACGGGGAGTAAGACTTTCTGGGCTGACGATCCGCGCATGGCAACGACATTGTTCCTGACCTATACCCACCAGAACTACTGGAACAGAGGCAGCCAGGATCGTTACGGCATGTCCGTTGGGCGCAGCTTTAATATTGGCAATGTACGCGGCATCACCGCCAACCTGTCGGCATATCGCTCTGAATACAACGGTAAAAACGATGATTCAATCGCGTTTTCCCTCTCTATTCCGGTGGGCGACAGCAAATGGGCCGGTCTGGATATACAGACCAATAACAGCAAAGTTAGCCCGATGGCTTCGTATACCGATAACAGCGATTACAACAACCTGTGGCGCGTGCGCGCCGGTACCAACCAGGACGGTCGCGCCAGCTTTGACGGATACTATATGCATCGCTCGCAGTTGGCGGAAATCAATACTACCGCAAGCTATCAATATGACGACTATATTGCCGTCAGCGGTACGCTGCGCGGCGGCCTGACGGCGACGCGTCACGGCGCTGCGCTGCATAACAGCGGCGCCACGGCGGATACCGCGCGCATGATGGTTGATACCAGCGGCATTGGCGGCGTTCCGCTGAACAGGGGTATGGCCAGAACCAACAGCTTTGGTATTGCCGTTGTGCCGGACATCGTGAGCTATAACAGCTTCGATACGCGTGTGGATGTAGATGCTATGGACAGCAACATAGAAGCGTCAAAAGCCATCAATACCTCGGTATTGACGGAAGGGGCGATCGGCTATCAGGTCTTCGGCATGTCGAAAGGCAACAAGCTGATGGCGACTCTTCGCCTGGCCGATCACAGCACGCCGCCGTTTGGCGCGGAAGTCTATAACAAAGACGGCGTAAGCGTCGCTATGGTGCTGGAAGAGGGTAAAGCCTGGCTTGCTGGGGTAAATCCGAACGAAACGTTGAAGGTTAACTGGGGCGGTAAGAATCAGTGTGAAATTACCATGCCGGCAACCATTACCGATTCGTCAACAATACTGTTGCCGTGTCGCTAAATACGGATGAACAGCGATATATCACAGGAGTAAAAAACAAAATGAGTATAAGAAACATCCAACGCTGTGGGATTGCAGCATTCGTTTTTAGTATGTTATCCGGCTACGCACATGCAGGGATCGCGCTGGATCGTACCCGTCTTATCATTACTGAAAAAGATACTTCAGCGAGTGTGAATCTGACAAATACGACGCCGGATGTGCCGTTCCTGGCGCAGTCGTGGGTTGAAGACAGCAGTGGGAAAAAGATCACTTCGCCGCTGGTGATTTTGCCGCCGTTGCAACGCATTGACGGCGGCCAGAAAGGGATTGCCCGCGTCACTAAAACGAGCGGTATTGCTTCGCTGCCGTCAGACAGAGAGAGCATTTTCTATCTCAACGTACGCGAAATACCGCCGAAGGCAGATAAGCCTAACGTACTTCAGCTTGCCATGCAGACGCGGATCAAGCTGTTTTATCGCCCGCTCGCGGTCATACCAAAAAGCCGCAGCGCCGTATGGCAGGATCAGGTGGTATTTGAAAAGCGCGGTTCAAGCGTAACGGCGCAAAACCCTACGCCTTACTACATTACGATCCTTGGTCTGACAAACATGTCCGGGAAAAAACTGACGGACTTTCCGGGCGTGATGATCGCGCCTAAATCCAGCCTGGATTTCCGTATTTCAGACAGCAGCGTGAATGAATTCAAAATGATGTTTGTGAATGACTACGGCGGCCATCCGGAGCTGACGTATCGCTGTTCGGGAAATACCTGTAAGGCATTGCCGCAGGCGTAACGTGCGTAGCGCAGGCCGGTGAGCCTGTGGTGTGTTCGCAAGGATATGAACGAGTCCGGCAGTGCGATAGTGAGCTTTTACGCCTGCCTTAACGGGTAAATATGTTGGCGGCGTTGATATTCAAATGCACGCTGGAACCTACGGACAGGTTCGTTGCCGCTGGTGCGATCACAGGCGGGGACGTATCAAACTGGAGTATATGTAATGGCGTTATTAAACGTTATTCGTCGCAACAGCCACGCTATCTGCGTGTTCGCTCTGTCTATGCTCCCGCTGGGGGCATGGGCAAAGGTTGACGGTGAGTTAACACCGGTCAGCGGATATAACACGAATTACCTGATTAGCCTGTCTAATCAGGATATTACTGATAATAGTCCGGGTGGGCAGGTGACCCAGAGTTTTGATCTTAACCAAAACTATAAAGCCGAGGCCTATTGTACAACGCAATACAATGCGCAACCTGTGTACTATTTGAGCACGGCATCGCTTCCGCCTTCGCCGTTGAATCCGGGCTATCTGTCGCTCAATGAGTATATGGATGTCAAAATCACCATCCATATTGTTGGTTCGAATAATGGCGAGCTTGCGGTTCCTTTTGGGCCTGTTTCCAATAACTTAATGCAGAACTACTGCGTGCCCGGGGCGGCCAGCAATATTCTGCTCAACGTCTTTAACTCCGGTAGTAAAGGCAATGTGACCTTTAAGCTTAAAAAGAAAATTATCAACGGTATTACGCTTGTGGGAACCGAAGTTGCGCGCCTGTATGGCCGCCTTGGGCCTGGGACGATGGGATCGACCCCGCTGGCAACCGTGACGATTCAGTCTGCGATTATAACGGTACCGGATAAATGCGTTATCAATGATGGGCAGCCGATTAACGTTGATTTTGGCGAAGTAGGAAACTCTTCTACCAAGCTCAACGGCGTTAACTACGCCCAAAATGTACCTATCAAAGTGCAGTGCCAGGGAGGAAGCTTTGCGACGGGTAACCTTGCCATCAAGCTTGGTATCCAGCAGGCGAATCCCGCCAGCTTTAACCGTGACTATTTAGGCACGACTGGCCGCGTGGATCGCAGCAACCTTGGCATTGTATTAAAAGACAGGTCTGGCAATACCGTTGTACCGAATACGTTCTATGACATACCCGGTTTTGATGAAAACCGTGGGGAATGGAACCTTACTGCCGCACCCATTGCAAAAGCAGGCACGATGATACCGGAAGGGGATTTTAACGCCTCTGCCACTGTGATAGCCCAGTTTCAATAGCCCTAATTTCCCCAGGAGGAACTATGCGTTTAAGGATGATGAGTTTAGCTTTGGTTGCCGCACTTCCGCTTTCTGCCCCGGTTTGGGCAGCAGGCGAGCTTCAGGGAGGTGATGTAACCTTTACAGGGACAGTTGTTGGTTTACCCTGCCTGATTCAGGCGGGCGATGAGCATCTGACGGTAGATTTCGGTACGATCGGCATTCGCGATCTGTATAGCAATAAGAAAACCGCGCCGAAGCAATTCACGATTCACCTGGTTGACTGTACGCCGGCTATATCAGGCGCCGTTACCGTAACGTTCAGCGGCGATCCGAACCCGAACCTGCCCGATCATCTGGCGGTTAAACCGAACCCGGACAACGTTACCGGTATTGGTATCGGCCTGCAGGAAGTTGACGGCACGGAGATTAAGTTGAGCGTGCCGACCGCTGCTAAGCAGATTAACGCGACTACGCTGGATCTGACGTTCCAGGCATATGTAGAAGCAGAGCCGCAGGCGCTTGCTAATAAAACGCTGACAACCGGTTCGTTTACGTCAACGGCAAACTATACGCTGAACTATCAGTAAGTAACGGCATCGACAGGGATAGTACGATGAAATATCAATGTTTCCTATACGATCAGAACAATTTCTTCTCCGAAGGCGTTAAGGCAGTTATTCTGGAGCAGTTTGGGAAATCTGCCGATATTTCATACATCAGTTCCGGTAATTTTACGGAACTGATTGACGGACTAAACCAAAAGAAGACAAAGAATAATGAGCGCTGGATATTATGCGATTTGGAAAGTTTTCCTTACGATCGCTTCAGCGCGCTGAGCATAGTAAAAGAGTGCTATCAAAAACATGACCAGAAACTGGTCATGTTGCTCAGCGAGAATAATATTCCGTTATTCTTTGCTTTGTATTCTCTGTTGCCTGAGGCAAACTGGTTGCTCAAAAACGAATCTCTTTATCATTTCGTGTCTTTTTTCCGGGACTTGCGCGAAGTGGCGTCCGGAACGCGCTGCTTTAGCCACTCCCTGGTTAACTATACGCGCATGAAGTGGTTGTCTGATAATGCGGAATACAGCATTTCCAGTAATGAATGGTGGTTGATGGAAGAGATATTTAAAGGTAAGTCTCTTTCACAAATCTCCGTCGAAGTGGATATTGATATTCGTAAACTGAGTTACCACAAAAGACGCCTGATGCGGAAGCTGAACGTCAGAAATAATATAGATCTTTTCAATGCGTTTCGTTGTATTGTTGCACGACCGCAGTTGGTGGAACAGGTTTGATTTTATCGATAATTAATATCGATTAGGTAAGGCGAAGGAAAATTCGCAAATTGCTATTATAATGCTAAGGAAATGGATATACTTATGAAAAAAATTAAAACGCTGGAGGCTGCCAACATCATTGGCGGTACCTGCAAGCAAAACTGCATCTACAGCTATGAAACTGTTGTCGTTGGTGGTGCTGTTACCTGTAAGCTTGTTGGTACATGTACGGATAAAAAGGGCCGGGTAACTATATCTCTCGCAGAGACAAATATGTCTAACTGTGGCGGAAACCCTAATCAGGCTAATTAACGGAATAATAAAAGATGAAAAAAATTAATAATTTGGAAGCTTCTGGCATCATTGGTGGCACCTGCAATACAAACTGCGTAAACAGCTATATGACCCTGACTATTGGCGCTGTTACGTCCTGTAAGCTGGTGACGACCTGCACTGATAAGCGTGGTAACCTGCGCCAGACCTTTAGAGATACTAATGCGATGAACTGCGGTATCAGTTAATTATTGCACTGAAAATTTATTAACCTATTAATACATGGGGATTTTTCCTCATGTATTTTTGCTATTTCAGGGATGTTATGAAAAAACAATACGGACGTGCCACAGTAATCGGTTATTCGCTGTTTCTTATTGTCATCTCAGCGCTGATGACCGTACTTTTTTACCATATTTTCATTTTCCAGACGTTCTCTTCCACATCCGAGGAAGCTGAAGTTAAGCTTATAGAACTTTCTGCTGAGCAGGTGAAAAACAGCCCCATTAAAGACGCCAATAGCATTATTGAAGTCATGTCTTACGGCTGCCACTTCTGTGCGGCAAACGAAGAAAACGTGGCGAGAATGGTAAATAATTTACCAGAAGGCGTCAGCTTCTCGGCCATTCATATCGTGAAGGAAGGGAATCCGCTTGCAGCCTATGCGCCGGTCTTCGCCACGCTTGAAGAAATGGGCATTGAAAAAGAAAAACGCGATGAAATTTATAATAGCGTTATCGCCCGTGGCGTTAATCTGGCAAACGACAGTGTGCTGGAAGGATGGTTGGTAAAAAATAATATCAGCGTAGACAGGTATGACGCCGTTCGACAGAGCCAGGCGGTAAAGGATCGCTTAAATTACATGGCGGCCGTTTCGCAGTATTACAATATTAACGCCACGCCGATGTTTATCGTTAATAAACGTTATGTCATGGTGCAGGACGGAACCTTCCCGGAGTTCGCTCAGAAGATGATTCAGTTGCTTCAAAAGGGTGAACAAAATCCGTGATGCGGTTTGTTATTATCTGGTGTGTTTTCAGCGCTAAGAATAGCCTGACGCCGGTTTTAAAACTGCACAGCGTTATTCGGCGCTGTGCGTTTGCCGTTTTCAGAAAGCTGCTTCGCTACGGGAACCTGCCTGTGCTGCTATGGGTGGCGAAAAGACTCTGTTCGCTGGGGCTGCTTGGGCGTGCGTATCGCCGCCAGAACGCGGTGGCGACGCAGAACTTTCGCAGCCTTACCGGGTTGGATGGGACCGTTGACGCGGCCTGGATTGCCACTCGTCGCAGCATCCTGGAAGTGGCGGCAACCTGGGCGCGGCACCCGGCTATGCTGCGCCAGATAGCCGACTGTTCTGCGGCGCTGGATAGCGTAGTCGCGCCGCTGCATCAGCAAAATATCCCGGTTGTACTGGCGCCGCTGCATGCGGTGTCTGACGTTTTGGCGGCGATGGTTGGCGCGGGCGTAACGCCTGGCAGGGCTGGCGTGGTGGTTTCTTCTAGTGCGGAAGTTTATAACCAGCAGGCGCGGGAAATGGGTAATGTTTCGCTGACGTATTGTTCTATTCACCAGAACAATACGCAGCTTGCCTCCAGTCTGATGTCGCTCATTATGGAGGTTGCCTCCGGTGAGCGGAATTTGATTATCTTTCCTGATATTACGCCAGACTATACCGTTCAGACAGAAGAGGGGACCTCCTCCAGGCTCTCGTGTCGGTTATTCAATCGTCCGGCGCAATTGCACAGCGGCGTGGCGCGCCTTTCCCGGGCGATTTCAGCGCAGGTCGTTTTCTACCACCTGTATTACCAGAACGGCCTTCGCATACATATTCATACGCCTGTCAGCGCCCGCAAGGCGGCGGCGCGACTGCCTGACATCATTGAACAGCAGATGCGGGAATACCCGCAGGACTGGCTGTTGTGGCACAGCCATTCTCTCTATTTTATCAATCACTAAAGCATAATAATGAAAACCCGAATCCCGGACCCGATATTTCAGGAAGAAACTAACGAATGCGGTCTTGCCTGTATTGTGATGCTGGCGCAATCTCAGGGCATTTCTGTTTCGCTGGATACCCTGCGCGAGCTTTTCCCGGCATCAGATCACGGTTCATCGCTTAACGATCTCGGTAATATCCTGGCTCAGTTGGGTATTGCTACCGCGCCGGTTTTATTTGAACACAGCGAACTGGGCGAGGTTCCTCTGCCCGCCATTCTGCACTATGGTGCGAACCACTACGTGCTGCTGGCTTATCGTAAAGGACGTTACGTTTGCGTGATGAACCCGGCGATAGGCGAGCAGTGGCTGCCTCTTGAGTCGCTTAAGCAAGAAATTAGCGGGTATGCGCTCATTCTCGATCGGGAAAGCCCGTATCAAACCGCTGATACACTTCCGGGCGCGCTCAAAAAGAAAAAAGCGCCTTTACGTGCGATGAGCATGAAAGAGACGGCGGCGGTGCGCGGCATTTACTGGCTAATGGCGCTCTCTTTCCTGGTGGGGTTAACGCTGTTTCTGATGCCGACTATGGTCAGCAATGCTATCAACCAGGCCTTTTCCGACGCGGCGCAGAAAGAGTTTCCCTACGGTTTATTCATTCTGGCGTTTGTGGCCGCCACGCTGCTGGCGCTGGGCGTCAGGATCGTCACTGAACGGTTCGTGAAGCGCTTTGTGTTGGTTAACAGCGGGCTTGGTTTTGCACGTCTGATGAGCAACTCGCTGCGTTTTTTCGAAAAGCGGGCGCCGGGGGAGATTTTCAGCCGCTTTGCGGCCTGGCAGGCGGCGCTTCAGCAGAAAATCGAGCTGGATAACGGCCTGCGATCCGACTGGATAATCGGCGCTATCGCGCTGGGCATTATGTTCTGGATTGCGCCGGTGCTGGCTGTTATCTCCTCAATTGGCGTGACGGTCATGGGGCTTATCAGCGTCTGGGCGATTTTCCGGGACCGATGGTATACCCAGCAAATTCAGCTTAAAAGCGCGGCGCTGAACGACTTTTTTATGGAAACGCTTCAGGGCGTGTTGACCATAAAAACCGCCGGGCTGGAAAGCCAGCGTAAAGCGCAATTCGCCTGGTTTAGTCGCGATCTCTTCACCTGCCTTCAGAAGCAGAAAGTGTATCAGCAGGTAAAAGAGGGGCTTTACCAGCTTGCCGGCAGCCTTGAAATGGTCGTGTTTATGCTAGTGGTGCTGCCGATGGTACACGGCAAGCTGATATCTCTGGGCGACTTTTTCGCTTATAGCTTTTTACGTCAGATCTTCAGTTCCTATATCACGCGAATCTTTTATTCCATCATCCAGAAATCTCAGTTGCACGTTATCGACGCGCGCGCGCACAGCCTGTTTCCCGAGCGGGAGGAAGACGCCGCCGCGTTGCCTGAGTTGCCGGTTAATCACGTACCGCACCTGCGCTTTGAACATATCGGTTTTTCCTATGAGCCGTTAAAACCTGTTTTGCAGAACCTGTCTGTCGATCTGCCTGCCGGCAGCCAGATCGCTATTGTGGGTGAATCCGGCGTAGGGAAAAGCACGCTGTTGCGCCTGATGGCCGGTTTATTCAGCGCTCAGGAGGGAAACTGCTATGCCGATGGCCGAAATATTAATTATAAGCCGCTATCTCAGTTGGTTTATCTCCAGAGCCAGGAAGATATTCTGTTTAACGCCACTGTGATGGAAAACGTTACGCTGTTTGATCCTAATTTCATTGAAAGTAAAAAAAGCCACGTTGAGGCCATGCTCGCCTCGCTGGCGCTGGGGCCGGTGATCGCCAGTTTGCCAGGCGGCGTGAATGCGCTGATTCGCGAAAGCCATGCGGCGCTTTCGTTAGGCCAGCGCCAGCGCCTGTTGCTGGCCCGCGCTCTTTACAGCCCGCGGCCTGTGCTGGTGCTGGATGAACCGACGGCTAATCTTGATGATGAAACCGCCGATATAGTAATGACTACCCTTCAGCGGCACTGCCGTGAAACCGGAAAAACGCTGATTGTGGTCACGCACAGCGAGCATATTTTGCCGCTTTTTTCTCAGGTATACCGTCTCTGCGACGGACAGTTGCGCCGCGAGCTTCGCGGCATGGAACCTGAAACGTCCGTTGACATGGAGGTTGTGGCATGAAGCCGATGACGCGTAAAACGCGCTGGATAGGGTTGACGATAGGGTTGGTTGCGTTGATTGCGGCTGGCGCGCTCGCCGTTAGCCGAATAATGGCGTCGGATACGGTGGCGCTGGATACGCAGGTGATTGAGCGCGGCGATATCGAAAAGGTGGTGCTGGCGACCGGCGTGATTAAGCCGTCGGTGCAGGTTAATGTGGGCGCGCAGGTTAACGGACAGCTACGTAAGCTATACGTGCGCGCGGGCGACAAAGTGAAAAAAGGCCAGTTGCTGGCGGAAATCGATCCTACGTTGCAGGAATCCGATCTTAATAATGCCAAAGCACAGCTTGCCAGCGCGCAGGCGCAGCGGATGTCTTCAAAAGCGACGCTGGTACGCTACAGGCAGGAACTGGCGCGCCAGCGTATGATGGCAAGAGACGGCTCCGGCGTGCGTAGCGACCTGGAGCAGGCGCAGGCGCAGTACGATTCGCAGGTGCAGCAAGTCAAAATGTATGAGGCTCAAATTGTACAGTCTCAAATGGCGGTGAAAACCGCGATGGCGAACCTGGGCTATACCCGCATCGTAGCGCCGGTTGATGGCGAAGTGCTGGGCATTATCACTCAGGAAGGCCAGACTATCGTGTCATCGCAAACCGCGCCGACCATTCTGGTGCTGGCGGATCTCGATAAAATGATTGTGCAGACGCGGATCTCCGAAGCCGACGTAGGGAAAATCCGCCCCGGCCAACCGCTGTGGTTTTACGCCGTCGCGAATCCGCAAAAGCGTTATGAGAGCGAAATGGGTTTTGTACAGCCCGCGCCTCAGGAAGCGCTGGAAGAGCAAAGGGGGATGTACGCAAAAGGCCCCGGGCAAAACAGCGCCGTGTATTACAACGGGACATTTGAGATTGCCAATCCTGATCGCGAATTAAAAACCTCAATGACGGCGCAGGTCTATATCCGCGTGGCGCAGGTTAAAAACGTGTTGCGCGTACCGGTAGCGGCGCTTGGGCAGGCGTTCAGCGCCGATCATTACCAGGTACTGGTGATGGAAAACGGCAAAGCGCAGCCGCGTAAAGTGCATATCGGTCTGAATGACCGCCAGTTTGCAGAAGTGCTTGAAGGGCTAAAAGACGGCGATCGCGTAGTAATGCAGCCAACCGTAGGGCAGGGGTAAGCGTTATGTCAACTACGCCGCCCATCGTTGCCTTACGCAACGTGTGCCGTGAATTCCAGGCCGGGGAGCAGGTGATACCGGTGCTTAACGACATCTCGCTGACGATTCAGCCCGGCGAGATGGTGGCGATCATGGGGGCTTCGGGTTCCGGTAAGTCTACCCTGATGAATATTATCGGCTGTCTCGACAGGCCAAGCCGCGGCGAGGTTTTTATCAACGGCGATGCGGTGCAAAACGCGGACAGCGTACAACTGGCTGAACTGCGTAGCCGCTATCTGGGATTTATCTTTCAGCGCTACCATCTAATGCCCTATCTGACGGCAGAGGAAAATATCGCCATTCCGGCGCTCTACACGGCCATGCCGGAAGAGGAACGCCGCAGCCGTACGGCAGAGCTGGCCTGCAAACTTGGGTTGGAAAACCGCCTGCATCACCGCCCGGCGCAGCTTTCCGGCGGCCAGCAGCAGCGCGTCAGCGTGTGCCGGGCGCTTATCAACGGCGCGCAGGTTATCCTTGCGGATGAACCTACCGGCGCGCTCGACAGCGCAAGCGGTAAAGCGCTGATGGATGTGTTACATCAACTGCACGATGATGGCCATACCGTCATTATCGTCACACACGATCGTAACGTCGCAGAGCAGGCTCAGCGCATTATTGAAATCAGCGACGGGCGTATTATCGCAGACGAGCTGAATCTGGCGCAGGATACCGGCTATGCGCCGCACGCGCTGGCAGCGGTAAAGGATAATGGCCGCGCATCGCTGTGGCGTGGTCTGCATGAGTCGCTGCGCATGGCCTGGCGCTCGCTGGTGGGCCACAGGATGCGCGCGTTTCTTTCCATGCTGGGCATTATCATCGGCATTTCATCGGTTGTATCGTCAATGGCCGTGGGCGAAGGCGCGCGTGAAGCCATCATGAGCGAAATCGGCAAGCTCGGGAATACCACGCTGGAAATCCGTCCCGGCACTGGCTGGGGCAGCAAGCGGCAGGATATGGAGCGCGCCTTGTCGAACGATGACATCGCCAGCCTGGAAAAACTGCCGTGGGTGGTGGGCGCATCGCCGGTCATGTCCGCCTCAACGATTGTTATACGCCAGGGCCTGGATTATTCAATGATGCTGACCGGCGTTGCCGAGAACTTTTTCTCCCTGCAGGGCATCCAGTTTGTACGGGGTTTTGGCTTTACCCACCGCGATATTGTGGACGGCGAACCCGTGCTGGTGCTCGATGAAACCAGCTACGAAGCGCTGTTTGCCAAAGGGGAAGATCCGCTGGATAAATTAGTGCAGATTGGCGGCGCGCCGTGGCGCGTTATTGGCGTAGCCAGCAGGCCCGGGCCGAAGATGATTGGCGGATTTATCTCCGGCTGGGTGCCCTGGACGTCGTTACAGCAGCGTATCTCCGGCGACAGGCCGCTTGAGTCCATTGTGCTGCGCTTTGACGAAAGCATTAAGCCGAAAGAAGCTATCAGCCGTGTGGATCACCACTTAATTCGTGAGCACGGGCGTAAAGACTTTTTTGCCCAGAACGACGACAGGCTTGCCTCCGCGCTGCAAAAAACCTCGGATTCCATGTCGCTGCTGATTACCGCCATCGCCGCTATTTCGCTGGTTGTTGGCGGGGTAGGCGTCATGAACATCATGCTGGTGTCCGTGACCGAGCGTACGCACGAAATTGGTATTCGTCTCTCTGTTGGCGCGCGCCCATCGGACATTATGAATCAATTCCTGATTGAGGCTGTGGTGATTTGCGCCCTGGGGGGGCTTATCGGGCTGGTCGGCTCCTGGATTGCCGGGCAAATTTTTTCTCTGGTCACCAGCGAATTCTCACTGGTCTTTACCTGGTTGCCGGTAATTATCGCCTGCGGATTCTCCGCGCTTATCGGCCTTACCTTTGGCTATTTTCCTGCCCGTCGGGCAGCGAGACTCAACCCTACGGAGGCGCTGGCCCGGGAATGATAAAACATACGCTTCTTATTACAACGCTGCTGCTTGCCGGGTGCGGTAGCTTTACCCGCAGCGATTACCAACGCCCGCTCTTGTCCGTACCGCAAACCTGGGAGCAGAAAGCCGGGCAGGATAAGGCGCGTCGGCTGGCGGCAGGAGAGAGCTGGTGGCAGGGGTTTGACGATCCGCGCCTTACGAGCACAATCTCGCAGGTGCTCCAGACCAATAACGATCTGGCCGCTGCGGCCATCACGCTGAAAATCGCGCGCGCAACCGCAGGACTGAGTAACACCAATCTGACGCCGGACGTCACGCTTGGCGCCAGCGCCAGCAACAGCAAAAGTGTGCGTACCGGGCAGGCGCCGCAGGAAAGCTACAATACTTCGCTGTCGCTGAACTACGAACTGGATTTGTGGGGTAAGCTGGCGCGAACCCGGGAACAAAGCGAGTGGCAGGTACAGGCCAGCGAGCAGGATTACCAGGCAACGGTGCTGTCAACCATTGGCACTACCGCGCAGCTTTACTGGACTATCGCGCTGAATAACCAGCAAATCAGCAACCTGAAAAAAAGCCAGCAAATTGCCCGGCAGACGCTGGAGCAGGTGGAGTCCTGGTACCGGGCAGGCAAGGTCGGCCAACTGGATGTGCTGCAATCGCGCCAGACGCTGATTGCCCGTCAGAACCAGCTTCGTGCACAGCTACAGCAGCGTGAAAACTCGCGTAACGCGCTGGCGCTGCTGCTAAACCGCCCGGCGGAACAGCACACGAACGAAGCAACGACGCTGGCCGTGGGCAAACGTGTGCCGATCGCGTCCCGCACGCCGCTGTGGGTGATCGCCCGTCGTCCTGACGTTCAGGCGGCGGAATACCGGCTACGTGCCGCCCTCTCCGGTTACGATGTTTCAAGGCTGAGCTTTTACCCTACGCTGTCGCTGAGCGCGGCGCTTAACGCCGGAAGCCAGGTATTCAGCCAGTGGTTCAGCGCGCCGGTGCGTACGCTGGGCGCTTCTGTGGCGGCGCCGTTTATCCAGTGGAATACCGTGCAGCTTACCATCGCGCAGGCGGGTTTACAGGTGCAACAGGCGGCGGTGACCTTTCGCCGCACCGCTTATACCGCGCTTTCCGAAGTGGATAACGCGATGGAAGCGCGCCTGAGCGCGGATGAGCAGCGGGAAAGGTTACAGACGTCGCTGGCGTTGAGCCAGCAGCGGTTGAAGCTGACGCAAAGCCGCTATCGTGCCGGAGCGGTTGATTACCAGACGTTACTTAATGCGCAGGACGATCTGCTGTTGCAGGAAAACAGCCTGGCGCAGGCGCAGTACGATTATCTTTACGCCACGATGCAGCTTTGGCTGGCGCAGGGAGGCGGTGAAGTTAAGCAAGGGATAGACAGCAATGCATCAAAATAAAGAAAAAAATCATTTTAAACGTGTCGTCGTTACCGGGTATGGCGCAGTAACGCCGCTGGGCATAACCGCCCAGGAGAGCTGGCAGGCCATTATGGATGGCCGGCTGGGCTACCGTGCCGTGGATTATTCGGCGTACAACATTCAGTCTCGTTTTTTTGGATTAATTGACGAAGAGCCAGGCCTGAAAGGCGTGCCGGCGGCGATTCGCCGCCGCCTGCCGCGTTATGCAAGGTTGACGCTTGGCGCTGCGCGCCAGGCCGTGGCGATGGCGTTTGGCGACGGCCAGCCCCAGGATGTTTACGACCCGCTGGCGTGCGGCGTGATAATGGGGACGGGCTGGGGGGGGCTGGATGAAAGCAATGCGGGCACAAAAGAGTTTGCCGCGACGAATATCTCATCGCCCTTCAACTGTTTTTTAACCATGCCTAACGTGGCGACGGCGGCCTGTAGCCAGTTCTGGAATTTACGCGGCTACCAGAATACGGCCGTGGCGGCCTGCGCGACCGGCAATATGGTCATTGGCGATGCCTGGGAAGCTATTCGTAACGGGCGGGCGACCATGATGCTGGCGGGTTCCGGAGAATCGCTGATAAGCCATTATGCCGTCTGGAATATTGATGTGCTCGGCGCGCTGTGCAAGGAGCAAGAGGAGATTACCCGCGCCAGTTGTCCATTCAGCGCCGGACGTAACGGTTTTGTGCTTTCAGAAGGCGCCGCGGTGCTCTGCCTGGAAGAGCGTGAGAGCGCGCTGGCGCGCGGAGCGACGATCCTCGGTGAGGTGACCGGCTACGCTAATTTTTCAGATGCGTTTGACTTTACGTCGCCTGCTGAAGATTGCGTTGCGCGCGTACAAACAATCAGGCAGGCGTTGCAGGTTGCAGGGCTTGAGCCGGAGCAACTGGACTATATCAATGCGCATGGCACCTCAACGCCGCTTAACGATCTGAACGAAACACAGTCGCTAAAAATGGCGCTGGGCCGTGCGGCTTACGACATTCCGGTGTCCAGCACCAAATCCTATTCCGGGCACCTCATTGCCGCTGCCGGCAGCTTTGAAAGCATTATCTGCCTGCAGACTATGGCGCACGGCATTATGCCGGCGACGGCAAACCTGAGCGAACCCGATCCGCAGTGCGATCTTGACTACATTGCTCAGGGACATCGTCGCGGCAATATACGCCGGACGCTGAATATGAGCTTTGGTTTTGGCGGTGCGAACGCCGCGCTGGTACTGGAGAAGCACGAGTGAGAACGCTGGTTTATACGCCTGACGATGCCCGACGGTGGGCGGCGTTTTCCGGCGACTACAACCCCGTGCATTTTGATAAGACGCGGGGGGCGTTGTCGATTCATGGCATGCGGGCGCTGCTGGATGTAAAGCGCTTCATTGAGCCTGCGGCCCCGGCGGCGCAGTGGCTGAAGTGCATGGTAAGAATGCGTCGTCCGCTATGGTATGGCGCGTCTTACTCACTGGAGGCGGATGAAAAAAGAGCGGCGGCGGCGTCGGTTATCGATCCGGCAATGGCGCAAACATGCCTTTCCTGCCAGCTAACGGCGCACCACGCCGCCGACGAGACGGCGGCGGCCAGCCAGAGCGTGCTGAGCGTCGACGATATTGCCGCGCTTGAGCGCGCCTTCACGCCGCTACTGGCGCAGGCAACGCGGTGGCAGTTTCTGGATGCGCTGCTGTTTCGCCATCTGATTCACGATGCCGCGCTGCTGCGTCAGGACGTTATCGCCTCGTGCCTGCCGCCCGGGGCGTCGCTGGAGAAAATTTTTTCTCAATGCCAGGTCGTACAGACCCATCAGGAACTGGTTTTTCACCGTTCGCTATTGCTGCCCTGGCAAAGCGGAACGTTTACACACGCGCTGAAAATAGATGTTTTACCTGCGCTGGTGGTGGGGGATATTAAAAGCGGCGCCGTCGTGCGCATTGCTGCCGCCATCAGAGAGGAAAATATGACTATCAGTAATGCAATAACCTTAAAAATCGGCCTTCTGGCTGCAAACTAAAAGATAATATTATGAATAATTACGACAGCATATATGCAAAAGTCAGTGAAATGATCTGTGATGCCAAAGATCTTGATATCGACGATCTCAACCCTGATGCGCCGCTGACGGCGCTGGAGCTGGATAGCCTTGATTACGTGGAATTAATGATCCTCGCCAGGCGTGAATTCGGCGTTACGCTGAGCGCGGATTTGTTTGTTCAGCATCCGACAATGACGCTGCGCGAGCTGTGTGAGTACTTTGTTAAGGAAACGGCGGCCTGAATGATGCAGAAATGGGTTTTGATCACTGGCGGCAGCCGCGGCATTGGCCGGGCACTGGTGACCGGCCTGCTCCCGCAGTGGAATGTCGCTTTTACCGGACGTCGCGAAGAAGGCGTCGCGCAAACTCTTGCGCAGGCGCAGGCGCATACGGATGCCTGGGTCAGGGGTTATTGTTGCGACGGGAAAGATGAGCAGCGCGTGGAAGAGCTGGCGCAGGCGATGCTTGACGAGTTCGGTCCGCCGGGGGCCATTATTCATAATGCCGGCATTGCCCGGGACGCGCTGCATATTCATCAGGATGCGGACGTCTGGCGCGATGTGTTGGATAACAACCTGATCGCAATGGTGAGCTGGAACAAGGCGCTGTTGCCGGCAATGATGACGCAAGGAGAAGGCGCTATCGTCATGATGTCTTCCGTGACGGCCGTCAAAGGAAATAGCGGGCAGACCGCCTATGCCGCCAGCAAGGCGGCCATGATGGGCGTCGCCCGCTCGCTGGCGCGGGAAGTGGGGCGCTTTGGCATCAGGGTTAATTGCCTGGCGCCGGGTCTTATTGAAAGCGATATGACTGCGGCCATACCGCAGACAAAGCTTAAAGCGATGCGCCAGGAAATTCCGCTGCGGCGGCTGGGTCAAATGCAGGACGTTGTCGATACGGCGGCGTTTCTGATTAATGACGGCAGCCGCTATCTGACAGGGCAAACGCTGGTGCTGGATGGCGGCCTGTCTGCCTGAAACAGGAGAGATAACTGACGCCGCAGCTTAGTTGCTGCGGCGCTCTTGTATACCGCGGGCCTGGGTTAATGGTGCGTCAGGTTTATCGCTAAAAAAGGCTTTACCGGATGCCTGTTTGGGATGAAAAAAGAGGGGACAGCACGTTTTACATTGCTCGCCAGAAGGCATGGCCTCATGCGGTTTAATTACGTTTACAACCATACCGTGGAAATAACTGACTGCCAAAGAACAGCATGTTGTTGTTGACTTTTTGGATATACAGTAGCTGATTTTCACCCGTGGGCGAGAATAACAGAACACTGGCTAAATCATCATCTATATTATCGGTGCTATATCGTGACGTTTTAATGTTTTCGATCCTGTGGAAGGGCGACTCACGGTTATGGCGGTTATATTCAACGCGTATGACGCGTGAAATGATAAACTTGCTGTCATTTTTCGTCATCAGGCCGTCAATGTTGATAAACAGATGTTTGTCGGTCATTACGAGGGAAAAAAGCCCGTCAGCGCGAATATGATTATCATTTATTTTCTCGATAATTGAGAATTCGGACTCACAAAAGAAGGGGGCCGACAGGTAACGTTGGTAAAACGACCAGCTAAAGTAAGTTATTATAGAGATAACGATTGCGATTACAGCTATAGCAATGTTTTTAAGCATTTTCTTTTTCCCTGAAATAATAGCTTACACATTTATTACTTGATAACAGGCATTCAACGAACAGATAATGCTTGTTCGTACCAAGGGTACTGTTCATCTGTAGCCTTTCGATATATATTTCTTTAGGTATCGAACAATCCAGTTTCCTTGAATGGCGAGAATTTGTACTTAGCGCCTCCTCAATCTCACTGGTTGAAAAGCTCGTGGATGAAAAAATGGTGCATTTATCCATTGCCGTTTTTTTGAGGCTGACGCTTTTCAGTTTGCTTTCCAGACTGTTTGCGATGAATAAGCAAGAGATGAACAGGATAATAGATAACGGAAAAAAAATACGGAAAAGGGAAAAATATTTGTAGGTTTTTTTTTTGTGGGACTCAGGAAGGGTAACAGGTTTTTTAGCGTTATCGGTCATTTTTACCATAACGTCTTCTGAAATCCTGAAACCAACGCGTGGAACAGTGGTGATAGTTTCTTTTACCATACCCAGTTCGGCAAGGTTTCTCCTTAATATGGAAATATATTGATTGAGGTTACTATTTGAAGAACGGGCGCCAAACTGATCGAAAACGGACTGAAAAATTTCATCGCGCGAAAGAACATCTTTGCGATGGCAAAGTAACTTTGCCAGCAACCGGGTGGAAGTCAGTGAAAGCTCCAGACGATCGCCGGTTTTCTGGTTAACAAGTGAGGCGTCCTCTGTATCAAAATGAATAAATTCCTCAATTTCGAATTTCATGTTTGTCTCCACACCAAACCTAAAAGTTAGCTCTGTCTTGGCGTTTTTACAGGAAAAACATGTGAATATTAGGTAAATATTCTGTTTTGGTTTTTATTTTAAGCTAATATTGTCGGTGATAACTTAGGGTGTCACCCTGTGACTGTCTTCAAAACAAAGGATTGTTTATGATGAAGCTTGTCTCTTTTACTGAATATTCGGATAAATCTCTGAAGCGTTCCAGCGCCCCTCTCGATAGCCTCAGAACGTTAGCGACTGCTATGGGGATAAATAATCATGCAGCGGTAAATGTGCCGGAGCAGGAAATTATTCTCCAGTTATTAAAAGAACATGGTGATAAAGGGCTATCCACAAGGGAACTTGCCAATTGCTGTGGTATGTCAATTTACAAAATCAGGCACTTACTCCTGCCTCTGGAAAAATATGGCCAGGTAAGCAGGAATAAAATGCAAAAGCATCACAGATGGTTTTTACCATAAAAGCCAGTTGAATTAAGCTATTCTAACAACAGGGTTTTGTCTTTGCAACCTGGCGTATTTTCTGGTCATTAATTATCAATTAATGACCAGAAGAGGTATTATTATCTCGCAAAGCAATGCGAGTATTCCTGGTTATAAACATAAATCTTTCATCTTTAGAGCAAGTAAACGCAGGCTTCAGCGGTGCTTATCCTTATATAATTTGTAAGAGGATATTTATAAAAAAATAATGGCGTGCGCATTTTTCGTTTGCTTAACTTCAGGTAATAACGCGGGGTCTGATGTTTAAGCCTGAATGTCACCTTTTTAGTAAAGAATATATAAATTACATGCATGTGTTATTGATGACGATTGCCGGATAAGGCGGATGCTTAACCTGTTAAAAGTAAAGCTCTTTATACCATGATTGATTATTCACTTATCAGAAGTTAACAGGCCCGGGCAAAAGGTATAACAAGATTCGCTGAAGGTATTAATATTTTTTATAGATGAAAGAAAGGTGTATATCTTTTTAAGTGTATGGCGAAGTAAGCCGTTAAACTCACCAGAAGGTTGGGTAATCTGAAAGGGTATGCACAGGACGTATATCAGCGATAAATTAAAAATTTATAGCGCGATGGCGGCGTTTTTGTTTGTGTAGCTTGCTTAATATTGAATACAGAAGCAAAGCCTGTGCGTGAGGTGATCGGGTTGTAATGCCGCGCTAAAAGCGCAACGATCTCGGGCAATCGGGCAATCGGGCAATCGGGCAATCGGGCAATCGCCCGTTTTACCGCTTCAAGGTTAAACGTTTCGGGATAATGCTGTCGCTCTCGGCCGCCTCGCTTTACGTGAACGTAAAGCGAGGCGGCTGTTGACGTTTGGCGTTTCAGTCATCGCTGATAATGAGCGGCCGTTGAGGTTTTATAACCCCTGATTAAGGCCGTGGTGCGTTAAATGTGGCTTCGTAAACCCCCGTTCTACGGCTCATCGCCTCCATTCGGTCGCAAAGCTAACTCTGTCTGTACTTCGGTATAACGGGCGCTTTACAGCAGATTTAGGCGCTCTTTTGGGTGAAATTGTCTTAATTCAAAGGCTTACTGTAGCGCTAATTTCAGTAGAGCATTATCCAGATGGTTTTGCTTGCGTAGCGCGGATGCGCTCAGGGCGGCTTTTCAGGCGCTTTCTCCCACTGTAGTAAAGCAACAATATCTTTTTCACCGTCGGCGCTTAAAAGAAGTTACCTGGCAAACTGACCCTGTTGCGCCTGCGCTTTTTCATCGGCTAATTTTTTACTGGCTTTACCCGCGCCCTGCAGAAGCTCGCGGTCGTTAAATGCCAGGCATTGATCCCGTTTAGCCTGCCAGACGCGCGAAAGTTCTGCTGACGCGACGGGTTTTATCCCCGCTAAAATCCAGCCGCAGGTCGCCCATGCCGTTAAGCTCGCTAACGCCATCCGTTAAGGCCGTTTTCGCTGTCCCTACATTACAGACACCTACTTCTTCGCCTTTATACCGGGCCAGGCCCCGGTGCAGCTTGCTGGCGTCAGCACGATTTTGGATGAGTTCAGCAGTGATATAGCCGCTACAGGCAAGCTGCAGCCTGTTCCGGATAGTTTGAAAAGCGGCGCTGTTGCTTTAAATGTCGGCTGACAGACGGCGGCTGGCGCGTAGATCTCCCCTAAACCCGGCGCTCGCCGGCGCGTAGCGGAACATCAGGGGGGCCGTTCCTTTGCCTGACAGATTCGCAGACGGCTGCCCCGTCCTGATAATACCGCTGTATTAACCCCGATAAAGGAAAAAGAAAACGAGACTGCTGACAAACCCCCCANAAGGAAAAAGAAAACGAGACTGCTGACAAACCCCCCATCCTGTCGCAGACAGGAGGGATGAAACACAATAAAAAATAGGGGAAATCAATGCATGGATTTTCGCCTGCTTACCACAAAGAAGGAAAAACCCCGTTTTTTCCTTCTTTTTCAACAATCTGACGTGGCTTTTCGTTTTCTCAGCACTGAAATGCGAAAAGCGTCATCGCGGAAAGTCGCCCTGGCGTGTCGCCCCCTGCCAGGTTAGAACCCGATATCCGCAGGTGAATGTATTATTAAACGCTGCCTTGCCTTTCGGCTGCCCTGACAACGTTTTCTACCTGGTTAAACAGCGCCACTTTTACCGCTCAGACCGTAATATCTGTAGCTAAGCAAACGCATAAGCTATTCCCGGCCCCCGCCGTGCTGCTTTCAAATCAGATGATATGTCGCTGATGCAATTTCAGGTTAATAACTTATTGCTATATTAAAAATCAGGTTAAGATTAAGCTAATTGTAATATTTTTGTTGTGAATTTTCATGTTTCACGCTGTAGTAATTTATACTGCCTATGTGAAGAACGTCGCCTTCTTTACCTGATAAAATAGACAAAGTGGTTTTTAATGTCGTAATGAAGGGCATTACGATGCTTTTTGTAGTAAACGATAAAAAAATATAAAACGTTCAGGCGATTTTTCTTTATTCGATCCCGCTTCGATATTTTCTTTGTCAATAAATATTTTTGTATGTATATTTTGTCTCGCCCGGTTGCTGCGCACCTGTATTGCCAGTCGTTGGGTTAATATTTAAGGAGTGGCGGCAGTACCGTAATAAAAAAATGATATTAATTTGCGACTCAGTGAGTCGCCTTTCTCCCTCCGTCATTATGTGCCGGCGCGAGGGAGCTATATTTATATTTACTTCGTCGCTGTTGCTGAGATTGCAGCAGGATTTGATCTTATTTAATTTGACTATCCATAACAGAGCAATTTCTGCTGTTTACCGGAATTATTATGTTGACCACAAAAATGAATACCTTAATTAAAAAGAGTTTGCTGGCCACGCTGCTGCTGACATCGGGGCTGGCGTACGCTGGCGGCGGCGTTGCCGTTCTTGGTACGCGCGTCGTTTTTGATGAAAGCGCCGGGCAGGCCGCAGTAAAAGTCATTAATGCTTCCAGCTCCGATAGCTTTCTGATTCAGTCATGGGTGGAAGATGCCTCGGGAAAAAAAAGTAATGACTTTCTGGTGACGCCTCCGCTTTATATGAGCGGCCCGGGGGATACGAATGCATTACGACTGGTTTACGTCGGCCCTGAACAGCCAAAGGATCGGGAATCGCTTTATTACTTTATTGAAAAATCTATCCCTTCTGTTGATAAAGATAAAATGAAGGGTAAAAACACGCTGCTCATTGCCACGGCTAATCGGCTGAAATTATTTGCCCGCCCGAAGGGGCTGTCGCCGTCAGTTGATAAGGCGCCGGAAATGCTGACATTCAGCCGCCAGGGTAAAGATCTCAGCGTCAGTAATCCCTCTCCTTATTACCTGACTGTCGCCGGGCTGAAAGCGTCGGGCCATCTTATGAAAACATTCATGGTGCCGCCTAAAGGTAATATCAGGGTCGAAGGATTACCGGCCGGCGCTACACAGGTAACTTTTTCTACTATTAATGATTTTGGCGGCTCAACTCCGTTATTAACCAGAACCATTAAATAATCTGGCGCTTTGTTCTGTTATTGTTTTTTAAACTTCTGCTTTCAGGCAATCAGTAAATATAAGAGTAACTATGCAACGTCATTTATCCAGCCATAGCGGCATAGCATTATTCGCAATTTCTCCACTTGCTGCGTTGTGTTTCTTTGCATCAATATCCGCACAGGCAAAAGAGTTGTATTTTATGCCTGCGATGTTGTCTGGTAATGACGGCGCCGTGGCGGATTTATCGTTGCTTTCACATGCAGGCGCTCAGTTGCCTGGGGTTTATGATGTTCGTATTTACGACAATGGCGAGGAAATCACTCAGCGCTCTGTTCGTTTTATACCAATCCCGGGAAACGGAAATAATAAAAAGGGAAATAATACAACCGATACGGATAATTTCAGGGCTGATAAGTCTGAAGTACATGACAAGACAGGGTTAATTGCCTGCCTTACCGTGAATGATCTGATTGAATTCGGTGTAAATACTTCGCTTTATCCGGCGCTGTCTTCCCTGCCGGGCGCAACAAAAGTGTCTCCGGGGCATATTATTGCAGGAGCCTATACGGCGTTTGATTTCGCAAAAATGAGGCTGGATATCAGTATCCCGCAGGCGGCCCTGCTTCATCGCCCACGTGGATGGATCCCCCCTGAGCGCTGGGATAACGGCATTAACGCCCTGATGGTTGGGTATCAGTTTAACGGCAGCGATAACCACGGCCGTTATGGCGACAGCCGTACTAATTATTTAAATCTGGACAGCCGCCTTAACCTTGGTCCGTGGCGACTGCGCGATACGCGTTCCCTGAGCGCCTATACAAATAAATATAACTCGTCTCACCGCTGGGAGCGTCTGAATACTTATGCTGAAAGAAGCATCATTGCGCTTAAAAGCCAACTGACGCTGGGTGAAGCGAATACGCCGGCAGACGTTTTCGACTCCGTTAGTTTCCGCGGGGTTAAGCTGGCCTCCGATGAGGAAATGTATCCGGATAGTATGCACGGCTATGCGCCGGTTATCCGCGGTACAGCCGGCAGCAACGCACGCGTTGTTATTCGCCAGAATGGTTCTCAGATTTATCAAACCTTCGTTCCTGCGGGCGCGTTTGTTATCAACGATCTGTATGCGTTATCCGCAGGGGGGGATCTCGACGTCTCTGTCATCGAAGCCGACGGCACGACGCACGTTTTCACCGTACCTTATTCATCCGTTCCTGTTTTACGTCGCGAAGGCACCTTACGCTACAGCGTGGCGGGCGGTAGATTCCGTAGCAACAGCAGTCAGTATAACAATCCGGGGTTTGTCACCGGCAACCTGCTGTGGGGCTTGCCTGCGGATGTCACCGCATATGGCGGGGTGCAGTATGCCGGGCGTTACCAGGCGCTTGCCCTGGGCCTGGGTCTTAATATGGGCGACTGGGGGGCGATTTCTGCGGATATTACCCATGCCAAAAGCCAACTGGCCGATGACAGCAAACATCAGGGGCAGTCCGTTCGGTTTCTGTATGCCCGCTCCCTCAATGAGCTGGGAACCACTTTCCAGTTAACAGGCTATCGCTATTCTACCCGCGGGTTCCATACCCTGAGCGAAACAGCCATGAAGGGAATGGAAGGCTGGCTGTATGACGAGGTGGATGTGGACGCGCAGGGGCGGCCCATCGCCCGCCCTTATACCGACTATTACAACCTGTATAACACCCGCCGGGCGCGTTTGCAGGCCAACGTCACTCAGAGGCTGGGCGATCTCGGCTCCCTGTATCTGTCTGCGAGCCGCCAGACATACTGGAACCGTGGCGGATCGTCGGATTATCTGACAGTCGGATTCAGCAGTTCAGTCGGCGCCGTCAGCTACAGCCTGTCATACAGCTATAACCGGGACAGTGGACGCGATGCCGACAAGACTGGATATGTCAACGTATCCGTGCCGTTTAGCGCCTTACTGCCGGGCGATTCCAGCCTGTCATCAAGCTGGGCCCACTTCAGCAGCCGCCGTGACAGTAATGGTGATTTGACACATCAGGTCGGTATGTCGGGCAATCTGCTTGAACAGCGTAACCTGAGCTGGAGCCTCAGCCAGGGGTATATGGAACACAGCGGCTACAGCGGAGATGCGGGTCTGGAGTATCGCGGCGGGTATGGCTCAGCCTCTGTGGGCTACAGCTACGCGGATGGCAGTTACCGCCAGTTAAATTATGGCGTCAATGGCGGCGTATATATCCATCGCAATGGCCTCACGCTTGGTGAAATGCCGGGTGAAACGAACGTGCTTATTGCGGCGCCGGGGGCATCCGATGTCCCGGTGGAAAATGGCTCGGGCGTCCGTACCGACTGGCGCGGTTATGCCGTATCGCCTCTCGGTCAGCCCTATCGCGAGAGCCAGGTTTCCCTGGATGTCACACATCTGGACAGCCATACCGAACTTGACAGTTCTACCGTCCGCCTGGTGCCGACCCGTGGCGCGCTGGTGCGGGCAAGCTTCAGAGCGCATACCGGCGAGCGCGCCCTGATTACGCTCAAATTCCACGGGCGGCCCGTCCCGTTTGGCACGATGGTCACCACGGATGACGGGACCGGCATTGTCGGCGACGATGGCCAGGTTTTCCTTGCAGGCCTTAAGCCTCATGGACACATTGAGGCCCAGTGGGGTAAACAGGCCGATCAGCATTGCGCGCTCGACTATAACCTGCCGAAGCCCGGAGATGATGTCTCTGTTATTCGGGATACTGAAATCTGTATGTGACGTTTGCTTAATACAGATGGTTTAACACGCTGTTCAGAAGAACAGTATTACTGTGGTAAATAAGGAAAAATGATGTCTACTATGAAAAAAACTGGCGCAGCAGCGTTCGTGGCTTCCGTTCTTCTGGCCGCATCAATGGGCGCTCAGGCGGATACAGTTGATATTACCGTCACCGGTAAGATTGTGGAAACAACCTGTAAAATTGATAACGCGGCTAACAGCGCAATGACCGTCGATCTGGGCTCTGTAGGCGTGGATGCGTTCAGCGGCGCAGGCTCAGTCGGCAACAGCAAACCTTTCGAGCTTTCTTTCTCCGGCTGCCCGACCGGGGCGGATGGTATCGCCAATATCAATATCGCCGCTACCGGTACTGCAGACCCGATCTTCACCAATGGTTTTGCCAGCACCGGCGACGCCAAAAATGTGGCCATTGAAATCCTCAGTGGCGAAACCGCTATGACCAGTAATGGCGGTAACGCAATTGACGTTGTTCCGGGGGAAGATGGTTCTGCGAAAGCCGAACTGACCGCTGCGATGGTCCAGGTAGGCGATACAGCCCCAACCGTCGGTTCGGTCAACTCTGTTGTTACCATGAACGTAACTTACAGCTAAGTTAGCGCGTTCAGGAAACGGGTTATCCATAAGGCCTGATCCCTATTGTGGCCTCCGTTATACCCCTATACCGGAGGCCATTTTTATGTTGAATGCGCAAATATTACCGACCGATAACAACCGGGATAATGGGATGCTAACCAAACAAAAAACAGGCGCCGCAAGGCTGGCTGCAGGGATATTTTTTGCTTTGTCAGGGCTCCTGGGAGGCCATACCGCAGGCGCGGCCACACCGAGCAGCACGGCGACAGTGACTTTTCATGTCGTCGTACTGGCTGGCACTTGCGCAACGCTGCCGGGCGATACGACTTTGCCTCTGGGCGAGGTTTCAGACCTCAAATTCAAAGGAAAAGGGACGGTTGTCGCGCAGAAAAAGTTTTCTGTTCAGTTGCAGGATTGTGATGAATCCGTTAACGCCGTGGCGTTTAGCGTGGAGCCTACCGATGCGGATAAAGATGATCCAACCGCCTTTCCTAATGCAGGCTCAGCCGGCGCAGGCGTTGGAATCAAAGTTGCAAGCGGCGACGTAGCACTGGACCCCGCCGGTATCAACACGGTTTCAGTTGAACCTTCAGAAGATCGTATCGCTACGCTGCCTCTCGAAGTATCGATGGTACAGACCAGCGATATTCGTCCTCACGGCGGCGATGTACAGAGCGTGTTTACCCTGAATATCAGCTATGCCTGACAGGACATCGTTAAACGATGGGGGATGCGCAATGGCGTGAGGCGTATCAATGGCTTTGCCGCCAACGAAGGCATGCGCCCGCCAGCGCGGATGTCTGGCATCTCCGGTATCACTGGCCGGAAATGAAGGAAAAACTGTTCAATATCGTGAACGCCGGCGCTTATCGGTTAAGCCCGATGCTGATTGTTCACGGTGGCCGGGAGGCGAGGGCAATGTGGTCAGCGCAGGATGCGCTGGTGCTTAAGTGGGTGGCGCTGCATGTGGCAAACTTTTTACCCGTCCGACCGTCATGTATGCATCTGAAAGGGCGGGGGGTGAGAAAAAGCCTGCAGGCGCTGGCTATGGCTCAGCGCCACAGTCAGTTCCGGTTCGTTCACCGCACGGATATTCGCGGCTATTACGAACATATACGCAAAGACCATGTCGCCAGCCAGATTGAGCGGTTTGTTAGTAACGCGATCCACCGTGATTTGATAAAGCAGTATTTGCATTACAGCGTTGAGCAGGGCGGGGAGTTTCACACGCCAGTCACGGGCATCCCCCGGGGATGCGCCCTGAGCCCGCTTAACGGCGCAAGCTTTCTTCAGCACATTGACGGCTATTACGAAAGCCTTCCGCCAGAGGATTATTTTTATGCCCGCTATATGGATGATTTTTTGCTCCTTACCCGGACCCGATGGCAGTTGCGTCGCGGGATACAACAGCTCGCCTCGTTTTTCGAACTCAGCGGCTTTGAGCGTCATCCGGATAAAACGCAAACGGGACGTATCGAGCGCGGATTTGACTGGCTCGGTGTCTGGTTTGGGGCGGACGGACCCGCCATAGCTCCACGGGCGTTACAAAACCACCGTGAGCGTCGCGTGCGGCTTTTTGAGCAGATTCGTCGCAAAGGCTATTCCAGTGAGGAAGCCCGGCGGCGAATGCAGGCGTATGAATTACGGTGGATAACATGGGCGAAAGGGATACTGCGCGCGGCGACGTATCCTGCGCGGGAGTAAAGCAACCGTACATCTCACAGCACCGGAACCCCCCCGTCCCTGCTGCCATGCCTCTAATTAACTAAAAAGAACCACAACTGGACCAACAATATCATGACATCTAAACAACTCATACCACTCTATTGTATCGCGGGCATGATGCTCGCTACCCCTAACCTCTCCGCTGCGTACCCGACTAACCATGACTCCGGATGGCTCTACAATGACGGGCGAACCGATCCCATCGGCGACATCGTGGAAGACTGGGGTGAGGCGGCGTCTCTCTGCGTTGCATCCGACCCTCATTACACCGTAGGACCATTCACTACCACCGGAATAGGTGCATCGACATGGCTCATGATAAACTCCGTACTGGCCGTCTGGCCGTCTGGCCGTCAGCCGAAAAAGGTGACCAAAACTCACTGCTATCGGTTGGCGTTCCCCTTCCCGAACGCCCGCAGCCAGCCCCAATGAACGCGACGATTCACGACAACCAACTATCTATCGCTTCCGGCGTCATCGTCAGTGTTCAGTGCTACAAATATATCCTTCACCATGGTCACGACTACCACAATGACGCATGGGTGTCAAGATCAACAATCGAAAAATCATCTGGGGGGGTCGCTTCGTTTGGGCCGTACTACATGAACCTCTCCGCGGATCATGGCTGGACCGCATCGGTCCGGGATGGTCAACTCCAAGAAACTGGAACGATATCCCTCTCGATAACACTCGACAGCGCCTCGATAGCCCCTCCTGCCGCTTCGCAAATCTACAACCTGGGCGGAACGCCCTACCAATGGTCAGCCGATCCACTCTTTATCGTGGCCCCGGAATATACACAAATTACTCTGGCACCTACGCCCCGGGGGACGGCGCCGCACAGGGAAGTGACCGTCAACTGGTGGGCCGTGACTGACTCATCACCCGACGATGTGACGATTACGGTCAGGAGCTCTGGGGAAGGCGAATGCACGCTATCTGACAGCACGGGGAAGGGCGTGGTTAAGCATCTGATCCCTGGTAAACCACCGAAACTGGAATGGGACGCGCCGGATGACCTGGACCCCGGCATACATGAAGGTATTTGTACGGTGAGCATAGGCTTATCGTGATCGCCATGACCGGGTGACCGCTGACGACCAGGCAGACAAGACCCGATCAGCAATGAGGCCGTGCTCAGGAAACGCGGATTTGCGCCGTCTGAGCGAGCTTGCGAGTAATCTGTAACTACGTCAGTTGTACCGCGAGACTGGAGGATAAACGTAGTCAACGTCTGCGGGGAATGTCGTATTGCGATTCGCCCGTGCAACATCCGGTTGCGACTAAGCCATCGTATCCTCGGCTCGCGCGACCTAAAATACAAAAAAGGATTTGCAGAATAAATGCGAAGTGAACAGCAAACAAGAGTACTGGGCCTGCGGAAAGTCTGTGATGTTTCCACAATTTTTAAACGCCGCCTTCGCATTCCACTATGCGCGGCCCGGATTGTAACAGGTTCCGGAATGTGACCGGGTTACTGAAATCTAAATGACAGGCCTCGCCATCAAGTGATTCAGCGCCGGGGGGCCGGACATTCGGCAATTTTTGTACAACGGGATAATCAACCAACTCACGGGGGACATGGCGCATGTAGTCTGTTCTCGCGCGCAGAAACGGGCCGTCGTCCTGGATTGCACATTCACGCCGGGTAACGGCCACGGCGCCTCACGCAAAACCCTAAACACCTCTTGTGTTAAGAGGAAAACGTACCCAGGGCAGAACATATTCATACGCGGGAAAACAGACGAAAGCGAGGAAGTGGGAAAGAAAGAAAATGTTCGAAAAAATAAGTCAAAAATATGAGGCGCTTTTTGTTTTGGGCCTGGCCGGAGTTTTCGCCAGCCCTGCCGGATTCTGTACTGACGTGTGTATCGCCTCGGATCGCGTAGGGTGGCATACCGGCGGGAGCAGCGGGGAAATTGAAATACCGAACGGGGACCACCGCTACCGGATTACCCCCTCGGGGATGGTCGTCGTTGAAAACAACGACGGCTCGGCGTTGGGGCAAATGCAGGCCATGCGGTATGCGGAAAAGACAATGAATGTGGACACTGACTCCGGCCAGGGGATGGTGCTTGAGAAAGGCATCGCCTACATGGATTGCCTGAGATACACAGTAGACCAGGGGCTTATCCATATGACCAGTGGGTCGCTTGCGCAAACGGACCCGGCAAATAAACTCGGGTATCAGGCGTTGCCCGTCGTCGAAGGCGCAAGTGAAGTCGTAACAGAATTAAGTAACCGGAACGGCAGCCTCGGGCCGCAGGACGCGTGGCACTCGCGCGGCGAACTCACTTTTCGCGCCACAATACCCGCTAACACGGTAGTGGAAATGATTCAGGCGGGGGTAGGAGCAGGAAGCATGTAC
This sequence comes from Tenebrionibacter intestinalis, assembly GCF_016632365.1. Lineage (GTDB taxonomy): Bacteria > Pseudomonadota > Gammaproteobacteria > Enterobacterales > Enterobacteriaceae > Tenebrionibacter > Tenebrionibacter intestinalis. The sequence goes on along the minus strand of NZ_JAEPBH010000014.1, from coordinate 43,664 downwards.
TCGGTGGTGTACAAACCGGTAATTGCGACGAAAGCCGCCAGTAAGACAGTCGAAATTGGTGAGGTGCAGGGGGGGGGGAAATCGCGCATGGTGAAACCAGCCTGGACTGGTACTACCTCGGGATCGGGGGGGCTGGCGTACATTTGCAGGCTTCAGTCACAACCACGTCAGGGCCAGGACGATGCACCCTGAGCGATGCGGCCACATCTTCCCCGTGGGAGAGTCCGCACACGCTCCAGACGGGAGAGAAAATAAAAATAAACTGGGATTACCAGACCGAAAAGGCGGGAGATTACACGGCGGTCTGTCAGGTCACCCTCAACGCTGAATAAATCCGTAACGATGCGTTCTCGCTCTGTTGATGCGCGGCGCAGGGAAGCATCGGGCAACGACGCAGGCCTGGCATGCGCCAAATGGCAGGCCTGATGGCGCGCATAACGTACCTCAGGAAATAACCCAGGTGAAGGCGTGCAATGTGCGGCTATTTAATCGGATCGCTTGTGTTATCATCAGCCTGATGTGCGGCCCGTATTAGCCGGCAGCTCCTGGTCGTGTAATGACGTGCGATCGCCGTTCGCCTGACGCCACTTGCGAGCAACGGCCTCGAAGGTAATTTTCAGGCCCATTTTCTGGGCCACGTTCTCTTCTTTTTTTACTTCACCCGGCTCGCTTCCCGCAGCCAGAATTTTTCTGGCTTCGCTGCGCTTTTCGCGCGCGTCGGCAAGCGTTACATCAGGGTATACGCCAATAGAAATACCGGCGAAGCGGTACTTCATTCGCCAGTATTTGGAACCATTAGCGTTAATCAGCAGGTACATACCGCCGCCATCAGCCAGCTTATAGGGCTTTTCTTTTGGCTTCGCGGTTTTCACTTTAACATCGGTTAGCGCCCCAACGTCCTCCGGCTTTTGATGAATCCATCCTCCCGGGGGATTTCCGCCAGTCACTAACCTGATTCCCCCAACGCACCTCTTGTATAACAAAGATGGCTTTAAAACCCCTTGTTATATCTTACATTTTTACCATTATGGGGGTGCGGATACGCTAAGAGGAAAACGGCATCCCCTAATGCACCCCAAAAACAACCTGATGTGAGGTGAAGACGGTTGACCTCGGGATATAAAGAAAGCCTGATATATAAGGGGTTAGAAGGGGTTTTGTTGACGTCGGGAGAGTTCAGTAGAGGCAAACTGGCGGAGATCACAGGAGTCAAAAAACACGAGTAACGTAATGTTTTTATTGATTTAAAAATATATAACACATCAATAATATACACATCGCTATACACATGAGCGGATGTGCTCATTTTTCGCACAAGCTCAAACTACGAAAAAAACTTTTTTTACGGAAAACTGTTCACACTGTTCACTCGCCATTATTTGTGTTTATTTTCAATGCGATATACAGTGAACAGTCCGTGAACAGTGAACACTTTACTGTTCACTTTCCGGGATTTCAGGTAAAAAAAGACCGGCTGATGCCGGTCCGGGTAGGTTATGTCGCGGTGGTTTCATCACACCGGGGTAGCCAGTCGGCGTTGCTTTCCTCCCTGAGCGCAAGATTCGTCTGCATCCCCTGATTCGTTCGCCGCCTGGCGTAATTCAGCCCGTACTCTTTCAGCATCGATGACAGCCCTTTGCCGAACATGGTCAGGCTGAGTGTGTTCTTGTAGCCGTGTGCCTCCATGTACACCAGATAGGCGTGATACAGGTACAGACGCGGCTGTCGCGGGATGATATTCGCATTCCCCATATACATACCGTCAGGCTCGGGCAGCGCCTCCAGATAACCGCAAAAATCGAACGTAGGGTCGGCGTCGCGCTTGATGCTGAGTGCCTCGTCGGAGTTCTGCTGCGACTGGAGCAGTGCGCGCGCGGTCATCGGGTCGCTGAATGTCTGCATGAGCTGGCGCACGATGACGGCCAGCTCCCGGGCGATTTTATCTTTCAGCTTCGGGTCACGCTCTTCCGGCGCAATCTGTTCCGGGAAGTGCATTATCACCCGACGACGCGACACCCCGCCGCTGCGGTCGGTGAAGCGCATAGGGTTGTTGTTTACGGCCAGTATCACCGCCGGAATATGGGTGGAGTACGCATCGCGGTATTTCGGATCAACGGAGACCGCATCCCCGCCGGTAATGGCCTTGAGTCCTGCCCCGTCACCGCTCCATTTCTCCTGGTCAGGCAGACGTATCAGCGAGAAGCCAATCAGCGCCGCGCGTTCGCGGGGGGATTCCAGCGTCTCGATGGTCGCCGACGTGGCGTTATCTTCCCCGGCGAGCATCGTCGCAATTTCGGCCAGAATACTTTTCCCGCTGCCGCCGGGACCGGTCACTTCGAGGAAGAGCTGCCAGTCGTAACGGTTCGCCAGTACCATAAACAGCGCGGCGAGTATCACGTCACGTTTATCGGCACGTGAACCGGCGGCGCGGTCGAGCCAGCGCCAGAAATTCGGCGCGTGCGTCTCCAGCGTTTCCCCCTCCACCGGCGGGGTGAAATCCACATCGCACAGCGTGCGCAGCCAGTGCGCTTTGCTGTGCGGGCTGAATATACCGCTTTTGGTATCGAGCACGCCGTTGCGAAAGCCAATCAGCCGCCGCGCCGGGGCGTCCTGCTGGGGAATAATCAGTTTCAGGGTGTCCACCACCGAGGCAATTTTCCCCGATGAGAACGGGGCGCGCAGGCGCTGGAACAGCCCGGCCACGTCGCGCGCAAAGTCCGACGGCGGAATGATTTTCCAGATTCCCGCCTCATAGCGGGACAGGAGCTGGCCGTTCGCATCCACGGCCAGCGCTTCGCCGTAATGCTCATGCACCCGCATGGCTTTCTCACTGGTACTCATGGCGGTAAATTCCGCCTCGCTCATGGTAGAGAAAGGGCTGTCAGCCGGTGGCCGGATGGCGTCATACATGGCTTTACGCGTGGCCTCCCCGCCGTGCTGTGTATACGCATCATTCCAGTCACCGAACACCGGCGGCAGGGCGACCACGCCCTCACAGGACTCTGCGGCCGCAGACGCTTTGGTCTGGCCGTCGCCGTTAAGGTCACGGTCGGCGGCCAGCACAATCCGGCAGGCCGGATATTTGTGACGGGCAAGGCTCGCCAGAGAAAGGAGGTTCACCGACGACAGCGCCACCATGACGGTTTCGCCGGTCAGGTGATGCACGGTGAGCGCGGTCGCGTAGCCCTCCGCTATCCACAGCCGTTTTCCCGCCTCTTTTCTCCCGTCGAGAATATGACACGCCCCTTTCACCTGACCGCCTTTCAGGGTGCGCTTGAGACCGTCTGCATTAATGAGCTGGACGTTAACCAGTGCGCCGCTATCGTCATAAAGCGGGACAACCACATCACCGGCGCGGTACGTCACGCCGCCGGTTTTATGCAGGGTGGTGAGCGTCAGACATTCCCGACCGGGGAAGCCCTTGCGGGTGAGGTAGGCGTTGCCGGTGGCCGGGCGGGCTTTCTCCGTCAGTCTGGCGGCCAGCGCGGCCGCCGCTTTGCGGTCGGCCTCTGTTTCAGCGTCTGCGGCCACAGTCACCGCCGGGGAAACCGGCGGCAGGTTGCCGGTCACGGCGTTCACCTTTCCGGCCGCCTCTGACGGGGTCACGCCGAACACTTTCTCAACCAGTTTCAGACCGTCCCCCGCACCGCACTGGTTACAGAACCACGTCCCGCGCCCCTCTTTATCGTCAAAGCGGAAGCGGTCGGAGCCGCCACACACCGGACAGGCCTGATGGCGGTTTTTGATGACCGTTACCCCCAGCGCCGGGAGAATGCGCGGCCAGTGGCCGCACGCCTGTTTTACGGTGTCCGTTACGTTCATTTTCATGGTGCTTTCCCTCAGTGCAGTGCCGGTGCGGTGATATGACGGGCGCAGAGTTCATCCATCACAGCCAGCCCGAGAAAGGACAGCGACGGGGCGGCCTTGAGTGGTCCGGCTTCCATTAAATCTTCGAGCAGGGCGCATGCAATCTGACGGCCTTTTTCCTCGCCGTGCTGGCGCAGATAGAAGCCCTCCAGCTCGGCGGCAATGGCGCTTTCCAGCGTACTGAGCGTGAGCTGCGGGTAGCGGTGCTGACGTTCGCACAGGGTCAGCCAGGCACAGGCGACCGCCCGGCGGTAAAGTGCAGCGCGCAGAACGGGAGATAATGCGGTTTTCATACACTGCCCTCCCCGGTCAGCCAGCGCTGATTGCAGCGGTCGACCACGCCGTCGAGCCGGGCAGTCATGAGGTAAATCACCGAGGTGAGCTGTAGCTGCTGCGCCGGATTGTGGCGCAAAGAGGTGCAGCCCTGCACCTGCATCAGGTCGCCGACAAGCTGGCCGACATTGCGAAGATGTTCGAGACATTCAAGGTCTGCCCGGCTGATGGTGGGCTGGTTTATATTCTGCGGCCGTTCCGTACTGTTAACAGGCATTATTTCGTCTCCTGAGGACGTGCGTATCCCTGCGCAGATACGCACATTTTATTTTTTGGGTGTCATTTTTAATTACAGATAATGGCGGTAGCTGTTATCCGGTTTTATTTCCGTTTCCGGCCTGAAATTATTCCGCCATTTATGCGCCACCGGCGCCGGGCGTTTAACCGGGGGAATATCGTCAGGATAGTTATCGATATTCCGCGCCCGGTATTGCTGTAATGCCGGGTCAGCCGCTATTTCGCGTAATACGACGTGGCGGTTTTCAGGGTTGCGCTTAAATACATCGGGATGCTCACAGGTAAAGTCCCGCAAAAAACGACCGAGCGGAATTTCTGCCATACGGCCACCGGCAATTATACGAATGAGGATGGTGTAGGTGCGCCGGTACGGATTCCAGACCAGCCCCGGACAGCGGTACGGCATTTCCCACGGAATACCATCGGCCAGCACGCCCGACACCACCACATCAGGAAATCCTGTACAGCGATATGTTTCGCCCGGCTGAGGGAAATCAAACATGGTGCTCCCCTCCGTTTCCCGACGTCGTGGCGAGAAAGTCACGGCACAGGCCTTTGGCCTTGAGTTCTTCGAGCACATGGCTGATGTCCTCATGCACATAACTCAGGATTTGCGGGGTATAAAGCTGGCTGAGTCCGTTGATTTCATGGCGTCGTAAATCACTGCCGAAATACTGCAGGGTTTCACAGGCACGGTTGAGTTTATGGAATGATTCGAGGCTCAGGTGTTCACTGATGGCGTTGAGGTCATCACGACGCGCTGAGACGGTCTGAGGGGTGTTTTTATTATGCATGTGACACCTCCACAACCGGCAGACGGGCGGCAAGGGAAAGCACGTATTCGCGGACAAGGGTGCGGCGGGCGGCCAGTTCGTCACCGGCAACGGTGCGGAGCATACAGATACGGGGCTTACGGTCTGCGCGACGGACGGCGGCAAACACAAAGACAAACTGCGGGTGTGACGGGGTGAGGATCGTAGCCATAAGGCAACCTCCGATGGATAGCTGACAATTGCTATCGCCGGAGTTCTCACGCTCAGTGGCGATAGCCCAGACGGGGGTGAGAATACCGGCTCCATCGAGTACCGGCCAGCCCGAAGGCTGCCCCGCCTGAGCTACCATTGACATGACAGCATAATGTACGAATACGAACAGGGGACAAAGAGTCGCACCTGAACAAATGTTCGCACACCACACCATTATCTGGTGCTCTGTGGCGTTAATTGCGACACAAAAAAAGACGCATGGCGCGTCTGGTATCGCCGATGGATTGCTCGGGTTCTCACGCCCGGTTACCGATTTTGCGGCAACAGCAAAACTGTACCAGGAAACACACAACGGATGCAAGCCAGAAAAAGGGGCTTTGTGAAAACGGCTCTGATTCATGCGTCGTATTTCCGGTTGCGGTGCGCGACACGTTCTTCCATCCACGCCGTGATTTCAGACTGTAGCCAGGCGACATTTTTACCCCCGAGGGAAACCTGCGCCGGGAAAGCGTTACGGGCAATTAAATCGTAGAGCGTGGAGCGGGACAGGCCGCACTGATGAATGACTTCCGGGAGACGTAAAAAACGTTCCTGAGCCGGGGCTGAAACCGGCATCAGGTGCGCGGTGGTGGGGGACGATGGTACTGATGAAACTGTGTGCATAACGCTACCTCGTTAATATCCGCAGAGATCCGGACGTGTCCATCCGGTATCAGGTAGCGCTCTATTTTGTGAATATTTTTCTTCAATGCAACAGAGGCATGTTGTGTCGTGGAGCAGTTTTGTCTGTTATTTAAGCAGTGACCTGAAAATATGAAAAATAATTGCCACATGACGCGCTGAGAAGTTCATAAATCACAGTTAATTGATATCGCCTATCAATAGATAAAAATATAATTAATAAAACAATGATTCTCTAAAAGGAGCTTGCCGAAACCAGTGAACAGTAGTGAACAGTTGGTGAACACTTCACTCTCAACTGTTCACTCTTTAATTTATTGTTTTACTTAGATTTTTATACTGAGTGAACAGTAGTGAATAGTTATTAGTAAAAAAACAAACAGAGAGAGGGGTTTCCCTGCGACCTTTCTCTGGCCAGCCGGGTTTTGAAGTCCTGTTTGTGCCATGACTGCTACAACGGCAATGAATCGAGTTGTTGTCTGAGGGACGGCAGAATGGCGTCAGGTTGAAAACACAGAGAGAACCCGACGATGAAACCAGATTTGTTTACCGCAGTAATGAAAACCATTGGCAGCACGCAGGATGAGAACATCCGCACGGCCATTGACAGCGCACTGGATACCCTTAACGAGAAAGCAAACCAGAACGCAGAGGCCACGATAAATAACGCTCTTGATGCGTTCAGCAAGGCCAAATCCGCGCACACGGAAAATATGCTGAAACTGAATGATATTGATGCCGCCATTACCCGTAGCGAGAAAGAGCGTCAGAACGCCCTGAATGAAAGTGCCGAAGCCGAACAGAACTGGCGTACCCGTTTTCGCGAACTGCGCGGCATGATGACCCCGGAACTGAAAGCCGAACACAGTCAGCGAGTGGCCGGTCGGGAGCTGGCAGAGGAATTCACCGCCCTGATTGATGAACTCAACGATGATAAAGCCAGTACCATGCTGGCCGCCTGTACATCAGGAGATAAGTACGTCGGCACGCATTTTACGGTGTTCTCTGCCTACTCCCGGAATGAGTGGGCGACCGTGATGAAAGACATCCCTCCCTCACTGGTGCGCGCATTTGCGTTACGTCTGCGTGAACTCGAAATGAAAGGAGAAGAACACCCTCACAACGTTCTCATTCAGGAGCTGGGTGAGAATGTACTGGCGCAAAGCAGGTACTACACATTCAACATGGCGCAGGAGCCGGTAATTTCAAAAATTGGGCTTCACCGTCCGGCACTCACCGGCGTGGACATGAAGCTCTTTAAAAGCCCTGTTCTCAGAATGGCGCGGGCTAAGGAGCTGGCACAGAAGAAAAAATCGCGGGGGGTTAAGCCATGATGCGCTGCCCGTACTGCAAACAGGCTGCCCATGTCCGTACCAGCCGTTACCTGTCGGATAACGTCAAACAAAGCTACCTCCAGTGCGTGAATGTCTTTTGCTCCGCAACCTTTCGCACCACCGAGTCTATCGACGAGGTGATACGGCCACCGGCAGAAGAAAAGCCCGAACCACCACAGACAGTACCAGAAACACCACCCCGAATTCTGGACTGCGCCCGCTCATCGCTGCGCCACTGATTTCAGGAGAAAAGACAATGGCACGAGCACTACTGGAACAGGCCTTTGAAACCTGTCAGAAGAATAAATCGGACTGGATGAGCAGCAAGTCAGCACTGGCGCGGGCTGAAATGGCGCTGAAAGAGCTGGAGCTGACCTGCACCCGTTATGAACCGGAGGCCGCACAGGCGCTGCGGGATGATATTGACCTGAAAAAATGGGCGGTAAATCAGTCGGCCGGGCAGTACATCCGGTCACATGAGGCCGTGCAGCGTATCAGTATCCGGCGTCAGCTCCACGCTTTTATGCAGGTAAGCGGCGATGCGCTGGCCGCCGCTCTGGCACCGGAATTAATGCATCTCTGCGAACAACCTGACATCGTCAGAGAACGGGCTCTCGACCGGGCGGCCGCCAGTGTTCGCGAAGCGCTGTCCGTTCATGTAACCCGCGGAGGAAATATTGATTACGCAGAGGAAGATTGCGACATTCTGACAACCATCGGTTTCCGGCCTGACAGAGCATCGAGAGACGACAACCGGGCAAAATATACGCCTGAACAGAGTCAGATTTTCATGCGCCGACAGGCCGCGCAGACCCGCAAAAAATCCGCATAAAACGTCCCGAAAATACCCGTCTTTTTAATAAAAATAGCCATGCATGCCTACGCTGCATGGCTTTGCATGTAAAAACCTGAATTTTCCACACCCCGCCGCACCAGTACTGGCGCGGCCTGAGCCACTTCATGCACCTGCATTAAAAGCGCCCCGGGAAGCGGGCAGGCGTGGCGGGGAGAGCATTGCGCGCCAGCGGTGGTGTTTAATATTAAAAATTATCGTCTGAGAGCGTCGTAACGGTGCAGGCGGGGGGTGATGTTGGGCTGTTAGTGGTTGGGTGTGATCATGCGGGTGTGGTGCGTCTGAGGTGTGATGGTGGAGGGGTATGAAAAAGCCGCCTACTGGCGGCTTTGATATGAAGGAACTAGAACTATCAGGCAACTTTTAAAACTGGATAAAAAATAGTTTTAAAATCATCAGGAATCGCATCTCTAAGTTGACTGATAATCGAACTGTTCTGAGGCAACTGCGATGCTAAATTACTGAGCAGCGCATCAAGCTTTTCACTGCGATCCCATTGGATCTTATAGCTTGAGGAATCAATTTTTTGAGCAATCGATAGCAATTGTTGTCTATCGTTATAGACATATTTCATTTTAATTAAATTGACACCATCATCATGAATGTCTGAATAAGTTAAAATGAAATGAACTAGCTCACCTTTCTTATAAGTTTCGATGTGTTGATATTCACGCTCAAAAATAGATGTAACTAACTCATGAGGCTGTACACCTTTTACCATGCAAAAAGAAATTATTTTATTAATCTCTTTCATGATTTGAGTATAGTTTGTCATTTAATCATCCTCTCAACTTCTGCGAGAACCTTGTCTAAATCATTAATCGATTGGAGAAGGGCTTTGTTATCTCGCTTATCAACTGGGCCATAAGCTTTGGCTAGCTTTATAAAAACATATCTAACTAATATAGCATCATTAGCCTCAGTTGTCTTTATATATGGCATGTAACGGTTAAAAATCGCATAAAGCTCTGAGCTTTTCTCACCAATACCATTATCAATCAGTAAATTAGATACCGCATCTTGAGTGCGTTTTTTAAGAATATCCCTCATTAATTTTCTTGCTTGATGGGGTCTTTTATCAATTAACTCAGGATCAATGTATTCAGCAGCTTTCTGAACTTCTTTTTCTGCTAATTTCTGGCGTAACTCTTCTAATGTATCCTCTGGAAGGTCTAGGCCAGCCAGTCTAATTTTTTCTATTTGTTGGTTTACTGAGTCGCTTATCTCATGGCGTTTTTGTTCGAATAACGCATTGAAATCAATGTCATTTAAGTAAGAATCTTTATCGCTGACATAAGCGCTTTCACTTTCTACTCCTGCTAATTCGTTGCCTCTTTCGACATAGTCTCTGTCAGTGAACGTATACTCGCGTACAGTTGCTCTACGAGCTTTTTCTACCTCATTCTGGAAATTTTCCCACATTACATTTAGGCCTATTTCCTCATGAAATATCACTATGCCATTATTATCAATTTCGAAATGTGTTATTTCAGATGAAGGTATGGCTCGTAAGATCCTTCCAACTACTTGAGCGAAAGCGTTAAGACTTCTATAGGGGCGGAATATTGCTAGGATTGTGAGGTACTTATGGTCATAGCCTTCCATTAACATATTAACCGATATCACTACATCACATTGGTGATTATCTACTTTCATCAAAGCGTCAGAAAGATCACTAGGATCCATCTCACTGTGTACTATGACAGAAGTCATACCTCTTTCTTTATACCAACTGAATAAATCTTCTGCGTGAGCTATACTACAACCCACTGCTAAAATTTTATGCGGAACCTTTTGAGAGGTGTTCTTTAGTTCTTTAAGTTTTGAAATGCTATGGTCAATGACATCTAAAGAGCATTCTTTGGATAGAGCGATACTTTTTTCAATCCACTCTTTATCTTTGAGCATTAATATTTGCTCTTTAGAAAGCTTTGTTCCTGGTTGTTCCGGAGTTGTAAAAAACAGCTCATGCGCATTGACGGTTTCTTTTCTTAACCATTTTACATATTTATCTCTCATAACCTCAGATAAAGGTGTTTCATGGATTCTTATACCAGGAATTTCCTGATTATCTCCTCGGTAGGGCGTTCCTGTAACATGAAGTATTTTCGCATTAGAGAAATAACGGAGCGTGTCGCGCCAGCTTTGAGCAGGTGCATGATGAGCCTCATCAATGATAATTAAATCAAAGAAATCCGAAGGAACTCTATTGATTAATGCGTTATCTCTGCTTGACGCAACTTTTTGTATATTAGAATAAACAATGTGGCTACTTAGAAGATGTTCGTTTGACAAATCGGAGGAATATTCATTAACAATGGGTATGTCTTTACTGCTAAATACAATGTCGAAGTTTACCCAGAAATTATCAGCAAGAACCTCTTGGGTTTTTCTTATGCTATCTTTTGTAATAAGTCCTGGGGTGATAATTAGAACTTTTTTATGCGCAACACCAAACGGGGCTATTGAGATAAGACCACTCTTGCCTGTACCTGTTGGTAATACAACTAGAGCCTCTTTATTTTCTTCATCACTGAAAAAGTCTTTTATTTTTATATAGGCCTCAATCTGTGGAGCTCTAAGTTTAGTATTGCCTTCGATATTTACTGCCGTGTCAAAAAAATAAGACATAATGATCGCTCTTAATTAGTTAATAATTACTTTTGGGGTACAGTTGGTCGGCATAAAATTGAAGCATGCGAGCCCTGCCATCAAGATACTGAGCATGGTTATAGACACCACGTATACTGTTCTTATCCACATGGGCAAGCTGTGTTTCGATCCATGTACTATCGAAACCCTCTTCATGCAGTATCGTTGACATTGTGTGTCTGAAACCATGTCCAGTGGCTCTCCCTTTATAACCTAACAACTCAATCACTTGGTTGACGCTTTCCTTACTTATAGGCTTTTTACGGTTATTCCGTCCAATAAAAATGTAGGGATAGTGACCAGTGATGGGTTTTAGCTGTTGAAACAAATCGATTACCTGTTTTGAAAGCGGTACTAAATGAGGTCGGCGCATCTTCATTCGCTCCGCTGGTATCTCCCAAACCCCCTTATCCAAATCAACCTCTTCCCACGTAGCAAAGCGCATCTCCTGCGTTCTTACACCAGTTAGCATGACTATCTTTGTAGCATTTTTGGTGATTATGCTACCGGTGTAGGCTTCGAGATCCCGAATAAAATGAGGCAATTCTTCGGCAGATAGAAATGGATGATGTTTTTGCTTAGGAACGGCCAGAGCGATGGCTAAATCAGGCGCAGGATTGTATTCAGCGCGGCCAGTTATGATTGCGTAGCGATAAACCTCACCGCATCTCTGACGCACCTTACGTGTTTTCTCTAGTGCTCCACGCTTCTCTATTCGTCGCAATACTTCAAGTAGTTCTAACGGTTTGATTTCACTGATAGGACGTTTACCAATGAACGGGAAAATATCTTGCTCAAATGTTTTAATGATTTCTTCGCGGTAGGCCACTGTCCAGCGATCGGCTTTATTTGAGTGCCACTCCCGACATATAGCTTCGAATGAATTTTCTGTTGAGAGCTGCTGTGCCAGCTTTTGGGCTTTGCGTTCTTCCACTGGGTCTATGCCGTTTGCAACCTGCTTACGAGCCGTATCGCGTTTCTCACGTGCTTCTGCGAGGCTCACAAGGTCGTAGCTACCGAATGACATTAACCGCGCTTTCCCAGCAAAGCGGAAACGGAAACGCCAGCCCTTCGAACCATCGGGATTGATAAGCATTGACAGACCTTGCCCGTCGTTCAATGTGTACGGCTTGTCTTGGGGCTTTGCTCGTTTGATTTGTATGTCTGTAAGTGCCATGTGTATAAGCCAAAAATGTGTATAAAAAATCTATACACATCACTATACATATTTTTCACGGATTCAGGGAGATCTTGTCGGACGGTTACGGATGAGTTATTCACTATGAATATTGAAAATAAAGGATTTTTAGACTTTCTCGGACGGCTGCGGAGGGATTTTGGCGGAAGATCACAGGAGTCGAACCTGCCCGGGATCGCTGGCGACCCCAACTGGATTTGAAGTCCAGCCGCCTCACCGGAGACGACGATCTTCCGTGCCTGCACTGCTACATGGAGGCGCGCGCATTATAGCGGTTTTCCTGAGGTTACCAATAGTCCCGATGCTTTTTATTATGTATGTCGCCGGATTATGCGCCTGGCTGCTACGTTGTCATGCCGATCGCGAACGCCCTTTAACTGCCGCGCCGCTTGTGAGCGTGGCGCGGCGCGTCGGGGCTTGTTTCTATCGCCTGTAGAGAAGCCAGAAAAGCGAACGAAAGCGTTTTTGTCAGCAACCAGAATCGCAGCCAGGCGTCGTAAAAAAGCGGTGTGTTAATCAGAACGGAAACGCGTTTATCTCTGGCGCGTTTCCGTGCATGCTTATTCTCCTTCGCCGGGGAACAGGAAGGGGTTAATACTGCTACGGGCGAAGCCTTCCTGCTCCATACGGGCATCAAGCATCAGGGACGCCAGATCGTCCGCCACGGCTTCCACCTTCGGCTCTTTTTCCTGATAGAGAATCTTCAGGTAGGTGCCGCAGTCGCCGCAGCTTTCAGCCTTAACCGCGGCGTTTTCGCTTTCCAGCGACCAGTAATCCAGATCGCGGGTTTGTTCACAGTTGCTGCATTTTACGCGTACCACATGCCATTCGGTTTCACACAGATTGCAGTGCAGGTAGCGAAGGCCGTTGGTGGAGCCAATATGGACTATGCCTGATACCGGCACGCTGGCGCATACCGGGCAGAACTGTCGCTGTTCGCCATATTCGGCGCGCGCTTTGCCCGGTATAAGGCTGGCCATTTGCGCCCAGTAGAGCGAAAGCGCAGCCCAGATGAACGGCGCTTTATCACTGCTCACCGTGGAGAAATCACCGCTAAACAGCGCGCTGGCCATTTCTTCAAGCTCCTGATCGGCGGCTTTTTCGAGATTTTCAATCACCGCCAGCGCCGGGCCGTTCATTTCTGGCTTTAGCTCGGCTATTAGCGAGTGCAGCAGACGGCGCCAGTGGGCGTCGCGGGGCAGAATGTGAATATCCAGCGGCGGCTTGCCCTGTTCGGCGGCTTCGTGAATACGGGCCGTTAAATCCATCTCCAGCGGATGGTCATAAAGCACCACTTCCTGGGCATGTGCAATCAGTGCGGCAAAACGCAGGTAGTCGCCCAGCGGATTATTTTCAGCCAGCTCACGCAGGCGCTCGGCGCGGCGGTTATAAAGGTTCTTAAGGCGCGGGAAGAGCAGGGGCGGAATAACCTCGTTCTGGCGCTTGTCGCCTTTTTCCAGTTGATCCTGAGGAATAATACGAATACTCATGCGGTGACTGTTTCCTGTTATGGCTTAAAGCATATTGCTGCGTTGCCTGCGCCGGTTATGGAAATCCGGCACGCTAAAAGTCGGGTTGTGCCCCCTATAATAGCGGCAATTAGCGTCATTGCGGTAAATGATTGCTTGCCTTACTCGCCCGGCGCTAGCCGTAACCCGTGCGGCCTGGCATGCGTTTTTCTGTAAAAACGCAATAATTACAGCTTGCTGACGCGGCTTTTTTGCGCCTGTTGTCAATAACAAAAAGGCATCAGGCGTATTATGCGCCTGATGCCGGTTTATGCCTGTCTACCATGTAACTATTTTACGTTTTTTTCCTGCTTTTTAAGCACTTCCTGGAACCAGCGGGGGTGGTGCTTCCTCGCCCATGCCTGGGTTACCCAGCCTTCCGCCATTGCGGTGACAGAGCCTTTTACCCACAATGCCGCATAGATATGCACCATAATCACGACAATCAGGCTAACCGCTGCAAACGAATGCAGCATCAGACCAATGCGGATAACCGGCAGCGGGAACAGGGGGGCGAACCAGGGCCGCCAGATAACGACGCCGCTTGCCAGCAGCAGGAACAGAAAAACGATCGCGGCCCAGAACACGCACTTCTGGCCAAAGTTGTAGCGCCCGGTATTGTCAACTTCATCGTTAACGATAACCTTACGAATATTCTTCGCCCAGTAAATATCACCGCGATTGATGAGATTGTGGCGCCAGTAGCGCAAGAACATGATAATAAATGAGGCGAACATCACCACGCCAATGAACGGATGCGCTATGCGCGCCAGTTGCGGCGTACCCAGGATATACGTCAGCCAGCTAAATGACGGGAAAAAGAACCCAAGGCCGCTTACCGCCGCCAGCATAAAGCAGAAGGCGGTAATCCAGTGGTTGATGCGTTCCGGCGCGGTGTAGCGCACGATGGCGTCACGTTTTCTCATTTGCGCACCTCGTCTTTCTGCTCGCGAGCGTTGTCTTCTTCATCTTCCGCGCGGTTCGGGCCGATGCCGACGTAGTGGAAGATACTGGCGGCGAACGTTGCCGCAAAGGCGGCGGCGGCCAGCGGTTTCCAGACGCCTTTCCAGAATTTTACGGTTTCGCTGATGGCCGGGTTTTCCGGCAGACCGTGGTACAGATTCGGCCTGTCGGCGTGGTGTAATACATACATGACGTGCGTGCCGCCAACGCCCTGAGGATCGTAAAGCCCGGCGTTGCTATAGCCGCGGGTGTTCAGCTCCGCCACGCGTTCGAGCGCCAGATGTTGCATATCCTCTTTGGTGCCAAAGTGAATAGCGCCGGTCGGGCAGGTCTTCACGCATGCCGGTTCCTGGCCCACGGCTACGCGGTCTACGCATAGCGAGCATTTGTACACGCGGTTGTCGTCCGGATTCAGACGCGGCACGTCGAAAGGACAGCCCGCAATGCAGTAGCCGCAGCCGATGCAGTGCTCAGACTGAAAATCCACAATGCCGTTGGCATACTGGATAATCGCCCCTGGCGCCGGGCAGGCTTTCAGACAGCCCGGTTCGGCGCAGTGCATGCAGCCGTCTTTACGGATAAGCCACTCCAGCCTGCCGTTCTCCTCCACCTCTGAGAAGCGCATAACGGTCCAGGATTTTGCGCTCAGGTCCGCCGGGTTATCATAAACCCCTACGTTGTGACCAATGTCATCGCGGATATCGTTCCATTCAGAACAGGCTACCTGGCAGGCTTTACAGCCGATGCAGGTCGTGACGTCAATAAGCTTCGCCACGGCTTCCTGATGGCTTCGCGCCTGCGGGGCAGGCGTAAAGCCGTTAGTTGCGGAACGACGAATGACGTCTTGTGATTGATAAGCCATAATTCGTCTCCGTTATACCTTTTCCACATTCACCAGAAAGGCTTTAAATTCCGGCGTCTGCGTGTTCGCATCACCCACAAACGGCGTCAGCGTGTTGGCGAGAAACCCTTTTTTCGCCACCCCTTCGTAGCCCCAGTGGATGGGAATGCCGATGGTGTCCACGTCGCGATCGTGTACTTTCAGGGTTCGCAGGCGTTTGGTCACCACCGCTTTGGCTTTGATATAGCCGCGCCTGGAGGAGACTTTCACCATATCGCCCTGGGCAATGCCGAGTTTATTCGCCAGCGTTTCGCCAATTTCAACAAACTGCTCCGGCTGCGCGATGGCGTTTAGCAGCGCATGCTTAGTCCAGTAGTGGAAATGCTCGGTCAGGCGATAGGTGGTGCCCACGTACGGGAACTTGTCCGCTTTGCCCATTGCCTCCAGATCGCTTGTGAACACGCGTGCCGCAGGGTTGGAAATCACGTTCGGATGCAGTGGGTTGGTGCCGAGCGGCGTTTCAAACGGCTCGTAGTGCTCCGGGAATGGCCCTTCGGCCATTTTGTCGATGGCGAAAAGGCGGCCCAGCCCTTCCGGCTGCATAATAAACGGCCCGACGTCGCTGCCTGGCGCGGCGGCGGCGGCATAATCCGGGACGTCAACACCGCCCCATTTTTCGCCGTCCCACTCCAGGAGCTTGCGCTTCGGATCCCAGGGGTTGCCCTGCGGGTCGGCGGAGGCGCGGTTATACAGAATACGGCGGTTGAGCGGCCATGCCCAGGCCCAGCCCAGCGTATTGCCAAGCCCGGACGGGTCGGCGTTGTCGCGGTTCGCCATCTGGTTGCCTTTTGGCGTCCAGCTACCGGTAAAAATCCAGCAGCCGCTGGAGGTGGTGCCGTCGTCGCGCAACTGAGCGAAAGTGGTAAGCAGCTCGCCCTTTTTCAACAGCAGGCCGCCGTTTTGATCCAGAATATCCGCCAGCGCCCTGCCGTTGCTCTCCTGCGCAACTTCATCGGAGGCCGGGGCATCCGGGCGGCGGTAGTCCCAGCTCATGTGCAGCACCGGCTCCGGTACGGCGCCGCCGTCGCGGGCGTACATTTCGCGCAGGCGCAGGAAGATGCCTGCCAGAATCTCGCCGTCGGTAAGGGCCTCGCCGGGGGCGTCTGCGCCCTTGTAATGCCACTGTAGCCAGCGCCCGGAGTTCACGATGGAGCCATTTTCTTCTGCAAAGCAGGTGGATGGCAGGCGGAAGACCTCGGTCTGGATCGCTGAAGGATCGACATCGTTCGCTTCGCCGTGGTTTTGCCAGAAGGTGGAGGTTTCGGTGATGAGCGGGTCGATCGTTACCAGGAACTTCAGCTTGCTGAGGCTGGCGACCACTTTATTTTTATTCGGAAAGGAGGCGACCGGGTTAAAGCCCTGGCACAGGTAGCCGTTGACCTTGCCCTCGTGCATCATTTCGAAGTATTGCAGCACGTCGTAGCTCTTGTCCCACTTCGGCAGCCAGTCGTAACCCCAGTCGTTATCCGCCGTGGCTTTCTCGCCGTAGAACGCTTTCATCATCGACACGAAGAATTTCGGATAGTTGCTCCAGTAATTCACCTGGCCTTTTAGCAGCGGTTTCGGCGTGTTGGCGGCAAGGTAGGTCTGGATATCCGGCTGTTGTTCGTTGGGCAGGTTCATATAGCCCGTCAGGCTGGTGGACAGCAGGCCGAGATCGGTCAGCCCCTGGATATTGGAGTGGCCGCGCAGCGCGTTCACGCCGCCGCCCGCCATGCCCATGTTGCCAAGCAGTAGCTGCACCATCGCCATCGTGCGGATGTTCTGCGCGCCGGTGGAGTGTTGCGTCCAGCCGAGCGCATACAGAAATGAGGCGGTTTTATCCTTCACGCTGGTTTGCGCGATGTACTCGCACACTTTCAAAAAATCCGCCGCAGGCGTGCCGCAGAGCGTTTCTACCATTTCGGGCGTATAGCGAGAAACGTGTTGCCTTAGCAGGCTCCATACGCAGCGGGGGTGGGTGAGCGTTGTGTCGCGTTTGGCAAATCCGTTTTCATCCAGTTCGTAATGCCAACTGGTTTTATCATACTGGCGTTTTTGCGCGTCGTAGCCGGTAAACAGGCCGTCTTCAAAACCGTAATCCTCACGTACGATAAGGCTGGCGTTGGTATAAGCCTCAACGTACTCGCGGTTAAATTTGTTATGGGTTAACAGGTACAGCAGCACGCCCGATAAAAACGCGATATCGGTGCCGGAGCGAATCGGCGCATAGAAATCTGCGACCGAGGCAGTACGCGTAAAGCGCGGGTCGATAACAATCAGTTTCGCGCCGTTGTGGATTTTGGCTTCCATCGCCCAGCGAAACCCCACCGGATGCGCTTCTGCCGCGTTTCCGCCCATCACGACGATGAGATTGGCGTTTTTCATATCAACCCAGTGGTTGGTCATCGCGCCGCGACCAAATGTTGGAGCAAGACTTGCTACCGTTGGTCCGTGTCAGACGCGCGCCTGGTTATCCACGGCCAGCATGCCGAGCGCGCGGGTGAATTTTTGGGTTAAATAGCCGGTTTCGTTGCTGGATGCAGAAGCGCACAGCATGCCGGTAGAGAGCCAGCGGTTAACCGTAGCGCCCTGATCATTTTGTGCGATGAAGTTGGCGTCGCGATCTTCTTTCATCAGTTTTGCGATGCGGGCGAAAGCCTCATCCCAGCTTAACCGCTGCCATTTATTCGAACCCGGCGCGCGATATTGCGGAAATTTGAGGCGGCTTTCGCTGTGAATAAAATCTATCAGCCCCGCGCCTTTTGGGCACAGCGCGCCGCGGTTAACAGGGTGGTCGGCATCGCCTTCGATGTGGAAAATGGAAGCTTTTGCGTTTTTAGCGCCATCGCCGCTGCTGTACATTAACAGCCCACAGCCGACGGAACAGTATGTGCAGGTTTGGCGGGTTTCACGGGTGCGCAGCAGCTTATACTGCCTTGTTTGCGCCAGCGCAACGCCGGGCGCGAAGCCCAGCGCGGCGGCCGTGGTGCCTGCCATACCGCCAGCGCAGATCTTAAAGAACTGTCTTCTGTTGACTAGCATGGAAGTGCTCCTGTTTTGACATTGTCTCATAGGTAGTATTTTTTTTAACAGCGGTATGAAAGGTACAAGTTTGATCTATTCCCGCTTCTTATGGCGAGATATGGTAGAGAATAACATACCTGCACCGGTCTTGTTATAATCTGGTTAATTTATAGTGAATGATATATGCAGTAGCAAATTCCGAGATGTGACTGAATTCACATGCTATCGCGCTGCTCCCGTGCGCAGCCGCACAGCGCTTCAAACGAGTCGCGAAGACTGGCTGGCGGAAGAGATGCCGGTTGCGCTGGTTTATAACGGCATTTCACATGTCGTTATGATGGCGTCGCCAAAAGATCTGGCGCTGTTTGCGTTAGGGTTTTCGCTGTCTGAAGGCATTATTGCGTCGCCGCAGGATATTTACGGTATAGACGTTGTGCCCGCGTGTAACGGTATTGAGGTGCGTATTGAGCTTTCCAGCCGCCGCTTTATGGGGCTTAAAGAGCGCCGTCGCCAGATGGCCGGGCGCACGGGCTGCGGTGTGTGCGGCGTTGAGCAACTTAATGATATCGGCAAGCCGGTTGCGCCATTGCCGTTTACGCAGCGGTTTTCACTGCGCGCGCTTGACGACGCGCTTGGTCAGATCCGACGCTTTCAGCCCGTGGGGCAGTTAACCGGCTGTACGCATATCGCGGCCTGGCTTACGCCGCAGGGGGAGATAATCGGCGGCCATGAAGACGTGGGGCGCCACGTAGCGCTGGATAAACTGCTGGGCCGCCGCAGCCGCCAGGGCTGGCGCGATGGCGTGGCGCTGGTATCGAGCCGCGCCAGCTATGAAATGGTGCAAAAGGCGGCGATGTGCGGTGTGGAAATTCTGTTTGCCGTCTCGGCGGCCACGTCGCTTGCGGTGCAGGTGGCGGAGCGCTGCAACCTGACGCTGGTGGGGTTTAGCAAACCTGGCCGCGCCACGGTATATACCCATGCGCAGCGCCTGGCGGAATAAATAGCCCTGTCAGGCCGCCGCCGCCTGGGCGAGATAGCGGCCAATCGCATTGATGTCGTCATCTTTATAGTTCGCCTCAATTTCCATATAGCGGATACCGGCCTTGCGGCAGGCTTCTTTTTTTACCGCGTCCCGGGATGCGGCATTGGCCTTATAATGGCCGCCGCCGTGGTATTCCACCACAACGCACGGTTCGCCAAATTTTGAAATAATCACAAAATCGGCACGCTTGCTGTTAACAGAGCTGTGGGCCTGCGCGTCATCGGAGCGAAGATATACGCCCATCGCTACCTGAGGGAAAACGCGATACCCGCTGTAATTTTTCTGAAGGAAGAGTTCTATTTTGCGAAACAGATAAAATTCTTCTTTATTCATTAGCTTGTGTTTTTTAAATACGCCGTTTTCCACAAAATAGAGCTGATCGCCTACGTTACTGACGCTGCGTGGCCGTTGAAAAGTCTGGGGCGGGGGTGAGGAGGCGCGTTTTTTATTGCGGCTTTTGTATAAAAAAAAGATGACTGCAAGCAGCAGCAGCAGAATAATAACTGACTGAATATCCATATGCACCCTCGTTCCTTTATTGCCTGTTCGTATCATTAATGTTTTTTAATATAAATGCAACGCGATGCGTTGGCGTAATTGCAGGAGAGGTGTAACAGCCCCGGTTTTTAACTGCGCAGGCGGGAAATAAAAAAGATGCTTAAGGCGGACTCACGCTGCGGCGAGGCAGCGTGAGGGCGTTTATTTCAGATAAAATACGCTTTTTAGCTCGGTGCTGATCGGGCTGTTGTCCGGGTTGGACGGCATGATCTCGCGCATATGCCGCCACCAGCGCTGGCAGACTTCGGTTTGCGCTATGGCGTCCCAACGCGCCTGCGACTCAATTTCCACCGTCGCAAACAGCAGATGGCGGCTGGCGTCAAGGTAGATGGCGTAATGATGCGCGCCGTGCTCTTTTAGCACAGCTTCCAGTTCCGGCCAGATGGGGTTGTGGCGGCGCTGATACTCTTCGTGCGCATCCGGGTTAACCTGCATAACAAACGCTTTTCTAATCACAGCGCCTCCAGATACAGAGCGCGTACCTCGTCGCGGCTGGCGGCGCGAGGATTACAGGTAGCGCAGGGGTCCGCAAGCGCGTTATCCAGCCAGCCTTCGATATCGTCTGCGGTGATGCCTAACTGGCTGAAGCCAGACGGGATGCCAACCTGTTCAGAAAGCCGACGGATGGCGTTGATGGCCTCGCGGCTTGCCTGTTCTTCGCTCATGCCGGCGATATTTACCCCCATCGCCTGTGCAACGCGGGCAAAGCGCGATATCGCCTGTGGGCGGTTAAAGTTTTCCACGACCGGCAGCAGAATGGCGTTGCATACGCCGTGCGGCAGGTTGTGCGTGGCGCCCGGCTGGTGAGCCAGCGCGTGTACCAACCCCAGCCCGGCGCTATTGAACGCCATACCCGCCAGATACTGACCGTTGGCCATCATTTCCCGCGCCTGTATGTTATCGCCGTCGGCCACCGCCTGCGGCAGCCATGTATTGATAAGGCGGATAGCCTCCAGCGCGCTGGCGTCGGTCAGCGGGTGCGCGCCGCGTGAAACATAGGCCTCAATGGCATGCGTCAGCGCGTCCATGCCGGTGGCAGCGGTAACGTCAGCGGGAATTTTCATCATTACGCTTACGTCGTCTACGGCAATATCAGGAATGATATTGGTATCAATGATGACCTCTTTAACACGGCGCTGGCTGTCGATAATGACCGCGTTACTGGTCATTTCCGCGGCGGTTCCGGCGGTTGTGTTAATCGCTACCAGCGGCACGCCGGGGCGCTTTACATTGCCAACGCCGGCACAGGCGATAGAGGGCGCCGGGTTAGCGGTGAGGATCCTGATAGCTTTGGCGGTGTCGATAGGGCTGCCGCCGCCAAAGGCAATCAGATAGTCGCACTGTGCTTGCTGATAGGCCTGATAGCCGCTCTGGACCAGGCT
Source organism: Tenebrionibacter intestinalis (assembly GCF_016632365.1). GTDB lineage: Bacteria > Pseudomonadota > Gammaproteobacteria > Enterobacterales > Enterobacteriaceae > Tenebrionibacter > Tenebrionibacter intestinalis. The sequence continues at coordinate 22,163 of NZ_JAEPBH010000014.1, read as the reverse complement.
TTCTGTTGGGTTAGGAAAGACGCCGTCAAACAGATGCCATGCCATACCGTGCGCTTTAAGCGCGCTAAACAGGCTGTCAAGCAGGCCCAGCTTCACCAACCGATCGTCGGTGACGATCAGGGCTTTGCCCCAGCGTTTATCGGCGACCATCTTCACCATATCGCCAATCGCCCCCGTGCCGTGGAGGCTGATTTTGGGTAATGCCAGCATAAAGCTCATTGGGTTCTCCTGGTGTTATGCCCTAAGCGTGGGCATAAAAAACATTAAATTTATCATGGTATTAGCAATCAAGCGCGCTCTGGCGCGGTGTTACGCCAAACCGTTTGCTCAACGCTATTAGCTCTTCGCGGCTGATGGTGTGTTTCATACCGCCCATTGAGAGGACCTTCACCAAAATTTCAGCGGATTTTTCAGCGGTATCAATCAGGCCGAAGGCGTCGTCAAGGCTCGGCCCGCTGCCAAATACGCCGTGGAATGGCCACAGCACCAGCGAGTGCGAATCCATCTCTTTTGCCGTTGCTTCGCCGATTTCATCGGTACCTGGCACCATCCACGGCAGAATGCCGACGCCGTCCGGAAAAACGACCAGACACTCGGTGCTGCCTTCCCATAGCTTGCGGGTAATGATGTCGGGGTCGTTGTCCAGCACGTAGGTCAGGGCGATGAGGTTGGTGGCGTGGCAGTGCATAATCACGCGGTCTTTACCGCCGGTGGCGTGGATACGCGCGCAGTGTGACAGAAAGTGTGCGGGTAGCTCTGAAGTGGGCACCGCGTCGTGCTGAAGCCCCCATAAAATGTGATAGCCCGCGCCATCGTGGTCTAGCTGCACCACGCCCAGGTTGGCCGCTGGGTCGAGCTGCATATTGCGAAAGAACTTACCAGAACCGGTGACGATAAACGGCATATTCGCCAGCGCGGGCAGTGGCTGGCTCAGGGCGATGTAACGCGGGCGCGCGTGGAAGTCCGCCTGGTACGGCGCGATATCCGCAGCGTCCAGCCGCAGCGTCAGGTTGCCGCCGTTGCGTTCATCCCAGCCCTTTAGCCAGGCGTCGGTTGTGGCTTTGATCATGCCCTGCACAAACCAGGCGTTAATAATGCTCTGCATCGTGGTTATTCCTTTAGCCCGGCTTTGCCGGGCGCAGTTTATTGACAAAGAAGGAAAAAACGGGGGTTTTCCTTCTTTGTGGTAAGCAGGCGAAAATCAAAGCATTGATTTCCCCTATTTTTTATTGTGTTTCATCCCTCCTGTCTGCGACAGGAGGGGGTTTGTCAGCAGTCTCAGCCCGGCTTTGCCGGGAGGATTCTCTACCTCTGTGCCTGCACGGCAGAGGCTACGGTTGGTTAACGGCGCTGACTCAGTACGCGGTTCTCATAGGCCTGCACACTGTCAAGCCAGCCGCTGCCCGCCGGGGTGTCGTGGCGCTGGCAGTACATTTCCCATACCGCCTGCCACGGCAGGCATTTTTGTTCTTCAAGCAGCGCCAGGCGCGCGGTGTAGTTGCCGTCCCGCTCAAGCTGGCGCAGCTTTTCGGTCGGTTCCAGCAGGGCGCGCAGCAGTGCTTTTTTCATGTTGCGGGTGCCGATTACCCAGGCGGCGATGCGGTTAATGGAGGCGTCGAAGAAGTCGAGGCCGATATGTACGCGATCAAACAGGTTGTGGCGGATAATTTCGCTGGCGATGGCCTGGGTTTCATCATCAAGCAGCACGACGTGGTCGCTGTCCCAGCGTACCGGGCGGCTGACGTGCAGCAGCAGGCGCGGCACGTAAAGCATGGTGCTGGAAATCTTATCGGAGATAACCTCGGTTGGGTGGAAGTGCCCGGCGTCAAGGCACAGCGCGGTCTGGCGGCTGGTGGCATAGCCCATGTAGAACTCGTTAGAGCCGACGGTATAGCTCTCTGCGCCAATACCAAACAGCTTACTTTCCACCGCGTCAATGTGATGCGCCGGGTTGAGTTTTTCACTGATGATATCGTCGAGCGCCTCCATCAGGCGCTGACGCGGCGCGAAACGGTCAACGGTGATGTCCTTCATGCCGTCCGGTATCCAGATATTCATCACCGACGGGGTGCCGAGCTGCTCGCCGAAATACGCGGAGATTCGGCGGCTGGCCTTACAGTGGTTAATCCAGAACTGGCGGATAGTATCGTCGGCATGCGCGAGGGTAAACCCGTCGGCGCTCAGCGGGTGAGAGAAACAGGATGGGTTGAAATCCAGCCCCAGGCGGTTTGCCTTTGCCCATTCCACCCAGTTTTTAAAATGTTCAGGTTTAATCTGATCGCGATCGACATGCCCCTCGGCTTCCAGGTAGATGGCGTGCAGGTTCAGGCGCTTTGGGCCTGGAATCAGGCTTAGCGCCTGTTCCAGATCGGCGCGAAGCTCCGCGGCGTTGCGCGCTTTGCCCGGGTAGTTGCCGGTCGCCTGGATGCCTCCGGTAAGCTGCCCCTGCGGGTTTTCAAATCCGGCCACGTCATCGCCCTGCCAGCAGTGCATGGACACCGGCAGGCGATCGAGCTGGCTTAGCGCCTGTTCGACATCAACGCCTGTGGCGGCAAAACGTTCTTTAGCAAGGCGCCAGGCCTGTTCAAGTTGAGTGGTCATGCGCAAATCTCCCTGGTTAAACGTTGTGGCTGATACTGCGCGACATAGCGGGCAATGTCGCTTTCAGGTTGCGGGGTAAACGGCGTTAAAATATGGCTTTCTTCCACCACGCGGCGAAAGGCGTCCACATCGGGTATTTCGTCCAGCGCCATAAGCTGGCAGCCGATATTGCCAAGCGTGGAGGCCTCCACCGGCCCGGCCAGAACCGGTATGCCGCAGGCGTCGGCGCATAGCTGGTTCAAAAGCTGGTTCTGGCAGCCGCCGCCGACAATATGCAGGCGGTTGAACGGGCGAGCGCGTAGCGCGCTTAGCTCATCCAGCACTTTGGCATACAGCAGCGCCAGGCTGTCGAAGATGCAGCGCGCCAGTTCGGCATCGTTTTGCGGTTCCGGCTGACCGCTTTCACGGCAGGCGCGTCGGATCTCCAGACTCATGTCGTCCGGGTTAATAAAGCGATCGTCGTTGGGATTAATAACAAACCGGCAGGCCGGGATCTGACGGGTGCGGGCGATAAGATCGGGAAGATCGGTTATCGCCTGTTCCCGTACGATCCGCTGTAACAGCCACAGCCCCATAATATTTTTCAGCACCCGATAGCGCCCTTCCGCACCGCCCTCGTTAGTGATGTTGGCAGCCAGCGCGTTATCGTCGATAAAGGGCGTTTTGCTTTCAAACCCCATCAGCGACCAGGTGCCGGACGACAGATACGCGGCGTCGGCATCCGCCAGCGGCGCGGCAATCACCGCGCTGGCGGTATCGTGCGTGGCTACTGAAACCACCGGGATGCGGTGGCCTTCGCGGCAGATCCACTGGCCGATAACGTTGCCAGGGTGGGTGGGCGCGCCGAACCAGCCAGGGGGGATGCCCGCCCAGTTGAGTAACGTGTCGTCCCAGTTATCGGTATTGATATTAACCAACTGGGTAGTGGTGGCGTTGGTGTATTCCCAGTTGAGCGCGCCGGTAAGGCGGAAACAAAAGTAATCGGGGATCAGCAGCGCATGGGCCACGCGCTTAATCAGCGCAGGCTGCTGCTGGCTGAGCGCCCGTAGCTGATAGAGCGTGTTGAACGGCAGAAACTGAATGCCGGAGCGGCGATAGATATTTTCACGCCCGAGGCTTGCGATAGCCTGTGGCATGACGCCTTCGGTGCGGGCGTCGCGATAGGACACCGGCAGCCCGACGCGCTCGCCGTTTTCATCAATCAGCACAAAATCCACGCCCCAGGTATCAATGCCTATGCTGTCCGGGCGCACGTGTTCATCACAGACCTTTTGCAGGCCGTGGCGAATTTCGCTCTCCAGCGCGTCCACATCCCAGCAGTCGCTACCGTCCACCTGCCGCAGGCAGTTGGCGAAGCGGTGAATCTCCTTTAACGCAAGGCTACGTTTTTCTCTGTTATAGGTGGCCAACATAACGCGGCCGCTGGAAGCGCCCAGGTCTACGGCGACACAATGACGAACCGACATAACGTGTTCCTCTGCTACTTGTTGTCCGCCAGTGTAAAAAACGATGTATCGGACCACCTTCTTACTACTGACAGCGCGGCCAGGGCGCTGGCAAGGAAGCAAAGGTGAACGTGAGGTGGCTCACAATTTGCGGCGCTTGCGCGCCGCAGCCGACATAAAAGCCCGTTGCGCGACAGGCCCGGGGGTGTGACAGCTCGCGCATTTCGGCGTAAAGCCGCTGTCTTTCTTGAAAAACGTGCAGTTTTTGCGTCTCTGCGCGCCGAAATTTTAAGGTGAGAATAATGCGCGCTCACTACTATCGGGCAAAGTACAGCGGTGGAGAAATGACGATGACGGTATTGCATGGCGCTGATTTTTTTCCTTCCGGACGGGCGTCCGTTGCCATTGAGCCGCGCCTGCCTCAGGGTGAATTCCCGGAGCATCACCATGATTTTCATGAAATTATTATTGTTGAGCATGGCACCGGCACGCATATATTCAACGGTCAGCCCTATACGCTGAGCGGCGGTTCAGTCTGTTTTGTGCGCGACCACGACAGACATCTGTTCGAGCACACTGAGAACCTTTGCCTGACTAATGTGCTGTACCGTGCGCCGGACGCGTTCAGCTTTCTCTCAAGCCTCGATCGCCTGCTGCCGCAGGAGCATAACGGCCACTATCCGTCACACTGGCGCGTGGGGGCAGGTACGCTACAGCAGGTGCGGCAGTTAATTGAAAAATTTGAGGAAACTGTGGACGCCGACGACGCCCATGTGGTTGCCGGGCGTGAAATCCTGTTTATGCAACTGCTGGTATTGCTGCGCCAGGGAAGCCTGGCGCAGAACAGGGATGACGGCGATGTGCGGCTCAGCCATTTGCTGAACTGGCTGGAAGATCACTTTGCAGAAGAGATCTGTTGGGAAACGCTATCGGCAACGTTTTCGCTCTCGTTGCGCACGCTGCATCGCCAGCTTAAACAGCAAACCGGGCTGACGCCGCAGCGCTATCTCAACCGGCTGCGGCTGATGAGGGCGCGTCATTTGCTTCGCCATAGCGAAGAGAGCGTCACGGATATCGCGTTTCGCTGCGGTTTTGGCGACAGCAATCACTTTTCCACGTTGTTTAAGCGAGAATTTAACTGGTCGCCGCGGGAGGTACGCCAGGGGCGGGACACGCTGCTTCAGTAACGCGAAACGGGTCACCGTTTTTTGGCCGTGTTGCGCTGATAATATTCGACCCTGGTTTTTGAGGTATTCCGTGGCCGAACTTATCCTGCGTAAAACGGATTTATTCACGTGCGACGCCCAGTCTGTGGCAGTAGCCGACCGCTATCCTCAGCGTGTTTTCGCTGAGCATTCTCATGATTTTTGCGAGCTGGTGCTGGTGTGGCGCGGCAACGGGCTGCACGTGCTCAACGGGCGGCCCTATCGCGTTACGCGCGGCGATTTATTTTATATCCGCGCGGAAGACTGCCATAGCTACGCCTCGGTAAACGATCTGGTTTTACAAAATATTATTTGGTGCCCGGAGCGCCTGCGCCTGGGCGCGGACTGGAACGAAACGCTTCCTGCGCAGCCCGCCTGGCGGCTTGGCGGCGTAGGCATGACGCTGGCGCGGCAGATTATCAGCCAGCTTGAACAGGAGAGCGCCAGAGAAGACGCGCTCTCCGGTAAACTGGCCGAAGCGCTGTTTTTACAGCTATTGTTGACGCTACAGCGCCATCGCTATCAGCCCGATCGGGCGCAGGCGCAGGACGAAAGCGTGCTGGACAGGTTGATTGCCACGCTGGCGGCCAGCCTGAACCGGGCGTTCGACCTCGACGCGTTCTGTGCGCAGCACCAGTGCAGCGAGCGCTCCCTGCGTCAGCAGTTCCGTCAGCAAACCGGTATGAGCATCAATCACTATCTGCGCCAGCTACGCATTTGCCATGCGCAGTATCTGTTACAGCGCACCGGGTTATTGATTAGCGAAATCGCCATGCTTTGCGGGTTTGAAGACAGTAACTACTTTTCGGTGGTATTTACCCGGGAAACCGGCGTAACCCCAAGGCAGTGGCGTCAGCGCAGCGGTAGCGGCGCGGCAACCGAAGCGCCGGTTTAACGTAAAGCGCAGAAGGCGCTGCGCGCGCCTCGTAAAGCAAACGCGCGGGCGAATTCTTCACCGCCCGCGCGTGAGACATTATCCGTGCAGGCTTAGCGCGCCATCCCCAGCCCCACGATATTGGCAGCGATGATAATCACCACGCAGCCGATGCTCAGTACGCCGACCGGGCGACGACCCGCATTGTTCCATTCCCGCAGCACCAGGCCTACCAGGCCGCCGCACAGCACGTAGAAGCTCATGTGCAGCATCCAGCTTACGTAGTCGTACTGCGCCGGTATCCTGGCGTGGCCCCAGGCATAGAAGAAGAACTGTAGATACCACATCAGCCCGCCCAGCGCGGAGAGCAGCAGGTTGGTGATAATCAGCGGCCTGGCAATGGAGAAATCGGCCTTGATGGATAGCGATGGCACCTTCGCAAGGCGAATAAAGCAAAAACCGAGATTGATTAACGCGCCGCCGCCCATGATAACCACATAGCTTGGCAGCGCGGCGTATAGCGGATCGACGCCCAGCGCGGCGGCGGCGTCGTGCATAGGTTTGGCGGCGTCCATAGCAAAGGACATTCCCGCAGAGAAAACCCCGCACATCACCGCCAGCAACAGGCCTTTTTTCAGATTGAAATCTTCGGCCTTAATACCCATCTGGCGCTCTTTAAGTTGGCCTGCGCGGGTGACAATACCGACGCCCACCAGCGCCACCAGTACGCCGAGCAGCGTCAGGCGGCCGCCAGGCGTGCCGATCAGTACGTCGAATTTGCCGTTAAGAATAGGCGTCATCAGCGTACCGACGATAAGCGTAATGCCTATGGCGATACCGATGCCCATTGACATCCCCAGGTAGCGCATGGTCAGCCCATAGTTGATATTGCCGACTCCCCACATTGCGCCAAACAGAAATACCGGCAGCAGCGTGGAAGCGCTGAAGGCGCCGTAATAGCCCCAAAAATCAGGCAACAGCGCGAAGCTGATAAGCCACGGCAGCACCAGCCAGGACACGATGCCGCCGACCGACCACATGGTTTCCCATGACCAGTTTTTGACTTTTTTGAACGGGGCATAAAAGCAGGCGGCGCTGGCAGCGCCGATCAGATGCCAGAGAATCCCCATTGTAATTGCGTCACTCATTGTTTTAATCCCCCTGTTGCGGGCCAGGCGTCGTGCGCGCTGCCCAATTGCAGGAGTCTAAAAAGAGGCGCAGAGGATAACCTTTGAACGGCTGCCGCGTTAAGCAGGGGGCTGGCAAAATGTGCGGGAATCCACGGATTACGCTCACATTTTTACTAACAATAGGGCAATCTATCGCTGTGGCACGGATAAACATTTTCAATATCTTTTAACTAACTATAATAAACCGACTGCTCACGCGGCGTTAACAACTTTGCCGCCCGACAATATGGGAGATAAATTTATGAGCTATACACTGCCGTCTCTGCCTTATGCTTACGATGCGCTGGAACCTCACTTCGACAAGCAGACGATGGAAATCCATCACACCAAACATCATCAGACCTACGTGAATAACGCGAACGCGGCGCTGGAAAGCCTGCCGGAGCTGGCGAACCTGCCGGTAGAGGAGCTTATTACGAAACTGGATCAGGTGCCTGCCGATAAGAAAACCGTGCTGCGCAATAACGCAGGCGGCCATGCAAACCACAGCCTGTTCTGGAAGGGCCTGAAAAAAGGCACGACGCTTCAGGGCGATCTGAAAGCCGCGATTGAGCGTGATTTTGGCAGCGTGGAAAAATTTAAAGAAGAGTTTGAAAAAGCGGCCGCGACCCGCTTTGGCTCCGGCTGGGCGTGGCTGGTATTAAAAGACGGAAAACTGGCCGTGACGTCTACTGCAAACCAGGACAGCCCGCTGATGGGTGAAGCGGTTGCCGGCGCTTCCGGTTACCCGATTCTGGGCTTGGACGTGTGGGAGCACGCGTACTATCTCAAATTCCAGAACCGCCGTCCGGACTACATCAAAGAGTTCTGGAACGTGGTGAACTGGGACGAAGCCGCAGCGCGTTTTGCCGCTAAAAAATAATTCGCCGTCAGGAATAAGCGCGGGCCGGAAGGTTCGCTGAGACGATTGTCAGATGCCGATACGCGCGGCTTCGGCACGCAATGTCACGAAATAAACAGGGAAAATCAAGGTATTGATTTTCGGCTGATAGCGAAAAAGGGGGCGAAACCACGTTTTTGGCCTCTTTGGCGACAATCTGAGCGGGCCGACAGGCTCGCTTTTTTTATCCCCGCAATGAGAGGAGCGGCAGATGCATTATCCGGTTCAGGTTTTTGTCGGTAAGGTGCGTGACTATCCGGGCAGTCGGCCAAGCGCTATTGAGAAATTCCAGGTGGATGGCGAGCTGAAGCTGACCTCGACCGGGCTTCAGGGCGACAGCCAGGCGGAGAAAGTTATCCACGGCGGCGTTGATCGCGCGCTGTGTCACTATCCGCGCGAGCACTACGCCGCCTGGCGGCAGGCGTTCCCTGAGCAGGCGGATTTTTTTATTGCGCCGGGTTTCGGGGAGAATCTTTCTACTGAAGGCATGACCGAGCGCAGCGTGTACATTGGCGATATCTATCGCTGGGGCCACGCCCTGATTCAGGTGACGCAGCCGCGTTCGCCGTGTTACAAGCTTAATTTCCATTCCGGCGTCGGTGATTTAACGCAGCGGATGCAGGAAAATGGCCGGGTGGGCTGGCTGTATCGGGTCATTGCGGGCGGCGCAGTCAGCGCCGACGAGCCGCTGGCGCTGGTTTCGCGCCTGAGCGACGTCAGCGTGTACGACGCGGCGGCCATCGCCTGGCATTTGCCCTTTGACGATGAGCAGTATCACCGCCTGCTGAGTGCGGCGGGCCTGTCTGCAGGCTGGACGAAAACCCTGCAAAAGCGGCGCATCAGCGGCAAAATTGAAAGTTTTACCCGCCGGTTATTTGGTTGATCGCTTTTGCAAATTACGCCAGCTTGCCTTTTTCGCTCACTTCACCCACTATCACCTCAATTTTCTACATTTTTGAGGTGAAGCATGAAAGTGACCCGCCCGCCTGCGCTTGATATATCAGTAATTACCGATGATCTGGTCAATGAATATCTGATTGGCTACAGGCTTAAGGGGACGTCATACTTTCATTATGACCAGCTTCGACACCGTATTACGCCGCCGGAAAAGCTGGATAAACTGTGGGAGTACCTGAAGCTTGCGCGCTTGCTTTCTGCGTCCTGGCTTTCGGCGAAAGTCTGGAACGAGGCAATGCAGCAACTGGTGCCGCCTTTTGTTAATAACACAGCGACAATACAAAAATCCTGCTCCACGGTTGACAGGCTGGCCTCGTCTGCGGCGGAAAAGGAGCGATATGAGCGTTTTGACGGCGCGGAATATCTGATGGACGAGCTGCGGGCGGCGGAATCTATTGCCTCCAGCCAGCTTGAGGGCGCGGCGACAACGAGCCGTGTCGCGCTTGAAATGATTAAAGTGGGCCGCCAGCCCCGTGATGAAAGCGAACTGATGATAATGGGAAATTATCGTCTGATGCAGTATGTGTCGCAGCGTGGTTTAAAAAAGTTCGATATCAATGAAATACTTGCGCTGCACCGTATGGCCGTTGAAGGTATCGATGATACAAAATATACGCCCGGCGTGCTGCGCCAGGAGGAAGATGACGTTGCGGTTGTCGATCATGAAGGGAGCGTTGTTCACGCGCCGCCGCCGGCGAATGTGCTGCCAGAGGCGCTGGCGCACTTGTGTGAATTTATCAACTTGCCTCATGAAACGGCAAACGATGAAAACTACCTGCATCCACTGGTAAAAGCGTGCATCCTGCATTTTTTCATTGGCTATTTGCATCCGTTCAGGGATGGCAACGGCCGCACCGCCAGAGCGCTGTTTTACTGGTATATGCTTAAGTGCGGTTATACCGCGTTTCGCTATATTTCCATCAGCAAGCTGCTTAAGAATGCGCCATCGCAGTACGTAAGGGCCTATCTTTATACCGAAACGGATGATATGGACCTGACCTACTTTGTGAATTATCAGTGCGAGATAGTCAGCCGCGCGGTGCGGGAATATATTGATTATATTCAGCAGATTATTGAGACACGCGCCCGGCTTAAGCAATGGTTGTATGAATCGGGTATATATGCGGATCTGAATGGCCGCCAGCGCGATCTGGCGGCAATCGCAATCCACCAGCCTGGGGTGCTGTTTACGGCGGCTGAAATCAGCAAGCGGATGAAGGTGTCAGAAAACACCGCGCGCGATGACCTGAAAAAGCTGACGGCGCTGGGGCTGTTAAGGCGCGTAAAGGAAGGGAAAGGCAACGTTTACCTCTCCCCGAAGAGCCTGCGTGAGATGAAGCGCTGGAGCCACCGTACGGATTCGCCTCGCTCAACCCAGGACTGGTAGCCTCAGAATGTTGCGTGGGCGTAGCCGGTCATCACTTTCAGACCCATTTCCCGGCCCAGCGCGGTCATGGGGTGAACCACTATCAGGCCGCGCACGCTTTTCTTTAACTTGCCCATATCCGCCTGTTCTTTTTTCGTAATCGCCCGGCTAAACGGCATCTTCATCAGCTTCTGCGCTTCTTTGCTCAGTTTTTCGCCGCGCACTTCGTGCAGGCGGGCAATTTCGGTCTCCAGCGAGGCTTTTTCTTTTTCCAGCTCTGCGTACTTGTCGGCCTGTTCAACCAGCGATAACGACGCCATCTGATGGCGCACGGCGTCCAGACGGTCGCTCAGGCGTTTAATTTCGTTTTTTTCGATCTCTTTCATGATAATTCGCGATAGTTACCCGACAGGGCGGCAAGGATACACCAGAGTGTAGCCAAAAAGGGAAAACGATTATTTGCGGAAGGCTTTTTTTAAGCCGATTCGGGCGAGCAGTTCGGTCAGCGAAAGCACCAGAGTGGAACGAACGATCTGTTGGTAGCGCTGAATCTGCATTGCGGCCAGTTTGGGATCGTCGTCGGGCGAAGGCGCGGGCGGGAGCGCGCTAACGCAGTGCAGTTCGCTGAAAGGCCCGAGTATTTCATCATCAATGAAGGTATAGTCGCTGCCGTCGTGATTCAGCTCTTCGCGTAGCGCCATCAGCAGCTCGCAGTCTTCGTATTCCGCGCGGCTAATCACACCCAGCCCGTAAACCAGCTTCAGACGCACTGAGAGTTCGCCGAGCGGGCCATTGCCGTCGAGCAGCGGTTCAACGGCGTATTTAACGGCGTAATCGTCCTTGCGAAACACTTGCATAACCAGATTATTGACCGCTTCTGTTAACAGCTCTACTGCGGCGATAAGCAGGCTCCTGACGTTTTTGCCGGCGTTCAGGCGTTCCAGCACGCGGTTTTCAAAGGCCTGTGTTTCTTCCATTTGCGCCTGCATATCTGATAAAGGTTAACCGGGGCGCGGTACGCGCCGCGCCCCGCGGCGTTATGCCTGCGTATTGTAAGCGTTCACGACTTCTGTGACGACACTGCTGTTGGCGTCCAGGCCTGAAATTTGCGCCAGCGCGTCGCGCGGCCCTTTTTCTGCCAGCAGTTGCATCAGTTGCTGCGCCTGGGCGTCTTCCTGGCTTTGGTAGCGCAGCCCGGCCGCGATACCTTTAACCAGGCCGGCGTGGGGCAGGCCATACTCCAGCGTGCCGAGCAGCGGTTTGATGAGCCGGTCGCCGGCGCTGAGTTTACGCAGCGGCTGGCGACCTACGCGCTCAACGTCATCTTTCAGATAAGGGTTTTCAAATCGGCCCAGGATTTTTTGAATGTAAGCCGCATGGCTGGCGGCATCAAAGCCGTAGCGGCGGATGAGCACTTCGCCGCTCTCCTCCATTGCGCTTTGAACGACGGCGCGTACGTTTTTATCAAGAATGGCCTCGCAAATGGTCTGATGTCCCGCCTGCTGCCCAAGCCAGGCCGTAATGGCATGGCCGGTGTTCAGCGTGAAGAGCTTACGCTCTACAAACGCCATCAGATTGTCGGTTGGCTCCATGCCGGGAATGGGCGGCAGCGCGCCTTTAAACTGGGTTTTATCAACAATCCACTCGCTGAACGTTTCCACCGTCACGGCCAGCGGATCGTCGTCGGCGCGAGCGGACGGCGGCACGATGCGATCAACGGCGGAATCGACAAAGCCGACGTGCGCCTCGACCCAGGTTTTATCCTCCTCGCCGAGGGCTTTCAGCACACAGGCTTTAAGCTCAGAGGTGCCGCGCACCATATTTTCACAAGCGATGATGTTCAGCGGCCTGTCGTTGCCCGCGGCGCGGCGCTTGATAAGGCCTTTGGCGATAGCGGGCGCGATGCGCTCCAGCACCACCGGGCCGACGGCGGTAGTTATCAGGTCAACGTCGGCAATCAGGTCGATGACCGCGTCCCCGGCGCTGCTGACGGCGTTTACGCCGCTTACGGTATCGACCTGTTCCTGCTCGCCCACAACGTGAACCTGGTAGCTGTGACGTGCGTTCAGCGCATCCAGTACGGCCTGGTTAACATCGGCAAACGTGAGTGAAATACCGGCATCAGCCAGCAGTTTGCCGATAAAGCCGCGTCCGATATTTCCTGCGCCAAAATGCAATGCTTTCATATTCTGAACCTTCTTAAATTAACTGACCCTGAAAGGGTTTGGGTAAGATTCCCTTACCCAAACCCTCTTTCTTGCGGGAGAGGTTAAGATGTCGCGGCCTGACGTAAAGCGCGCGTCAGGCCGCCGTTATTTCGCTCAGCGGTAAAAATGATAAGCCGACTGAACTTGCCCCACGGAGAAATTATTTATCTGTGGGCGTCTTTATTTATGGCCTGCCAGTATCGCCAGCACATCCTCCACGTGGGTAGTACCGGCAAGACGCTCAATAACCGTTTCATCGTCCAGCGCGTTGGTCAGGCTGGTGATAACCTGAATGTGCTCGTTATTGCGAGCGGCAATACCGATAACCAGCCGGGCGATATCGTCTTCATTGTCGCCGAAGCGCACGCCTTGCGGGTACTGGCAGAACACAACGCCGGTTTTCAGCACGCGATCTTTTGCTGCCACCGTACCGTGCGGCACGGCGATGGACTCGCCCAGATAGGTGGGGGTCAGTTTTTCGCGCTCAAGCATTGCGTCTACGTATTGCGGTTCAACGTAGCCGCCTTTTACTAGTTGTTCGCCTGCAAAGCGAATCGCTTCTTCTTTGTGGGCGGCGCGGCAGCCCAGGAAGACGTTTTCTGCGCTAAGGCGGAACAGGCTCTGGCCGGCGCTATCGTCGCTGTCTTTCGGACCGGAGCGCGCTTTCTTCTCATTGTCGGTGTGGCGTTGCGCGGCAACCAGGCGTTCTGTCAGGTTGCTGTAGAGGCCGCTGTCGAGGAAGTTGGTGAGCGAAATATGCTGCGCCTGCGGCGCCTGGCGCATGGCGCGCTCCGTCAGATCGCGGTGGGTAATCACAATGTCTACGTCGCCTGGCAGGCTGTTAATCGCGCTGTTGGCGACAGAAATTTGGCTCAGGCCCGCATCCTGCACTTTCTTGCGCAACACGCCTGCGCCCATCGCGCTGGAGCCCATGCCTGCGTCGCAGGCTACGATAATTTTACGCACGTGGCTCAGGTCGCTGGCGGCTTCGCCAGTCGCGGCGCCTTTGGAGGCGGCTTTCATGTCCTGCATGCGGCGGGTTGCGGCCTCAATATCATCCTCTTCTTTCACTTTGCTGGTTTTCAGCAAAACGGCAGCCGCCACGAACGAGACCGCTGTTGCGACAACAATCGCTGCGATGTTGGCGAAGTATGCGCCTTTGGGCGTCATTGCCAGCACTGCGAGTATGGAACCTGGAGACGCCGGGGAGACCAGGCCGCCGCCCAGTACGTTCAGGGTAAACACGCCGCTCATGCCGCCCAGGATAACAGCGATTATCAAACGCGGGTTCATCAGTACATACGGGAAGTAGATTTCATGAATACCGCCCAGGAAGTGGATAATTGCGGCCCCCCCCGCAGACTGTTTGGCGCTGCCGCGGCCAAAGAAAATATAGGCCAGCAGCACGCCCATACCCGGGCCTGGATTGGCTTCAATCAGGAAGAAGATAGACTTGCCGATGTCATGAGATTGCTGAATCCCCAGCGGCGAGAAGATTCCGTGGTTAATGGCGTTGTTGAGAAACAGGATCTTCGCGGGTTCAACGAAAATAGACGCCAGCGGCAACATATCGTGCGCCACCATGAAGTTAACGCCTGCGGCCAGCAGCTTTGAGAGCACTTCAACGGCCGGGCCGATGCCCAGAAACGCCAGAATCGCCAGAAGCATACCGATGATGCCGGCGGAGAAGTTGTTCACCAGCATTTCGAAGCCAGATTTAATCTTGCCGTCAACGGCCGCGTCGAACTTCTTAATGCAGTAGCCGCCCAACGGGCCTGCAATCATGGAGCCGAGAAACATCGGCATATCCGCACCGACGATAACGCCCATTGTGGTAATTGCGCCCACTACGCCGCCGCGCTCGCCGCCCACCAGCCGACCGCCGGTGTAGCCAATAAGCAGCGGCAGAAGATAAGTGATCATCGGGCTAACCAGCTTCGCCAGTGTTTCGTCAGGCCACCATCCGGTAGGGATAAAAAGTGCGGTGATGATACCCCAGGCGATAAAAGCGCCAATATTCGGCATCACCATATTGCTGAGAAAGCGACCAAAGCTTTGCACTTTGATCCTGATATCGGATGACATAAAACACCCCTTTTTATGTTTGTGCGCCGGAAATCGCCGGTTGGTAATTGTTTATGAAGCGGCGAAGTCCGCCGTTCTGGTATTCCGTGACGCGAAATCTGGCACTGAATCGGGCGTCTGTCCAGACAGGGTGAAATAATGTGATTTTAATCACTAAATTTCAGGGTGTGGATGGGGTAATTACGTGATGTTAATCACAATTTAAGGACAGATAAAAAAGGGAGTGGAGCAAAAACCGCCAAAAATGAGGTTTATTTGTGAGTTTTATCACAATTTAAAGCGTCATAAATGTGTTCTAAATGTGATCTCTATCACCCGTGGGCGGCGCGAATGTTTACCTCTGTGATCGGGATCGCCTGTCTCACTGTAGCCGTTTTTCGTCACAGGCGACATTCCGTCAGGGTACGCCATACTGAACAGGACATATTCTGTTGGCTAAAAAAGGTACGGCGCTATGAAACTTATCGGCAGTTATACCAGTCCCTATGTGCGCAAAATTTCAGTAATGCTGCTGGAGAAAGGCATTGCTTTTGAGTTTGTGAACGCAACGCCGTGGGAAGCGGGCAGCCAGGTATCGGAGCATAATCCGTTGGGTAAGGTGCCTGTTCTGATAGCGGATGATGGCCAGGCCTGGTTTGATTCGCCAGTTATTGCGCAGTATCTCGAACTGTTAGGCATCGCGCCCGCGCTGCTGGCGCGTGAACCGGCGGCGGCGCTGTGGGAGCGGCAAATAGAAGCCGCGGCGGACGGCATTCTCGATGCCGCCGTATTGCTGGTGCGTGAGCGTCTGCGCCCGGCCCCGCAGCAGTCGGAGGATTTTCTGCTGCGCCAGCGCGACAAAATTTCGCGCGGCCTCGACTGGCTGGAGCAAAACCTTAATGACCAGCGTATTGCGTTCGATCCCCCGCGCCTGGGCGCTATCGCCGTAGGAAG
The DNA here is from genome assembly GCF_016632365.1 of Tenebrionibacter intestinalis. Classification (GTDB taxonomy): domain Bacteria; phylum Pseudomonadota; class Gammaproteobacteria; order Enterobacterales; family Enterobacteriaceae; genus Tenebrionibacter; species Tenebrionibacter intestinalis. Next base: position 6,420 of record NZ_JAEPBH010000014.1, on the reverse strand, counting down.
TGCTATCGGCTACCTCAATTTTCGCCGCGTGGTGCCGGGCTGGTGCGCTACCCGTCCGCTGCTGGTGCGTATGGCCGGGCAATTGTTCCAGCGTGAAAGCTTCGCCCGCACGGAACCGCCTGCTTCATGACCTTGCGCTATGACAGCGGGCGTTCGCCCCTGTTAAACTGTGCCTTTGTTATTCACAACGATGCATTTCCATGAGCCAGAACGCGTTATTCAGCCAGCTTCCCGCCACCGATAAACTGTTGCGCAGGGAGGCTTTCGCCGCACTGCTTACTGAGTATGGTCATACCCGCCTGGTGGAAACCCTGCGCCTGATGCAGGACGAGGCGCGAGCTGAAATCCGCGCGCGCCAGCGCCTGCCGGCATGGTGCTGCGACTGGGCGCAGGCCGTGCGCACGCGTCTGGCCCGCGCTGACGCCGGTGCGCTGCGCCCGGTATTTAACCTTACCGGCACCGTGCTGCACACCAACCTTGGGCGCGCCGTACAGGCTGAGGCTGCAATCGCGGCCGTTACGCAGGCCATGCGCGCGCCGGTCACGCTGGAATACGACCTTGACGGCGCCGGGCGCGGCCATCGCGATCGCGCGATGGCGGATTTGCTGTGCGAACTGACCGGGGCGGAAGACGCCTGTATCGTTAATAACAATGCGGCGGCGGTGCTGCTGATGTTGGCGGCCTGCGCGGACGGCGGTGAAGTGGTGGTATCACGCGGCGAGCTGGTGGAAATCGGCGGCGCGTTTCGTATTCCTGACGTTATGCGTCAGGCGGGCTGCCAGTTGCGTGAAGTAGGCACGACCAATCGCACCCACCTTAACGATTATCGCACGGCGTTGAACGAGCGTACGGCGCTGTTGATGAAAGTCCATACCAGCAATTATTACATTGAAGGCTTTACCAAAGCGGTGGACGAAGCCGAACTGGCGGCGCTTGGCGATGCCTCAGGCGTGCCGGTAGTGACGGATCTCGGCAGTGGTTCGCTGGTGGATCTGACGCAGTATGGCTTGCCCGCAGAACCGATGCCGCAGCGCCTGATTGCCGCCGGCGTTAGCCTGGTGAGCTTCTCCGGCGACAAGCTGCTGGGCGGCCCGCAGGCCGGGATCATCGTTGGCAAAAAAGCAATGATTGCGCGTTTACAATCGCACCCGCTCAAGCGCGCGCTGCGCGCCGATAAAATGACGCTTGCCGCGCTGGAGGCCACGCTGCGGCTCTATAAGCATCCGGAAAAACTGCGTGAAAGCCTCCCGACGCTGCGTTTTTTAACGCGCCCGGCGCAGGAGATAGCCGCGCTGGGTCAGCGCCTGCTTGCGCCGCTTGCGCCGCGTTTTCCGGCATTTACGCTGCGGGTAGAGCCTTGCCTGTCGCAGATTGGCAGCGGTTCGCTGCCGGTTGACAGGCTGCCTGGCGCGGCGCTGACGTTTACTCCGCTTGAGGCCCGAAGCGGCGGCGCGCTCGAAGCGCTTTCCCGCGAGCTGCGCGAGCTGCCGCGCCCGGTAATAGGGCGCATATCCGATGGCCGCCTGTGGCTGGATCTGCGCTGTCTGGAGGATGAAACAGGTTTACTGGAGATGTTGCTCAAATGATTATTGCCACTGCCGGGCACGTTGACCACGGTAAAACGACGCTGCTGGAAGCGATAACCGGCGTCAACGCCGATCGCCTGCCGGAAGAAAAAACGCGCGGCATGACCATTGATTTGGGATATGCCTACTGGCCGCAGCCTGACGGGCGGGTTATCGGCTTTATTGACGTGCCGGGGCATGAAAAATTTCTTGCGAATATGCTGGCAGGCGTCGGCGGTATCGATCGCGCGCTGCTGGTGGTCGCTTGCGATGACGGCGTGATGGCGCAAACCCGCGAACACCTGGCGATTCTCACGCTTACCGGGCGCCCGGCGCTGACTGTTGCGCTCACCAAAGCCGATCGTGTGAGCGATGCGCGCGTGGCGCAGGTGCGTGACGAGGTGTTGCAAACCGTCAGGAAGATGGGGTGGCCTGACGCCGCGCTGTTTGTCACCGCCGCAACTCAGGGGCTGGGTATTGCGGCGCTGGCGGGGCATCTGAGCGAACTGACAGAGCGCCCGCAACGTACCGATAAACGCTTTCGCCTTGCGATTGATCGCGCATTTACCGTAAAAGGGGCGGGGTTGGTGGTGACCGGCACCGCGTTAACGGGCGAAGTGGCCACAGGCGATACGCTGTGGCTGACGGGCGTGGATAAACCGATGCGCGTGCGTGGCTTGCATGCGCAAAATCAGCCGGCGCAGCACGCCCATGCCGGGCAGCGTATTGCGTTGAATATCGCCGGCGATGCGCAAAAAGCGCAAATACAGCGCGGCGACTGGCTGCTGGCCGTACGCCCGCCCGAGCCGGTTTCGCGCGTCATTGTGCAGCTTGATGCTCATGTACCGCTTGCGCAGTGGCAACCGCTGCATCTGCATCACGCCGCGCGACATATCACAGGGCGAGTCTCTTTGCTGGAAAACGATCTTGCCGAGCTGGCGCTTGATACGCCGCTGTGGCTGGCGGACGACGACAGGCTGGTGCTGCGCGATATCAGCGCGCGCCAGACGCTGGCCGGCGCGCGGGTACTGCTGCTCGACCCGCCGCGCCGCGGTAAGCGCCGCCGTCCGTTTCTGGACTGGGTAAGCGAACTCAGGCAGGCCGGCGAAGATGAGCAGGCGTTTAATGCCTGGTTGCGGCGCGGCGCGGTGTCGCTTACGGCGTTTGCCTGGGCGCGTCAGCTTGCGCAGCCGGGGTTGGATAAGCTCCTGCAGCAACCCGGTCTGCTGCGCGCGGGGGATTATGCGCTTAGCCCGGCGGTTGCGGCAGGCTGGCAGCAGTCGCTGTTGAAAACGCTGGCGACGTACCATGAACAGCATGACGATCAGCCAGGGCCGGGCCGCGAGCGGCTGCGGCGTATGGCGCTGCCCGCTGAAAACGAGGCGCTGGTGCTGGAGCTTATTGAACGTCTGTGCCAGGAGGGCGTGCTGGAGAGCCGCCAGGGCTGGTTACGGCTTCCCGGGCATGAACCGGGTTTTTCCGGCGAGCAGCAGGCGCTCTGGCAACGGGTGGAAGCGCTGTTTGGCGACGATCCCTGGTGGGTGCGCGATCTGGCGAACGAAACCGGGCTGGATGAACAAAAGATGCGGCAGTTTTTGCGCCTGGCGGCGCGCATGGGGCTGATTATCGCGATTGTGAAAGACAGATATTACCGGCGCGAACGTATTCTCGACTTTGCCGGGCTAATCCGCAGGCTGGATCGGGAAGGGGGCGCGACTTGCGCTGCGGATTTTCGCGATCGGCTCGGCGTGGGCCGCAAGCTGGCGATTCAAATCCTCGAATACTTTAACCGTATTGGTTATACCCGGCGGCGCGGCAACGAACACCTGCTGCGCGATGGCAGGTTGTTTAACGTCGATTGAGTTTGCCCGTAAGCCGGGCGTATGCGTTTGGCGCGGGCGCCGTAAAGTGCGCCGCCGCGCCGACGCCGGCGGTTTAAGCCGCCTGTTATGTCGCCTCGCGCCAGGCGCGCTCGATCTCTTGCGCGAGAATTTTCACTCCTGCGTCAATTTTTTCCGGCTCTGGTACATAGTTCATGCGCATACACTGTTGCGTATGCGGCCAGGGATGCGCCAGGCCCGGGAAGAAGTGATTGCCCGGCACCATCAGCACGCCGCGCGCTTTCAGGCGTTGATACAGCGCTTCAGCGGTAATGGGCAAATCTTTAAACCACAGCCAGAGGAAGATAGCGCCTTCGGGTTTGTGGATAAGGCAGCGCTCTGCGGGCAGATAGCGGCGAATGGTCGCTATCGTCTCCTGAACGCGCTGCTGATAGAACGGCTTAATAACGGTTTCCGACAGGCGCAGGATGTCTTTACGCTTGATCATTTCACAGGCGATCGCCGGGCCTGTGCCGCCGGGCGCAAGGCTGATAATGCCATTCATGTTGCTAATGGCGGTAATAATATCCTCGCGCGCGATGATAATGCCGCAGCGGCTGCCCGGCAGGCCCAGTTTTGACAGGCTCATGCACAGAATAATGTTTGGGTTCCACAGGGCGCGGGCGTTACTGAAGATAATGCCCGGAAACGGCAGGCCGTAGGCATTATCAATTACCAGCGGAATGTCGTGCTGCTTCGCCAGTTTATCCAGTTTGTGCAGTTCATCGTCGGTAATGACATTACCGGTAGGGTTTGTCGGGCGAGAAACACAGATCATGCCGGTATCTTCGCCGATATTCAGATTTGCGAAGTCAACGTAATATTTAAACTGCCCGTCGGGCAGCAGTTCAATATTCGGACGCGTGGAAACGAATAAATCGTCATCCAGGCCGGCATCGGCATAGCCAATGTATTCAGGCGCCAGCGGAAACAGCACTTTTTTGCGGCTGCCGTCGGCCATGCGCCCGGCGAACAGATTAAAAAGGTAGAAAAATGCGCTCTGGCTGCCGTTAGTCAGTGCAATATTCTGTGGTTTAACCTCCCAGCCCAGCGTTTCGCACAGCATACCCGCCAGGGCCTCCAGAAGGTCGTTTTTACCCTGCGGGCCGTCGTAATTACACAGCGCGTCAGTAACTTTTCCGCTGGCCAGCATCTCTGTGAGCAGCCCCTGGAAATACGCTTGCATTGCCGGAATGGTGGCCGGGTTGCCGCCGCCGAGCATAATCGCGCCTGGGGTGCGCAGGCCGTCGTTAAGATCCTCCATCAGGCGCGTAATGCCTGAATGGCGGGTAAATTTTTCGCCGAAAAGTGAAAACGTCATAGCGGTGAATCTGTCTGAGAAGAGTAAATAAGACATTCACCATAACCCTGCAGCCAGTATGGTGCAAACCGGGTTTCGCCGGCTTTTTCGTAATTTTATTCTGTGATCTGGCGAAATGTTTAGCATTTTATTCCGGGTTTGGCTGTGGCGCATGGGACTGTGCGGCTATTCGCGTCTGGAGTAACGAAACGCCGCATAATTGGCCATTGTGTACTACAGTGGAGGGGTGGAAATGGTATACGACTGTGTTTTATGGATTTTGTAGAGGAGCAGCACGGTCGGTCAAAAATGAGCGATAAGGGTCGCGTACCCTGCGCCCACTTTGCAGCCTGAAGTTGGCAGGCCGGACACCGGAGCGGGGCGTGGGCGGACGCGCCCTGTACGCTACGTTGAGTCAGGACATTACCCGTCAATAACGTTGTTAAGCGGCAAAGAGGAGCATTGCATTGCAGTTCAGGAAAAAATGCTGATTCCCTGGCGTTTTAGTGCATAACCGGTTGATTTTTTTGGTTTTAAAGTCCGCGATTTGCGCTTTATAAATGCCTTGATTTCGCAATCAGGCTTTTCCCTGGCTGTAAAATTTGCTTATTTTTGATACTATTTACGCACCATGTGTTGTTTTATGGTTTCACTGCGTTTGCCGTACAGCAGCGCATTCAACCAGGAGAGATAATGATATCAATACGCTACCGATTACTCGGGGCTATGGTACTCATGTCGCTTACGCTGGGTTTCTCAGGAGAGGTTCTGGCAAAGAAGCACGCGACAGAAAAGACGAGTCATACGCCTCATCAGAGTCACAGTAAATTGTTGGCAGCCAGTAAAAAAGAGTATTCTCGCAATAGTGTAAGCCGTTCACTTCCTGATTTGCGACAATACCCTTCCGGGCCGAAAAGGAAAAAAGCGTTTCTTCGGACTTTAATGCCTTATATTACAAAGCAAAATGCGGCTATTACCGCAGATCGTAACTGGTTAATCTCAAAACAGTACGAGGGGCGCTGGGCGCCTTCGGAAAAGGCGCGTTTACAGGCTCTGGCTAAGAATTACAAAGTGTCCTGGAACGGCAACACCCGTCAGATACCGTGGAAAGCGTTGCTTGAGCGCGTGGACATTATTCCAAACAGCATGGTGGCGACTATGGCGGCGGCGGAAAGCGGCTGGGGTACTTCGAAGCTGGCGCGCGCTAATACCAATCTGTTTGGTATGAAATGTTCGCGCAAGAGCTGTAACAGTGAACCGGGAAAAGTTAAGGGCTATCTTCATTTCTCCTCGGTAAACGAGTCGGTAAGCGCCTACGTCAACAACCTCAATACCCACCCGGCGTATAAATCGTTTCGTGCTTCCCGCGCTCAGTTGCGCAAGGCGGATCGGGAGCTGACGGCAATGAATATGATTCATAAGCTGAAGGGATACTCGACCAGAGGCAGCAGCTATAACAGTTTCCTGATAACCATGTATCAGAGTAATCAACATCTGTTGACGGCTGCGAACTAAGCGTCCAGCGTGTTAATACGAATACCGGGCAGCGCGCTGCCCGGTATTTTACAGGCCAACTCCCCGCCTTTTTTGCTTTCCTTTCCCGGTACCCGCTCAGGGAACAAGCCCCACTCTGGCCCTGAGGAATCCCCAGTAATGGGCGGGTGAAAAAAGACAG
>NZ_JAEPBH010000139.1 GCF_016632365.1 Tenebrionibacter intestinalis | reverse complement strand
GCTGAGAGATCGGTTTATCCCCGCTCGCGCGGGGAACACCCTAACTGTAACATACTGAACTTAAAAAGTTTATTCACTCCTCAATAAGCTACCGTAAAAAACAGGACTATCGGTAAAATTTATTTATTTGATTTATAACTACTTTTTAAAAAACATCGGTCTGGCACCAACGCTTCACCAAATACAGTAAGGGTATACCTGCCCGATATCCGTAACCGTATAGCAATAAAAACTTCTATATCTCCTGTACGTTACAATAGGTTGTGCTGCTGCAAGCAGCGATTAACAGGCAATAAAAAAGAGAGCCGCAGCTCTCTTTTTTGTCTCCCCACAAATGGGTTAGCTATGACGAATATATTCGTCCATTTCTGTTTTCAGGTTGTCGGACTTGGTACCAAAAATGGCCTGAACGCCCGATCCCGCAACAACCACGCCGGCAGCGCCAAGTTTTTTCAGGCCCGCCTGATCCACCTTTGATACATCAGCAACGCTTACGCGCAGACGAGTGATACAGGCATCCAGGTTGGTAATATTCTCTTTACCGCCAAAAGCCGCGACCAGTGACGGCGCCATAGTACCAGATGCAGCAACGCCGGCATCTGCGGCTGCATCTTCACGGCCCGGCGTCTTCAGATCCAGCGCTTTAATCAGAACACGGAAAAGCGTGTAGTACAACGCCGCATAGCACAGGCCAACGATCGGGAATAACCACAGCTTACTACCGTTGCCGCTGAGTACCACAAAATCGATCAGGCCGTGCGAGAAACTGGTGCCATCACGCATCCCCAGAAGAATACAGATCGGGAAAGCCAGGCCCGCCAAAATAGCGTGGATAATATACAAAATCGGCGCAACGAACATGAAAGAGAACTCAATCGGTTCAGTAATGCCGGTCAGGAACGAAGTCAGCGCAGCGGAAACCATAATACCGCCCACTTTAGCGCTGAGGAATCCCCAGTAATGGGCGGGTGAAAAAAG
>NZ_JAEPBH010000138.1 GCF_016632365.1 Tenebrionibacter intestinalis | reverse complement strand
GCAGGCCGACCTGCGTGAAATTCAGCAGGACCTGAACCGCGCGCGCGCTGAACTGGCTGCGCTGAAAAAATAAGCCTTAAGTCGTTATGCCAGTCGGTTAAGCCTGTTTGTGAATAAATATTCATATTATGGCAAAAAACTGTGACAGATTGAGGTCCATTACGGGCCTCTTTTTTTGTTTGCTGCCAGCATCACTGTTCGCTTTTAGCGCAGGCAGGCTTACAGCGTAGGGGCTAACGCCCGCTGAAATCCGCAGGTGAAGATATAAGGTAAGACTGCCCGAAAGGGCGGTTCAGATTGTTGACAAAGAAGGAAAAAAACCGTTTTTTCCTTCTTTCTTTATGGTAAGCAGGCGAAATTCAATGCTTTGATTTCCCCTATTTTTTATTGTGCTTCATCCCTCCTGTCTGCATCAGGAGGGGGTTGTCAGCAGTCTCGACCGCCCGAAAGGGCGGTTGAGGCGAAATGAGGCGGGATGTCGGGCCGCCCGCAGGCTGATGGCCGCAAGGCGCGCGCCGTTAGTAACACGACGCGGCGATGACGATGTTCTTTCGGGGCCGCAGGCGTTTTGGCGCCCACTATGCCCGTTCACCGCGGGTGAAACGCCTTTTGCCATCGGGCGTTAAGTGAACGGAAAATCCGCTTAACCTTAAGCGGCCAGCATCAGCCGTAAGAAGCAGTCGATTTGGCCGCCCGATCGGGCGGGGAAGGGAAACCCTCTGCGCCGTTTTCGTTTCTGATTTACCTGCTCCTGCATCGACTCATCTTCTTTCTATTACCCCGTCTTCCTGATTTTGACTGTTTAATACACAGGACAGTGTGCGCTGACGCTATGCCAGTATGTGGATTTCTCTGTGCGTTTTGATAGCTGAAGGAAACGCTGGGGGGAAACGCCAGGACTACAGCCGTTGCAGAACGTCCTACGGTGTGTTGAGGATGAGACGGTATCGTAATGACAGACACAGACGCGTTATTCTTTTGTTCGAGGAGAGACGGGAGGCGCATCGG
>NZ_JAEPBH010000137.1 GCF_016632365.1 Tenebrionibacter intestinalis | reverse complement strand
CTTAGCCGAGAACTTTAGCAACCACGCCCGCGCCAACGGTACGGCCGCCTTCGCGGATTGCGAAACGCAGACCGTCATCCATTGCGATCGGGTGAATCAGGGTAACAACCATTTTGATGTTGTCGCCCGGCATTACCATCTCAACGCCTTCCGGCAGTTCGATGGTGCCCGTCACGTCCGTTGTACGGAAGTAGAACTGCGGACGGTAGCCTTTGAAGAACGGCGTATGACGGCCGCCTTCGTCTTTGGACAGGATGTACACTTCAGATTCGAATTTGGTGTGCGGCTTGATGGTGCCCGGCTTAGCCAGTACCTGGCCACGCTGGATTTCATCACGCTTGGTACCACGCAGCAGTACGCCGCAGTTCTCGCCCGCACGGCCTTCGTCCAGCAGTTTGCGGAACATTTCAACGCCGGTACAGGTGGTTTTCGCGGTGTCTTTGATGCCCACGATTTCAACTTCGTCACCCACCTTGATGATACCGCGCTCTACACGACCGGTAACTACGGTACCACGACCGGAGATGGAGAAGACGTCTTCGATAGGCAGCAGGAACGGCTTGTCAATCGCGCGCTCCGGCTCCGGGATGTAGGTATCCAGGAAGCCCGCCAGTTCGATGATTTTCTCTTCCCACTGTGCGTCGCCTTCCAGCGCTTTAAGCGCAGAACCGCGCACGATCGGCGTGTCGTCGCCCGGGAAGTCGTACTGAGACAGCAGCTCGCGAACTTCCATCTCTACCAGTTCCAGCAGCTCTTCGTCATCAACCATGTCGCACTTGTTCAGGAACACGATGATGTACGGAACGCCTACCTGGCGACCCAGCAGGATGTGCTCACGGGTCTGCGGCATCGGGCCGTCAGTCGCGGCAACAACCAGGATAGCGCCGTCCATCTGAGCCGCGCCGGTTATCATGTTTTTCACGTAGTCGGCGTGCCCCGGGCAGTCAACGTGCGCGTAGTGGCGAGTCGGGGTATCGTATTCAACGTGAGAGGTGTTGATGGTGATACCACGCGCTTTTTCTTCCGGCGCGTT
>NZ_JAEPBH010000136.1 GCF_016632365.1 Tenebrionibacter intestinalis | reverse complement strand
TGCCGGGCTAACGAAAGCCGGTGCGTTGCTGACAGAGAAGGTCGTTGCGAAAGTGGCCAGCAAGGCTGAGGTTGCAGCTGCGGCTAACGCGGGTAATGCGGCCCATAACGCGGCAAGCTATGCTGGATTGAAGTTGGATTTGAAAACGACTGAAGCGGCAAATGATCTTGTTGAAAGTCTGCGAAAAACTGGGCAACTGCCTGAAAGTTATGTCAATAAAGCTCAAGCAATGGATAATGGTTGGAAGCCGGGTAAAGCATTGAATAATACATCACCAGGGAAGCAGATCGGTGGTGATATATTTGAAAACTCGAACAATATATTACCGTCCTCTCCCGGAAGAGTATGGCGAGAAGCAGACATAGGTATAGATAATACTATGTCAAGAAGTAATCAGGCCGGAACAAGATTGCTGTATTCAGATGATGGACTGCTTTACATCACTACAGATCACTATGAAACAGCCACCTCTATAGGTAAGTGGAAATGAATAAAAATGATATTGTTATAGATGGTCTTGATATACATACAGAATCCGATGTACACCGTATACTGGCCGAGTTACTGGATTTTGGTCCTTATTATGGAAGGAACCTGGATGCATTATGGGATCGACTTAGTACTGATATTGAAAGGCCAGTAAAAATAACTTGGCTACATTCAGATTTATCAAAGCAACGCCTTGGGGAGCGCTTTGATAAGATAATTAAAATTTTTGAGCGTACAAAACAACAAGATATTAAATTTTCTTGGGATGAAAGATTTGATTATGTGCTGAGATAATTAATATTCTTAGTCGTTCAGGCATTGTGTTTTCCGTAATTGTCTTAGCTGAAACCCACTCAGCAAAACTCCCGCCCGGATAGGGCGGGAAAGCTTTTCGCAAACTCAAAGTTTGTCCAGCTCCACCCGAGCCATCACGCCTTGCAGAAATGCCATAACGTGCTGTTGCTCAGATTCTGGTAATTCTTTGGCCTTATTGAATACTTGCATTAGTGGCGTAACCGTTGGGCGGGCAGTGATCACTAGGCAACCCGGCATTACCCGAACATCTAATTTTGTGCCAGTGGTAAACCCGGCTTCCTCCATCCAGGTGCCGTTCAGGCGCAGGCTG
>NZ_JAEPBH010000135.1 GCF_016632365.1 Tenebrionibacter intestinalis | reverse complement strand
CTAAATAGCTGCGCCGAATACTGCTACACTTTTGCCAGCCCATGTTTGCCTCCGGGGAACGGGCTGGCCGTTTCCATAAAATGGCGAACTTTTTTCAACAGTTGCCACATTGAACGACACTGATGATTGCGCGTTATCGTATCGTGCAATGCCTGCCATAACCGCTCAACGTGATTCACCCATGGCGAGTAAACCGGCTGATAAATAACGTTAAATTTGGGATTCTCTTTCAACCAGTTTCGTGTTTTTTCGCTCTTGTGAATAATGTAGTTATCCACAATGAGTGTGATCGTTTTTGCCCGGCGGTATGTCGCTTTCAGGTGTTTAAGCAGGCTGATAAATAAAGATGAGGCTTTGCTGCTACCGCCCACGTAGCTGACTTTTCCTGTACCACTGTGCAGTGCGCCTGCAAGGTAGTATTTCTCATTCTGGCCCGGTGTGACCACGCGTTTTTGCTGTCCCCGTACCTGCCAGTCGGCACCGATTTTGGGATTGAGATGAATATCCACTTCATCTTCGTAAAATACCGGATGTTCAATGCTGCATTTATCCAGAGCTTTGCGGATTGCCGCCATTTTTTCATCCTTGTGCGGGTCGCGTATATGCAGAGTGGGAGCGGCTCTGCGCCACACCAGTCCCGCAGAAGGCAACCAGCGGCGAATTGTGCCGGGATGAAGTTGACACCCGGTTATCTCGTTGATTTTTATCGCCAGAAGTTCAGTGCTCCAGCGGGAGCGTTGATAACCAAAATCACCGGGAGAACGGCTGACAAGCTGTACCAGCAGTGCGCAAATTTGCTCAAAGGGCCACCGGCGTTCACGGCCCGGACGCAGTGATATCAGGCCTTCAGCACCATACAGGGTAAACCAGTTGAGCCAGCGCCCCACGGACGAACGGGCACAACAAAGCGTTCTGGCTACGTCAGTAACACGACTCCCCCTGTGCAGCATCAGCATGGCGGTCAGCCTGCGGGCATGGTTTTTATCACGCGTTTTATGGATAGTTTTCTGCATCAGGCGTCGTTCGGTACGGGGTATTGGTGCTATGATCGGCATCGCTCAGTCCGGTTGGTGATTTGTGATGTTTGGCGATTGATCAGATCGCACAATCCGGGCTGAGTT
>NZ_JAEPBH010000134.1 GCF_016632365.1 Tenebrionibacter intestinalis | reverse complement strand
GTGTCACGGATGATAAGGCTGCCGTTGCTGATGGCCGGTAAGGTGACGCCCCTGTCGCTTTCCTTCGCCTGCCCGGTGCCGGTGGCCGGCTCTCGGTGCAGTAAACTGTTTACCCGGTTTCGCCGTCGATATTTTTTAATCCCGGTACTGAAACCGGGACCTCTGCCTTCTAACAGAAATCAGGATCTATATGACCATTTTTTTTCAATATTTCAATGAATTGATGATATGCATCTGGTAATCCCTCAACTAGATCATCCAGCAATTTATTAACTATTAGCGGCTTATAGAAAATCCCATTGTCTAAGTAGATAAACTCTCCTGACAAGGTTGAATCTATAATTTCTACTTCAGATGCATCATACGCTAATAACCCTGTATATCCTTTAGACATCCCATAGAAATAAGTCTTATTATTCATCCAATAGATGGCAAAAATAACAATAACTTCATGGCGATCACTTATCTTCATTTCACCGCATCCTTTATAGAGTTAAATATATCTGAGGGATCGGAGGTAATTCTTTGAGGAGTAGTTATTTTTATATCATAAGCCTTACCAGTATTTGAGTTGTATTGATAATGAATTGTAATGCTTTGCCCATCAGTGGTTTTTTGTGTTACCTGCATTTTCTGGAAACCAGCAGATACAGGGAATCTTGGATCATTATTCATATTTCTTAAAGGTTGGCCTGAGGCTGGATTTTCACTAACCTGGCTCCACAACAACTGCTCATTCAAATCGCGAGGCTGTGTAAATTGCTGACCCGGCTTCGCCGTCGATATTTTCTCTGCGGCGCTAATCAACAGTTTATTATCGATAACATTAGCAGCCTTACCGACCAGCGCCAGCGCACGCTCTGCCGGTAACGACGTCAACAGGGCCAGCGCATAATCCTTCGCTTCTTCTGCCGTCAGCAGTGCCATGACGGTATCCGAGCCTGGATTATTACTCAGAATGGCTTTAACAACATCCGCACTTTCTGGTAGATCACCCTGAATTATATTTTCGAGTCCGGCCTGGATCTGCTCAGGTGGCAGGTTATTTTTCTGCGCGTACTCAACGTAAGAACTGACAGCCTGCCCCGTCTTTTGCTCACCGGAAGAAAGGAGGCCGTGCCAACCATCACCTAACGTGTTGTTTTCGAGTTCCACCTTCGCGGCATTCGCGCCAGGCGCGGCCATTGA
>NZ_JAEPBH010000133.1 GCF_016632365.1 Tenebrionibacter intestinalis | reverse complement strand
TGACCCTGGCCCAAATTCAGTACAGTGCTAAATCAGAGATCTTCGTCTTTCCGGAGACTTCGGATAAATTCAGCCGGAGTCATGTCATTTAATGATGAATGCGTTCTCTCATGATTGTATTCCCTGCGCCAGTTGTCGAGTTTTTCCTGTGCATCTTCCAGCGACAGGAACCAGTGAATGTTCAGGCATTCATCCCGCAGGCTGCCGTTAAATGATTCAATAAACGGATTATCTGTCGGTTTTCCGGGACGCGAGAAGTCCATCGTGACACCGTGTTCATACGCCCATTTATCCAGGCTTTTCGAGATAAATTCGCTGCCGTTATCCGTCTGAATACGTACCGGCAGGCGCTTATCCAGCACCCGCAGTGCTTCCATTACGCGGACCACATCCTCACCCTTCAGTGATTTTCCAGCATGGATTGCCAGGCATTCCCGACTAAAATTATCCACTACAGTCAGTGCCCGGAAACGCCGTCCGTTAAACAGACTATCCGACACGAAATCCATACTCCAGCACTGATCGATGTGCGTCAGGGCCGGGCGCTGCTGACGGTGTGCCGCACTGATATGCCTGCGGGGACGTTTCCTGCGCAGATTCAGGCCTTCCAGACAATAAATCCGGTGTGTTTTCTTATAGTTAATTAGCCAGCCTTCCCGTCGCAGCAGGACGTGAATGCGCGGACAGCCATAGCGTATTCGTGTTTCCGCAATTTCCCTGATGCGCAGGGTTATCGCCCGATCGTCGCGCCGACTCTGCCAGTGGTAAACGGTTCTGCTCTGCATCAGCAACCCGCATCCCCGGCGGACGCTGATACAATATGCCTCCCGCAGGAAATGCACCGCCTGGCGCTTCTGAGCCGGCCTCAGAACTTTTGCTTTAGTACCTCCTGCAGCATCTCCTTGTCCAGACTCAGGTCAGCGACCAGCTTCTTCAGCCGCTGATTCTCATCCTCCAGCTGCCGCAGACGACGCAGTTCCGTCACGCCCAGACCGGCAAATTTTTTCTTCCAGTTGTAAAACGTGGCCTCAGAAATCCCCATCTTTCTGCAGACTTCCCCGACGCGAGTGCCGGTTTCGGCCTGTTTCAGCGCAAACGCTATCTGTTCTTCGGTATAACGGGTCTTTTTCATGGCGGATATGCCTCCCGGTAAAGTGGAAAAAAGACCGGATACTCCAGTTTAGCCTGGCACTGTTTT
>NZ_JAEPBH010000132.1 GCF_016632365.1 Tenebrionibacter intestinalis | reverse complement strand
GAATGCCGCGAAGGTGGAAGTGACCAACAACAGCTTAAGTGCCAGACAGATTGACGATTTTGCGACGAAGGCGAAAGGGTGTGAAGCCCGTGGTGACTGTAAACAGATCGTCAAAGAGATGGAGGATCTCAGTCTTAAGCAACGTAATGAATTAATTGTAACCTGTGCTTCTGATGCTGCTGCCTGTAAAGAGAAATATGGTGATATACCTGCTAACACGATGTTAGTTCACGAAGCGATAGATCGTGCGCTGGGTGAAGATATACCAACAGCTATGAAGAATGATTTGTCCGTTCTGTTGATGCAGCAGATGGATGAATCAGGGATTGTTACCAGTACGGACTTTGCTCAGAGACTGGAAAAACAATTCGGGCTGGATAACCAACGGGCTGAGATTTTAGCAGGAGCAGCATTAGCGGCTGTTACCGGTGGGCTGGGTAAAGCCGGTAAGTTACCTAATGTTAATCCAGGAGTAAAAATCGCGACAGGCCAAACAGTGGGGGCTTTCGAGAAAAGTCTGGTAAATCTTTCTCCTGGAGAGCGTGTAGCGTTGATTAAACAAGCAGCACCACAGGTTGCAGCAGCAAATGGAATGGTTAAAGACAATCAGTTAACTAAGAAGAATGGAGGTCGAGAAGTGTATCGTGGGCGGGATGGTAATCTTTATGCACTTGATACACAACATGGAAGGTTTGAAGTTGTCAGCACAAAAGGTAAGCACTTAGGTGAAGTTGATTTTTCTATGCAGGTAAGAAAGCCTGCTGATCCATCAGGCGGACATAATTTGAAGGTTAAGTAATGAAACTTATCAAATATAAAGAAAAGGTGGTGTCTAGAGGTTCTATTTTTCGATTGCCTGCTGTTTGGCCATACGAAGAATGGGTTGATTTTATGGTATTTGAAACCCAGGATGATGAACGACCATATGGCTTGATTGTTTCATCTGGTTATAAAGCGGGTTTATTTTTAATAAAGTTACCTATTGAAAGTATCTCAGATGAGGGGTACGGGTTAAGTACAGAATGGGTTATCAATAACTGGGCAAAATGGATCTACCCAGAATGCGATGTAGAAAATGTTCATCTACTTGATGAATATGTGGCGACACCAATCGATTAATTTAGACCTGGACACGGGCCGGGATTTTTTTGCCTGTCGTATGTTGTGTCACTGACTTCTCTGAAGTTGAGCGCCGGGCGCGACACCTCGCACAGCGAAGCGAGCG
>NZ_JAEPBH010000131.1 GCF_016632365.1 Tenebrionibacter intestinalis | reverse complement strand
TTTTTTTTCACAGTCCGAATTGCTGCCTCCTGCCAACTTGCGGCAAGCAAGGATAAAGAGTGCGACGGGCAGCCTCCTCAGTATGTATGAGTCCAGACAGGTGAACCGGGGAAGGTCAGCGACGGATGTTAAGGAGGCATGGCTCCGATGACGCGCTGACTGGCGGAGCTTCCGTAGTAGTCCGCGATGGGGAAAGCCCATTACATGGCGAAGGGAAGCAGTTTAAATGTGTTTGCGAAGTGAATTAACTGACTCAGTGAGGTGAAGACCTTTGATAATCAGCGAAATGCAACGCAAGCTTGCCACCTGGGCAGCAACTGATCCGTCCCGACGGATTGAACGGCTGCTGCGTCTGATAACACGGCCAGAATGGCTGGCTGAAGCTGCGCGGATCACACTTTCATCAAAGGGGGCACATACTCCCGGCGTTGATGGTGTGAACAAAGCAAAGCTACAGGCCGGACTGTCTGCTGAGTTGCAAAAACTCAGCGAAGAACTTCTCTCGGGTCACTACCAGCCCCTGCCAGCCAGACGGGTTTATATCCCGAAAAGCAACGGCAAACGGCGACCACTGGGTATCCCCGCGTTGCGGGATCGTATTGTTCAGCGGGCAATGCTGATGGCAATGGAGCCGATATGGGAAAGTGATTTTCATACGCTCTCATATGGCTTCCGGCCTGAACGTAGCGTCCATCATGCGATCCGAACGGTAAAGCTGCAACTTACCGATTGCGGAGAAACCCGGGGCCGCTGGGTGATTGAAGGTGACCTGTCCAGCTACTTTGACACCGTGCATCATCGCCTGCTGATGAAAGCCGTTCGCCGCAGGATCAGTGACCCACGTTTTATGGCCCTGCTGTGGAAAACCATCAAAGCGGGGCATGTTGATGTCGGTCTCTTTCGGGCGGCCAGTGAAGGTGTACCACAGGGCGGAATGCTCTCGCCGTTGCTGTCGAATATCATGCTAAATGAGTTCGATCAGTATCTGCATAAACGCTATCTGAGCGGGAAAGCCAGAAAGGATCGCTGGTACTGGAATAACAGTATCCAGCGGGGCCGAAGTACCGCAGTCAGAGAAAACTGGCAATGGAAACCCGCTGTAGCGTACTGCCGGTATGCCGATGACTTCGTGCTTATCGTCAAGGGCACCAAAGCACAGGCAGAAGCCATCAGGGAGGAGTGTCGTAGTGTGCTTGAAGACAGCCTGAAACTCAGGCTGAACATGGACAAGACCAGGATA
>NZ_JAEPBH010000130.1 GCF_016632365.1 Tenebrionibacter intestinalis | reverse complement strand
AGCTCCGGTGCCGAAGCCCCGGCCAGAGCACCCGCTAAAAGTACGTGGGTAGGATCATTCCGCCCGTAAGCAGCGCCAGGTCACTGATTTGATCGAGGCGATCAGCAGGCCGCAGAGACATAGCGGTAACTGACTGGTCTGTAAAGTAAAATCCCGGCTCGATGGCCGGGATCCATTAATCGAACTCCTTTTCTAAGCGTTCGACAACTTGATTATAAATTTCAACAACTTCGGGGACCCCCTCTGTAAGATCATCTTGAAAATATTCTCGATATAATTCTTCCGGCCAAAGAGTAACACTATCCTCCCTAACCTTTTGTATTTTCCAATATTTTGACGGTCGATCATCCACAACTTCAAACAAGCATAACGGAGCAGGAACTGCATATCGCATTGGGATTTGTAATATCGTACCTGCATAATAACCAGTTTGAGTATGTAAACCTAAGACGGTGTAAACATCTCCAATAATAAAAGGATATTGCGGGTCATCACTTTTTTTAAGTCCCAGCCTATATTTTTGTTCAGAATTTAAGCTAGTTGCAATGCACTTAACTTTCATCGCATTACCCTATTTTTTGATTGGAATACTTTTAGGTTCAACAAGTTGTCCAGTAACAGCATTGCGATAAGCATGTATTTCAAAAATAGTTCCATCAGCAGCTTTATAGCTTGAACTGGTGACTTTACTCCAGTCCGAAGCTTTACCTCCGTATTGCTTCGCCAGGTCTTCAGCGACTCTAAGTTTCGTTTCCGTTCCCGAACCAGCAACGGCTAAACCTCCCGTTCTAGCGAGTTCAGATAATTGAGCTTCGCTTGCCAACGATTTATTAAGGTTTAAACCATTTATAACATTATGAGCCGCCGCTGCCTCAGCCTTTGCCGCCGTGGCTTCTGTCACCGTCTTACCGATACCAACAGCACCGCCAGCTCCAACACCACCGGGCACGATTGCTTCCGACATCTGGATTCCGGCATTATTCAGACACAGTACAACATTTCCTGCACATGCCTGTATTGCTACTTTAGCCGCAGCCGCTATTTCCGGAGTGGCAGCGGCCAGCACTCCGCCACCAAGCCCTGCCGGAAGTGCCACCATCAGCGCATCCTGCATCGCCAGTCCTTTCTGACACGATGCTGAACCCGGATTATCAGCACAGGACGCTATATTCTTTCCATGCTCC
Organism: Tenebrionibacter intestinalis; assembly: GCF_016632365.1. Taxonomy (GTDB): domain Bacteria; phylum Pseudomonadota; class Gammaproteobacteria; order Enterobacterales; family Enterobacteriaceae; genus Tenebrionibacter; species Tenebrionibacter intestinalis. The sequence continues at coordinate 80 of NZ_JAEPBH010000130.1, read as the reverse complement.
TGTACGAACTTCGTCTGGCTCTCTTCGTTACCGCCAAGCAGGTTATTCTCAACAACAATGTTCCCCGGCGCGCCGTCCCT
>NZ_JAEPBH010000013.1 GCF_016632365.1 Tenebrionibacter intestinalis | reverse complement strand
AACTGCCAGGCATCAAATTGAAAGACTGCGCATGAAGCAGTCAAACGGGGCAACCCGAAAGATGTAAAAAAATTCGGTGGAGCGGTAGTTCAGTTGGTTAGAATACCTGCCTGTCACGCAGGGGGTCGCGGGTTCGAGTCCCGTCCGTTCCGCCACCCTAATTAGGGGCGTAGTTCAATTGGTAGAGCACCGGTCTCCAAAACCGGGTGTTGGGGGTTCGAGTCCCTCCGCCCCTGCCAGAAAATAATCCTTAGCATCCGCTAGGGATTTTTTTTGCCTGACTCAATTGTTCCTCACGCTACAGGCCTCCCCTGTATTGCTCATTTCCTCATTCCACAAGCGGCGTTTTGATAATCGCTTTTACCTGGTTTAGCTTATCGCTGTTTTGCAACCATATCGCATAAAGCGGGCGTGTTATCTCCAGGCTATCGTTTACTTTAGCCAAATGGGTATGCTTTTCTGCCCAATGGGTTGGTAGCCATGTACAGCCTTCAAGCGCAGGCAATAGCCGGGCGGCTATCTCAACGGAACTGGTTGTTAGCGCGGGCACATCGTCGGCGGACAGTAACCCTGTTTCGTATTGTTGAAAATCCTGGCCCCATTCCAGGCGTAGATAGGTAAGTTCACTCATTGAACGCGCTGGCGCAATGCAATACAGCGCAAGATTAAACTGCCCAATAATTTGACTGCCCAGTTCATCCATCTTAGGCGCTTCAGTTGTGATAAGCAGATCCAACCGTCGTTCGTGTAATTGCTTTACCAGCGACTGGCGTTGGGCAATGCGTGCCTCGAACTGCATTCCCTTGTGGTCATAATAAAGGCGCCTGAGCCAGGCGGAGAGCATGCACTCCCATACTGAGGCGCTGGCGCCAATGGAAAATTCGTTATGTCGAAACGCCTGTGAAACATCCTTTCTTGCGGTTAGCCACGTGCTCATGAGCGTTTCAGCATAAGGCAGCAGGCGTTCGCCCGCAGATGTAAGGCGGATATTATTTCGATGACGGGTGAAAAGATTTACGCCGAGCTGATTTTCTAACTGCCTTATACGAAAGCTAACGGCAGATTGAGTGAGATACAGCGCCTCGGCTGCACGCCCAAAATGACGCGTTTTGCTAACTTCCAGAAAGGTTTTTAGCAATTCTGTATCCACAACTTTTCCCCCAAAAAAATTTGTCGTATTGATTTAAATGTTTTGTTTTACACTCTGTCAAGCGTAACTAATACTCCGCGCCATAAATAGCTCGACCAAGAGAATCAGGAGCGTATAGGATGGCGGAAAGCTTTACGACGACTAATCGATTTTTCGACAATAAACATTATCCGCGTGGGTTCTCTCGTCATGGTGATTTCACCATCAAAGAGGCTCAGTTGCTTGAGCGTCACGGTTTTGCTTTTAATGAGCTCGATCTCGGTAAGCGTGACCCATCCACGGCAGAAGAGAAACAGTTCGTTGAAGTCTGCCGGGGACAACGCGATCCGGTGACGGAAGCAGAACGCGTCTGGAGTAAGTATATGGCGCGAATTAAACGCCCGCGTCGCTTTCATACTTTATCCGGCGGTAAGCCGCAGATGGATACGGTAGAAGAGTATACCGATAGCGATGATTAAAAAATATGGGGGGCCTTTTTGGCCCCCTTCTTTATCCCAACAGCCCTCTTAAGTAAATCAACAGCCGGTCGATAGCGCGATAGCTGAGCGCTTCCTGTAAATGATGGCGCTGGATCGTTTCAAGCTCTTCTAAATCTGCAATTGTTCTGGCAACTTTCAGCAGGCGTTGCCAGGCGCGTACAGAAAGCCCCAGATGTGTTAAAGACTGTTCCAGCCACCCGGCATCGTTTTTATCAAGAAAACAAAATCGCTGTATGCTGCGGTTATCGAGCCGGGCATTTAACCCGCCCTGACGGCGGTATTGCCGTTTATGCGCAGCTTCTACGCGCGCTCTGACTACTGCGCTGGTTTCGCCACGGGTTGGTTGTTGACTAAGCGTGCCGGGAGGTAATAGCGGAATTTCAAGCGACATATCGAACCTGTCAAGAAAAGGCCCGGAAAGCCGCGAAAGATAGCGTAGATTCTGCTCAGGACTGCTACGGTTGTGATTACCCTCATAATGTCCCGTAGGGCTGGGGTTCATAGCGGCGATAAGCTGGAAGCGCGCGGGATAGCTAATTTTCGCCCGCGTGCGTGAAATAAGTATCTCACCAGACTCGATAGGCTCTCTGAGCGCATCCAGCACGCGTTTTTCAAACTCCGGTAGTTCATCCAGAAATAGCACGCCGTTATGAGCCAGAGAGATTTCACCGGGCGTAGGGATTGTTCCTCCGCCAACCATTGCCGCCAGCGAGGCGCTGTGATGTGGGGAGCGAAATGGCCGTTGCCGCCACTGCCGCTTTACGTGTCGGGGGTTCACGAGACTCAGTATTGCGGCGCTTTCGAGCGCTTCTTCATCAGTAAGCTGCGGCAGCAAGCCGCCGAGTCGTACCGCAAGCATGGTTTTGCCTGTACCGGGCGGGCCAAGTAATAAAAGGTTGTGGCCGCCTGCGGCAGCGATCTCCAGCGCGCGCTTGCCCTGAGATTGCCCGATAACGTCTGACAGATCGTCGCGTATAACAGGTGGTAACGCGGGGGGCGTTGGGGCAGTGGGTAACGCTGCTCTGCCTTCAAGAAAAGCGCATACTTCTGTAAGTTGACGGGCGATAAAGCAACCTTCCTGTCGGATAAGGCTGACTTCTTCAGCGTTTTCAGTAGCGACAATAACCTGCCGCTTTGCTTTCAGCGCAGCCAGCGCTGATGATATCGCGCCAGGTACGCCTCTCAGCGCGCCCGTGAGAGCCAGTTCGCCAATGTATTCATAATGCGCCAGTTTATCTGCTGAAAGTTGCTCAGAGGCCGCCAGCAGCGCCAGAGCGATAGGTAAATCATATCTGCCGCCTTCCTTTGGAAGATCGGCAGGCGCAAGGTTAATTGTGATTTTCCGTGCCGGATAGGTGTATCCACTATTAATAATAGCGCTGCGTACCCGATCTCTGGCCTCTTTTACGGTTGTTTCCGGCAAACCGACTATTGTCAGCCCGGGCAAACCCTGGCTGATATGTACCTCCACCGTAATTAATGGCGCGTTGACCCCGAGTGCTGCGCGCGTATGTACAATTGCCAGTGCCATTTCACCTCCCTGCGACTTGACCACAATGACATTCATTCGCCTCGTCAGAAAGAGCAGAAAATAATTTCAGGAAGCGGCATTCCCGATTTTTTGTGAGTATTGTTCCTTTTTCATGACTTTTTCGACGTTGTTCGCAGAGAATCGTTAAATTTGAAAATTATCTCGCTTAGGCTCGTTCCTGGTTTAAGTGTGAAAGTTCCTGGTTTTATATTATCCAATTGAAAATTAAAGCAATTAAATCCCTTTTACTATCCAGCCAGGGAAGTTTAATTAAAAAAAACTTGTCTTTGCTTTACTCACTGTGATAACTCTGTAGTCATTACTTCGAACGAGACGAAAGCACGAATTTCAAATGAAAGCCCTTCTACTAGTGATTAGCCTGGTTGTGATTAGCGTGGTGGTGATTATTAATCCACCGTGTGGGGCTGCGCTAAGGAGAGGAAAGGCTTAAAAATCAAGTCTGAATCGGAAAAAACCCCCGCACCGAAAGGTCCGGGGGTTTTTTGTTAGGCCGCGTACATTGAATCAAGGAGCAGAATATGTATTGCAGAACAAAATGCTGTTTTTGCCCGGCTGAGGCAGGAGAATAACTATGACAGGAGCACAGTGGGTAGTACATGCGTTGCGAGCGCAGGGTATTGAAAAAGTTTTTGGTTATCCTGGCGGAGCGATAATGCCGGTCTACGATGCGTTGTATGACGGCGGTGTGGAACATCTACTGTGCCGTCATGAGCAGGGCGCAGCGATGGCAGCCATTGGGTTTGCTCGCGCGACCGGCAAAACGGGCGTATGTATCGCAACATCCGGGCCAGGCGCCACCAACCTTATTACCGGGCTTGCTGACGCCTTTTTGGATTCCATCCCCATCGTGGCTATCACAGGTCAGGTTGCGGCGCCGTTTATCGGTACAGATGCTTTTCAGGAGGTAGACGTTCTGGGCCTTTCTCTGGCCTGCACCAAGCATAGCTTTTTGGTCGAATCGCTTAACGAGCTGCCGCGCATCATGGCTGAAGCATTTGAAATTGCGCAATCAGGTCGCCCCGGGCCGGTATTGGTCGATATCCCCAAAGATATACAGTTGATGGAAGGCGACCCCGAACCTTTCCTGAGCGCCGTTACGGAAGATGAACCGCTGCCTCTGGCGCACATTCAGCAGGCGCGCGATATGCTGGCCCATGCGCATCGTCCGGTGCTGTATATTGGCGGTGGAGTAGGGATGGCGCAGGCGGTTACGGCATTGCGCGAGTTTATACGCGTTACGCAAATACCCGCCACCTGTACGTTGAAAGGGCTGGGCGCTGCGGATTCAGAGGACGCGGGCTATCTCGGCATGCTTGGCATGCACGGTAACAAAGCGGCGAATCTGGCAGTTCAGCAGTGCGATCTGCTTATTGCTATTGGCGCGCGCTTTGACGATCGCGTTACGGGCAAACTCGATACGTTTGCGCCTGGCGCAAATGTTATTCATATGGACGTCGATCCGGCGGAGATGAGCAAGTTGCGCAAGGCTAATGTCAGCTTGTGCGGGGATCTGAAGGCCATTTTGCCCGCCTTGCAGCAACCGCTGGAAATTGGCGCCTGGCGCAAGCAGATTGCGCATATGCGCGAAGAGGGCGGCTGGCGTTACGATCATCCCGGCGACGCCATATTTGCGCCACTGCTGCTTAAACAGCTATCTGAGCGTAAACCTGCTAATAGCATAGTAACGACGGATGTCGGCCAGCATCAGATGTGGGCTGCGCAACACATGGCTTTTAGCCGACCAGAAAACTTCATCACCTCCAGCGGTCTCGGTACGATGGGGTTTGGCCTGCCCGCAGCCGTAGGAGCCCAGGTGGCGCGCCCTGATGATATGGTTATCTGCATTACCGGCGACGGTTCGTTTATGATGAATATTCAGGAACTGGGCACCGTTAAACGAAAACAATTGCCGTTGAAAATTGTGCTGCTCGATAACCAGCGTTTAGGGATGGTTCGTCAGTGGCAGCAGTTGTTTTTTAATGAACGCTACAGTGAAACCAATCTTTCCGATAACCCCGATTTTCTTACTCTGGTCAGCGCCTTTGGCATTCCCGGCCAGCGTATAACCCGTAAGGACCAGGTGGAAGCGGCATTAGAGACCTTGCTCAACAGCAAAGGGCCATACCTGCTGCATGTCTCCATTGATGAGCTTGAAAACGTCTGGCCTCTGGTGCCGCCTGGCGCCAGCAATTCTCAAATGCTGGAGAAAGTATCATGATGCAACATCAACTTGCCGTGCAGGCGCGTATGCGCCCGGAAACGCTGGAACGCGTTTTACGCGTGGTTCGCCACCGCGGTTTTCAGATTTGTTCTGTGAATATGGAAGCCACGCCCGGCACTGATGATATTAATATCGAAATGACCGTTGCCAGCCCCCGCCCGGTCGAATTACTGTTTAGTCAGTTAAGCAAACTGGTGGATGTCGCTCATGTCGAAGTCCAGCAACTTACATCGCAACAAATCCGCGCCTGAGAGCGCAACAGGAAGATAAAGAATGACGACTAAAAAAGCCGATTACATTTGGTTTAATGGTGACATGATTGCGTGGGAAGAAGCCAAAGTTCACGTTATGTCGCACGCGCTGCATTATGGCACGTCTGTGTTTGAAGGGATTCGTTGCTATGACTCTCATCAAGGCCCGGTGGTGTTCCGCCATCGTGAACACATGCAGCGCCTGCATGATTCAGCCAAAATTTATCGCTTCCCGGTTTCCCGGAGCGTTGAAGAGTTAATGGAAGCGTGCCGTGCGGTGCTGCGCAAGAATAACCTGACCAGCGCGTATATTCGCCCGCTGGTTTTCGTAGGCGATGTCGGCATGGGCGTTAACCCGCCAGCGGGCTATCAGACCGACGTTATTATCGCCGCTTTCCCGTGGGGCGCTTATTTGGGCGCGGAAGCGTTGGATGAGGGGATTGATGCAATGGTCTCTTCCTGGAATCGCGCCGCGCCAAATACTATTCCGACGGCTGCCAAAGCAGGGGGAAATTATCTTTCTTCGCTGCTGGTAGGCAGCGAAGCGCGTCGCCACGGCTATCAGGAAGGTATTGCGCTGGATGTAAACGGCTACCTGTCAGAAGGCGCAGGCGAAAACCTGTTTGAGGTAAAAGATGGCGTGCTGTTTACACCGCCTTTTACGTCTTCAGCGCTGCCTGGTATTACACGGGACGCCATTATTACGCTTGCGAAAGACCTGGGGATTGACGTGCGCGAACAGGTGCTTTCGCGTGAGTCGCTTTATCTGGCCGATGAAGTGTTCATGTCTGGTACGGCGGCAGAAATTACGCCGGTGCGCAGCGTTGATGGAATTCAGGTTGGCGCAGGCCGCTGCGGCCCGGTAACCAAACGTATTCAGCAGGCGTTTTTTGGCCTGTTTACCGGCGAAACCCAGGATAAATGGGGCTGGCTGGATCCAGTAAATAAATAATAAATACCTCTCCGGCAACATACGGGGCGCAGGAAAAAGGCAAATACTTTATAGCCTGTGCGGTTAATAACGCCGACTAAGCGCGCCTGCGGCCCTGAGTATACCGGTAAAACAGACAGACGGGAGTAAACAGAGCATGCCTAAGTACCGTTCCGCCACGACCACGCACGGTCGTAATATGGCGGGTGCCCGCGCGCTGTGGCGCGCAACCGGAATGACCGACGCCGATTTCGGTAAACCAATCATTGCAGTCGTCAACTCTTTTACCCAGTTTGTACCGGGCCATGTACACCTGCGTGAGCTGGGCAAACTGGTTGCTGAGCAGATTGAGGCCGCGGGCGGGGTCGCGAAAGAGTTCAATACCATTGCCGTGGACGATGGTATTGCGATGGGCCACGGGGGCATGCTTTATTCTCTGCCGTCGCGTGAGCTGATTGCTGATTCGGTCGAATATATGGTGAATGCCCACTGTGCCGACGCTATGGTGTGTATTTCCAACTGCGACAAAATTACCCCAGGGATGCTGATGGCCTCGCTGCGTCTCAATATTCCGGTGATTTTTGTATCCGGCGGCCCGATGGAAGCCGGCAAAACTAAACTGTCTGACCAGTTAATTAAACTGGATCTGGTGGATGCCATGATTCAGGGGGCTAATCCGCACGTCAGCGATGAGCAAAGCGACCAGGTAGAACGCTCCGCCTGCCCAACCTGCGGGTCCTGCTCCGGGATGTTTACTGCGAATTCCATGAATTGCCTGACTGAAGCGCTGGGCCTTTCGCAGCCGGGCAACGGCTCGCTGCTGGCGACCCATGCGGATCGTAAAGTGCTGTTTATGAACGCGGGCAAACGTATTGTTGAACTCACTAAGCGTTGGTATGAGCAGGATGACGCCAGCGCGCTACCGCGCAGCATTGCCAGCAAAGCAGCATTTGAAAACGCTATGACGCTGGATATTGCGATGGGCGGTTCGACTAATACTGTGCTGCACCTGCTGGCTGCGGCGCAGGAGGCGGAAATCGATTTCACGATGAACGATATTGACCGCCTGTCCCGTAAAGTGCCGCAGCTATGTAAAGTCGCGCCCAGTACGCAGAAGTATCATATGGAGGATGTTCACCGCGCCGGCGGCGTGATGGGTATTCTTGGCGAACTTGATCGCGCAGGGTTGCTCAATCGCGATGTGAAAAATGTGCTTGGCCTGACGCTGGCGCAAACGCTTTCACAGTATGACATTATGCTTACCGACGACGCTGGCGTGAAGCGCATGTATTCGGCCGGGCCAGCCGGTATTCGCACCACAGAGGCGTTTTCACAGGCGTGTCGCTGGGATACGCTGGATACCGATCGCGCAGACGGCTGCATACGCTCGCAGGCGCACGCCTATAGCCAGGACGGCGGGCTTGCCGTTCTGTATGGCAACGTTGCTGAAAACGGCTGCATTGTGAAGACCGCAGGCGTTGACGACAGCATCCTTAAATTTCGTGGCCCGGCAAAAGTCTATGAAAGCCAGGATGAGGCGGTAGACGCTATTCTTGGCGGAAAAGTGGTGGCAGGCGACGTGGTGGTGATTCGTTATGAAGGGCCAAAAGGCGGGCCGGGAATGCAGGAGATGCTCTATCCGACCACGTTCCTTAAATCTATGGGGCTGGGTAAAACCTGCGCGCTTATTACCGACGGGCGTTTTTCCGGCGGCACTTCTGGTTTATCGATTGGACATGTATCCCCGGAGGCGGCTAATGGCGGGAGCATTGGCCTGATTGAAGACGGCGATATGATTTCTATTGATATTCCGAACCGCGGCATTCAGCTTGACGTGAGTGACCGCGAACTGGCGGCACGCCGTGAAGCGCAGGATGCGCGCGGCGCGCAGGCCTGGACGCCGCGCAACCGTCAGCGCGACGTTTCTTTTGCGCTGCGCGCTTATGCAAGCCTTGCAACCAGCGCTGATAAGGGCGCGGTGCGCGATAAATCGAAACTGGGAGGATGACAATGAGCGTGCCACAGCCTCTTTCATCCGCGCCGGATGGAGCGGAATACCTCCGGGCGGTGCTGCGTTCGCCTGTTTATGAAGTCGCACAGGTGACGCCGCTGGAACGCATGGATAAACTTTCCACGCGGCTGGATAATGTTGTGCTGGTAAAGCGTGAAGACCGCCAGCCTGTGCATAGCTTTAAGCTACGCGGCGCGTATGCCATGTTAGCCGGGCTGTCGGCGGAGCAAAAGGCGCGTGGGGTCGTTACGGCGTCGGCAGGTAATCATGCGCAAGGCGTGGCGCTTTCTGCAAGTCGCCTGGGCGTAAACGCCCTGATTGTGATGCCGGTCAGTACCGCAGATATCAAAGTTGATGCCGTTCGCGGCTTTGGCGGCGAAGTTTTGCTCTACGGCGCCAATTTTGATGAGGCAAAGGCGCGTGCCGTCGAGCTTTCCGGACAACAAGGGTATACCTACGTGCCGCCGTTCGACCACCCGGCAGTGATTGCCGGCCAGGGCACGCTGGCGCTTGAGCTGCTTCAGCAGGATGCGCATATTGACCGTATTTTTGTCCCGGTCGGCGGCGGCGGGCTGGCGGCGGGCGTTGCGGTATTGATTAAGCAGCTTATGCCGCAGATCAAAGTCATAGCCGTAGAATCTGAGGATTCAGCTTGCCTGCGGGCGGCGCTGGAGGCGGGCGAGCCGGTCGATCTGCCGCGCGTTGGGCTGTTTGCCGAAGGTGTCGCGGTAAAGCGCATTGGCGACGAGTGTTTCCGTCTGTGTCGCGCCTGGATTGATGATGTCGTCACCGTTGACAGCGACGCCATCTGTGCGGCCATGAAAGACATCTTTGAAGATGTCCGTGCGGTAGCGGAACCTTCCGGCGCGCTGGCGCTGGCGGGTATGAAGAAATACGTACAGCAGCACAACATTCGCGGCGAGCGTCTGGCGCACGTATTGTCCGGGGCGAACGTTAATTTCCACGGGCTGCGCTATGTTTCTGAGCGCTGTGAACTGGGCGAACAGCGTGAGGCGTTGCTGGCTGTTACCATTCCTGAAGTAAAAGGCAGCTTCCTGACGTTTTGTCAGTTGCTTGGCGGGCGTTCGGTCACCGAATTCAACTATCGCTTTGCAGATGCGAAATCGGCCTGTATTTTCGTGGGCGTGCGGCTAAGCCGCGGCCCGCAAGAGCGCCAGGAGATTATTCATTTGCTCAGTGAGGGCGGCTACAGCGTAGTGGATCTGTCAGATGACGAGATGGCCAAACTACACGTGCGCTATATGGTCGGCGGACGTCCATCGCAGCCGCTGCGCGAGCGGCTGTTTAGCTTTGAATTTCCTGAATCTCCCGGCGCGTTGCTGAAATTTCTGCAAACGCTGGGGGCGTACTGGAATATCACGCTGTTTCATTACCGTAGCCACGGCACCGACTACGGGCGCGTGCTGGCGGCGTTTGAGCTTGATGAGCATGAACCCGGCTTTGAAACGCGTTTGCACGAGCTGGGTTATGACTGTCATGAAGAAACCAGCAACCCGGCATTTCGCTTCTTCCTGGCCGGTTAGCGCTGGCCGGGCAGTAGTTTCCAGAATGCCTCAATAAGCGGCTCATGCAGCCGCTTTTTTTGTGCGCAGACGCCAAGCTCGAACGGCGCTTTTTCATCACTGCGATCAAGAATTGTCACGCGGTTTCTTACCGGCTCCGGGCTGTTTTCCAGTACGACTTCAGGAATGAGCGCAACGCCGCAGCCGAGCGCGACCATTGATACCATTGCTTCATGGCCGCCGACGGTGGCGTAAATAAACGGATTTGTAATGCGCTGATGTCGAAACCACCGTTCTATACGCCGTCGTACCGGCCCCTGATCCGGAAGGATAAACGGAATGTTTTGCCAGTCTGGTAAGAGTTGGTTTACCTGGCTACGCACAGGGCAGGGAAGCGCAGGCGCTATCATAACAACCGACAGATTATCCAACATCGAGAATGCGACCGCGGCAGGTAGGGTTTCCGGCTTGCCTGCAATAGCAATATCCGCTTCGCCGGAGAGCGTTTTTTCGACGGCGTCGGCGGCGTCGCCGGTAGTAAGCTTAATTTCGACAGACGGGTGCTCGACGCGAAATCGATCAAGAATCGGCGGCAAATGGCTATAGGCTGCGGTAACGGAGCAAAAGAGATGAAGCTCGCCGGAAAGTGACGGGCCACGCTGGTCAATGGCGTGGCGTAGTTGCTGGTACTGTAGCAATGTCTGCTGAGCGAACAGGCGTAACTCCTCTCCGGCCTCGGTTAGCACTACCGTGCGATTATCACGAATAAACAACGGCTGCCCTAAATCTTCTTCCAGGCGTTGAATCTGTCGCGACAGGGTTGAGGGGCTGACATGCATGGCGCGTGCGCTGCGCCCGAAGTGGCGACTCTCGGCCAGGTGCAGAAACATCTTCAGGTCGCGTATATCCACGGTATTGTGCTCCGTTTTTACGTTGCGTGATCTGCAACACGATATTGTTAATATATCAATTTGCGCAACAGGTTTCCTGTCATATAGTGGATGTAATCAGGCAGCCGGGCGCTGCATATTAACGAACGCATCACGCACGACGGAGTATTACATGGCTAACTATTTCAATACATTGAATCTGCGTCAGCAACTGGCGCAATTGGGTAAATGTCGCTTTATGGCGCGTGACGAATTTGCCGACGGCGCAAGCTACCTGAAAGGTAAAAAAGTCGTTATTGTCGGTTGTGGCGCTCAGGGGTTGAACCAGGGGTTAAACATGCGTGACTCTGGTCTGGACGTGTCTTATGCGCTGCGTGCGCAAGCGATTTCTGAAAAGCGCGCTTCCTGGCGCAAAGCAACGGAAAACGGTTTTAAAGTCGGCACTTATGAAGAGCTGATTCCTCAGGCTGACCTGGTCGTTAACCTGACGCCAGATAAACAGCACTCTGACGTGGTACGCGCCGTACAGCCGATGATGAAGGATGGCGCCGCGCTTGGTTATTCTCACGGTTTCAATATTGTTGAAGTCGGCGAGCAAATTCGTAAAGACATTACCGTTGTGATGGTGGCGCCAAAATGCCCGGGTACGGAAGTGCGTGAAGAATACAAGCGTGGTTTCGGTGTCCCGACGCTTATCGCCGTACATCCGGAAAACGATCCGAAAGGCGAAGGGATGGCTATTGCAAAAGCCTGGGCTGCGGCCACCGGCGGCCATCGCGCAGGCGTTCTGGAGTCCTCATTTGTCGCAGAAGTGAAATCCGACCTGATGGGAGAGCAGACTATCCTGTGCGGCATGCTACAGGCAGGTTCTCTGCTGTGCTTTGACAAGCTGGTGGCGGATGGCGACGATCCGGCATACGCTGAAAAACTGATTCAGTTTGGCTGGGAAACGATAACCGAAGCGCTGAAGCAGGGCGGCATTACGCTGATGATGGACAGGCTATCTAATCCGGCAAAATTGCGCGCTTATGCGCTATCCGAGCAGCTTAAAGAAATCATGGCGCCGCTGTTCCAGAAGCATATGGATGATATCATTTCCGGTGAATTCTCTGCGGGCATGATGGCCGACTGGGCCAATGATGATAAGAAACTGCTGACCTGGCGTGAGGAAACCGGTAAAACTGCGTTTGAAACCGCGCCGCAAAGTGATGTCAAAATCAGTGAGCAGGAGTACTTCGACAAGGGCGTGCTGATGATTGCAATGGTAAAAGCGGGTGTGGAGCTGGCATTCGAAACGATGGTCGATTCCGGCATTATCGAAGAATCAGCTTACTATGAATCACTGCACGAGCTGCCGCTGATTGCTAATACTATCGCACGTAAACGCCTGTATGAAATGAACGTGGTTATCTCTGATACCGCAGAATATGGTAACTACCTTTTCTCTTATGCCTGCGTGCCTTTGCTCAAAGCGTTTATGGCGCAACTGCAGCCGGGCGATTTGGGTAAGGCGATGGCTGAAGGCGCCGTGGATAACGCGCAACTGCGCGATGTGAACGAAGCTATCCGCAGCCACGCTATTGAACAGGTCGGTAAAAAATTACGCGGCTATATGACGGATATGAAGCGTATTGCTGTAGCAGGCTGAACCGCTGCTGGCGGCGATATTCATCCGCTTGCGCGATAAGCAGTAAAACAAAACGGGCACTGATACTCTCAGTGCCTGTTCTTTTGCGGCAATCGGGCACAACAGCAAACCGCTAGGGTTTAGGCAGATCGTTTTTTTTCTCTTTTGTATCGTTGCGCTCGATATCGACATGCTGCTGGCGAACCGTATCCGTAACTTTTTCCTCGCGATCGGTATTCGCTTTTTTCACTGCAACCTCTTCAGTGATATGGACTGACTTACTGACAACCGGTTTTTCGGCCATTTCATCAATCACAATCTCCTTATCGCTCCAGTCGACATCTTTGTCCGTAACCGGTTTGTTAACCGCCTGGCGCAATATTTCTGCATGCTGTTCGCGCAGATTAATTGTTCGGGAGACATTTTCTTCAGTAACATAGCGCCTGATGCGGGTCGTTCCTTCTTTTACCAGTCTTTTACCAATTTCCAGCTCTTCTTTGGCCAGACGTAGAATTTCATCTTTTGTTTCATTACCCGTAAGCCAGGGGCGATCCGTTTTCGCTACGCCGGACGTGGTATCGACTTTTTTATCACCGCTTGTCAGCGTATCGCGTTTTTCAGTCGGCGCAAGTGCGGTATCGCCTGCCGGCGGCGTCTGCTGAAGCTGGCGCTGTGATACATCCACTACCTGGTGGCGATTCAGAATGGCGAGTGCGGTTGCCTGCTCGTCTTCGTCTTTAACTTTCATCGACAGGACTGCGCCATTAGTGCGTACGGCATCGCTATAGATAGCCGCGTATTCATCATCTACATCATTTCCGAATAGCCTTTTCCAGATACTGACATCTTTGTTGTTTGCCTCATAATCTTTGATATGCTGGCTTTCGATAATACTCATATCATCTTCATTAAACCCGGCTTTGAGCAGATTACGTTCGGCCGCTTTGGCGTGTTCAAGCGTGTCGAATAAAGTTACAATTTTTTCGCTGGACATACTACCTCACTTTTTTTCACGGGTTACGGAAATAACCTGCTGTTTAACTTCAACCAGTTGCTCAAAAGGATGTACAGTTTTCTTTTTCGTGATTCTTATCTCTTCTTTGAGATAAACTCGCTTAACGATCTGGGTATGCTCTTCATATACAGGAATAACGATGACATCATCGTTTTCTGTGTGCTGAGGTATACTGTCAACATATTTTCCTATCGGGACGACTTCTATAATTGCGTCCTGATGTGAGATATTTTCAGAAACGGTTACCTGTTGGCGAAGCGTGTTGCGTTTGACTATCACCTTGCCGTGGCATACCGTTTCTTTATCAATCTGTACTTTTTCGTTATAAACAGGGATACGCTGAACCTGTGGCGTATTATCCTCATTATCCGTGGGATGCGGACGTTCATTGTCCGTCATGGAGTTAGCCCCCGGCGTTATTAGACAGCATTTTAATAGCTACGCGGCGGTTCATTTCACGCCCTTGTTCCGTTGCATTGCTGGCGACCGGTTTTGCATCCCCCTGGCCATCAATACTCAGACGCGTATCTTTTACGTTGTGCTGAACAAGCCAGCTTTTTACCGCACCAGCGCGCTCGGCCGATAGTTTATTATTCAACTCCTGCGGGCCTGTGGCGTCTGCAAAACCGCGGATTAGCGCCCTGCTGTCAGGATATTGGTTAAGGATATCGGCAATTTTTTGCAGTTGATCGGCATTATTCACAGACGGCGTTGCGCTACCGGAATTAAAACTCAGGCTATCGAGAATAAGCCACTGGCTGTCACGGCTTCTGTCGCCATTGAACCAGGCATTTAACGCGTCTATGGGGTTGCCTGTATTGACATCAGATGCTACAGGCTGAGTAGCGGCCTGGTCAGCGTTGTTAATGGCGGACGTCTCGCTTCGATCTCGCGGGTAAGCCCACAGGAAAATTAAAAGAGCGGCCACTAATAAAAGTAACCACAGTAACCATTTAGGCCGGTTGGGCTTAATGATTTTTTGATCGATAACAGGGTCGACAGATTTCTTTACGGGTTTATCCTGCTGCATAATTTCGTCCCCACAAAATAGATTTTTCTTTCCTGGCATTACTGCTGTTTAATTTTTTAAAGTCTAGTAGTGAATAACGCTATTTCAAGAGGATTATCGCACCTGTATTTATAACGAAGCGGAAAGTAAACGGTTTTCAGGTTAAATTAAGCTTGGTTTACAAAGCGTTGGTGAAATTAAGCGGAACGCTAAACAAACAGATATTAAATACCTTATAGCGCTGGGTTTCTGGAGTTGGATATACTTATATGATAAAGAATTTATTGTGCCTGCTTTTATCATTGATTAAAACAGGCAATATGATTACTTACGGTAGAGAACTTTGATGATGTGATAACCAAACTGCGTATGTAGCGGGCCAGTTGGCTCAAGTACCGGGCAGGAGAAGACAACTTTATCGAACGCCGGCACCATCTGCCCCTGTTTAAATTCGCCTAAATCACCGCCTCTTTTGCCTGAGGGGCAGATAGAGTGTTTTTTTGCAAGCTTTGCAAAATCGCCGCCGTTTTTAATTTGCTCCAGAAGCTCCAGTGCCAGCTTCTCTTCTTTTACCAGTATGTGCAGCGCTGCCGCTGTTTTAGCCATGTTGACGCCTCGAAAAAAAGTGAGTTTCGCAATAGTAGCATGGACTCTCGCCGTTGCGGCGCTTTGTGATTGCGCCAGCTAAGCTGGGCGATTACCGGCTCATAAAGCCTGGGCTGTGGACGGCCAAAAATCGGGCCGCCCATCGTTTCACCTTTGATTTCGCCGGTTTCGCCGCCGCTATGGCCTGAGGGGGCGGGAATAGCGCTTTTCCAGGTAAACAAGGCCAGCGCCTTTTCCTGCGTTGTCATCATTTCCCGCACGCCAGCTTTGGTTTTTAGCAGAACATCTGGTGTGACGGCTGTTTTGAGCAGGATTGTGCCTGTGAAAAAATTACTATTGTGCCCTCAGCCACTTAGCATTTGGCAGTGCAAACTGCGTTAATTCTCAGGTTTGCTTTTGCTACAATCCAGGCCCCGTTCCTCGTCCTGGCAGGTTGCTATGCGTCTGAATACCGCCCAACAAGAAGCCGTCGAATTCGTTACCGGCCCCTGCCTGGTGCTGGCCGGTGCCGGTTCAGGTAAAACGCGCGTTATTACTAATAAAATCGCTCATCTGATTCATAGCTGCGGCTATCAGGCGCGCCATATTGCCGCAGTAACGTTTACCAATAAAGCGGCGCGAGAAATGAAAGAGCGCGTGGCCCAGACGCTGGGGCGCAAGGAGGCGCGTGGATTAATGATTTCCACGTTCCATACGCTGGGGCTGGATATCATTAAGCGTGAGTATAACGCGCTGGGCATGAAAGCCAATTTCTCCCTGTTCGATGATACCGATCAACTGGCGCTGCTCAGAGAGCTGACTGATGAGTGGCTGGAGCAGGATAAGGAGCTTCTTCAGCAGCTAATCTCAACGATCTCGAACTGGAAAAACGATCTGACGCCGCCGCCGCTGGCCGCAGCGCGGGCGCAGGGAGAGCGAGAACGGCAGTTCGCTCATTGCTATGCGCTCTACGATGCGCATCTCAAAGCCTGTAATGTGCTCGATTTCGACGATCTGATTATGCTGCCGACGCTGCTGCTACAGCGCAATGAAGCGGCGCGCGAACGTTGGCAAGGCCGCATACGTTACCTGTTGGTGGATGAATACCAGGACACCAATACCAGCCAGTATATGCTGGTGAAACTGCTGGCGGGCGCGCGGGCGCGTTTCACGGTCGTTGGCGACGACGATCAGTCTATCTATTCCTGGCGCGGCGCGCGGCCGCAAAACCTGGTGCAGTTAAGTCAGGATTTTCCGGCGCTGCGCGTTATCAAACTGGAGCAGAACTATCGATCTTCGGGCCGCATTCTGAAAGCGGCTAACATTTTGATTGCCAATAACCCTCACGTATTTGAAAAGCGCCTGTTCAGTGAGCTGGGCTACGGGGCTGAGTTAAAAGTATTAATGGCAAACCACGAAGAACACGAGGCAGAGCGGGTAACCGGCGAGCTTATCGCCCATCACTTTATCAATAAAACGCAGTATAAAGATTACGCCATTTTGTATCGCGGCAACCATCAGTCCCGGGTATTTGAAAAATTGCTGATGCAAAACCGCATTCCGTACCGTATCTCCGGAGGAACCTCGTTCTTTTCACGCCCGGAAATCAAAGATCTGCTGGCTTATTTGCGGATATTAACTAACCCGGATGACGATAGCGCGTTTTTGCGTATTGTGAATACGCCGCGGCGTGAAATTGGCCCTGCAACATTGCAAAAATTGGGTGAGTGGGCGACGCAACGCAACAAAAGTTTGTTTGCCGCCAGCTTCGATCTGGGATTGAGCCAGACTCTGACCGGGCGCGGGCTTGATGCGTTGCAGCGCTTTACTGCCTGGCTGGGCGATATTGCCCATCAGGCGGAGCGTGAGCCGGTGGCGGCGGTGCGCGATATGATTCGCGGCATTGATTACGAATCCTGGCTATATGAAACCTCTACCAGCCCAAAAGCCGCAGAAATGCGTATGAAAAACGTCAACCTGTTGTTTAGCTGGATGAGCGAAATGCTCGAAGGGAGCGAACTGGATGAGCCAATGACGCTGACTCAGGTTGTGACGCGCTTTACGCTGCGCGACATGATGGAGCGTGGCGAAAGCGATGAAGATGCGGATCAGGTACAATTGATGACGCTGCATGCATCGAAAGGTCTGGAGTTTCCTTATGTCTATCTTGTAGGTATGGAAGAGGGGCTTTTGCCGCATCAGAGCAGTATCGATGAAGATAACATTGATGAAGAACGCCGTCTTGCCTATGTGGGGATTACCCGGGCGCAAAAGGAATTAACGTTTACGCTGTGTAAAGAGCGGCGCCAGTATGGTGAGCTGGTGCGCCCGGAGCCGAGCCGTTTTTTACTGGAACTACCGCAGGATGATGTGCAGTGGGAACAGGAACGTAAAGTGATAACGGCCCAGGAGCGGATGGAAAAAGGGCAGGCTAACGTTGCGAATATCCGCGCGATGCTGGCCCGGTCACGCGGCGGCTGATATTCTGCGGCGCCAGCGCATCAGGGTTGTACGGTTATTGGCCAGTGAACATAGCTTTGCCAGAGCGCTTCCTGCTCCAACAACTCTGCGCCAAGCGGATGGCGCTTTAGCCAGCACGCCGGCAGCGTCAGGTGCAACGCCTCTTCGCTGGCCGTCAGCGTCAGTGCTGGCACGCAGTCATCGCGCCGCCTGCTGGCGAAAATAATGGCCAGACGCAACAATCGGCAAAGATGTTCTGCAATGCGCGGCGGGACAGCATTTTGTTGATGCAGCGATGAGAGATCGACCGGGTTCGTCTGGTTGAGCAGTAGCGTGGCCAGTAGCGTTTTTTGCGCAGGCGTATAGCCTGGCAAATCGAGATTGCGAACCAGATAGGCGGCGTGACGGGGCGCCTGCTTAAAATCGATACTTAGCCCAATTTCGTGCAGAAGGCAGGCGCTGCTGAGCAACTGCTGGCTCAGGGCGTCCAGCTCCCACTGTGGTGAAACCTGCTGCGCTAAATTTTGGGCAAGGCTTTCTACCCGCGCAGCCTGCGCCACATCGACCATAAAGCGCCGCTGTACGTTGCGCAGCGTACGGTTACGTATATCCTGCTCCACAGTCAGATGCAGCATACCGTACACCAGCCCCTCGCGCAGCGCGCCGCCGGCAAGCGTCATGCTTTCAATATTCAGTTCGGTAAATATCGCGATAAGAATGGCAAGGCCGCTTGGAAAAACCAGCGCGCGATCGAGCGTCAGGCCTTCAATCTCAAGCTCCTCAAGACGCCCGCACTGGATAGCGCGCTGCCTGAGCTGGCGGAGTTTAAGCAGCGTGATATGCTCATCCATACCCTGCGCCATCATAATTTCCTGTAGCGCCTGTACCGTACCGGACGCGCCCACGCAGGCTTTCCAGCCGTGATAGCGTAGTTTACCCACCAGCGGGCGCAGCACTTCACGCGCTGCCTGCTCTGCGGCGGCGAAATTTTCCTTCGCCAGGGCGCGATCGGTGAAGTAGCGTTCAAGCCAGGTCACGCAGCCCATCGGCAGGCTGAACAGCGAGGATGTTTGAGCGCCGGTACCGGTTACTAACTCCGTACTGGCGCCGCCGATATCGACCACCAGCCGTCTGTCATCTCCGCCCGTGGTATGTGCGACGCCTTGATAAATAAGTCGCGCCTCTTCTTCTCCGCTAATGACCTGTACCGGACAGCCAAGAATGGCTTGCGCGCGTTCAATAAATATTGCCGCATTAGTCGCCAGGCGCAGCGTGGCGGTCGCCACAACGCGAATCTGCGTTTGCGGAATATCCTGAAGGCGCTCGGAGAAGAGCTGGAGACACTGCCAGCCGCGCGCCATGGCTTCCCGGCTAAGCATATTGTCGGCGTCCAGCCCTGCGGCCAGCCGGACTTTACGCTTGATGCGAGCGAGCGTTTGTATACTTCCCGCCACCTCGCGCACTACCAGCATGTGAAAGCTGTTGGAGCCGAGATCGATTGCCGCATAGAGCGAGGAGGCGTTTAGCATAATGCGTTAACCCGTACGGCGGCGATTACGTGAATTGTTGCGACGTGGGCCATTGCCGGAGCGGTTGCGCACCAGGCGTTTTGGCGGCGGTAGCTCGCTCATTAGCGCATCCGGATTGTATTTGCTAACGGGAATCGCATGGCCGATGTACGTTTCAATTGCGGGCAGGTTCAGCGCGTACTCTTCACAGGCGAGGCTGATGGAGTGCCCACTGGCGCCTGCGCGGCCGGTACGGCCGATGCGGTGCACGTAATCTTCACAGTCGTCGGGCAGATCGTAGTTAAAGACATGCGTCACGGCCGGGATGTGTAGCCCACGGGCGGCAACGTCGGTCGCCACAAGGATATCCAAATCGCCCTGGGTAAATTCTTCAAGAATACGCAGACGTTTTTTCTGGGCGACGTCGCCTGTGAGTAATCCTACGCGGTGGCCGTCTGCTGCCAGGTGACCCCAGATATCTTCGCAGCGGTGCTTAGTATTGGCAAAAACGATGGCGCGATCCGGCCATTCTTCTTCAATCAACGTTTGCAGCAGGCGCATTTTTTCTTCGTTAGAAGGATAGAACAACTCTTCCTTAATACGATGGCCCGTCTTTTGCTCCGGCTCTACTTCCACGTACTCGGCGTTGTTCATCTGTTCAAACGCCAGTTCACGCACGCGATATGAAAGCGTTGCGGAAAACAGCATGTTCAGACGCTGGTTTGCCGCCGGCATGCGGCGAAATAGCCAGCGTATGTCTTTAATAAAGCCTAAATCGTACATGCGATCGGCTTCATCCAGCACCACAACCTGAATGGCGCCGAGGTTGATATGGTTTTGTTTTACGTAGTCAATAAGGCGGCCAGTGGTGCCAATCAGGATATCGACCCCTTTTTCCAGCACCTTGAGCTGCTTGTCGTAACCGTCGCCGCCGTAAGCGAGGCCCGATTTCATACCAGTGGCTTGCGCCAGCGGCTCAGCATCAGAGTGGATCTGCACAGCCAGCTCGCGGGTTGGCGCCATAATCAGCGCGCGCGGCTGGTTAATCAGGCGGCCTTCCGGCGCTGGATGCGAGAGTAAATAATGAAACGTTGACGTCAGAAACGCCATCGTTTTGCCGGTACCGGTTTGCGCCTGTCCGGCCACGTCACGCCCCGCAAGCGTCAGCGGAAGCGCTAATGCCTGAATAGGAGTGCAGTTATAAAAACCTTTTTTTTCAAGGGCTTCTATAACCTTCGGGTGCAGGGCGAAGTCGGAAAACTTCTGTTCAGTTAAATGTGTTTTGCTCATAGTGTGGTAGAATATCAGCTTACTATTGCTTTACGAAAGCGTATCCGTTGAAATAAAGTCAACCTGCCTGATGTAAAGGCGGTGTCTTATCATCGTTAACCGCGTTAGCGGATGAGTATGTGGCACAGCATAAATTTACACCAGTAAAGCCAGGCATAATCCTGTGGAGTGAAGTATGAGCGATAAAATTATTCACCTGACTGACGACAGTTTCGACACGGACGTACTTAAGGCGGAAGGGTTGGTTTTGGTTGATTTTTGGGCAGAGTGGTGCGGGCCGTGCAAAATGATTGCCCCGATTCTGGATGAAATCGCAACCGAATATGAAGGCAAGCTGACGGTAGCTAAACTGAACATCGACCAGAACCCGGGTACTGCGCCGAAATATGGCATTCGCGGTATCCCGACGCTGTTGCTGTTCAAAAATGGTGAAGTGGCGGCGACGAAAGTGGGCGCGCTGTCAAAAGGGCAGCTTAAAGAGTTTCTGGACGCTAACCTGGCGTAAATGAATCTCCGTCGGCGTGTCTGGTGGTCCTAAATTTATGTGGACCGCTGGACGCCCGGTGCCAGCCGTGCTAAGTTACCTGAACTGCATGTTGAACTTACCTTAGTTTGAATCTTGTATTACCCGAAATCTCTTGCCAGTCTTCACAGGCGTGAGAAAAAGAAAATCGCTTTCGGGCCTGCTACCCAATCCGTTTTGTCGTTCCAGTTCTGAGCGTCTGCATTCAGGCCGCGATCGGGCACGGGGTGATGGCCATTAACAGGCATGGATACCCTGCCTTACTATTTACATTACTGTTCGAGAATTACCCCGAGTTTAAGAACCCACCATTATGAATCTTACCGAATTAAAAAATACGCCGGTTTCTGATCTGATTACTCTCGGCGAAAACATGGGGCTGGAAAACCTGGCCCGTATGCGTAAGCAAGACATTATTTTTGCCATTCTGAAGCAACATGCGAAGAGCGGCGAAGATATCTTTGGCGATGGCGTGCTGGAAATACTGCAGGACGGGTTTGGATTCCTTCGCTCCGCAGACAGTTCCTACCTCGCCGGTCCCGATGACATTTACGTATCCCCCAGCCAAATCCGCCGATTTAACCTTCGCACAGGCGACACCATTTCCGGCAAAATTCGCCCGCCGAAAGAAGGCGAGCGTTACTTCGCGCTGCTGAAGGTGAATGAGGTTAACTACGACAAGCCGGAAAATGCCCGCAGCAAGATTCTGTTTGAGAACCTGACGCCGCTGCATGCCAATTCCCGCCTGCGTATGGAGCGCGGCAACGGTTCGACGGAAGATCTGACCGCTCGCGTTCTGGATTTGGCCGCGCCGATCGGCCGTGGACAGCGTGGTCTGATAGTGGCGCCGCCGAAAGCGGGTAAAACCATGCTGCTGCAAAACATTGCCCAGAGCATTGCCTACAATCATCCGGACTGCGTGCTGATGGTGCTGCTTATCGATGAGCGCCCGGAAGAAGTCACGGAAATGCAGCGCCTGGTAAAAGGCGAAGTGGTTGCGTCAACCTTTGACGAACCGGCTTCCCGCCATGTCCAGGTTGCTGAAATGGTAATAGAAAAGGCTAAGCGCCTGGTTGAGCATAAAAAAGACGTTATCATCCTGCTTGACTCCATCACCCGCCTGGCGCGCGCTTACAACACGGTGGTGCCTGCGTCCGGTAAAGTATTGACCGGCGGCGTGGACGCCAACGCCCTGCATCGGCCGAAGCGTTTCTTCGGCGCTGCGCGTAATGTTGAAGAGGGCGGCAGCCTGACAATCATTGCAACGGCGCTCATTGACACCGGCTCCAAAATGGATGAAGTGATTTATGAGGAGTTTAAGGGCACCGGTAACATGGAGCTGCATCTTTCCCGTAAGATCGCAGAAAAACGCGTCTTTCCGGCCATCGACTATAACCGCTCCGGCACCCGTAAAGAAGAATTGCTTACCACCTCTGAAGAGCTGCAAAAAATGTGGATCCTGCGCAAAATCATTCACCCGATGGGAGAAATTGATGCGATGGAATTCCTCATTAATAAGCTGGCGATGACCAAAACCAATGACGAATTTTTCGACATGATGAAACGTTCGTAGCCGCCGCAAACCCGGGGAAGCGCCACGTTTCAACGTGGCGTTTTCTTTTCTTCTTTATATGAATGTGTCGACGCTGCTATATTTGGACAGGATTTCACGGACGGTGCCTTTGGCAGGGCAAAATTAATTCAGTCAGAGTGAAATATAACGCCGTTAGTTCCGCCTTGTCGGCGCGCCTCCGGTTAGCCACGTAAGCATGCCAGAGGCCGAACGTACATTTTGCAGAGAGCGCTCATTGTGAATTTAATCTCCGCTGGTACTGAATTAATCAGTATTTTTCTGTTCACAACCGTTTTCCTTTTTTTTGCACGTAAAGTTGCAAAAAAAATTGGTCTGGTCGATAAGCCTAACTTCCGTAAACGTCATCAGGGGCTAATCCCGCTGGTCGGCGGCGTTTCTGTCTATGCGGGCATCTGTTTTACCTTCTGGCTGGCAGACTATTATATCCCGCACTCCGCGCTTTATCTGGGTTGCGCGGGCGTGTTGGTACTGGTTGGCGCGCTGGATGACCGATTCGATATTAGCGTAAAAATCCGCGCCACGATTCAGGCCCTGATTGGCATCATCATGATGGTGGCGGCCAAACTTTATCTTAGCAGCCTGGGCTATATCTTCGGTACCTGGGAACTGGTGCTGGGGCCGTTTGGCTATTTCCTTACGCTTTTCGCCGTTTGGGCTGCGATCAATGCCTTTAATATGGTGGACGGTATTGATGGTTTGCTGGGCGGGTTATCCTGCGTTTCCTTTGCCGCGATGGGCGTTATTTTGTGGTTTGATGGCCAGCTTAGCCTTGCGATGTGGTGCTTTGCGATGATCGCGGCCATTCTTCCCTATATTTGTCTTAACCTTGGGGTGCTTGGCCGCCGTTATAAGGTCTTTATGGGCGATGCGGGCAGCACCCTGATTGGCTTTACCGTTATCTGGATTTTGCTGGAAACGACGCAGGGAAAAACCCATCCAATTAGCCCGGTGACCGCGCTGTGGATTATTGCCATTCCGCTGATGGATATGGTGGCGATAATGTATCGCCGCCTGCGTAAAGGAATGAGCCCCTTCTCACCCGATCGCCAGCACATTCACCACCTGATCATGCGGGCGGGGTTTACATCCCGTCAGGCTTTTGTGCTCATTACGTTTGCGGCTGCGATACTGGCGGCTATCGGCGTGACGGCGGAATATATGCATTTCGTTCCGGAATGGGCAATGTTGGTATTGTTTTTGCTGGCATTTATGCTTTACGGCTATTGCATTAAGCGCGCCTGGAAAGTGGCTCGCTTTATCAAACGTATCAAACGACGTATGCGTCGTGGCAGCAAAAGTCCGGCATAAGCACATTAAACGGGGAAGAGATGAAACAACTATCTGGCGATAATCCGGCAGCCGCGGAAAACGAGCTTGATATCCGTGGCCTGATACGCGCGCTCTGGCGCGGCAAATTCTGGATTGTGGGTTTTGCGCTGCTGTTTGCCGTCATTGCGCTTGTTTATACTTTTTTTGCCCGGCAGGAATGGGGGGCGACGGCCATAACCGATCGTCCTACCGTCAACATGCTCGGCAGCTACTATTCTCAGCAGCAGTTTCTGCGAAACCTTGATGCGCGCACGTATACGGCCGCGCAGGATGTCCCGTCGGTTATGGATGAAACCTATAAAGAGTTCATCATGCAGCTTTCATCCTGGGATACGCGCCGTGATTTCTGGAATCAGACCGATTATTACCGTCAGCGCCAGTCGGGCAACAGCAAAGCGGACGCCGCGTTGCTGGACGAGCTTATCGGTAACATTCAGTTCACGCCAGGCGATATTACGCGTAACCTGAATGACAGCATCAGACTGGTGGCTGAAACCGCGCCGGATGCGAATAATTTGCTGCGCCAGTATGTGGCTTTTGCCAGCCAGCGTGCGGCGACGTACCTTAACGATGAACTTAAAGGCGCCTGGGCGGCGCGCGCTATTCAGTTGCAAGCGCAGGTCAAGCGCCAGGAAGCGGTGGCGCAGTCTATCTACAGTCGTCGCCTTAACAGCCTGGAGCAGGCGCTGAAAATTGCCGAGCAGCACAATATTGGACGCAGTGAAGCCGATGTGCCCGCTAATGAGCTGCCGGATTCTGAACTTTTCATGCTGGGTCGCCCGATGCTGCAGGCAAGGCTGGAAAATTTACAGGCGGCCGGGCCTTCTTATGAAATGGATTACGATAGAAATAAAGCCATGCTGGCGACATTAAATGTTGGACCGACCCTTGAACCGCGCTTTCAGACTTATCGCTATCTGCGCACCCCGGAAGAACCCGTTAAGCGCGACAGCCCGCGCCGCGCCTTTCTGCTGGCGATGTGGGGAGCCGTTGGCGCGCTGACCGGGGCCGGTGTCGCGTTGTCCCGTCGTCGCCCGCGTACCTGATTTTTGGAGAACAACGAAGACGTGTCCGGACGTCTTCATTGTGTTTAATCAAGGCAGATAAATACTGTGAAAGTTCTGACCGTTTTTGGTACGCGTCCTGAAGCGATAAAGATGGCGCCGCTGGTTCACGCGCTGGAGGACGATCCTTTTTTTGACGTGAAGGTCTGTGTGACCGCTCAGCATCGTGAAATGCTTGACCAGGTATTGTCGCTCTTTTCAATCCGGCCGGATTATGATCTGAATATCATGCGGCCGGACCAGGGATTAAGCGAAATAACCTGCCGAATTCTTGAAGGCCTTAAGCCGGTGCTGGCGTCGTTCCGACCCGATGTGGTGCTGGTACATGGCGATACCACGACGACCCTCGCCACAAGCCTGGCTGCGTTTTACCAGCGTATTGCGGTAGGTCACGTCGAGGCGGGACTGCGCACCGGCGATCTGGCTTCGCCGTGGCCTGAGGAGGCGAACCGCACTCTCACAGGCCATCTTGCTACGCTGCATTTTGCGCCTACCGAAACGTCGCGCCAGAACCTGCTGCGTGAAAATATCCGCGACAGCCGCATTTTTGTCACCGGCAATACCGTTGTTGACGCACTGCTGTCCGTTCGCGATCGCGTGCTCAGCGATGAGGCGCAGCGTGCGGCGCTTAACGAATGCTATCCGTTTTTACAGCGTAATAAAAAACTCATCCTGGTGACCGGACATCGCCGCGAAAGCTTCGGCAGCGGTTTTGAGAACATTTGTCATGCGCTGGCGCAGATAGCGGCGCAGCATCCGGATGTACAGATTGTTTATCCAGTCCATCTTAATCCCAACGTCAGCGAGCCGGTTAACCGAATTCTGGGCCATATCGATAATATTATGCTAATCGATCCACAGGATTACCTGCCGTTTGTCTGGTTAATGCATCATTCCTATCTCATCCTGACCGATTCCGGCGGCATTCAGGAGGAGGCGCCTTCTCTTGGTAAGCCTGTGCTGGTGATGCGAAACACAACCGAGCGGCCAGAAGCCGTGGAAGCCGGGACGGTGCGGCTGGTTGGCACTGACAGACAAACAATTGTTGCGCAAGTCACGCGTCTGCTAAAAGACAACGAGGCTTACCTGGCCATGAGCCATGCGCATAATCCCTATGGCGACGGCAGAGCCTGCGAGCGCATTATTACTGCACTGAAACACTATCGGGTGACACAATGAGTTTTAACATTATCTCTGTGATTGGCCTGGGTTATATCGGCCTGCCCACTGCTGCGGCCTTCGCATCGCGCCAACAGCGCGTGGTCGGCGTGGACGTCAATGAAAATGCGGTTGCCACCATCAACCGAGGGGAAATCCACATCGTCGAACCGGAGCTTGACTGCGTAGTAAAAGCCGCTGTTGAAGGCGGCTGGTTGTCTGCGCGTACAACGCCGGTTGAAGCAGATGCGTATTTGATTGCCGTGCCCACGCCGTTTAAAGGCGACCATGAGCCGGATATGGCTTACGTTAAAGCGGCGGCCGAGGCCATTGCGCCGGTACTAAAAAAAGGGGCGCTGGTGATTCTGGAATCAACGTCGCCGGTAGGCGCTACGGAACAAATGGCCGGCTGGCTGGCGGCGTTGCGCGACGATCTGACCTTTCCGCAGCAGGCGGGGGAAGCGGCGGATATCAATATAGCCTACTGCCCTGAGCGCGTGCTGCCAGGGAAAGTGATGGCGGAGTTGATACAAAATGACCGCGTGATTGGCGGGATGACGCCCGTTTGCTCGGCGCGCGCCAGCGAATTGTATTCCATCTTTCTTAAAGGCGAATGCGTGGTAACGAACGCCCGCACGGCAGAAATGTGTAAGCTAACGGAAAATAGTTTTCGTGACGTTAATATCGCCTTCGCCAATGAGCTCTCGTTAATTTGCGCAACACAGGGTATTAACGTGTGGGAGCTGATTCGCCTGGCAAATCGCCATCCGCGCGTTAATATTCTGCAGCCTGGCCCCGGCGTCGGCGGACACTGTATTGCCGTCGATCCGTGGTTTATTGTGGCGCAAAACCCGCAGCAGGCGCGTCTGATTCGCACTGCGCGGGACGTAAACGATAGTAAGCCGGGCTGGGTGATTGATCGGGTAAAAGCGGCGGTAGCCGACTGCCTGGCAGACAGCGGAAAACGTGCTGAAGAACTGACTCTCGCCTGCTTTGGGTTGGCGTTCAAGCCGGATATTGATGACCTGCGCGAAAGCCCGTCTATGTCTATTGTGAGCGAGCTGGCGCAGTGGCACCGCGGAGAGCTGCTGGCGGTGGAGCCTAATATCCACACGCTGCCGCAAAAGCTGCAGGGCCGCTGTACGCTGACGGATGTGCAGGATGCGTTGTCGCGCGCGGATATACTGGTGCTGTTGGTGGATCATTGTCAGTTTAAAGCTATTGACGGCGCACGGCTTGTGCAGCGCTACATTGTTGACACACGCGGAGTATGGCGGTGAAGCCACAGCCGCTGGATGCCTTACGCGCCAGCGTTGAACCGCTGGTCTGGGAGAGCGAGTTTTTCGGACTGGCGAGCGCAATTGTCCGTTTTTCCGATTCCGCTTCGCCGCTAAACGTGGCGCAATTGCAGCCTTTTTCACGCGTGCAGGCAAAAATCGCCGCTGAGGACACGGCGCGGCTGGACGCCCTCCAGGCGCTGGGCTTCAGGCTGGTGGAGGGGGAGGTTGACCTGAGCCTTGCCACGGGCGCGAATAACCCTGATCCCGGCCTTGACGTGGCGCAGGAAAGCGATATCGCTCAACTGCGTGCGGCGGCCAGCGTATTTAGCCAGAGCCGCTTTCGCGAGCCGTGGTATCCCGCAGGGGAAAGCGCGCGTTTTTATGCGCAATGGGTTGAAAACGCGGTGCGCGGCAGCTTCGATCATGAATGTTTGATTTTGCGAGCTGGCGCGCAATGTCGCGGCTTTATTACGCTGCGTCAGCTAAACGAGCAGGAAGGGCGCATTGGTTTGCTGGCCGGGCATGGCGCAGGGGCAAGATTAATGCTGGCGGCGCGGCGCTGGTGCGAGATGCGCGGGCTATCCCGGATTCGGGTGGCGACCCAAATCAGCAACCGGGCGGCGCTGCGCCGCTATATTGAAAGCGGTGCGGTGATTGAGCGCTCCGCTTACTGGTTATACAGGTGAGAACATGATCCCATTTAACGCTCCGCCGATAGTTGGTACCGAAATTGACTATATGCGCTCTGCGATGGAGAGCGGCAAGCTGTGCGGTGACGGCGGCTTTACCCGCCGCTGTCAGCAATGGCTGGAGCAGCGCTTCGGCAGCCGTAAAGCGCTGCTAACGCCCTCCTGCACCGCGTCGCTTGAAATGGCGGCGCTGCTGATTGATATCCAGCCCGGCGATGAAGTAATTATGCCGAGCTACACCTTTGTATCAACCGCGAACGCCTTCGTGCTGCGCGGCGCGCGTATTGTTTTTGTCGATGTGCGTCCTGACACCATGAATATCGACGAAAGTAAAATTGAAGCGGCGATCTCTGAAAAAACGCGCGCTATCGTGCCGGTACACTACGCGGGCGTTGCCTGTGATATGGATGTCATTATGCGCATTGCGCAGCAACATAACCTGTGGGTTATTGAAGATGCGGCGCAGGGCGTAATGTCTGCCTGGAAGGGGCGCGCCCTTGGCGCTATCGGCCATATTGGCTGCCTGAGTTTCCATGAAACCAAGAACTACACCGCAGGTGGCGAAGGCGGCGCAACGCTTATCAACGATCCGACGCTTGTGGAGCGCGCGGAAATTATTCGCGAGAAAGGCACTAACCGCAGTCAGTTCTTTCGCGGCCAGGTGGACAAATATACCTGGCGCGATATCGGTTCCAGCTATTTGATGGCGGATCTACAGGCGGCCTATTTGTGGGCGCAACTGGAGGCCGCCGAGCTTATTAACCAGCAGCGTCTGGCGCTGTGGCGCAACTACTACGATGCGCTCCTGCCGCTGGCGGAAAAAGGGCGGATTGAACTGCCTGCGCTGCCTGAAGGCTGCGTACACAACGCCCATATGTTCTACATTAAGCTGCGCGACGGCGACGATCGCAGCCGGCTTATTGACTGGTTGAAAGAGGCGGATATCCTTGCTGTCTTCCACTATATTCCGCTGCACAGCAGCCCGGCAGGCCAGCAATTTGGCATTTTTCACGGCGAAGATCGTTTCACCACCGTAGAAAGCGAGCGTCTGTTGCGCCTGCCGCTATTCTATAACCTCGCGCCAGTCAATCAGCGCACGGTCATTAATACACTGTTGAGCTACTTCGGCTGATGTCGCTGGCACGAGCTTCCATATGGACGGCGGCGTCCACGTTGGTAAAGATTGGCGCGGGCTTACTGGTCGTAAAGCTGCTGGCGGTGGCTTATGGGCCGGGCGGCGTCGGTATGGCGGGAAACTTTCGGCAACTGGTGACGGTGCTGGGCGTACTGGCTGGCGCGGGTATCTTTAACGGCGTCACTAAATACGTATCGCAGTATCGCGATGAACCGCAGCATCTGCGCCAGATTGTCGGCACGTCGTCAGCGATGGTGCTGGGTTTTTCTTCGCTGCTGGCGCTGGTATTTCTGCTGGCTGCGCGCCCTGTTAGCGTCGGGCTATTCGGCCATGATAACTATCAGGGCCTGGTGCGGCTGTTAGCGTTGGTACAGCTGGGAATAGCCTGGGCAAACCTGTCGCTGGCTATCATGAAAGGGTTTCGTGATGCAGCCGGTAACGCGCTGGCGCTAATCGTCGGCAGTTTGACTGGCGTTCTGGCCTACATTGCGTGTTGGAAAATCGGCGGTTATCCGGGGGCGCTGTTCGGGCTGGCGCTGGCGCCTGCGCTGGTGGTTATCCCCGCCGTGATTTCGCTTAAGCGCCGTGAACACTTACCGCTCCAGTGGCTTAAGCCCGCATGGGATAGCGCCATCGCCAGCCGTCTTGGCAAATTTACGCTGATGGCGCTCATAACCTCGGTGACTATGCCGGTGGCTTACGTGATGATGCGTAACCTGCTGGCGGCGCGCTATGGCTGGGATGCGGTAGGCATCTGGCAGGGTGTGAGCAGCATTTCGGATGCCTGGCTGCAATTCATTACGGCTTCGTTCAGCGTCTATTTGCTGCCCACATTGTCACGTTTGACCGAAAAAGCGGATATCAGCCGTGAAATAGGTAAAGCGATGCGCTTTGTGCTGCCTGCGGTCGCGATGGTGGGGCTGATGGTATGGTTATTGCGCGATGTTGCCATCTGGCTGCTTTTTTCAGCAAAATTTACCGCCATGCGCGATCTGTTCGCCTGGCAGTTGGTTGGCGATGTGTTGAAAGTTGGCGCTTATGTTTTTGGCTATCTTATTATTGCAAAAGCCTCCCTGCGTCTGTACGTCGTGGCGGAACTAGGCCAGTTTGCGCTGCTGACGGGGTTTTCTCGCTGGCTTATCCCTGCGCACGGCGCGCTGGGCGCGGCACAGGCCTATATGGCAACGTATATCGTCTGGTTTTTCCTGTGCGTCTGTGCATTTTTAATCTGGCGTAAACGAGTATGACTACACTGATTCACGTACTGGGATCGGATATCCCGCATCATAATCGCACAGTGCTTGAGTTCTTTGCGCAGACGCTGAATGCGCCTGAACAGGGAAAAAAGTTTATGGTGGTGAGCGAAGATCTGGCGCTGGTGAACGCCTACCCCGGACTGGATATCGCCTTGTTTGACAGCAAAAAAGCGCTGGCTAAAGCGGTGGTCGCCAGAGCGCGGGCAAACCGCCGACAGCGTTTCTTTTTCCACGGCCAGTTTAATACCGGGATATGGCTGGCGCTGCTTTTCGGCGGCCTTAAGCCGGATCAGGCGAGCTGGCATATCTGGGGTGCGGATCTCTACGAGGCGGCCGCCAGCCTGAAGTTTCGGCTTTTTTACAGGCTGCGCCGTATGGCGCACAGGCGCGTAGGGCACGTGTTTGGTACCCGTGGCGACCTGCTCTATTT
Organism: Tenebrionibacter intestinalis; assembly: GCF_016632365.1. Taxonomy (GTDB): domain Bacteria; phylum Pseudomonadota; class Gammaproteobacteria; order Enterobacterales; family Enterobacteriaceae; genus Tenebrionibacter; species Tenebrionibacter intestinalis. Next base: position 59,767 of record NZ_JAEPBH010000013.1, on the reverse strand, counting down.
CGTGACGCATTATTCAAACATTGCGACCGGATTGCTCTATTTCCCGACGCGTATGGATCCTGCGTTAAATACGTTGGAAAACCGGCGTGAAGAAGGCCGGAAGCTTACCGTTCTGGTCGGTAACTCCGGCGATTGCAGCAACAGGCACGTTATCGCGTTACGGGAAATACATCGCCAGTTTGGCGATGGCGTAAGGGTGGTGGTGCCGATGGGATACCCCAGTGGAAATGAGGCCTATATCCGTCATGTTGAGCAGGAAGCGAAAACGCTTTTTAGCGCCGATAATCTCACCATACTACGTGAAAATATGCCGTTTGACGCTTATCTTGAGCTACTGCGCGGCTGCGATCTGGGGTACTTTATTTTTGCGCGCCAGCAGGGCATCGGCACGCTGTGTTTGCTGATTCAGGCGGGCGTTCCCTGCGTATTGAATCGTGAAAATCCGTTCTGGCTGGATATGGCTGAACAGCAGTTGCCGGTGTTGTTTACGACAGACAGCCTGGATAAGCGGGTGGTGCGTGAGGCGCAGCGGCAGTTGCAGAACGTAGATAAAAGCCGCATTGCTTTTTTCAGCCCGAACTATATCGCTGGCTGGGAGAATGCGCTGCGCGTGGCGTCGGGAGAGTCGGTATGAGTTTACTGCAATTTGGCGGCCTGTTTTTTGTCTGGAGCCTGTCAGTACTGTTCATCGGTACGCTTACCTGGCGAGAATTTCGTCGGGTGCGTTTTAACTTTAACGTCCTCTTTTCGCTTCTCTTTTTGCTAACTTTTTTTTTCGGCTTTCCGTTTACCGCTATGCTGGCGTTCCGGTTTAACGTGGGCGTGGCGCCTGCGTTTACGCTACTACAGGCGCTGCTGTCGGCCAGTTGTTTTTATGCTGTGTATTATACCGCCTATAAAATTCGGCTGCGGTCAACGCAATACCCGCCTGTCGGGCGGCTGTTTAGTATGAATCGCGTGGAAACAAACCTCACCTGGATAATTTTGCTGGCGCTGGCGCTGGTGAGCGTGGCGGTGTTCTTTCTGCATAATGGTTTTTTGCTCTTTAAGCTAAAGTCCTACAGCCAGATTTTTTCAAGCCAGGTTTCCGGTGTGGCGCTGAAGCGCTTTTTTTACTTTTTTATTCCGGCGATGCTGGTGGTTTATTTTTTGCGCCAGAGTAAAGCCCGCTGGCTTGGTTTTCTGGTCAGTACCGTAGGGTTTGGTCTGCTGACTTATGCCATTGTGGGCGGCACGCGCGCTAATATCATTATTGCGTTCGCCATTTTTCTGTTTATCGGTTTGATACGCGGCTGGATCTCTTTGTGGTTGCTGGCGGCGGCAGGCGCGCTTGGCGTGGTGGGGATGTTCTGGCTGGCGCTCAAGCGCTATGGGCTGAACGTCAGCGGCGATGAGGCGTTTTATACCTTTTTGTATCTCACCCGCGATACCTTCTCGCCGTGGGAGAATCTGGCGTTATTGATTCAGCATTACGACAATATTGCGTTTCAGGGGCTGGCGCCGATTGTACGCGACTTTTATGTGTTTATTCCGTCGTGGTTATGGCCGGACAGGCCTGCCGTGATACTGAACAGCGCTAATTATTTTACCTGGGAAGTGCTTAATAATCACTCCGGGCTGGCTATCTCACCGACGCTAATTGGTTCGCTACTGGTGATGGGGGGAGCATGGTTTATCGTACCAGGGGCCGTGGTTGTGGGGCTAATCATTAAATGGTTTGACTGGCTTTTTGTGCGCGGCAACTGCGAAAAGAATCGCTATAACGCGGCCATTTTGCACAGCTTTTGCTTTGGCGCCATCTTCAATATGATTGTGCTTGCGCGCGAAGGGCTTGATGCCTTTGTATCGCGCGTGGTGTTTTTTCTGATTGTGTTTGGCCTGAGTTTGTTGCTGGCGAAGCTGATTTTCTGGCTGCTGGATTACGCCGGGCTGGTCCGCCCCCGGTCTTGCGCAACCAGCCAACATTTAACACAACTTTCCGCAGCGAGCAGGAAAAATGATGAATAACAGGTCAGACGCGCCGGTTTACACTATTCGTGGCCTCAATCTGCTGGGCTGGCGCGACAGGGAGCATGCGCTGGACTACCTTCACGCAGGCGGCAAACTGAAGCAGGGTACGCTGGTGGCGATCAACGCTGAAAAGGTGCTGACGGCGGAAAGCTCTGCCCGGATGCGCCAACTGATCGAGGCTGCGGAATATAAATACGCCGACGGCATCAGCCTGGTGCGCTCAATTCGTAAAAAATATCCGCAGGCGCAGGTCTCCCGGGTGGCGGGGGCCGATCTGTGGGAGGCGCTTATGTTGCGTGCCGGGCGCGAGGGCACGCCGGTGTTTCTGGTTGGCGGGCGTCCAGCCGTGTTGACGCAGACTGAACAGATGCTGCGTAACCGGTGGAACGTCAATATAGTCGGCAGCCAGGACGGCTATTTTTCGCCGCAGGAGCGTGATGCGTTGTTTGCCCGCATTCGCGACAGCGGCGCCCGACTGGTGACGGTGGCGATGGGGTCGCCGCGCCAGGAGATCCTGATAAGCGACTGCCGAACAGTTTATCCTCACGCGTTATATATGGGTGTTGGCGGCACGTATGATGTCTTTACCGGCCACGTTAAGCGCGCGCCGCAACGCTGGCAGAAGCTTGGGCTGGAGTGGCTTTATCGTCTGCTGACGCAGCCGAGCCGCATTACGCGCCAGTTGCGGCTATTGCGCTATCTCGCCTGGCATTACACCGGTAGGCTGTAGCCCGCAGGGCGGCCTTTTTCCGCCCCGTTTTCTCTGAATTTTTTTTCTGCGCCGTTGACAATACGAAACCATTGCCGTCGTCCGGCAGCGGTCCGGGTTTGCGGGTTACAACTTACTTATCACCATAGTTACCGGCTAAACCGCACGGCGTTGTGAGGCGTTTTAAGAGGGCTGTATGGCAAAAAATAAATCTGAGCTTCAGCGCGGGCTGGAAGCGCGGCATATCGAATTAATCGCCCTTGGCGGAACGATTGGAGTAGGCCTGTTTATGGGAGCCGCCAGTACGCTGAAGTGGGCCGGTCCTTCTGTGCTACTGGCTTATATTGTAGCCGGGCTGTTTGTGTTTTTTATTATGCGCTCAATGGGCGAAATGCTGTTTATTGAGCCGGTTGCCGGCTCTTTTGCCGTTTATGCTCACCGTTATATGAGCCCCTTCTTTGGCTACCTTACGGCCTGGTCCTACTGGTTTATGTGGATGGCGGTAGGTATCTCCGAGATCACGGCTATCGGGGTTTATGTGCAGTACTGGTTTCCTGATATAGCGCAGTGGATACCCGCTCTTATTGCTGTAGGCCTGGTCGCGCTGGCGAATCTTGCGGCGGTGCGCCTGTATGGCGAAATTGAATTCTGGTTCGCCATGATTAAAGTTACCACTATTATTGTGATGATTGTGGTAGGCCTTGGCGTTATTTTCTTTGGCTTTGGTAACGGCGGTAGCCCGACAGGCTTTAGCAACCTGACGGAACATGGCGGCTTCTTTGCCGGCGGCTGGAAAGGCTTTCTGACGGCGCTGTGTATTGTGGTGGCGTCCTACCAGGGCGTGGAGCTTATCGGTATTACCGCCGGTGAAGCGAAAAATCCGCAGGTGACTTTACGCAGCGCGGTAGGGAAGGTGCTGTGGCGTATCCTGATTTTCTACGTGGGCGCGATTTTTGTTATTGTTACGCTCTTTGCGTGGAATGACATCGGCGCTAACGGCAGTCCCTTTGTACTGACTTTTGCCAAAATTGGCATTACTGCCGCTGCGGGCATTATTAACTTTGTGGTGCTTACGGCTGCGCTGTCCGGCTGTAATAGCGGTATGTATAGCTGTGGGCGCATGCTCTACGCACTGGCTAATAACCGCCAGCTCCCGGCGGCGTTGGGGAAAGTAGCGAAAAACGGCGTTCCTGTAGCCGGCGTGGCGGTTTCCGTACTGATATTGCTGGCGGGCTCCTGCCTTAACTATATTATTCCTAACCCGCAGGCGGTGTTTGTTTATGTTTACAGCGCCAGCGTATTGCCGGGGATGGTGCCGTGGTTTGTCATTCTGATTAGCCAACTGCGCTTTCGTAAAGCGCACCGCGATGCGATTGTCAGCCATCCGTTTCGCTCGCTGATGTTTCCCTGGGCAAACTGGCTGACAATAGCGTTTTTAATTTGTGTGCTGGTGGGAATGGGCATCAATGTTGACACGCGTATGTCGCTGGTTGTGGGGGGACTGTTCCTTGCCGGGGTGGCGGTGGCCTATAAGTTTTTAGGATTGGGAAAACACGTAGAATCGGTAAAGCAGAGCCGTTGATACATGGAGTGCGCAAAGCATAACCAAACGCGCATTTTATGAAAAAAAGCACTAGACAGCAGGGCGCGAAGTCCGTAGTATCCCCCTCCGCAACGGCGCTACGCGCCCGTAGCTCAGCTGGATAGAGCGCTGCCCTCCGGAGGCAGAGGTCTCAGGTTCGAATCCTGTCGGGCGCGCCATTGTTTACAGGCGCTGGAGCTGCGGTGGTACGAACAAGTAGTATCGCGTGAAAATAGACAATGGTGGCTATAGCTCAGTTGGTAGAGCCCTGGATTGTGATTCCAGTTGTCGTGGGTTCGAGTCCCATTAGCCACCCCATTATTTAGTGGTATGCGAAGGTGGCGGAATTGGTAGACGCGCTAGCTTCAGGTGTTAGTGTCCTTACGGACGTGGGGGTTCAAGTCCCCCCCCTCGCACCACAACCTTTAGTAAAGCAAGATATAGAGCAGTATTCGGCGAGTAGCGCAGCCTGGTAGCGCAACTGGTTTGGGACCAGTGGGTCGGAGGTTCGAATCCTCTCTCGCCGACCAAATTACAGTATGGCCTGGTTCAGTCCGGGCCAGAAATGAAAAAAAGCCACAACTTCCTGGAAGTTGTGGCTTTTTTTCGCCCTGTGGTTTGGCCTGTTACTTTTACGGCCAGATAGTTTGGTTATACATCCAAGATATAACGACGGAACCTGTAACCTGGCGAGAGTGACTATTCCGCTAATCGTTATTAACCGATTATTTCAGCCCCCCGGTAAGGGGCCTTACCTTCTGGAATATGGCTATTACCTGTATTCCATCCCTGCGGGTCGCTTCCCGGTAAAATGACACAGAAAACATACCTGAATGATGCGTGAAAAAAGGCTTCAGGCAGATCCTTTTTAAATTCAGCTACCCTCTAATGCCGTCAGGAATAAGAAAATTTTCCCGCTGGTTTTCTTTGCGGCATGTTGTTGCCGGAGGAAAAGCAGGTTTTTCACATCTATTTTGTTCGTTACTTTTTTATCAACCCGTCAGGCGAGGGTATGTCTGCGATTGGCGACAACCCGGGATTATTTGTCGCTGTTTTGAGACGTTTAATGTATTGATTTATATTTGTTTTATTTTATACGTAGATTTGTGTTTCCTTGTGACGACATTGTAGATAAGTTTTGTTGCTAACCAATTACCAGGACAAGCTAACGCACTGATATTTATTAAGATTACAAACCTGGCATGTTAAATGCATTAGTATAGTGGTAGATGCTCATTCCATCTCTTATGTTTGCCCCTGGCTTCATAAACCCAGGAATGATGCAGAGCCTTTTACAGTGCTTATCGTCCACTAACAGATGTCGCGGCCTGTTCGCCTCATCAGACAATACGGACACCACGTTGAGTGAAGCACTATTAAGTTGTCACACAGACCTGTTTGTTGCCCGTCAAATTTTGGCGGGTATTTTTTTGCCCTTCATCCTGCGCGCCACAGGTGCGCTGGCCGCGCGCGCCCCGGTCACTTACCGGTGTAAACTCCCGGGAATTCGCCCGCTTGCCGCCTTCTCGCAACCCGAATTATTTTGGGCAAAGCGGACTTCATCCTTCACGCCGCAGGTACGCTGCGCGCGCTCACCCAGGCTGCCAGTGGCGGAGGAAATGCTTTTTGCCTGTGTCCAGTAAAGGTGTACCGGGAGGGTTGAGCAACACCAGAAACGGTAAGGTGAATAGCGTCAGGGCCTGAAAGCGCTATTTAAAAAAGGAGGCTGCTGACAAACCCCATCCTGTCACAGACAGGATGGATGAATTACAAGAAAAGACAATGAAAATCAATGCATTGATTGTCGCCTGCTTACCACAAAGAAGGAAAAACCCCGTTTTTACCTTCTTTGTCAACAATCTGAAAAGGGTCCATGTAAATACATGGACCCTTTTACACCCGCGTTATCGGAATTCGTCGGCAGGCCGACGTTATACACCAGACGCGCTTAGCTTCCTGGGTTATTCTTTAGCGTTAATAACAGGCCATCATGGCGCATTGCGGCGGCCTCTTCCGGCTGCTTGAGTTTATCGAGCGTGTCGGCAAGCCAGGCGTAATCGTAGGCATCCGGACGCTGTTTTAGCGCAGCGCGGAAAGCGAAGCTGGCTTCACGCCATTCAGCGTGCTTCATCAGCATTTGCCCCAGCGTGCTCCACAACAACGGGCGATCGCCATGCGTTTTAATTAACTGGCGAAGCGCCTTTTCAATCTGCTCGGGGTTGGTGGTTTGCAGGCGTGGAATGAGCATCGCCAGCGAGTCGTTATATTCGCGTTTCAGGCCATCGAGAATGATTTGCTGCGCCGTTTCGCTATCATCACACTCAATGAGGTGCTCAGCCATTGCAACCTGCAGCGCCGGTTGTTGGCGCGTTTTACGACTCTGGTTTTTCCACCAGGCTTTCAGCCCTTCGCTGCCCTGATCTGCGCGCGCCTGATCCATCAGGCCAATCCATGCCTGTTGCTCCAGCGCTGCGCGATGCGCTTCATCGCCTACCTGCGCTTTTTCCATAGAATGCAGAATATCAAGCAATGAGCTCCACGCACCGGTGCGAATATAGGCCTGTTCGGCAAGTCGCAGCACTTCCGGATGACGTGGCGCAACTTCCAGCAACCTGTCAACGCCGTGACGCGCGGCGTGGTTTTCATTGCGCGCCAGTTGTAAACGTACGCGAGTAATTTCAACAGGAATAGGATCGCCGCTCGACATTTCGCAAGCGCGGGCCAGGTGCTGGTTAGCGCGAATATCGTCGCCCCGCTGCTGTGCCGCCTCAGCGGCCAGCAAGTAGTTCACGACTGGCTGTTCAGCATGGTCGGCATTTTTAGAAAGCAGCTTTTCCACCTGCTGGTAGTCGCCTTCCGCCAGTTTAATGAGCGCAAGGTTGGTTTGCTTGCTGGCACGGCGGCGTTTACGTCCCACAAACCAGCCGCGGGTGCGTGAACCGGTATGTAACAGTCGACGCAGCAACCATTCAATGGCGAACAGCGCCAGAATCAGGAGCGCCAGTATAATACCCAACGCGGTAATACTGGTTTCGATATTCCAGCTATTGGTCTGTATAAGCACATAACCCTGATGGCCGGCCAGCACAGGCCCAAGCACAATTCCGGCAATCAGCAAAAGAAAAAGCAGGAGAACTTTTAACATAATTATTCTCCCTGCGGCGCGGCTTTCGGCTGCGCCGGCTGCGGCTCAGTTGACGGCTGTGCAGGCTGAGGTGCGGCCGTCGCATGCATTCGGTTGCGCATTAACTGCTCCAGCACAGGCTGGCTTTTCAGCGAATCAGGCAGATCCATCTCTATGCTTTGTTGGCTCAGGTTATCCAGGTCATCCAGATACGCTTTGGTATTGGCATCGTTGGTATCGTAGTAAGCGCGTACCCAGGTGGCTACAGTATCAATAGACTGTTTGTACGTTTCGCTCTGATGGCGGGGAACCGCCTGGGCGGCAATCAGCAGGCGGGAACGTATATTTTCGCGCAGATAAATATCCTGATTCGGCGCGAGCAGTGGTACGTCGCTGGTGTCGCGGCGGCGCACGGTAATGAAATTCTCCATGAAGTTACGCCAGCTTTTCGTCAGATTTTTGCGCCATTCTTTCAGCGAACCTGAAACTTCAGGGCTGTCGGCGTCCATCGGGGCGGCATCGTCGTCATTGTCGCTCAGGCGCAGATCGTCAACCTGGTTTGATAGCTGATTGAGCTTGAGAATAATGCCGTCAAAATCCACCTGCGCAATGCCTGCAAGCCCGGAAATATCCGCGGTAAGCGTGCGGCGTACGTTAATGAGCCCAGGATCGTTCAACTGCGCCAGGCTTTCATCGGCGCTTTTCAGCAGCGCCACGGCGGTAGTGACGTCCCGATCGCTCCACAGCTTGCGGCCGGCAAGCTTCACCAGAAAGTCGGCCTGCGCCAACTGCCAGGTTTTCGCGTCGTTGCTGGAAATAGCGGCGATTTTCTCGCGCGTTTCTTCAAGCGCTTTTGCCATGGCCGCCTGGCGTGCCTGCGCGTCATTGAGGCGCGCGGCCTGCTCCTTTACCAGCGCTTCCAGTGCGCTGTTCTGCTGGTTTTGCTGTTGCTGTAGGGCGCTAAGCCGGGCGATTAACGCTTTGCTTTCTGTCTGCTGGCTTTCGTTTTGCTTTTTGCCCCAGGTATAAGCGCCAGCGCCTGCAGCCAGCGCGATAGCGATAGCAATGACGCTTAGCGTGATGCTCGCTGCGCCGCCGCGGTTTTTCTTTACCGCAGGTTCAGTCGAGACCGGCTGCGATACGGTTTCTACCGTTGCAGGGGTTTCTTCCGGCATGGCGGAGGATTCTTTTGGTTCCGTCATTATTCATCCCATATTTCATGTTGTTGTAGCGCGCGCAGCAGCGCGTCGTTATCTGCGTTATCTGCGATCCTGACATCCTGCCAGCCTGCTTCCCTGGCCTGGGTTGCCAAACGCTCGCTGACGACAAACAACCGACAGCGTAATAACCAGGTGTTACGATACCATTCAGGTACCATTGCCCAAAGCTGTGAAAGCATTTCTGCGCTGGTGACGACAAGAGTTTTTACCCCCCGACTCTGCCAGCGATGGGCTTCTTCTGCGCCATCGTAGTGCTTTTTACAACGCTGATAGCATTCGCAGTATGTCACTGTTGCGCCTCGCTGACTTAGCGTTTCGCCCAGTAATTCCCGACCGCCGTTGCCGCGCAGTATGAGCGCTTTGCGGCCGCTAATGGCTTGTAATTGTGCGAATTGTAGCAAGTTTTCGCTGCTTTCCCGATCGCGTGGGTAAATTATTGGCAGGTTGCTTGCCTGATGAAATGCCAGCGCGCTGGTTCGGCCAATGGCAAACCAGTTTGCCTGAGCCGGCCAGCGTAGCGATTCGCGCGCCAGCGCGGCGCTGGCATACTCCACCACGTGCTGCGACAGCACAAAAGCAAGATCGCCTTCGTCCAGTGAGTGTAAGTACGCCGGTAGCTTCTGCAACTCGCGCCCCGGTGAGAATTCAATTAAAGGAAGACTCCAGGCCTCCCGGCCCAGCGCGCGCAGGCGTCTGACCAGATCGTCTCCAGCCGGGGAAGGGCGGGTGACCAGGATGCTCATGCGGGTGCGTTTCCATTGTAGACATCGGCAAGGATTGCGCGAGCGCCGTTATTCAGCAGCTCTTGCGCCAGAGAAATGCCCAGGGCTTCGGCATCTTCCGGCCTGCCGCGACGTTCTGCGCTTATTATCTTTGAGCCGTCCGGCGCGCCGACCAGCCCACGCAGCCATAGCTCGCCGTCGGCCAGTTCGGCATAACTGCCGATAGGCACCTGACAACCGCCTTCAAGACGCGTATTCATTGCGCGTTCGGCGCGCACGCGCAGCGCGGTTTGCGGATGATTAAGCGGCGCCAGCAGCGCGCGGGTCCACGCATCATCCAGGCGGCATTCAATACCTACCGCGCCCTGGCCGACGGCCGGCAGTAAAACCTCAGGCGCCAGCGTCTGACGGATCCTGTCTTCCATTTTCAGCCGCTTAAGCCCGGCAACGGCAAGAATAATGGCGTCATAATCCCCGGCGTCGAGCTTGCCCAGGCGGGTGCCGAGGTTACCGCGCAGCGTGTGAATTTGCAGATCGGGACGCGCGCAGAGGAGCTGACACTGGCGGCGCAGGCTGGAGGTGCCGACGATACTGCCTGGCGGCAAATCGTTAAGAGATGCGTAATGATGAGAGACAAACGCATCCCGCGGATCCTCGCGCTCGCAAATCGTCGCAAGCCCCAGCCCCTGGGGGAACTCGACAGGCACGTCTTTCATCGAATGCACGGCGATATCGGCGCGGTCCTCAAGCATGGCTTGCTCAAGCTCTTTAACAAATAACCCTTTGCCGCCGACTTTTGCAAGCGGCGCGTCCAGCAAGACATCGCCGCGCGTCACCATTGGCACCAGTTCAACGCGCAGCGTCGGGTGGCGCGCCAGCAGGCAATCTCTGACGTAGTGCGCCTGCCATAGCGCCAGCGGACTCTGGCGTGTGGCAATTCGTAATACTTTGTCTGACATGCTAATTACCGTAATAACCGTTTCTCGACCATCCTACATGGTTCCCGCCAGGCTGTCAGTTTCATCGGACGCTGGACGGTTGAAACAAGACGCAAGGCGACGGCATAAGGAGATAATGTTGCCGGATCGATGCTACACTGTGTGTAGCGCATCTTTCTTTACGGTCAATCGGCAAGGTGTTAAATTGATCACGTTTCCAGCAATTGCCAGCCAAATTACGATAAACATCAACGGCGGCGTAAGGAAACGGGTTTTCCGATATATTTAAACCATCAGGCGATACGTCTTGTACCTCTATATTGAGACTCTGAAACAGAGGCTGGATGCCATCAATCAGCTTCGCGTGGATCGCGCACTGGCCGCTATGGGGCCTGCCTTCCAGCAGGTCTATAGTTTGCTGCCCGTGCTGTTGCATTACCATCATCCTTTCCTGCCCGGTTACCTTGACGGCAACGTCCCCTCCGGCATATGCCTTTATACGCCCGATGAAACCCAAAACCATTATTTACAGGAACTGGAACAACTTCGCGGCCTGCCGCCGCTGAAGGCCCCGCCCGGCGAATTGCCGATTACCGGCGTTTATTCTATGGGCAGCACGTCGTCCGTGGGGCAAAGCTGTTCGTCTGACCTGGACATCTGGGTTTGCCATCAGTCGTGGCTCGATAGCGCCGAACGCCAGATGTTGCAACGTAAATGTAGCCTGCTGGAAAGCTGGGCGGCATCGCTTGGCGTGGAAGTGAGTTTTTTTCTGATTGACGAGAATCGCTTTCGCCATAATGAAAGCGGCAGCCTTGGCGGTGAAGATTGCGGTTCCACTCAGCATATTTTGCTGCTTGATGAATTTTATCGTTCGGCGGTACGCATGGCCGGGAAACGTATCCTGTGGAATATGGTGCCGGTGAACGAAGAAGCGCAATACGACGATTACGTTATGTCGCTTTATGCGCAGGGCGTGTTAACGCCGAACGAATGGCTGGATCTGGGCGGTCTTGGCGCGCTGTCGGCGGAGGAGTACTTCGGCGCCAGTCTGTGGCAGCTTTATAAAAGTATCGACTCCCCCTATAAAGCGGTGCTGAAAACGCTATTGCTGGAGGCCTATTCCTGGGAATATCCACATACCCGGCTGTTGGCTGAAGATATTAAACAATGCCTGCATGACGGCGAGATAGTCTCTTATGGCCTCGATCCTTACTGCATGATGCTGGAGCGCGTTACCCATTATTTGACGCAGATTGAAGATACTGCGCGCCTCGATTTGGTGCGCCGCTGCTTTTATCTGAAAGTGTGCGAAAAGCTGTCGCGCGAGCGCGCCTGCGTGGGCTGGCGGCGTGAAATATTAACACAACTGGTGCGTAGCTGGGGCTGGGACGACGAGCGGCTGGCGATTCTGGATAATCGGGCCAACTGGAAGATTGACCGCGTGCGCGAAGCCCATAACGAACTGCTGGATGCGATGATGCAGAGCTATCGCAATCTGATTCGTTTTGCGCGCCGCAATAATCTGAGCGTCAGCGCCAGTCCGCAGGACATCGGTGTTTTAACCCGCAAACTTTACGCCGCGTTTGAAGCGCTTCCCGGGAAAGTTACGCTGGTTAACCCGCAAATTTCCCCCGATCTCTCCGAGCCGAACCTCACCTTTATCTATGTTCCGCCCGGGCGCGCCAATCGTAGCGGTTGGTACCTTTACAACTGCTCGCCGAGCATGGATTCGATTATCAGCCACCAGCCGCTGGAGTATAACCGTTATCTCAACAAACTGGTGGCCTGGGCGTGGTTTAACGGCCTGCTGACGTCACGCACGCGCCTGTTTATTAAAGGCAACGACGTATGCGACTTGCCGAAATTGCAGGAAATGGTGGCGGACGTTTCCAACCACTTTCCGCTGCGCCTGCCGGCTCCCACGCCAAAAGCGCTCTACAGCCCGTGTGAAATCCGCCATCTGGCGATCATCGTCAACCTTGAATATGACCCGACGGCGGCATTTCGCAATCAGGTGGTGCATTTCGATTTCCGCAAGCTTGATGTTTTCAGCTTTGGCGAGCAGCAACAATGTCTGATTGGCAGCGTCGATCTCCTGTATCGCAACTCATGGAATGAAGTGCGCACCCTGCATTTTAATGGCGAGCAGGCGATAATTGAGGCGTTGAAGACCATTCTGGGCAAAATGCACCAGGATGCCGCGCCGCCGGATAGCGTGGAAGTGTTCTGTTATAGCCAGCACCTGCGCGACCTGATGCGTACCCGCGTGCAGCAACTGGTGTCAGAGTGTATTGAACTGCGCCTGTCCAGCACGCGCCAGGACGCCGGGCGGTTTAAAGCGCTGCGCGTCGCCGGGCAAACGTGGGGCCTGTTCTTCGAGCGTCTTAACGTATCGGTGCAGAAGCTGGAAAATGCGGTTGAATTCTACGGCGCCATTTCCAACAACAAACTGCACGGTCTGTCTGTGCAGGTGGAAACGCATCACGTACAGCTTCCTGCGGTTGTAGACGGCTTTGCCAGTGAAGGAATTATTCAATTCTTCTTTGAGGAGATAAGCGACCTGCAAGGCTTCAATATTTACATCCTTGATGAAAGCAACCGCGCTGAGGCTTATCACCATTGTGAGGGCAGTAAAGAGGAGCTGGTGCGTGACGTGAGCCGCTTTTATTCCTCGTCGCACGATCGTTTTACCTGGGGCACCAGCTTTGTGAACTTTAATCTGCCGCAGTTTTACCAAATTGTGAACGTTGACGGGCGCCAGCAGGTCATTCCGTTTCGCACCCAGCCGCTGCGCCCGATGGCTGCGCAAATGCCGGTTGATGGCGATATTGCGCAGTCGCAACTGGCGCAGCAATATCTGCCCTGATTAACGAAAGCTGACCGGTTCGCCGGCCTGCTGAGAGCACGACGATTCCAGAAGGTTCCAGAATGTTTCCCCTGAACGGTCGCAGACCCATTCGTCGCCTTTGAGTTTGAAATGATAACCGCCGCTTTTGGTTGCCAGCCACACCTGGTGTAGAGGTTCCTGGCGGTTGATAATGATTTTGCTGCCATTTTCGAAGCTAAGCGTTAGTACGCCGCCGTTAATTTCGCAGTCGATATCACTGTCGCCGTCCCGGTTGTCCAGACGTTCTTCAATAGTTAACCACAGGCCGTCGGCCAGGCGGTGAAATTCACTGTCATTCATATCAGGTTTCCTGTTGCAGGTTGTGGCGGCAGTATAGAAGCAATGCCGGAGCAAAGGAACTGTCTGCTATTGCGGCGACCGGGCAAAAGATATTGCTTTTCATTGTTCACCTGCGATGATAGACGCCAGAACGTTTAGATAACAGGCAACCGAAAATGAAGAAGATTTTCTGTCCGCTGGTGGCTGGGCTGGCGCTGATGGCCCTCACCGGCTGCGGGCTTAAAGGGCCGCTCTATTTCCCGCCCGCAAATAAAAATGCGCAGCCGACCACGCAGCAAGCGCAGGATTCGACTATCCAGTCCACCGTTCCCGATCGCAACGATCGCGCGCAAGGCGATGGGCCGACCCAGGTTAACTATTAACAAACACAAGGTCGCCGCGGAATATGGAGCACAAAATGCAGTTCTCTAAGATGCATGGCCTTGGCAACGACTTTATGGTTGTCGACGCGGTAACGCAGAACGTCTTTTTTTCTCCCGAGACGATTCGCCGCCTGGCAGACAGGCACCTTGGCGTCGGGTTTGATCAATTACTGGTTGTTGAACCCCCTTACGATCCGGAGCTTGATTTTCATTACCGTATTTTTAACGCTGACGGCAGTGAAGTATCACAGTGCGGCAACGGCGCGCGCTGTTTTGCCCGCTTTGTTCGGTTGCGGGGGTTGACCAATAAACGCGACATTCACGTCAGCACGGCCAGCGGACGTATGGTGCTGAGCGTGACGGAAAACGAGCGGGTAAAGGTCAATATGGGAGAACCGAAGTTTGAGCCGGGCGAGGTGCCGTTTCGCGCCAATAAAGCGGAAAAAACCTACATTATGCGCGCAGGCGGCGAAACCGTGCTGTGCGGCGTGGTCTCTATGGGCAACCCCCATGCCGTCATACAGGTGGACGATATCGACCTGGCGGCGGTTGAAACGCTTGGTCCGCTGATGGAAAACCACGAACGTTTTCCCGAGCGCGCCAATATTGGTTTTATGCAGGTCGTAAGCCGCCAGCATATCCGCCTGCGCGTGTTTGAGCGCGGGGCTGGCGAAACCCAGGCCTGCGGCAGCGGCGCCTGCGGGGCGGTGGCTGTGGGCATACAACAGGGGTTGCTGGAAGGGCAGGTGCGTGTAGACCTGCCCGGCGGGCGGCTTGATATCGCCTGGAAAGGGCCGGGACAGCCGCTGTTTATGACCGGCCCGGCGGCGCATGTTTATGATGGATTTATACAGTTATGAAAAACGCCGAGCAGCAGCAGGAAAGTCTCGCAGAGCTGGATGACAGAGCGGTATGCCGCTATTTGTTGCGTCATCCTGAATTTTTTATCCGTAACGCCCGCCTGGTGGAGCAGATTCAGATCCCGCACCCGGTGCGCGGTTCTGTATCGCTGGTTGAATGGCATATGGCGCGCGCGCGTAACCAAATTCGGACGCTGGAAGGCGATATGTCCCTGCTGATGGAGCAGGCCAGCATTAACGAAGCGCTGTTTTCCAGCCTGCTTAAGCTTCAGTTACGCCTTGCGGCGGCGCAAAGCCTTCAGGATATGCTCAATCGTCTGCACCGCTGGGCGCGCGAGCTGGGGCTGGCGGGAGCGCATCTGCGGCTGTTTGCAGAGCGCTGGCGCCTTGGCGCGCCGTCTGGCTTTACCCAACTGGCTTTGCATCGGCAGACCTTTGAACCGCTGCGCATTCAGCGCTTTGGCAACGCGCGCCACTATCTTGGCCCGCTGCATGGCCCCGAGTTGCTGCTGCTGCTGCCCCAGGCGAAAGCGATACGCTCAGTGGCGATGTCGCTGCTGGGAGCGCACGGCGATCTGGGAGTACTGATTTTTACCAGCCGCGACCCCCAGCACTATCAGCCGGAACAGGGTACACAGTTATTGGAGCAACTGGCGCAGATGCTTCCTACGTTGCTGGAACGCTGGATTGAACGCCAGTGAGCGACAATCCGCTACGCCCGCCAGTGCAAGCCTTTTTGCGCCACCTGAAGGTGGAGCGCCAGCTTAGCCCATTGACCCTGGAAAACTACCGCCGCCAGCTTGATATGCTAATGGCAATGCTTGCTGAAATGAAAATCAGCGACTGGGCGCGCTGTGACGCCCAGACAGTGCGAGCGCTGGTTGTGCGCAGCCGACGCGGCGGCCTGCAGGCGGCAAGCCTCGCGCTGCGGCTGTCGGCGCTACGTAGCTTTTTCGACTGGCTGGTAAGCCAGGGCGCATTGAGCGCCAACCCAGCTAAAGGCGTTCGCGCGCCAAAAGCGCCGCGCCATTTGCCGAAGAATATTGACGTTGACGATGTTAGTCGCCTGCTGGATATCGATATCAACGACCCGCTGGCGGTGCGCGACCGGGCGATGCTGGAAGTGATGTACGGCGCCGGGCTGCGCTTGTCTGAGCTGGTCAATCTCGACTGTAAACACCTCGATCTTGCCAGCGGCGAGGCGTGGGTGATGGGAAAAGGCAGCAAGGAGCGCCGTTTACCGGTTGGCCGCACGGCGGTTATCTGGACTGAACGCTGGCTTGGTTTACGCGAGTTGTTTGGGCCTGCTGACGATGCGCTGTTTCTGGCGAAGACCGGCAGGCGTATATCAGCGCGCAACGTTCAAAAGCGCTTTGCTGAATGGGGGATTCTGCAGGGGTTGAATAGCCACGTACACCCCCATAAATTGCGTCATTCCTTCGCCACGCATATGCTGGAATCGAGCGGTGATTTGCGTGCCGTGCAGGAGTTGCTCGGCCATGCCAACCTTTCCACCACGCAAATTTATACCCACCTTGACTTTCAACATTTAGCGTCGGTGTATGATGCTGCGCATCCACGCGCTAAACGGGGGAAAAGCTAATGTATTTTTACCGTCCGCTGGGGCCGGTGGCCGCGCTAACGTTCGATTTGGATGATACGCTTTACGATAACGGGCCGGTAATCACCCGCACCGAGCGTGAGACGCTGAGTTTTGTTCAACAGTACCATCCCAGGTTGAATGAATTTCAGTCGCCGGATTTTCAACGCCTGCGTCAGCAGCTTCGCCTTGAAGAGCCGGATATTTATCACGACGTTACCGAGTGGCGCCGGCGCGCGGTCGAACGCGCTATGCTGGAGGCCGGTTTGTCGCCGGAGGAAGCGGACATAGGTTCTGCAGCGGCAATGGCTAATTTTGCTAAATGGCGCAGCCGGATCGACGTTCCTGCGCAAACCCACGTTACGCTGGCAAGGCTGGCTGAAAAGTGGCCGCTGGTGGCGGTGACCAATGGTAATGCCGATCCGCAGCTTTTCGGCCTGAGCCAGTATTTCCGGTTTGTGCTGCGCGCCGGGCCGCACGGGCGCGCTAAGCCTTACGGCGATATGTATGCGCTGGCGGCGCGTCAGCTTGGCGTTCCTCATGCGCAGGTGCTGCACGTGGGCGATGATTTAACCACAGATGTGGCCGGCGCGATCCGCTGCGGTATGCAGGCCTGCTGGATTATGTCGCGCGACGATAATCTGATGCAGGCCCGTGACGCGCGGCTGTTGCCGCATCTGGCAATTTCACGGTTGGCATCGCTTACTGCGCTGATATAATCCCAGCCTCTCTGTATAAATTTCCAGGGGGCGCCGGCCCCTTAACCACTTGCGGCGGTGCCAATGGACGTCTCTTACCTGCTCGACAGCCTTAATGATAAACAGCGCGAAGCCGTCGCGGCCTCGCGTAGCAATATGCTGGTGCTGGCTGGGGCGGGCAGCGGCAAGACGCGCGTGCTGGTGCACCGTATCGCCTGGCTGCTAACGGTTGAGAACTGTTCTGTGTATTCCATCATGGCCGTAACCTTTACCAACAAAGCGGCGGCGGAAATGCGCCACCGCATTGGTGAACTACTCGGTACCAGCCAGGGCGGTATGTGGGTCGGGACTTTCCACGGGCTGGCGCACCGCCTGCTGCGCGCGCATCACATGGATGCCAACCTGCCGCAGGATTTTCAGATTCTTGACAGCGAAGACCAGTTGCGCCTGCTCAGACGCCTGATTAAGGCGATGAACCTTGACGAGAAGCAGTGGCCGCCGCGTCAGGCGATGTGGTATATCAACGGCAAAAAGGACGAAGGGCTGCGCCCGCAGCACATTGAGAGCTACGGCAATCCGGTGGAACAGACCTGGCAGAAGGTCTATCAGGCCTATCAGGAAGCCTGCGATCGTGCGGGCCTGGTGGATTTTGCCGAGCTGCTGCTGCGCGCCCATGAGCTTTGGCTTAACAAGCCGCACATCCTTAACCACTATCGCGAGCGCTTTACTAATATTCTGGTGGATGAATTCCAGGATACCAACAGCATCCAGTATGCCTGGGTGCGCCTGCTGGCGGGCGATACCGGTAAAGTTATGATTGTTGGCGACGACGACCAGTCCATCTACGGCTGGCGCGGCGCGCAGGTGGAAAATATTCAGCGTTTTCTGAACGATTTCCCCGGCGCGCAGACTATTCGCCTGGAACAGAATTATCGCTCCACCAGTAATATTCTCAGCGCGGCGAATGCGCTGATTGCCCACAATGCTGGCCGCCTGGGCAAAAACCTGTGGACGGACGGCAGCGACGGCGAGCCGATTTCGCTTTACTGCGCCTTTAACGAGCTTGATGAGGCGCGTTTTGTGGTTAATCGTATTAAAGCGTGGCAGGAGAACGGCGGCGCGCTCAGCCAGTGCGCCATTCTCTACCGCAACAACGCGCAGTCGCGCGTGCTGGAAGAGGCGCTGCTGCAGGGCAGCATGCCGTACCGCATTTACGGCGGCATGCGCTTCTTCGAGCGTCAGGAAATTAAAGACGCGCTCTCTTACCTGCGCCTGATTGCCAACCGCAACGATGATGCCGCGTTTGAGCGCGTGGTCAACACGCCGACGCGCGGCATTGGCGATCGCACGCTGGATGTGGTGCGCCAAACCGCGCGCGACAGCCAGCTTACTTTGTGGCAGGCCTGCCGCCGCTTATTACAGGATAAATCGCTGGCCGGTCGCGCGGCGTCGGCGCTGCAACGCTTTCTTGAATTAGTTGACGCGCTGGCGCACGAAACCGCTGAGATGCCGCTGCACGTGCAAACCGATCGGGTTATTAAAGATTCCGGCCTGTTTATGATGTATGAACAGGAAAAAGGCGAAAAAGGGCAGACCCGCATTGAAAACCTTGAGGAGCTGGTCACGGCGACGCGTCAGTTTAGCTACAACGATGAAGATGAAGATCTGATGCCGCTACAGGCATTTTTGTCTCATGCCGCGCTGGAGGCGGGAGAGGGGCAGGCAGACACCTGGCAGGACGCGGTGCAGCTCATGACGCTACACTCAGCAAAAGGGCTGGAGTTTGCGCAGGTGTTTATCGTGGGTATGGAGGAGGGCATGTTTCCAGGCCAGATGTCGCTTGATGAGAGCGGGCGGCTGGAGGAGGAACGCCGCCTTGCTTATGTGGGCGTCACTCGCGCTATGCAGAAACTGACCATTACCTACGCCGAAACGCGCCGCCTGTATGGTAAAGAAGTCTACCATCGCCCCTCGCGTTTTATCGGCGAGCTGCCGGCGGAGTGCATTGAGGAAGTACGCCTGCGCGCCACGGTCAGCCGCCCGGTCAGCCCGGCGCAGCGCACAACCAGGGCGCTTACTGAAAGCGACTGCGGCTATAAACTGGGCCAGCGCGTTCGTCATCCTAAATTTGGCGAAGGCACAATTGTGAACCTGGAAGGCAGCGGCGAGCACAGCCGCCTGCAGGTGGCGTTTCAGGGGCAGGGAATTAAATGGTTGGTCGCCGCCTACGCCAGGCTGGAAACAGTTTAGGCTGGCGTAAAATTTCAGGTATTTCTGTCGCGTGTTGACGCTTTATTGAGGCTGGCGTAACATGCGCGCACCATTACACTAAGAGGACATTCGCCTTGGACACACCCAGTCGATGCTGGCTCATTAACCTGTTACGCAGGTACAACTCCTAAGGCTTTCCTCTTATGCTGATGGCCTTAGCGGTTGTCAGCGACCGTATATTTCTTCTGTCGCATGAGCCAGTCTGTTGAACGGTCTGGTCTTCCCGGACGCTGTGTGTTTCGCGAGCTGCCCCGTTAACTTTATTGGGAGTCCCGGTCATGCTGAGCGCATTTCAACTGGATAATAACCGTCTTTCCCGGCTTGAGCTGGACGAGGGCGAGTTGCTGGAAAATTCCGTTTGGGTCGATTTGATAGAACCAGACGACGAAGAACGAAGCCGCGTACAAACCGAGCTGGGCCAGAGTCTGGCGACGCGTCCTGAACTGGAAGACATAGAAGCGTCTGCGCGTTTTTTTGAAGACGAAGACGGCCTGCACATCCACTCCTTTTTCTTTTTTGAAGATGCGGAAGACCACGCCGGCAACTCGACGGTGGCGTTCACCATTCGCGATGGGCGGCTTTATACCCTGCGCGAACGTGAACTGCCCGCGTTTCGCCTGTACCGCATGCGCGCCCGTGGCCAGACGCTGGTAGACGGCAACGCCTTTGAGCTGCTGCTTGACCTGTTCGAAACCAAAATTGAGCAACTGGCGGATGAAATAGAAAATATCTACAGCGATCTGGAAAAACTCAGCCGCGTTATTATGGAAGGTCAGCAGGGTGACGAATATGACCAGGCGCTTTCCACGCTGGCGGAGCTGGAAGATGTGGGCTGGAAGGTGCGCCTGTGTCTGATGGATACCCAGCGCGCGCTGAACTTCCTGGTACGTAAGGCGCGCCTGCCGGGGAGCCAACTGGAGCAGGCGCGCGAGATCCTGCGCGATATCGAATCCCTGCTGCCGCATAATGAATCGCTGTTCCAGAAGGTGAACTTCCTTATGCAGGCGGCGATGGGCTTTATTAACATTGAACAGAACCGCATTATTAAAATCTTTTCGGTGGTATCTGTGGTTTTCCTGCCGCCGACGCTGGTGGCTTCCAGCTACGGGATGAACTTTGAGTTTATGCCGGAGCTTCACTGGAATTTTGGGTATCCGGCGGCAATTGTCTTGATGATGCTGGCAGGGCTTGCGCCGTATTTGTATTTTAAGCGAAAGAACTGGTTGTAAGGGCGGGTCGCAAGGCTGCGTTTTACTTTAGTCAGGCTAAGAACCAGCGTTTGGGGAACCGGAGGCTGGTTTGTTATTTTTTAGTGGTTCTGTTTTCTGGAGCGTTCCGTTCACATCCGCATCAGCGTTCTCACAGAGATACCGGCATACGTGAACGGGTAAAGGAGCGCTCAATCGCCGCGTCCCTGCGGTCCGCTCCGGCCGGGCGTGAACGCTTCGGCGTTTTTCAGCCGGAACTGACAGCCCGTGGGAATACGCATTTTTCCTTTGTCGCTGTAAGGCTGAAATAAAGGCAAGGGCGAAGGACAAAGCAATAACCGGCTTTCCTGATGCCTGAAGAAAGCCGGTCTGCGTTACAGACTGCGGCGGGTGCGGTGCTGGGTGTAGACGGCATCCATAATAAACAGCGCCAGCGCGGCCCAGATAAAGCCGAAGGTCGCCATTTTGTCGTGGCCTGGCGCTTCGCCGTAGAACATGACCGCCAGCAGGAACATTAACGTTGGGCCAATATACTGGAAAAAGCCCAGCGTCGACAGGCGCAGGCGGTTTGCGGCGCCGGTAAAACACAGCAGCGGCACGGTCGTTACGATGCCTGCTGCAATCAGCAGCAGATTCAGGCTGAGCGGGTTCTGGCCCATATGGCTGGTCGCGCTGTCGGCAATACCAAACAGATAAATGGCCGCCACCGGCAACAGCCACAGCGTTTCAATTAGCATACCGCTGCCGGCATCCACAGCTACGCGTTTGCGAATCAGGCCGTAAAAGGCGAAACTGAACGCCAGGCCCAGCGCAATTAACGGTACGGAGCCGAAAGTCCACAGTTGCACCAGCACGCCGCATATTGCCAGCAGTACGGCAAGCCACTGCATGCGGCGAAAACGTTCGCCGAGGAAAACCATACCCAGCAGCACGTTTACCAGCGGATTAATAAAATAGCCCAGACTTGCTTCCAGCATGTGATGGTTGTTTACCGCCCAGATAAATAAAAGCCAGTTGCCGCCTATCAATACCGCCGACAGCCCAAGCCCGAACGCTTTCTTCGGCGTGTTGAGAATCTGGCGTACCTTCGTCCACTGGCGGCCCAGCGACACCAGCGCCACCATAAAGAAAAACGACCAGATAACGCGATGCGTCAGGATTTCGTCGGCGGGGACATAATGAATCAGCTTGAAATACGCCGGGGCGATACCCCAGATAAAATAGGCGGTCAGAGCAAGGAGCACGCCCTGGCGCGTTTGCTTAGCGTCCATGAATTGACTTTTGTTTACAAATGGGGGGGCCAGTGTAACAAAGCTGTAGTTAACCCACCATATATGTTGCCGTCGCGCTGGCGATATGGAGCTGCGTTTCGTTATGCAGCTCTACCCTCGCCACGGCAACTTTATTGCCTGCGCGCAGCAGGCTGCTGGTGGCGGTGAAGCGCTCGCCGCGCCCTGGCCGCAGGTAATCCACGCGTAAATCGATAGTTCCCATGCGCGCCAGGCGCTGGCGTAGCTCCTCTTGCGCAATGGTTTCATGACGCGTCAGCGTGCTGCCTACGCATACCAGCCCGGCCGCTACATCCAGCGCAGCAGCAATGGCCCCGCCGTGCAGGATGCCCTGCGCATGGTTGCCCACAAGCATGGCCTGATGGCTGAATGCTATCTGAGCGAATGTGGGTTCATAACGCTCCAGCGCCAGCCCAAGCGCCTGGTTAAACGGCATCTGGTAAACAAACACTTCGCCGACCAGTTTCAGCACGGTTTCGCGGGTAAGCAGGTTGCCTGACATACGGCTCTCCGGTGATATTTTCGCGATAAAGTTGCGGTGTATTACGGCTATGTTCCGTTAAAGTCCCTTTCCAATTTTGAGATAAACGGTGACAATTCAGCCGGTCAATGCACAT
The DNA here is from genome assembly GCF_016632365.1 of Tenebrionibacter intestinalis. Lineage (GTDB taxonomy): Bacteria > Pseudomonadota > Gammaproteobacteria > Enterobacterales > Enterobacteriaceae > Tenebrionibacter > Tenebrionibacter intestinalis. The sequence goes on along the minus strand of NZ_JAEPBH010000013.1, from coordinate 37,370 downwards.
GTAATATGTCGCCAACAAAAAATTATTCAGGATTTCTTATTTTGTAAAGGAGAGCAGGAACAATGCACAAAATTTTGGGGGGCGTGTTGGCCGCAGCGTTATTGCCGCTTGCGGCGTTTGCCGACGGCGTTGCGAAGCCGAACGGTAATACAGCTGAGCGCGGCGGCATCACCGCTAACCTGCTTCAGGACAATGGAGATTTTCTGACGCTCCACCCTTACGACAGTAATTATTTACTCTATACCTTTACCGATCATATTAATAAAAAGAGCATTGAAACGTATGACTGGGGCCGTGATGCGCGCCGCGATGAGGTGGCATTTCAGTTCAGCGTCGCTTTCCCTTTCTGGCGCGGCATACTTGGCGATAATTCCGTACTGGCCGCCTCGTATACCCAACGTTCGTGGTGGCAGTTAACTAACCGCAGCCAGTCGGCGCCGTTTCGTGAAACCAACTACGAGCCGCAGTTGTTTCTCGGCTTTGCTACGGATTATCGGTTAGGCGACTGGACGCTCAATGATGTGGAAGTCGGTTTCGATCACCAGTCCAACGGTCGCGCCGAGCCGACCTCGCGTAGCTGGAACCGCGCTTATACTCGCCTGAGGGCGAAAAACGGCAACTGGCTGGTAGAGGTCCGCCCCTGGTTTGTTGTGGGCAATGTAAATGACAACCCCGATATTACCCGCTATACCGGCTACTATCAGTTAAAAATGGCTTACGCGCTGGGCGATACAACGCTCAGCCTGAAAGGCCAGTACAACTGGAATACCGGTTATGGAGGCGCGGAGCTGGGCGCAAGCTACCCTATTACGCAGCATATGCGGCTTTACGGCCAGATTTACAGCGGGTACGGGGAGTCCTTAATTGACTACAATTTCAATCAGACGCGTATCGGTTTGGGAATCATGCTCAACGATATACTCTGAGGCATTGCAGTTTCTCTCGCAGGCGCTGAAAATAACGCCTGTTTCTTTTTAAACAAATGGGGTGAGCGTGGCGCAGGCGGAAGTATTGAACCAGGAGTTGCTGGCAAAGCAGGTTTTACAGGAAACCTTCGGCTATCAGCAGTTCCGCCCGGGCCAGGAGACCATCATCAATACGGTGCTGAGCGGTCGGGACTGTCTGGTCGTTATGCCCACCGGCGGCGGTAAGTCGCTCTGTTATCAGATACCTGCGCTGGTGTTTAGCGGTCTCACGGTTGTGGTTTCTCCGCTTATCTCGCTGATGAAAGACCAGGTCGATCAGTTGCTGGCAAACGGCGTGGTTGCCGCCTGCCTTAACTCAACCCAGAGCCGCGAAGAGCAAATGGCGGTGCTGGATGGCTGTCGCAGCGGCCGGGTGCGTCTGCTCTACATCGCGCCTGAGCGGTTGATGATGGATAACTTTATCGATCGGCTGTCGCAGTGGAACCTGTCGCTGCTTGCGGTGGATGAAGCGCACTGTATTTCTCAGTGGGGACACGACTTTCGTCCGGAGTACGCGCTGTTGGGGCAGTTGCGCGTTCGCCTTGCGCAGGTGCCGTTTGTTGCGCTGACCGCTACCGCCGATGAAACCACGCGCCTTGATATTGTGCGTCTGCTTGGTCTTCACGAACCGTTAATCCAGGTCAGCAGCTTTGACCGGCCTAATATCCGTTACATGTTGATGGAAAAATTCAGGCCGATGGATCAGCTATTGCGCTACGTGCAGGAGCAGCGCGGCAAATCGGGCATTATTTACTGCAACAGCCGCTCAAAAGTGGAAGATACCGCAGCGCGCCTGCAGGCCCGCGGCATCAGCGCCGGCGTCTATCATGCCGGCCTGGATAACGAAATACGTGCAAGCGTGCAGGAGAAGTTTCAGCGCGATGACCTGCAAATTGTGGTGGCGACCGTGGCCTTTGGCATGGGCATTAATAAGCCTAATGTGCGCTTTGTGGCGCACTTTGATATCCCGCGCAATATTGAATCTTACTATCAGGAAACCGGTCGCGCCGGGCGAGACGGCCTGCCTGCGGAAGCGATGCTGTTTTACGATCCGGCGGATATGGCGTGGCTGCGCCGCTGCCTGGAGGAGAAGCCCGCCGGCCAGCTTCAGGATATTGAGCGCCACAAGCTCAACGCGATGGGGGCATTTGCCGAAGCGCAGACCTGCCGTCGCCTGGTGCTGCTTAATTACTTCGGCGAAGGGCGTCAGCAACCGTGCGGTAACTGCGATATTTGCCTCGATCCGCCGCGCCGCTACGATGGGCTGGTGGATGCGCAAAAAGCGCTTTCGACTATTTATCGTGTGAATCAGCGCTTTGGGATGGGTTATATCGTGGAGGTGTTACGTGGCGCGAACAACCAGCGTATCCGCGATTTTCAGCATGATAAACTACCGGTATACGGCATTGGTCGCGATCAGAGCCAGGAACATTGGGTGAGCGTGATTCGCCAGCTTATTCACCTTGGCGTTGTGACGCAAAACATTGCCCGGCACTCGGCGTTGCAACTGACGGAAGCCGCACGCCCGCTGCTGCGTGGCGAAACGCCGCTGATGCTGGCCGTGCCGCGCGTACAGGTGCTCAAGCCGCGCGTCAATTCGCGTGCGGCGGTCGGCAATTACGATCGTAAGCTGTTTGCTAAACTGCGTAAGCTGCGCAAAGCGATTGCGGATGAAGAAAATATTCCGCCTTATGTGGTGTTCAACGATGCCACTCTCATCGAAATGGCCGAACAAATGCCGCTTAGCCCCGGGGAAATGCTAAGCGTTAACGGCGTGGGCACGCGAAAGCTGGAGCGTTTTGGTATGACGTTTATGTCGCTGATTCGAGAGCATGTGGATGGCGTTGATGAGTAACCTGTAGCCAGCCTTATAGAATCGTGCCAGGATGAACGCACATTTTTTTCATCCTGAGCGTAACTATGTTGATGCTGTTTCTTACTGTGGCGTTAGTGCATATCGTCGCACTGATGAGCCCAGGCCCCGACTTCTTCTTCGTTTCCCAGACTGCCGTCAGCCGTTCCCGCAAAGAGGCGATGATGGGCGTGACAGGCATTACCTGCGGCGTGATGGTCTGGGCAGGCGTTGCGCTGCTCGGCCTGCATTTAATTCTGGAAAAAATGGCGTGGTTACACAATATCATTATCGTCGGCGGCGGCCTTTATCTGTGCTGGATGGGCTATCAGATGCTGCGTGGCGCGTTGAAGAAAAAAACTGACGTTATGGCGCCGGCGCCGCAGGTTGAACTGGCGCGCGGCGGGCGCAGTTTTGTGAAAGGGCTGCTGACCAATCTGGCAAACCCGAAAGCGATTATCTATTTTGGCAGCGTGTTTTCACTGTTTGTGAGCGACAATATCGGCGCGTCTGAGCGCTGGGGTATCTTTGCTTTGATTGCTCTGGAAACGCTGGCGTGGTTCACTCTGGTCGCCAGCCTGTTCGCGCTGCCTGCCATGCGCCGCGGCTATCAGCGTCTGGCGAAGTGGATAGATGGCGTCGCCGGAGCGCTGTTCGCCGGGTTTGGCCTTCATCTGATCATTTCGCGCTAACGTTTGTGCCGGGCGCGCGCCCGTATATCCATCCCTTGCTAAGAACGCTGCGTAAGTTAAGTGAAATTCAGCGGTGAAGATTGCCGCGTTGGCCGCAGTTGCCGTATTAACCCTGCCTGGCCTGTCCAAAACGCACGAGAAACTCCCGATAAAAAGCCGTTTTATGTCACAATACGGCGTTGATTGCGATGGTGCTTCAACTGCGAAAAACGGCGATATTTCACGCGCGGAGGCGGCAAAAATGTCCGAAACCCGGCACAGAAAAAGCTGGCAAAACAGAGAACAGGCTTTTGCGGCCTTTACCACAGGGCCGCTGACGGATTTCTGGCGACAGAGAGAAGAGTGTGAACTGACGGGCGTTGATGGCGTTGTGCTGCGCTTTGTGCGCTTTGTGTCGCCGCAGCATCAACGGGTGATCCTGATTTCGCCCGGGCGGATTGAAACTTATGTGAAGTATGCGGAACTGGCCTGGGATCTGTTCTACTGCGGCTATGACGTGCTGATTATTGATCATCGCGGCCAGGGGCGTTCCGGGCGCATGTTGTCTGATACCCATCGTGGGCATGTTGTGCGCTTTAGCGACTATGTGGACGATCTTGAGCTGCTGTGGCAGCGCGAAATCGCCGCAGGAAAGTGGCGCAAACGCTATGCGCTGGCGCACTCAATGGGCGGTGCTATTACCACGCTGTTTTTACAGCGTAATCCGCAGGCATTTGACGCCATAGCGCTATGCGCGCCGATGTTTGGTATTGTTCTGCATCTACCGGAATGGATGGTGCGCCATATTCTCGACTGGGCTGAAGGGCGCCCGCGGGTTCGCGAAAATTATGCCATTGGCACCGGGCGCTGGCGCGCGCTGCCGTTTAGCCTCAATGTATTAACCCACAGCCGCGAGCGTTACCGCCGTAACTTGCGTTACTATGCCGATGAACCCGGCCTCAGGGTAGGCGGGCCGACCTATCACTGGGTGCGCGAAGGCATACTCGCGGGTGAACAGGTGATTGCCCATGCGCAGCAAACCATCACGCCGATGTTGTTGATACAGGCCGAAGACGACCGCGTGGTGGATAACCGCATGCACGACCGCTTCTGTAGCCTGCGTACAGCGGCCGGGCACCCCTGCGACGGGGGAAAGCCCCTGGTTATTCGCGGTGCGTTCCATGAAGTTCTGTTTGAAAAGGACAAAATGCGCGCCAGGGCGCTGAACGCTATCGTCGATTTTTTTGACCGCTACAACTGAATGACTAACACCAGAGGTAAAATGAAACCGATATACCAGGTTGTTGCATCTGATTTGGATGGCACGCTGCTGTCGCCTGACCACACGCTTTCACCTTACGCTAAAGAAACGCTGAAGCTGCTCACCGCTTGCGACATACACTTTGTTTTCGCTACCGGTCGTCACCATATTGACGTGGCGCAGATTCGCGATAGTCTGGAAATTCGCGCTTACATGATTACTTCCAACGGCGCGCGCGTACATGATACTGACGGAAACCTGGTTTTCACACACGATCTGGACGGTGATATCGCCGCCGATCTGTTTGGCGTTGTGTACAGCGATCCGCATATCGTTACCAATGTATACCGTAATGACGACTGGTTCATCAGCCAACATCGCCCGGAAGTGATGGAATATTATCAGGAAGCTGAGTTTAGTTATCAGTTGTTTGAACCGGGTCTGCTGGACACGAACGGCATCAGCAAGGTGTTTTTCACCTGCGACGACCACAACAGGCTGCTCACGCTGGAGCAGGCCATCAACGCGCGCTGGGGCGACCGGGTTAATGTCAGTTTCTCTACTCTTACCTGCCTTGAAGTCATGGCGGGTGGGGTATCCAAAGGCCATGCGCTGGAGGCGGTGGCCAAAGCAATGGGCTATGAACTGAAAGCCTGCATCGCTTTTGGCGACGGTATGAATGACAAAGAAATGCTCTCAATGGCAGGAAAAGGGTGCATTATGGGCAATGCCCACCAGCGTTTGAAAGATCTGCTGCCGGAGCTGGAAGTGATAGGCACCAACGGTGAAAATGCTGTTGCGCGCTATCTGCGCCGCCTGTTTCTGGATACGGTGTGACGGCCTGTCTGACGAATGGCTGTTCTCTGACCATTCGTCAACCTTATTGTTCGCTACAATGCTTCCCCTACACTGGAATTTTTTCATTATGATTCGGGGCGTTTGACTCTGGAAACAGGCGCGATAGAGTTTGGTCGCACCAGAGCCGCCGCCTGAAGCGGAGCATTACGTGGCGTTACTTATCATTACTACCATTTTATGGGCATTTTCGTTCAGCCTGATAGGCGAGTACCTGGCCGGATACGTTGACAGCTATTTTTCGGTATTGATGCGCGTGGGGCTGGCAGCGCTGGTATTCCTGCCGTTTTTGCGTGTACGCGGCTATTCGATCAAAACGCTCATCCTGTATATGCTGGTCGGCGCGCTGCAGTTGGGTATCATGTATCTGCTGAGCTTCCGGGCCTATCTTTATCTGTCCGTTTCTGAGTTTTTACTTTTTACTGTGCTGACGCCGCTCTATATCACGCTGATTTACGATCTTATCAGCGGGCGAAGGCTGCGCTGGGGCTATGCCTTAAGCGCGTTGCTGGCGGTACTGGGCGCGGCGATTATCCGCTATGACCGCATAAGCGATCATTTCTGGATGGGGCTGATGTTGGTTCAACTGGCGAATATCAGCTTTGCGATTGGAATGGTGGGCTACAAGCGACTGATGGAGGTACACCCCGTGCCGCAGCGCTGCGCCTTTTCCTGGTTCTACCTTGGGGCGTTTATTGTGGCGCTTGCAGCCTGGTTTGCGCTGGGCGATGCGCAGAAGCTGCCGACTACCGGCGTTCAGTGGGGCATTCTGATCTGGCTGGGCGTGGTTGCGTCCGGGCTTGGATATTTTATGTGGAACTACGGCGCCACCCAGGTGGATGCGGGTACGCTTGGCATTATGAACAACGTTCATGTTCCGGCAGGCTTGCTGGTTAACCTTGCTATCTGGCAGCAGCAGCCTCACTGGCCGAGTTTTCTCACGGGGGGAGCGGTAATACTGGCTTCCCTGTGGGTACACCGACGCTGGGTTGCTCCGCGCTGCGCACAAACGGCAGACGCTCGCAGGCGTGATTGCGCGCTGAGCGAATAAACGCGTCCGTTGCCGGTTGGCGCTGTTCGCCGTCGCGCACGGCGGCGTACAGCCGGCTCCACAGGCCGTCGCCAGGCGTTTTGGTGACGATTAACCCCTGGCGTTCAACGCTTTCCACCACCCAATGCGGCAGCGCGGCGATACCCATCCGCGCTGACACCATTTGAATCAGCAGTAGGGTATTATCCACGCTTTTCAGGGTCGGGCACACGCCTGCCGGTTGCAGGAAGCGACGCCAGATATCGAGTCGATCGCGCTGCACCGGGTAAATTAATAACGTTTCATTTTCCAAATCGCCTGGCGTGATATGCGCTTTACTCGCCAGCGGATGGTCGTTGGCCAACACCAGCCGCACTTCATAATCAAACAACGGTGAATAATGCAGGCCGCTGCGCGGCAGGATGTCGGATGTCAGCACGATATCCAGTTCGCCCCGCTGCAAGGCTGGCTGCGGATCGAAGGTGACGCCGGAATGAAAATCCATTTCTACCTGCGGCCACTGCTTGCGAAATGCCTCCAGCGCAGGCGTCAGCCACTGGATACAACTGTGACACTCAATGGCAAGGCGCAGCCGTGCCTGCTGTGGTTCATTGCAGGCCTGGAGCGCGCGGTTGATTTGCGGCAACACCTGCCCGGCCAGCCGTAGCAGGATTTCACCCTGTGGCGTAAACCGTAGCGGTTGGCTTTTACGCACAAAGAGCCGAAAACCGAGACGCTGCTCAAGTTCGCTGAACTGATGCGACAGCGCGGATTGCGTTTGATGCAGGGTTGTCGCCGCGCCCGCCAGAGAGCCGCTGGCGTGCAGCGCTTGCAGGGTTCGCAGATGTTTTATTTCAATCATGAAAGTCCTTCACTTCGCTATGAACAATTTGCGCTTGAGGAATATACAGTATCTGGCAAATATGGATGTGTAAACATCCAGACGTCCAAATCCTTCGTCTTTCGTCTACATGACGCGTTGGCTGCGTTTACTCACGCCGGGAACGGCCTTAAGTCAGTTCCCGACAAATTGTGAACCTGCCGCCTTCCTGATGCCGAAAGCCTGAGGTTTCACTGAATATGAGGCCAAACAAATGACTATCCGCAACCACACCCTTGGTTTCCCTCGCATCGGTCTGCGCCGCGAACTGAAAAAAGCGCAGGAGCGCTACTGGGCCGGCCATAGTTCGCGTGATGAACTGCTGGCCGTTGGCCGTGAGCTGCGCGCGCGCCACTGGCGCCAGCAGAAAGAGGCGGGCATTGATCTGCTGCCGGTAGGTGATTTTGCCTGGTACGATCATGTGCTAACTACCAGCCTGATGCTGGGCAACGTGCCGGCGCGCCATCAAAACCTGGATGGCCGGGTTGATATTGACACGTTGTTTCGTATTGGCCGGGGCCGTGCGCCCACTGGCGAACCTGCCGCCGCGGCGGAAATGACTAAATGGTTTAACACCAACTATCACTACATCGTGCCGGAGTTTTCTAAAGGCCAGCGTTTCACCCTGACATGGACGCAGTTGCTGGAAGAAGTTGATGAGGCGTTAGCGTCAGGATACAACGTCAAGCCGGTGCTGCTGGGGCCTGTAACTTACCTGTGGCTTGGCAAGGTGAAGGGCGAACGGTTCGATCGTCTGACGCTGCTCAATGACATTCTGCCGGTGTACCAGCAGGTGCTGGCTGAACTGGCGAAGCGCGGCGTGGAATGGGTACAGATTGATGAACCTGCCCTTGTGCTGGCGCTGCCGCAGGCGTGGCTGGAGGCCTTTAAACCAGCCTATAACGCGCTGACCGGCCGCGTTAAGCTTTTGCTTACCACCTATTTTGAAGGCGTTACCCATAATCTTGACGCCATTACCGCGCTGCCTGTGCAGGGCCTGCATGTGGATCTGGTGCATGGCCGGGATGACATCAATGTGCTGCATCGCCGCCTGCCTGCGGACTGGCTGCTTTCCGCCGGGCTTATTAATGGCCGCAACGTCTGGCGTGCCGATCTCACGGAAAAATACGCGCAGGTTAATGCGCTGGTGGGCCAGCGCGCGCTGTGGGTGGGCTCATCATGTTCGCTGCTGCACAGCCCTATCGACCTGACTGTGGAAACGCGACTGGATGAAGAAATTAAAAGCTGGTTTGCATTTGCGCTGCAAAAGTGTGAAGAGTTGACGTTACTGCGTGATGCGCTCAACAGCGGCGATATCGCAAAAATTGCCGCCTGGAGCGTGCCGATACAGGCCCGCCGTGACTCCAGCCGCGTGCATAATCCTGCGGTGGAAAAGCGCCTGGCGGCAATCTCAGCGCAGGACAGCCAGCGCGCCAGCCCGTACCCTGCGCGTGCCGAAACCCAGCGAGCGCGCTTTCGGCTGCCGGCGTGGCCGACGACGACTATCGGTTCTTTTCCGCAAACGACGGAAATTCGCAGCCTGCGTCTTGATTTCAAAAAAGGCATCCTGGATGCCGGCAACTATCGCACCGGTATCGCAGAACATATTAAGCAGGCGGTGCAGGAGCAGGAGCGACTAGGGCTGGATGTACTGGTGCACGGCGAAGCCGAGCGTAATGATATGGTGGAGTATTTCGGTGAGCATCTGGACGGTTTCGTTTTCACGCAAAACGGCTGGGTGCAGAGTTATGGTTCGCGCTGCGTGAAGCCGCCGGTCGTAACAGGCGACGTGAGTCGCCCAAAACCGATAACCGTTGAGTGGGCAAAATATGCACAATCCCTGACCGACAAACCCGTTAAGGGCATGCTGACCGGGCCGGTGACCATTCTTTGCTGGTCGTTTCCGCGTGAAGATGTCAGCCGTGAAACCATCGCAAAGCAAATTGCGCTGGCGCTGCGTGACGAAGTGGCGGATCTGGAAGCGGCCGGCATTGGCATTATTCAGATAGACGAGCCAGCGCTGCGTGAAGGCCTGCCGCTTAAGCGCAGCGACTGGAAGGCGTACCTGGAATGGGCGGTGGAGGCGTTTCGCCTCAGCGCGGCGGTGGCGCGGGATGAAACTCAGATCCACACCCATATGTGCTACTGCGAATTTAATGACATTATGGATTCCATCGCCGCGCTGGATGCTGATGTGATTACCATTGAAACCTCGCGTTCCGACATGGAGCTGCTTGAATCGTTTGAAGCTTTCGAGTACCCGAACGAAATCGGGCCTGGCGTGTATGATATCCATTCGCCAAACGTGCCGAGTGTGGAATGGATTGAAGCGCTGCTGAAAAAGGCGGCGCAGCGTATTCCGGCGCAGCGTCTGTGGGTCAATCCAGACTGCGGTCTGAAAACCCGCGGCTGGCCGGAGACCCGCGCCGCGCTGGCGAACATGGTGCAGGCCGCGCAGAATCTGCGAAGGGCGTAATTTATGCGTAAAATACGCCGGTAAATTGCCGGCGTCAGATTGTTGACAAAGAAGGAAAAAACGGGGTTTTTCCTTCTTTGTAGTAAGCAGGCGAAAATCAATACGTTGATTTTCCTTATTTTTTTATTGACCTTCATCCATCCTGTCTGCGACAGGATGGGGTTTGACAGCAGTCTCACGCCGGTAAATTGCCGGCGTTTGTTTTTCTGGTGTGGGTCAGGCCGCCTGTTTGTAAGGGAGCGGCAGTGACTGTTTTCGGCTGCCTTCATTTCTCTGCCCGCCATCCGCCCCCCTTGATCGTGATGTTTGTCATATTTGAGCGACGGCCTTCCTCGCTGCGAACTGACTTTATGAATGCGCTCACAAATATAATAACATTATATTGTTATAACAAATAAACATCATAACAAAAAAGGACGCTCTGTATGCACTACGATCGGGTGGGTAACGCCATTATGAAACATTGTGGCGGGCCGACGAACTTTATTCATGTCACAAACTGTATGACGCGCGTTCGGATGACGATTGCCGATCCCGCTTTGGTTGATATGGCTTCGCTTAAGGGCATTGAGGGCGTGTTGGGCGTGGTGGAGGACGATACCTTGCAGGTTATCGTCGGCCCCGGTAAATCCTCAAAAGTTGCTACGGTGATAAATGGCCTGCTGAAAGGAGATAAGACTGAGGGAAAACCCTCTGTCAGCGTAGAACAAAAGGCGAAGCTGGCACGCGAAAGAGCGAAAAAGCAGACCCGCACAAAAATTATCCTTAAACACATTGCGAACGTTTTTGTCCCTATATTACCGGCGCTGATCGCCGCAGGGATTCTGATGGGGTTGAATAATGTCATAGTCAACTCCGCTGCGTCCTGGGCGCTAAGCCATGCAGTTTCTGCCGTCGGCGACCTTACGCCTGCGCAGGTTGTCCTTGAGCAGCGACATCTGCTGGGCATTAGCCAGTTCCTGGAAATTATCTCAAAAGCGCTGTTTGGTTTTCTGGCTATTTACGCGGGCGTGACCTCGGCGCGTGAATTTGATGGTAACCTGATTCTGGGCGGCTTGCTGGGGGCGATTACCATTATGCCCCAGGTTAAAGAACTGGGCCTGTTTCCCGGCCAGGGCGGGCTCATTGGCGTTATTTTTACCGTCTGGCTAATGTGTTTGCTGGAAAAACAGGTGCGGCGGTTTGTGCCGGATATGGTTGATGTGGTGGTAACGCCGACAATTGTTTTGCTTGTGATGGCCGCAGCGCAGCTCTTCGTTATCATGCCTGCCGCAGGCGTTGTTTCTGATGGTATCTTGCATGGCCTGAACGGCTTACTGGTGCATGGCGGTATTGCCGCAGGGTTTGTCCTTTCAGCGCTGTTTCCGTTTCTGATTTCGCTGGGATTGCATCATGGTCTGTTTCCTGTGCATCTGGAGATGATTAATGCAACCGGACACGCGCCGCTGTTCGCTATCCAGATTATGTCTAACGCCGGGATGGTTGGCGCTGCGACGGCGGTGCTGTTACTGACGCGCGACCCGATGATGAAAAAAATTGCGAAGGGAGCGATTCCCACTTCTATTCTGGCCGTAGGGGAACCCACCATCTTTGGCGTCAATATTCCGGCAGGTTTCGCCTTTATCACCGGATCGATCGGCGCAGGGTTTGGCGGTGTGATGGTTGTCCTGCTCGGTATTTCTACCAATGGCGTTGGCGCAGCAGGTCTTTCCGCGTTACCGCTCATCTCCGACGGTAAATATCTGCAATATATCCTGGCATGGCTGGTAGGGTGCGCGGCGGCTTTTACGCTAACGTATATTGTCGGCAAAGTGCGTGGCTACGATAAAGAAACGGTGTGAAGGAAAGGAAAAAATATGAAAGCCATTATGTTGATGTTTGATTCGCTCAATAAACGTTTGCTGTCGGCTTATGGCAGCGATCGCGCCATCACGCCGAATTTCCAGCGTTTAAAGGAGCGCACCGTACGCTTTGATAACTTTTACGTGGGGAGCATGCCCTGTATGCCTGCCCGTAGAGAGCTGCATACCGGGCGCTACAACTTCCTCCATCGCGGTTGGTCTCCGCTGGAACCGTTCGATGACTCCGTTCCCGAAATACTTAAGAAAAACGGCATTCATACGCATCTGGTGACTGACCATAAACATTACTGGCGCGACGGGGGAGCCACCTACCATTCCCGTTACAGCACCTACGAATTTATTCGTGGCCAGGAGGGGGACGCCTGGAAAGGCGTAGTGGCGAAACCGACTTATTGCTATACGTCCGGCGAGCCGGAAGAGATTAAACAACGACGCATTACCAGCCGGGTACAGCACCAGATTAATGTGCAGTATATGAAGAATGAAGACGATCACCATCTGGCGCGGACAATCAATAAAGGGCTGGCGTTTATTGATACCAACCACGCCAGCGACAACTGGTTTTTGCAACTGGAGTGCTTTGATCCCCACGAGCCGTTTTTTGTGCCGGAAAAGTATTTGAAAATGTATGGCATCGAAGATCCTTCTTTGTTTGACGGCTGGCCGCCTTATTATTTAGTGACTGAGAGCGCTGAACGTAAGGCGCTGATTCAGAAATACTATATGGCGCTGTTAACAATGGTGGATGCCTATGTGGGTAAGGTGCTTGATTACATGGATCGGTACGATCTCTGGCAGGATACCTTGCTTATCGTCAACACAGATCATGGTTTTCTGCTCGGCGAGCACGAGTGGTGGGGAAAAAATATTATGCCGCTGTATAACGAAGTGGCGAATATCCCCTGTTTTATCTGGCACCCGCAATACGGTTGTGCAGGCGAGTCGCGCCAGGCGCTGGCCCAGACGGTGGATATCCCCGCGACATTGCTGGACAGCTTCGGGCTGGAGAAACCTGAAGATATGCAGGGCGTGTCGCTATTGCCCGCGCTGCGTGACGATACGCCGGTGCGTGATTATGCCCTGTTTGGATACCACGGCTGCCATATCAACATTACCGATGGTCGATATGTCTATATGCGAGCGCCCGTCGTGCAGGGAATCGATGATCTGTATGAATATACCCTGATGCCAACCCGCATCAACCGACGCTTTACGCCGAATGAATTACAGGGGATGACGCTCCATCCGCCGTTTCGCTTTACCAAAGGCTGTCATGTGATGAAGATCCCTGCGCAATCCATTATGACGTGCGATGTCGATCGCTTCGGCCATCGTCTTTATGATTTGGCGGCCGATCCCATGCAGAAAACGCAAAGCCATGAGGAATCGGCGGCGCGGCGGCTGTGTGATAACCTTATCGCAATGATGCGTGAAAGCGACGCGCCCGCTGAGCTTTATCCGCGTTATGGCCTGGACAACACGCAAAGCCCATTACTGGGACACGATCCCCATCTGCTTCCCGAGCTGGCCGCTTTCGATCCGCAGGTGCGTTACGGCTTGTTCGCTCTGCTACAACATCTTGAAAGTAGCGGACAGCACGCGCTGGCAGAAGCGCTGCTATCGGCGAGTAAGCCGGACTGGACGCAAGAGAATTTATGGGCCTTCGTGCACAACGAGGTGGCGCAGGCGCAGCATCAGGGGGTGTATTATAAAATGGCGTTAGAAATGCGGCTTGATTAAGTAGTCTCCCGGGCCTGGGCTGGGGAAAAGGAGTACGACGTTAATGAAAGAAGAGCTTGATTATTCGCGCGGCGCTAAACCCTTGTATGCGCAACTGTATGATATTTTGCTGGGAAAGCTGAAAACAGGCGAATACAAAAAGAATGATGTGCTGCCCACGGAGGCGGAGTTTGAGGAGATCTTTGGCGTCAGCCGCATCACGGCGCGTCGTGCGCTTGCTGAACTTGCCGCAAAGGGGCTGGTGAAACGCCAGGCGGGTATTGGCACGATGGTTATCAGCGCTTTGGAAAAACAGGAAGTGAAAGCCAGAGTGCAGTTGGTTGATGGCCAGCAGCAGCACCCCATCGAGCGTAAAAATCTGCGGCTTGAGCAGCGGCTGCCGCCTCCGGACGTTGCCAAAGCCTTCGGGCTTGACGATAAAACCCCGCTGTTTCTTTTGACCAGAACGATTTACCGGCAAAATACGCAGCCAGCGCAGGTGAATTACATCTGGCTGACGTCGCGCCTGCATAACCTCTCCCTGGCGTCGCTCAGCGAGGGGCTTTATAACATGCTGGAAAAGTATGGTGAAAATATCGAAAGCTTTCAGGATGTGATAACCGCCGAGCTGCCAACGCAAGAGGATTGTCGTATTCTGAATATTTGTTCTGCCGAGCCGATGCTGGTAAAAACGCGTAAAGGTTATAACGCTCGCGCAGAGCTGGTGGAGTTTGGCATCGCCAGGCATATCGCCAGTAGTTATCAGTACGTTGTGGAGAATAGCCGGTGAAAGGGCGGGCCCCGCGCAAAGCGCTCGTTTAGCGTTTTTATCTGGCGATTGCGCAAACGTGGCCGTCAGGGCGTTGCGAAGGGGCGGCGTGAAAGTCTCACGGGTTAAGCGGCTGCCAGGCTTGATGCGCTCCCGCTGGCGATGCCGGTAACTTTTAGTCCGCTACAGGAAGGATGAGTTTAAGATGGCGTTAGCCGGTTGCCATGTTATGGCCAAGCCGACAGGTTCGGTGTGTAATATTGATTGCTCCTACTGTTTTTATCTGGAGAAAGAAGCGCTATACCCGGAACGTAATAAAGACTGGCGCATGTCGGATGAAACGCTTGAGCGTTATATCCGCCAGTATATCGAAGCCCAGGACGGACACGTTGTGACCTTCGCCTGGCAGGGCGGCGAGCCCACAATGATGGGGCTGCCTTTTTTTCGCCGGGTGGTTGAGTTAAGCGCGAAATATGCCGGTGGTAAGAAAATAGAACACGCCCTTCAGACTAACGGCATCCTGCTTAATGACGAGTGGGCGCGTTTTTTTGCCGAGCATCACTTCCTGGTAGGCGTCTCGATTGATGGCCCTGCGCATTTGCACAACCAGTACCGCGTTAATCGCGCCGGTAAGGGAACTCACGAGAAAGTGATGGCGGCAATAGCGCTGCTAAAGGTGCACCGCGTTGCGTTTAATACACTGACTGTGGTGGGTAAACACAATGTGGACCATGCGCGTGAAGTTTATGATTTCTTGCTCGCCGCAGGCTCTCGCTACATTCAGTTTATTCCGCTGGTTGAGCGCATCAGCAGCGATGCGTCGTCTCTCCTGCAACTGGTTATGCCTGGGGAAAGCGCGGCTCAACTGGCGCCGTGGACGGTGCCTTCATGGCAATTTGGCGAATTCCTCTGCCAAATTTTTGATGTATGGGTGCGCCGGGATGTCAACAATGTTTATGTGCAGATGTTTGAGGTGGCGCTGGCCGCATGGCTAGGGCAACCTCCGGTGCTGTGCGTTCATTCTGAAACCTGTGGGCATGCCTTCGCGCTGGAATCTAATGGCGATCTGTACAACTGCGATCACTATGTGTATCCGGAACATAAGCTGGGGAATATTTATCAGTCGAGTATCCGCGCGCTCAACAATAGCGAGCAGGCAGTAGCTTTTGGTCAGGCGAAAAAAACGCGGCTGACGGCGGATTGCCGTCGCTGTGATTTTCGTTTTGCCTGCCAGGGGGGATGCCCGAAACACCGTTTTGCGATCTCGCCTGGCGGCCAGCCGGGGCACAACTACCTGTGCGCGGGTTATAAACATTTTTTTCAACACGTTGCGCCCTGCATGAATGTCTGCCAGCAACTTGTGAAAAGCGGCTACCCGGCTTCGGCGATTATGTCATGGCTGGCAAACAAAGAGCGCAAAGCGCCTGCCACGGCCTCCCGTAACGATCCTTGTCCGTGCGGCAGTGGTAAAAAATACAAGAAGTGTTGCGGGGCATAGTGCGGCTTGCGTCCTGAGCGGCGCATTGATTGTTGTACGGACGTTTAGCTATCGCTGCGTTAATTTGCGCTGCCTGTTGAGGATTGCAATCCGTGCGTTATCTGAAAAACAAAAAAGACCTGAAGCCACTTTTTTCCGATGGCGAGCGGGTCGGTTGCAGGCCCTGTTTGCGCACAGATATGTCTCGCTTGCGTTTTGTATTCAGCCAAATCGGGCGGTAACGCCAGCTATCGGCCACTTCCGGGCAATGAAATACCGGGCGCTTAAGGCTTTTGGCCGCCATACTGCGCAAACCATGCCAGCATACGTTGCCAGCCGTCTTTGGCGCTCTGCTGATGGTAGCTGGGACGGTAATCGGCGTTAAACGCGTGTCCGGCGTCCGGATAGACCACAATCTCCGCTCTGGCGTTGGCAGCGCGCAGCGCCTGACGCATGCTTTCGACTGATTCCAGCGGAATGCCCGTATCTTTAGCGCCATACAGGCCAAGTACCGGCGCGCTCAAATCAACCGCGATATCCAGCGGGTGCTTTGGAGAATTCAGCGTCTTATCGCCATTTAGCCTACCGTACCACGCGACCGCGGCCTTAAGCTGGGGATTGTGCGCTGCATAAAGCCAGGCAATGCGCCCGCCCCAGCAAAAGCCGGTCAACAGCAGGCGATTTGCATCGCCGCCGTGGCGGGCAGCCCAGCAGGCAACGTGATCGAGGTCAGCCATTACCTGTGCGTCCGGCACCTTTGTAACCAGTTCATTGAACAGTGTAGGGATATCATCATAGTCGTTCGGATCGCCCTGGCGAAAATAGAGTTCCGGAGCGATGGCCAGGTAGCCCTGCAGCGCCAGGCGGCGGCAGATGTCGCGTATATGTTCGTGTACGCCAAAAATTTCCTGCACCACGATAACGATTGGCAAATCGCGCGTTTCTTCCTTCGGGCGGGCAAAACAGGCGGGCATACTGTCGCCCTGGGTCGGTATCGTGGTTTCTGCCACGAGCAGCGTATCGTCGGGCGTATGAATAGCGGTAGGGCAGGTTGGTGATGCCGCTGGAGCGAAACGTTCACCCGGTTTATTTTGCGTTGTGTTAACTGTCATGGAACCCTCCATACCGGTTTTTTAGCGCGCTTTGTTAACTATAGTCTGGGCAGAGCACAACGGAAGTGCGACAAAAGACGATATAACGCCGTGAGAACAGGCATTGTACGGTCAGATTTGTGAACAAAATCGCGATTAATAGCCACTATACTGTAATGTGTTTCATTCATAGTGGGACAGGTCACGAAACATTGTCTGCCGCTTCGCTACAGTATTCTTTTTGCCCTTTATTTACCGATCCTACAAGGAGCCTGTCATGTCTGTGTCTGACGTTTTTCATCTTGGCCTTACCAAAAGCGCTTTACAGGGCGCGACGCTGGCTATAGTGCCCGGCGATCCTGAACGTGTGGAAAAGATAGCGGCGCTGATGAGTAACCCGGTAAAGCTGGCTGCGCACCGTGAATTTACGACCTGGCGCGCGGAGCTGAGCGGCAAGACAGTGATTGTTTGTTCCACGGGCATTGGCGGCCCCTCAACGTCAATTGTGGTTGAAGAACTGGCGCAACTGGGCATTCGCACCTTCCTGCGCGTGGGAACTACCGGGGCTATTCAGCCGCACATCCATGTTGGCGATGTGCTGGTGACTACGGCGTCTGTTCGCCTGGACGGCGCCAGTCTCCATTTCGCACCGGTGGAATATCCGGCGGTGGCGGATTTTGCCTGTACGACTGCGCTGGTTGAGGCGGCAAAAACCGTGGGCGTCAGTACACATGTAGGCGTTACCGCGTCTTCGGATACGTTTTATCCAGGCCAGGAGCGTTACGATACGTTCTCAGGCCGTGTAGTGCGCCGTTTTCAGGGATCAATGGAAGAATGGCAGCAGATGGGAGTGATGAACTATGAAATGGAGTCTGCCACGCTGCTCACTCAGTGCGCCAGCCAGGGGTTAAGGGCCGGGATGATCGCGGGTGTTATCGTCAACCGCACCCAGCAGGAAATACCGGATGCCGCAACCATGAAGCAGACCGAAAGCCACGCGGTGAAAATCGTAGTGGAGGCCGCACGCCGTCTGATATAACGTATGGGCGTATTTTGAATGCGCGGAATGCGGATTTATCAGATAAACAAAAAAAGGTTCCAGGGATGCGTTCTACTTTTCCACAGCGCCGCGCCGCAGGGGCGCGCAATACGCAAAACAACGCCAAAGCGCAGGACAGACTTAATAACATGGCGGCGCGCTTTCGCTCGGCTATGGCACAGCAGGATTATGCGCAAGCCGCGCGCTGCTGTGAAAGCGTGTTGGCTGAAATGCCGAATAATCTGCAAATCAGAAGTGATTACGCGCTCTGTTTGATGCGGTTGCAGGAATACGACAAGGCCTATAAAACGTACCGTCGTATCTATCAGTCACCGCAGCGCGATACGGCATCGGAAACCTGGCTGGATGGTTTCACGGAAGCCTGTGGCTGGCTGAATAAATTCGATGAAGTGCGCCGTTACGGCTGTGAGTCGCTGAATCTGGCCGACGCCCGCTTCAGCCAGACGCCCGCAATACCACTGCCCGAAACGGCGCCGAAACCATTTGATGCCCGGCATCCGCAAAAAAACATCATTTCCTTTAGCTTATACGGCGCGCAGCCGCGCTACTGTGAAACGATGGTCAAAAATGCGCAAGTAGCGCGCGAACTGTTTCCTCACTGGACGTGCCGCGTCTACCTTGACAACTCCGTGCCGGAGCACGTGTGGCGGCGTTTGCGTGAGCATGGGGCGCAACTGGTGGACATGAGCGCGGAAAATAGTCTGTTTCCCACGCTGTGGCGTTTTCTGGCAGCAAGCGATCCGAACATCGATCGCTTTATTGTGCGTGACGCTGATTCGCTACTCTCCGAGCGCGAACAGGCTGCGGTCGAGGCGTGGCAGTCCTCGACTTACTTTTTTCACCATATGCGCGACTATTTTACCCACACTGAACTGCTGCTGGCGGGGATGTGGGGTGGATGCACAGGCGTTATCCCGGATATTGACGGCCTGATGCGCGGATTTATCGCGCAGTATCAGGGCAGCGCGCGCTTTACCGATCAATATTTTCTCAGAAGCGTACTGTGGTCAACAGTAAAGCAAAGCTTGCTAAGCCATGATGAATTGTTTGGTTTCGCTGATGCGCAGCCCTGGCCTGCGCACGAAACGGTGCGCTGGCCTGCTGATACGTTCCATGTAGGCAGCAATGCGGGGTATTCCGCGCTGGGCGGCATATCGGCGCTGCCCGATGGCGCGACGCAGCCGGTTATACTGATAATGGAGGACAATGAGTACCGTTATGACGCGGGCGTGAAGGCAGGGCAGTGGAGGTTAGGGGTGCCATTCTTTATTGCCGAGGGCGTGCGTGACGGCGCCATTAAAACCCGACTGATTGATAACTGACCTGGCGTAACGGCGCATTTTTTACTGTGATAAAACGCCTGATGTTCCATCGGGCGTTTTTCATTGTATGAGAATTAATTGCGCGCTGCGTCGCAGCATGGCGCGACGTTATGTTTAAGCGCCTTTATAGCCTGCGCGGCATGCCGCATTTGTAGCTTTTTATCTGGACATCTATACAGCCCGCTTTTATTTTACCGCTCATATACACGCTTAACGTTAATCACGCGCTCTGGAGGCGTTTTGGATTTCTCCCTGGTTCTTATTGCGGCAGTGGCCCTGGCGGGCGTCGGAATCGGCTGGCTTGGCGCGAGTCTGCGCGCAGCGCAGCGCCTGGCGCTGGTGCAGGAAGAGCAGCGCGATATCTACGGCGAGCTTATGGCGACGCGCCAGCAGTTAGCCCTGGGCGAACGCTGGCGTGACGAGTGCGCGCAACTGAATAACGAGCTGCGTCATCAGATGGAAATCAACCGCGTACAGGAGGCCGATCTGCGTGAAATCACCACGCGGCTGGAGGAGACGCGCATGAATGCCGAAGAGAAAGTGCGGCAAATGTTAAACAGCGAGCAGCGCCTGAGCGAGCAGTTTGAAAATCTTGCTAACCGCATTTTTGAACAGAGCAATCGTCGGGTAGACGAACAGAACCGCCTTAGCCTGCATGCGGTATTGTCGCCGTTGCGCGAACAGCTTGATGGGTTTCGTCGCCAGGTGCAGGATAGCTTCGGGCAGGAGGCGCGGGAGCGTCACACGCTGGCCCATGAAATTCGCCAGCTTCAGCAACTGAATGCTCAGATGGCCCAGGAAGCGGTAAACCTCACGCGGGCGCTCAAAGGCGACAACAAAACCCAGGGGAACTGGGGCGAAGTGGTGCTGGCGAAGGTGCTGGAAGCATCAGGATTGCGCGAGGGTCATGAGTACCAAACGCAGGTGAATATCCAGCTTGACGACCGTAGCCGCATGCAACCGGACGTTATCGTGCGCCTGCCGCAGGGCAAAGATGTGGTCATTGACGCCAAAATGACGCTGGTGGCCTGGGAGCGCTATTTCAACGCTGAAGAGGATTGTGTACGTGAAGCCGCGCTTAATGAGCATATCGCCTCGGTGCGTAATCACATAAGAACGCTGGGTCGTAAAGATTATCAGCAGCTACCGGGGCTGCGATCGCTGGACTATGTTCTGATGTTTATTCCTGTTGAACCCGCTTTTCTTGCGGCTATCGACCGTCAGCCGGAGCTTGTCAGCGAGGCGTTGCAGCGTAATATTATGTTAGTCAGCCCAACGACGCTGCTGGTGGCGCTGCGTACCATCGCCAATTTGTGGCGTTATGAACACCAAAGCCGTAATGCGCAACAAATTGCTGAACGTGCCGGGCGGCTTTATGACAAGATGCGGCTCTTTGTTGACGATATGTCTGCCGTCGGCCAGGGGCTGGAACGGGCGCAGGATAATTACCGGCAGGCGATGAAAAAGCTGGCGAGCGGGCGTGGTAATATGCTGGCGCAGGCAGAAGCGTTCCGCGAGCTTGGCGTGGAAGTAAAGCGTGAAATCGACCCGGGCGTTGCCGCCGGCGCCCGTCAGAGTCACAATGACGCAACGCCGCTACCGCAGGGCGCATACGACGTGCCGCAGCGGGTAAACGAGGGCTGAATGGCGACTAACGGCATTCATTACACTCGGCATATTTCCATATATTGCCGCATGCGCCAGGCAGGGCGAACCGTAGGGCAATTAAGCCCAATCTGTTACACTTCATCAATCAAATGATTACTGAGCAGGCACTGAGATGGTTGAAGACTCGCAGGAAACGACGCATTTTGGCTTTAAAACCGTTGCCCGGGAGCAGAAAGCCGATATGGTTGCGCAGGTGTTTCACTCTGTGGCGGCAAAATATGACGTTATGAACGATCTGATGTCGTTTGGCATTCATCGTTTATGGAAACGCTTCACTATTGATTGCAGCGGCGTGCGTCGCGGCCAGCGTGTGCTTGATTTGGCTGGCGGTACCGGGGATTTAACCGCAAAATTTTCTCGCCTGGTGGGTGAAACCGGTGAAGTCGTGCTGGCGGATATCAATGCCTCAATGCTGAAAATGGGCCGTGAAAAGCTGCGCAATCTGGGCGTGGTGGGTAATGTAAATTATGTACAGGCTAACGCTGAAACGCTCCCGTTTCCCGATAATGCCTTTGACTGCATTACGATATCTTTTGGCCTGCGTAACGTCACCGATAAAGAAAAGGCGCTGCGTTCAATGTTTCGCGTGCTTAAGCCCGGCGGCCGCCTGCTGGTGCTGGAGTTTTCCAAACCGATTATCGAACCACTCAGTAAAGCCTACGACGCTTACTCTTTCCATATCCTCCCGCGCATTGGCGAAGTGGTCGCTCAGGATGCTGACAGCTATCGCTATCTGGCGGAGTCTATCCGTATGCATCCCGATCAGGACGCTCTGAAGGCTATGATGGAAGAGGCTGGCTTTGAAAATACGTCTTACTACAACCTGACGGCAGGCATCGTTGCCCTGCATCGCGGCTTTAAATTCTAAGGAGAGCGTACCGTGCCAGTAACGCCTCCTCTGATTACCGCGACGGCAGAAAAGCTACTGAACGTCTTTTTGTGGCGCGACGATGCGCTTAAATCACCCCGTCAGCGCCTTAAGGGAAAAGTATTAAAACTCTCTTTAAGAGAGTCCGGCGCTCCGCTGGCGCTGGTGTTTAGCGAACAGCAGATTGATGTGTCCGGCAACTGGGAAGGGGATGCGGATTGTGTTGTCATTACAAGACTCTCGACGCTGGCGAAACTGCGCGACAGGCAGCAACTGGCCCAGCTTATCAAAAGCGGCGAACTGGAAGTTGACGGCGATCTTCAGGTTGTGCAAAACCTTGTTGCGCTGATTGATATGGCGGAGCTGGATCCGGCTGAATTGCTCGCGCCCTGGGTGGGTGATATCGCCGCAGAAGGTATCGGTAAGCTGTTGCGCGGCGGCGGCCGCTTTTTAAAAAAGCGTGTTGCCCGTAATCAACGCTATCTGGCTGAGGCGCTGACGGAAGAGTGGCGCCTGGCACCCGGGCCGCTTGAGGTGGCGTGGTTTGTTGAAGAAACCGATGCGCTGGCGCGCGACGTTGAGGCACTGATAGAACGGCTGGATTGTCTGGAGGATAAATGACGCCAGGAGAATTACGGCGCCTCTATTTCATCATCAGGACCTTTTTAACCTATGGGCTTGATGAACTTATCCCGAAAACGCGCATTACGCTGGCGTTGCGAATCTGGCGGCGAATGCTGTTCTGGTTACCGAATCGCCATAAAGATAAGCCAGCTGGCGAACGTTTACGTCTGGCGCTGCAGCATTTGGGGCCGGTATGGATTAAATTCGGGCAAATGCTGTCTACGCGTCGCGATCTGTTCCCGCCGCAAATTGCCGATCAACTGGCTATGTTGCAGGATCGCGTAGCGCCGTTTGACGGCAGGCTGGCGAAAAAGCAAATTGAAAAGGCTATGGGCGATGTTTGCGTGGAAAGCTGGTTCGATGATTTTGATATCAACCCACTGGCGTCCGCTTCTATTGCCCAGGTGCATACCGCGCGTCTGAAAGAAAACGGTAAAGACGTCGTTATCAAAGTTATCCGCCCCGATATCCTGCCGGTTATTAAGGCCGATATGCGGCTAATCTATCGTCTGGCCGGCTGGGTGCCGCGCCTGCTGCCGGATGGGCGTCGCCTGCGTCCGCTGGAAGTCGTGCGTGAATATGAAAAAACGCTGATTGATGAGTTAAATCTGCTGCGAGAGTCAGCAAATGCTATCCAGTTGCGTAGAAATTTTGACAACAGCCCGCTGCTCTACGTGCCCGAAGTCTATTCCGACTACTGTAGCCAGGGCATGATGGTGATGGAACGTATTTACGGCATTCCGGTTTCGGATGTCGCAATGCTTGAAAAAAACGGCACGAATATGCAGCTTCTGGCCGAGCGTGGCGTGCAGGTGTTTTTTACGCAGGTGTTTCGTGACAGCTTTTTTCATGCCGATATGCACCCGGGTAATATTTTTGTTAGCTACGAACATCCTGAAAATCCGCAGTATATCGGTATTGACTGCGGCATCGTCGGGTCGCTTAACAAAGACGATAAACGTTATCTGGCGGAAAATTTTATTGCGTTTTTTAACCGTGATTACCGTAAAGTGGCGGAACTGCACGTGGATTCCGGCTGGGTGCCTTCTGACACGAACGTGGAAGAGTTTGAGTTTGCCATCCGTACTGTCTGCGAACCTATATTTGAAAAGCCGCTGTCGGAAATTTCCTTTGGACACGTCCTGCTGAATCTGTTTAACACCGCGCGCCGCTTTAATATGGAAGTGCAGCCGCAACTGGTGCTGTTGCAGAAAACGTTACTTTATGTGGAAGGCGTGGGCCGCCAGCTTTACCCGCAACTGGATTTATGGAAAACGGCGAAGCCATTCCTGGAGACCTGGATTAAGGATCAGGTCGGGATCCCGGCGTTGTTACGCTCGCTGAAGGAAAAAGCGCCGTTCTGGGTGGAAAAAATGCCTCAGTTACCTGAACTGGTGTACGACAGTTTGCGCCAGGGCAAGCAATTGCAGCACAGTGTTGATAAAATCGCCCAGGAAATTCAGGTTAGCCGCAACCGGCAGGGACAGGCACGTTATCTGCTGGGCATTGGGGCGACGCTGATATTGAGCGGTACCTTATTGTTAATCAACAAGCCTGAGTGGGGATGGTTCCCTGCCTGGTTTGTAGCCGGCGGCGGCTTTGCGTGGCTGATTGGCTGGGTGCGTACTACCTGATTAACGTCTTTACAGTCCGTCTGCGCGCTGAAGGCCCGCAGCGTTATAAGCATCTCTGAGGAATCATATGGGTGGAATCAGTATCTGGCAGTTGATTATCATTGCCGTTATCGTTGTGCTGCTGTTCGGCACTAAAAAGCTGGGGTCGCTCGGCTCCGATCTGGGTGCGTCAATCAAAGGCTTCAAGAAAGCGATGAGCGACGACGAGGGTAAATCTAACTCCACGCAGCAGCAGGGTGAAGATGCTGATTTCTCAGCGAAATCTCTATCTGAGAAATCGCAGGAGAGCGTAAGTAAGGAAGAAGCAAAAAACCACGACAAAGACCGGGTGTAATTCGTGTTTGATATAGGCTTTGGCGAACTGGTCCTGGTATTTATTATCGGCCTGATTGTGTTGGGGCCGCAGCGTCTACCGGTCGCGGTGAAAACCGTTGCGGGCTGGATTCGCGCACTGCGCTCTCTGGCGACAACGGTACAAAATGAGCTCAGCCAGGAGCTTAAGCTCCAGGAGCTACAGGACAGCCTGAAAAAGGTAGAAAAAGCGAGTATGGATAACCTGACGCCCGAACTGAAGGCGTCCATGAATGAATTACGCCAGGCGGCGGAAGCGATGAAGCGTTCTTACTCTGTGGATGATTTGGAAAAAGCGAGCGATGAAGCTCATACTATCCATAATCCGCAGGTAAAAAATGCTCCGGACAGTCATGAAGGCGCCACGCCAGCGGCAGCGGCGCATCAGGCTGGCGCCCCTCAGCAAGCGCCTGATGCGCCTGCTGCGAAACCGCAGGCATCCTGCGTCGCGTCGGATGTTGCGATGGCGCACAAAGCGCCCGTGCAGGAAGCGACGACAGACAGCGGCGTTTCTTCCCAATCCCAGAATGATAAGTCCTGAACATGGCCGTCGAAGATACTCAACCGTTAATTACTCACCTCATTGAGCTGCGCAAGCGGCTGCTAAACAGCATCATCGCAATACTGGTGATTTTCCTGGCGCTGGTTTACTTTGCTAATGATATTTATCAGTTGGTTGCCGCGCCGCTAATCGCGCAATTGCCTCAGGGCTCGACGATGATCGCCACCGACGTGGCTTCGCCGTTTTTTACGCCCATTAAGCTGACTATTATGGTGTCAATTATCCTGTCGGCACCGGTCATTCTTTATCAGGTCTGGGCATTTATTGCGCCTGCGCTGTATAAGCATGAACGTCGTCTGGTCGTGCCGCTACTGGTTTCGAGCACGCTGTTGTTTTATATCGGGATGGCGTTTGCCTACTTTGTGGTTTTTCCACTGGCGTTTGGCTTCCTGACGAAAACAGCGCCGGCAGGCGTCGTCGTCTCGACGGATATTGCTAACTATCTTGACTTCGTCATGGCGCTGTTCATGGCTTTTGGCGTCTCTTTTGAGGTGCCGGTGGCTATCGTACTGCTGTGTTGGCTGGGTGTCACCACGCCGGAAGACCTGAAGAAAAAACGTCCTTATATTTTAGTCGGCGCGTTTGTTATTGGAATGCTGTTGACGCCGCCAGATGTGTTTTCGCAAACGCTGCTGGCGATACCGATGTATTGCCTGTTTGAAATCGGTATTTTCTTTTCTCGTTTTTATACCGGCAAGCGTCGGCCTGTACAGGAAGAAGACGAGGAAAAAGAAACCGCCGTTGCGCCGAAAGAGTAATACTAAGAACCGCCCCGCAGGGCGGTTTGAGGCTGCTGACAAACCCCATCCTGTCTCAAACAGGATAGATGGACACAATAAAAAATAAGGAAAATCAATGTATTGATTTTCGCCTGCTTACCACGAAGAAGGAAAAACCCCGTTTTTTCCTTCTTTGTCAATACGCTGGAACCGCCCTACGGGGCGGTTTTTTACAGGAAAAATATATGTTCGATATTGGCGTTAACCTGACCAGTTCGCGGTTTGATCAGGATCGCGATGCGGTCTTGCTTCGCGCCAGGGAGGCGGGCGTCAATGGTATGCTGCTGACCGGCACAAGCGTAGCGGAGAGCGAAGCGGCGCTGGCGCTGGCGTTGCGTTATCCCTCCTGTTGGAGTACAGCGGGCGTGCATCCGCATGATGCCAGCCGCTGGAGCGATGAAGGCGAGCAGCGGCTGCGTCAGCTCGCAGCCCATCCGCGAGTTGTAGCGATTGGCGAATGTGGGCTGGATTACAACCGCAATTATTCCACGCCACAGGCGCAGAAACGCGCATTCAGCGCGCAATTGGCGCTGGCGGCTGAGCTATCGATGCCGGTTTTCCTGCACTGTCGGGAAGCGCATTCTCATTTTATTAAGCTGCTCGATCCGTGGCTGGATAAGCTGCCGGGCGCAGTATTACACTGTTTTACCGGTACGTCTGAAGAGGCGCGGGCATGTCTGGAACGTGGTCTGTTTCTGGGAATTACCGGCTGGGTGTGCGACGAGCGGCGAGGCCTGGGGCTGCGCGCGCTGCTGCCGACAATCCCGGCGCAACGTTTGATGCTGGAAACGGATGCGCCCTGGCTGCTTGCGCGCGATATAAAACCAAAACCCGTTTCGCGACGTAATGAGCCTGCGTTTCTTGCGCACATTTTGACACAAGTGGCAGGCTGGCGTGGTGAGGATAAAGCGTGGCTGGAACAAACCATTGATGAGAATGTGCGGCGACTGTTCGGCGTAGTTTTTTGAAAAAGGGACTAAAGCTTTCGAAAGTCGGTGTTTTTAATGGATTGCAGAACCTTGCGGTTGAGTAAATTTAGCAGCAATACAGAGCGTGTTTCGCCGTCTGGTTCGGTAAAGATGGCTTCAAATCCTTCAAATGTTCCCTCTGTAATCATCACGCTATCGCCGGGCCAGGGGGTTTGCGGATCGTCGACGCTCAGCGGCTGGTAATGTATAAGATCGTAAATTACCGTATCAGGAACGATCGCAGGGTGCATGCCAAAACGCACAAAATGGCTGACGCCGCGAGTGGAATTGATCGTAGTAGTATGAATTTCTTCAGGATCGAATTCGACAAACAGATAGTTTGGAAACAAAGGTTCGCTAACGGCTGTACGCTTTCCACGCACGATTTTCTCCAGCGTGATCATCGGCGTCAGGCAATTTACGGACTGTCGTTCCAGGTGCTCTTTAGCACGCAGCAACTGGCCCCGTTTGCAGTACAGCAAATACCAGGTTTGCATAGTGGCCCACTATCGAAGAATCAGGCGCGAAAGCATAACAAAACGCCCTGCGAAGCGATAGAGCGCATTGGCTTATGGCAGAACAGGCGCGACGCGGCGGCGCTGCGATTTTACGTCGCTTTAACAAAATTACAGCACCCGCGCGCCGAAGGCCGTATAATGGCGCGATCAACCAAAGGCTTATATCACATATGAAATATCATGATTTACGCGAGTTTCTTGCGCTGCTTGAGCAACAGGGCGAACTAAAGCGCATCACGTTGCCCGTCGATCCTCATCTGGAAATGACAGAAATTGCTGACCGCACGCTGCGCGCGGGGGGGCCGGCGCTGCTCTTTGAAAATCCGGTTGGCTACGATATGCCGGTGCTGTGTAATTTATTTGGAACGCCAAAACGCGTGGCGATGGGGATGGGGCAGGATGACGTCGCTGCGCTGCGTGAGGTAGGTAAATTGCTGGCGTTCCTGAAAGAGCCTGAACCGCCTAAAGGGTTTCGGGATCTTTTTGATAAGCTTCCGCAATATAAGCAAGTGTTGAATATGCCGACGAAGCGGCTGCGCAGCGCGCCGTGCCAGGAGCAGGTTCAGCAGGGAGACGAGGTTGATCTGACTCAAATTCCCATTATGCAATGTTGGCCGCAGGACGCTGCGCCGCTGATTACGTGGGGCCTGGTGGTGACGCGTGGGCCGCAAAAAGAGCGGCAAAATCTGGCGATCTATCGCCAGCAGTTGTTGGGTAAGAACCGGCTGATTATGCGCTGGCTGTCTCACCGCGGCGGCGCGCTGGATTTTCAGGAGTGGTGTGCAGCCCATCCGGGCGAACGTTTCCCTGTTTCTGTCGCACTGGGCGCCGATCCGGCGACTCTTCTCGGCGCGGTGACGCCCGTGCCGGATACGCTATCGGAATATGCGTTTGCCGGGTTGCTGCGTGGTACGAAGAGCGAGGTCGTGAAATGCCTTTCTAACGATCTTGAAGTGCCGGCCAGCGCGGAAATTATTCTCGAAGGTTACATTGAACCGGGTGAAACGGCGCCGGAAGGGCCATATGGCGACCACACAGGCTACTATAACGAAGTGGATAGCTTCCCGGTATTTACCGTCACTCACGTTACGCGCCGTCACGACGCCATCTATCATTCTACCTACACCGGGCGGCCGCCGGATGAGCCTGCGGTGCTCGGCGTGGCGCTCAATGAAGTGTTTGTGCCTATTCTTCAAAAGCAGTTCCCGGAAATTGTTGATTTCTACCTGCCGCCGGAAGGGTGCTCATACCGTCTGGCCGTCGTTACGATGAAAAAGCAGTATGCGGGACACGCTAAGCGGGTAATGATGGGCGTATGGTCTTTTTTGCGCCAGTTTATGTACACCAAATTTGTGATTGTGTGCGATGAGGACATCAACGCACGTGACTGGAACGACGTAATCTGGGCAATGACCACGCGCATGGATCCGGCGCGTGATACGGTATTGGTTGAGAATACGCCAATTGATTATCTGGATTTCGCTTCGCCGGTTTCCGGTCTGGGGTCGAAGATGGGGCTGGATGCGACCAACAAGTGGCCGGGTGAAACGAACCGTGAATGGGGCCAACCTATCAGGAAAGATCCGCAGGTAACGGCGCGCGTTGATGCGCTCTGGGATGAGCTGGCGATTTTTAAGTAACGGCTGCGGAGCAGGCCGCTTCGCTCCGGGGTTCTATTTTGACGATCTGACAGAGGGAGCGCATGACAATCTTAAGCTGTAAAGTGGCATCGGTGGATGCGATTACCGATACTGTCTATCGGGTTCGCCTGAAGCCAGAAAGCGCCGTCTCTTTTCGCGCAGGTCAGTATCTGATGGTCGTAATGGACGAGCGCGATAAGCGCCCATTTTCAATGGCGTCCACGCCATCAGAGCACCAGTTTATCGAGCTGCATATCGGTGCGTCTGAACTGAATTTGTACGCGATGGCGGTGATGGAGCGCATACTGGCGTGTCAGGAAATCGAAGTCGATATCCCACACGGCGACGCCTGGCTTCGTGAGGAAGAAGAACGTCCTCTGGTGCTGGTTGCCGGCGGCACCGGGTTTTCTTATGTACGCTCTATTTTGCTCAGCGCGCTGGAGCGCAACCCACAGCGCCAAATTGCGCTTTACTGGGGGGGGCGTCAGAGTAAGCACCTCTACGATCTGGGCGAACTGGAAGCGCTATCTCTGGTCCATCCGGGGCTGCGTATTGAAGCTGTAGTGGAGCAGCCGGAAGAAGGCTGGCGTGGGCGAACTGGCACAGTAGTCAGCGCTGTGATGCAGGATTACGGTTCGCTGGCGGAGTGCGATATCTATATTGCCGGGCGTTTTGAAATGGCGAAAATTGCGCGCGAGCTATTCTGCGAAGAACGCGACGCGCGTGAAGACCGTATGTTCGGTGACGCTTTTTCATTTATCTGAAGCGGTAAAAAGCCCGCCTCCGGGAGGCGGGAAAAACGGTACTTCAGCCTGAATAACCGGCGCGCTTCAGGCGCGCTCAAAGACGGTTGCAATCCCCTGGCCCAGTCCGATACACATCGTCGCAAGCCCAAACTGCACGTCCTGGCGCAGCATCTGATGAATCAATGTCGTGGTAATACGCGCGCCCGAGCAGCCCAGCGGATGACCAAGCGCAATTGCGCCGCCGTTCAGGTTTACCTTCTCATCGATTTTATCCATAAGCCCCAGATCGTTAATGCACGGCAGAATCTGGGCGGCAAATGCTTCGTTCATCTCAAACAGGTCGATATCATTTATGCTCAAACCGGCCTTTTTTAACGCCGTTTTTGATGCGGGTACCGGTCCGTAACCCATCGTTGACGGATCGCAGCCCACCACGGCCATTGAACGTATCCTTACTTTTGGCGTGAGTCCCAGCGCATTTGCGCGGGATTCGCTCATGACAAGCAGCGCGGCAGCGCCGTCGGAAAGCGCGGAAGATGTGCCAGCCGTCACGGTACCGTTAACGGGATCGAATGCGGGCTTCAGTGAGGCAAGGCTTTGCTGGCTGGTATCCGGGCGAATGACTTCATCACGTGCAAAAGATGCCAGTGCGCCAGCGGCATCGTGGCCTGTTGTCGGCAGGATCTCATTTCTGAAACGCCCGGCCTGCGTAGCGGCCCATGCGCGCTGATGCGAACGTACCGCGAAGGCGTCCTGCATCTCACGGCTGATGCTGTGCATTCGCGCCAGCATTTCCGCCGTCAGGCCCATCATGGCCGCTGCTTTTGCCACAGTTCGTCCCAACCCGGGATGAAAATCGACGCCGTGATGCATCGGCACGTGGCCCATATGCTCCACGCCGCCCACAAGGCAGATTTGCGCGTCGCCGGTCATGATGGCGCGCGCCGCATCGTGTAACGCCTGCATAGAGGAACCGCACAGACGATTTACCGTCACGGCGGGTACGGTAACAGGAATGTCGGCGAGCAGCGCCGCATTACGCGCGATATTGAAACCCTGCTCCAGCGTTTGCTGTACACAGCCCCAGTAAATATCGTCAAGCGTATGTGCATCCAGCGCTGGGTTACGCGCCAGCAGGCCGCGCATCAGATGAGCAGAGAGATCCTCCG
Organism: Tenebrionibacter intestinalis; assembly: GCF_016632365.1. GTDB lineage: Bacteria > Pseudomonadota > Gammaproteobacteria > Enterobacterales > Enterobacteriaceae > Tenebrionibacter > Tenebrionibacter intestinalis. The sequence goes on along the minus strand of NZ_JAEPBH010000013.1, from coordinate 6,553 downwards.
CCCGCATGTGACGAAATGCGCCCTCTTTTGAACGGCCCATCGGGGTGCGTATTGCATCAACAATGACAACCTTTTCCATAGCTCGCTCCTCAGGCCTGTTTCGCTGCGCTGACCGGCTGTGCCGGAGCGACGGGGGGATAATATGTATCGTGGCGCTGCGCTTTGTCGCGTAGTCCGTCGGTTACGTCATAGAGCGCGCCCAACTGGCGATACTGCTGGGCCATATCCAGAAAGCGCGCGCAGCCCAGGGTATCCAGCCAGCGGAAAGCGCCGCCGTGGAAAGGTGGAAAACCGAGACCGTAAACCAGGGCCATATCTGCTTCTGCCGGGCTGTCAATAATGCCCTCTTCAAGGCAGCGGACCACTTCGTTAACCATCGGAATCATCATCCGAGCAATAATCTCTTCATCGCTGAAGCGGCGGCGCGGCTGTGAAATGCCGGCCAGCAGCGCGTCGGTATCCGCATCTTCCACACGGCGCGGTTTGCCTTTTTTATCGTCTTCATAGCGCCAGAAGCCCTTAGCGTTTTTCTGGCCGTAGCGTCCGGCATCAAACATTGCATCGATAACGTCGCGGTAATTTTTATTCATACGCTGCGGAAAACCAGCTGCCATGACCGCCTGCGCATGGTGCGCTGTATCAATGCCGACGACATCCAGCAACTGCGCCGGCCCCATCGGCCAGCCGAATTTTTTCTCCATCACCTCGTCAATCTGGCGGAAATCTGCGCCATCACGCAAAAGCTGACTAAATCCGGCGAAGTAAGGGAACAGCACGCGGTTAACAAAAAATCCGGGGCAGTCGTTAACAACGACCGGTGTTTTGCCCATTTTGCTGGCCCAGGCAATAACGCGGGCGATAGTCGCCTGCGAGGTTTTTTCACCGCGAACAACTTCAACCAACGGCATGCGATGCACTGGGTTGAAGAAATGCATGCCGCAAAAGTTTTCCGGGCGCTGCAGTACGCTTGCCAGCTCGCTGACAGGAATCGTTGAGGTGTTAGAGGCGATAATCGTGTCCGGCCTGACTTTTCCTTCCAGTTCGGCCAGTGCCGTCTTTTTCACTTGCGGGTTTTCCACTACGGCTTCCACAACCGCGTCAACATGTTCAAAGCCGCTGTAGTCCAGCGTTGGTTGGATAGTTGTAATCACATTCGCCAGCTTCAGGCCGTCGATGTTGCCGCGTTCAAGCTGCCTGTTAAGTAGCTTACTGGCCTCGCGCATGCCGAGCGCCAGCGCCTTATCGCTGATATCTTTCATCAGCACGGGTACGCCTTTCCACGCGCACTGATAAGCGATGCCGCCGCCCATAATGCCAGCGCCCAATACGGCGGCCCGGTGTGGTGGTTCCACATTATGGGTTAACTTTTTCGCCAGCCCTTTGAGATATTGATCGTTAAGGAATATACCTACCAGCGCGCGCGCTTCATCAGAGCGCGCCAGAGGCACAAAGTTTTTATTCTCCAGCTCCAGCGCATCATCACGCCCCAGTCCCGCAGCGGCTTCTATAGTTTTTACTGCGGTTATTGGCGCGGGGTAGTGCTTGCCTGCAACTTGCATCACCATTGCTTTGGCGGTGGAGAAGCACATGGCCGCCTCGATATTGCTTAGCGTTAACGGTTGGTATTTGGGCGCGCGCCTGGTCTGCCAGTCAAGATCGCCTGCGATAGCCTGGCGCAGCATGCCGAGCGCGGCGGCGTACATATTTTCGGGCGTGACTACGGCATCCACCAGGCCGCGCTTGAGCGCATCGGCGGCATTAATATTTTTACCTGCGGCGATGATTTCCAGCGCGCTGTCGGCGCCCAGTAGCCGCGGCAGACGCACGCAACCGCCAAACCCCGGCATGATGCCGAGTTTCGTTTCCGGCAGGCCGATTCGGACATCCGCAGTAGCGATGCGGTAGTCTGTAGCCAGCGCGCATTCACAACCGCCGCCCAGCGCATAGCCGTTCATGGCGCAAAGCGTGGGTACCGGCAGATCTTCCAGGCGGCAGAAAACGCCGTTGGCAAAGCGTAACCACTCGGCAAACTGAGCGGCAGGCGCCTGGAACAGCCCGAGAAATTCGGTGATATCTGCGCCGACGATAAACGCGGCTTTGGCAGAACGCAGCAACAGGCCGCGCAGACCGGTTTGATTTTCAAGTACATCAAGCGCCTGAGACAGGCTTGCGATGGTAGCGGTATCGAGCTTGTTTACCGAGCCGGGAGCATCGAAGACCAGTTCGGCAATGCCGTCTTCCAGCCAGTTGAGGTGCAGCGTTTCGCCTTGATAGAGCATGTCAGTCTCCTGAAACCAGCAATGAGATCTGGTCTTACCAGATGAAACGGAGTGTGGTTTTTTTGTTAAAAAAATGCAAATTTAAGTTTGATTATTTGTAGTGGCGATCACGTATAGTTGAAATCACTCTGCGCCACGTTGGCTGTGCTAAGATGCGGGGAGCTTACAGGTAAAAACAGAAGGGTGGATTATGGATTCGTTGACTGAACAGTACAAAGCACATCTGGCAACGCTACAGGAACGGACTCGCAACGTGCTTGCGCGCTTTAACCTTGACGCACTACTGATTCATTCAGGTGAGCTGTTTAATGTTTTTCTTGACGACCATCCTTATCCTTTCAACGTGAACCCGCAATTCAAAGCCTGGGTGCCGGTTACACAGGTACCCAACTGCTGGCTGCTGGTAGATGGCGTAAGCAAACCGAAACTGTGGTTTTACCTGCCGGTTGATTACTGGCACAACGTAGAACCGCTGCCGAAAAGTTTCTGGACAGATGACGTTGAACTGGCGGCGTTGCCAAAAGCGGACGGCATCGGCAGCTTGCTGCCTGCCTCGCGCGGCAATATCGCCTATATTGGCCCGGTGCCTGAACGCGCGCTACAGCTTGGGATTTCTGCGAAAAATATTAACCCGCAGGGCGTGATTGATTATCTGCACTATTATCGCGCTTATAAAACCCATTATGAGCTGAGCTGTATGCGCGAGGCGCAGAAAACGGCGGTGGCAGGCCACCGCGCTGCGCATGAGGCGTTTTTGTCCGGCATGAGTGAATTCGATATTAATCAGGCCTATTTGACCGCAACCGGCCACCGTGATACCGACGTGCCTTACAGTAATATTGTCGCGCTCAATGAACATGCGGCCGTGCTGCACTATACCCGCCTCGATCACAAAGCGCCGGCTGAGATGCGCAGTTTCCTGCTGGATGCTGGCGCGCAATACAATGGTTATGCCGCCGATTTGACCCGCACCTGGGCGGCGCAGGGCGACAGTGGTTTTGCAAAGCTGATTAAAGACGTTAATGATGAGCAGCAGGCCCTCATCGCGACGATGAAGGCTGGCGTGCGCTATACCGAGTATCATGAGCAGTTTCATCAGCGTATCGCAAAGCTGCTGCTGCGCCACGATATAGTTTCTGGTATGAGCGAAGAGGCCCTGGTGGAAACGAATATTACAGGGCCGTTTATGCCGCACGGCATTGGGCACCCGCTGGGGTTGCAGGTGCATGATGTAGCCGGTTTTATGCAGGATGACAGCGGCGCCCACCTGGCTGCTCCGGCGAAATATCCCTATCTGCGCTGCACTCGCGTACTGGCGCCCGGTATGGTGTTAACAATTGAGCCTGGCATCTATTTTATCGAATCGTTGCTTAGGCCGTGGCGTGAGGGCCAGTATAGCAAGCACTTCAACTGGCGAAAGATCGATGCCCTGAAACCATACGGCGGTATTCGCATAGAAGATAACGTTATTATTCATGAAAACGGCGTTGAAAATATGACGCGGGATTTGAAGCTGGACTGATGGATAGTTGGCTGATACCGGCGGCGCCGGTAAGCGTAACGGAAGAAATCAAGAAAAGCCGTTTTATTACGCTATTGGCGCATACCGACGGCCTGGAAGCGGCGAAGGCCTTTGTTGACCGGGCGCGCGCTAATCATCCTGACGCACGTCATCATTGCTGGGCGTGGGTGGCGGGTGCGCCGGATGATTCTCAGAAACTGGGGTTTTCTGACGATGGCGAGCCTGCCGGCACCGCCGGAAAACCGATACTGGCGCAACTGATGGGCAGCGGCGTGGGAGAAATCACCGCAGTGGTGGTACGCTATTACGGCGGTATCAGGCTGGGTACGGGCGGCCTGGTTAAAGCATACGGCGGCGGCGTACAGCAGGCGATAGGCCAGTTGACGACCTGCCGTAAAGTGCCGCTGACGGAATATACCCTGCGCTGTGATTATGCGTTACTGGCCGGCATTGAAGCGTTGCTCAAACAGTTTGAGGGGCTGATTGTGCGAAGTCATTTTGGCGTAGAGGTCGTCCTGCGTGTCGCGATGCCGCGCAACCAGACGGCGGATTTTTCAGCGCGGCTTGCGGATATGAGTCGGGGCGTATTGTATTTATCGCCCGTTGAATAATAATCCCTCCCTCACATTTTTCGACTTCAAAGGAAGCGGCTGAGATGCATTTTCGCGCCATAACCCGAATTGTGGGCCTGTTGGTTATCCTTTTTTCCGGTACGATGTTTATTCCCGGGCTGGTGGCGCTTATCTATCGCGATGGCGCAGGGCGCGCGTTTACTCAAACGTTTTTTGTGGCCGTTGTTATCGGTCTGATACTCTGGTGGCCGAACCGGAATCAAAAAAATGAATTAAAACCGCGTGAAGGATTTCTGATTGTTGCGCTGTTCTGGACGGTGCTGGGCAGCGTAGGCGCGCTGCCGTTTATCTTCTCTGAGCGGCCAAATCTTTCGGTTACCGATGCCTTTTTTGAGTCTTTTTCCGGATTGACCACGACGGGAGCGACAACGCTTGTCGGGCTGGACTCCTTACCCCATGCTATTTTATTTTACCGCCAGATGCTGCAGTGGTTTGGGGGGATGGGAATCATTGTGCTGGCGGTGGCAATACTCCCTATCCTTGGCGTGGGCGGGTTGCAGCTTTATCGTGCCGAAATGCCCGGTCCGCTCAAGGATAATAAAATGCGGCCACGTATCGCTGAGACAGCGAAAACATTGTGGCTGATTTATGTCCTGCTTACGGTGGCTTGCGCGCTGGCGCTGTGGTTCGCCGGTATGCCCGCTTTTGACGCTATTGGGCACAGTTTTTCCACAATCGCTATCGGTGGGTTCTCTACCCATGATGCCAGCGTGGGATACTTCGACAGCCCTGCCATTAATAATATTATCGCCGTATTTTTACTGATTTCCGGCTGTAACTACGGCCTGCACTTTGCTTTGCTCAGTGGGCGTAACCTTCGTGTTTACTGGCGCGATCCGGAGTTTCGTATGTTTATCGGGGTGCAGTTTTCGCTGGTCGTAATCTGTATGCTGGTACTCTGGTTTCATCAAGTTTATGGATCTGTGGCGCAAACGCTGAATCAGGCGTTTTTTCAGGTTGTCTCAATGGCCACTACCGCGGGCTTTACGACCGACAGCATTGCCCGCTGGCCGCTATTCCTGCCGGTATTATTGCTTTGTTCTGCTTTTATTGGCGGCTGTGCCGGTTCAACCGGCGGCGGCTTGAAAGTCATTCGGATTCTGTTGTTGTGTAAGCAGGGAAACCGGGAGCTTAAGCGTCTGGTTCACCCAAACGCTGTTTACAGTATTAAACTCGGTAATCGCGCATTGCCTGAGCGCATACTTGAAGCCGTATGGGGCTTCTTCTCTGCCTATGCGCTGGTGTTCATTGTCAGCATGCTGGCCATTATCGCGACCGGCGTTGATGATTTTTCTGCGTTTGCCGCCGTGGCGGCGACGCTTAACAACCTTGGGCCGGGTCTTGGCGTGGTAGCCGATAACTTTGCCAGCATGAACCCGATAGCGAAGTGGATTCTGGTTGCCAATATGCTGTTTGGCCGGCTGGAGGTGTTCACACTGCTGGTGCTGTTTACGCCAACTTTCTGGCGCGAATAAAGGGAGAGGAATGTGGAAACCCTGATATTGTTCTCAACCCGGGATGGGCAAACCCGGGAGATTGCGGCCTTCATTGCAAGAGAATTGCAGGAAAACGGGATTGATACGGCGCTGCTCGATCTCCATCACACCGAGCGCCTGGACTGGCAGCGCTACGATAAAGTGGTGATTGGCGCATCTATCCGGTACGGACATTTTCATCCCTTGCTGGCTTCTTTTGTGAAAAAGCATGCAGTGGCGCTGAATGCCAGAGCGAGCGCGTTTTTTAGTGTTAATCTTGTGGCGCGTAAACCGCAGAAACGTTCACCGCAGACCAATGCCTACACGCGTAAATTTTTGCTTGATTCCCCGTGGCGCCCCGATTTTTGCTCTGTTTTTGCAGGCGCGCTGCGCTATCCGCGTTATACATGGTATGACCGTTTTATGATCCGCCTTATTATGAAAATGACGGGCGGAGAGACGGATACAAGTAAAGAAGTTGTTTATACAGACTGGAAAGACGTATCGGTTTTCGCTCATGAAATTGCGCGGTTAACGCCCAAAAAGCCAGTAAATTAAGCGTTATGCCTGAAAAGTAAGCGAATGGTAAAGTTTTTTCAATTAACGCTTGCCAGCACGGGAATAGTCCCTATAATGCGCCACCAC